>WGMF01000002.1 GCA_016125215.1 Phycisphaera sp.
TCTCGCTTTTCGAAAAAACCCCGCTTTTACAGGCGTTTTCGAGACAAAACGAAAATACCAAGACCGACCCATTCGCTAACCAGTTGTCGCTGTTCGAGTAATGTTGGGACAGTAGTGATCATTCATCAATCATCAATGGATCGATCCCCACATCATCCATCATCCATCATTCATCATCCATTCCCTGCCCCCGCCGGCGCAAGCTGCGTGCTGGCGAGCATCCGGTAGACCTCGCAGCGCGTGAGCAACTCCCGGTGCTTGCCGGTGTCAAGTATCCGTCCGTCCTGCATAACCACGATCAGGTCCGCGTCGACCACGGTCGAGAGCCGGTGCGCGATGATGAAGGTCGTCCTGCCTTTGCGGAAGCTCGCCATGGCCTGGTTGATCTTGACCTCGGACTCGCTGTCGATCTGGCTGGTTGCTTCGTCGAGGATGAGGATCGCCGGGTCACGCAGGATCGCCCGCGCAAGACACACGCGCTGCCTCTGCCCGCCCGAGAGCCCCACGCCCGCCTCGCCCAGCGTCGAGTGGTACCCGTTGGGCAGCGCCCCGATAAACTCATGCGCAAAGGCCTGTTTTGCGGCCTCGACAATCTTCTCCATCGGCTCGTGACTTCGACCATAAGCGATGTTGTCCGCCAGCGTACCCTCGAAGAGCACCGACTGCTGCGAGACCATTGCGATCTGCCTGCGCAGCGACACGAGCGTGTGCTCGGTAATATCCAAACCGTCGATCAACACCCGGCCGGTCGTGGGTTCAAGCAGCAGGGGGATGGTGCTCAACAGCGTGGTCTTGCCCGAACCGTTGGGCCCGACGACCGCGATGGTCTGACCGTGCGCAACACGCAGCGACACGTTACGCACCGCGGGTTCGAGCGCGGTGGGGTAGCGGTAAGAGACATTCTCAAAAACCACGTCTCGGCTGTGCCGCGGCAGGGGCTGTCGCGGGCCTTGACCGTCCGAAAGTGAACGCGAAGCCCGGTCGTGCCCACGGTGGTGCGACTCCACCGGGAGCTTGAGCAATTCTTCGACCCGGTCCCCCGCGCCGGCCGCTTCCTGCAGGTCGTTGTTGAGGTTGGCAAGCGGTCGGAACGACGCGCCCGAGATCGCCAGCATGATGAGCACCTTCACCAGATCGTGCCGCAATTCCAGCGACGCAGCCCCGCTCGACCCGCGGAAGATGTAATACGCCGCAAGAATAGCTACGACCATCACGCCGATCATCCCGATGAACTCGAGCAGTGGGCTGGCCAGGGCCTTGACCGTGCGGGCGCGCATCTCCTGGGCGAGCACCCGTCGGTTGATCTGATTGAACTTGCGCCGTTCGTAGCCCTCAGCCTGGTGGACCTTCACGACGTTCAGGGCCGAGAGCGAGGCCTGGATCATGCCCAGCATCGATCCGTACTCCTTGTTGGCGTGTCGCGAGGCCCTGCGCACGGTCTTGCCGAAGCGCCGCATGATGGTGTAGACGACAGGCCCGCCGAGCACGAAAAGCCCAGCCAGTTTCCAGTTGATAATCAGCGCCCACGCCAGCGAGACCAGCCCGATGAGCACGCTCCGCACGCTCTTGCCCAGGAGCACGTTGTAACCCGACGAGAGGATGGCCGTGTCGCGCACGACCTTGCTCAGTTGCTGCGCGACGCCCTCGGTAAAGAGCAGCGACATCGGCGCGTTGACGAGTCGATAGAAGGCGTGCTTGCGCAGGCGGAGGATCGTGCGCAGCGTGGCGGTGATGATGAGCGACTGGTGCAGGTAACGCATGACCGAGCTGACCAGCGCAAAAACCAGCAGCACCGCGAGGATGAAGACAAACCCGTTGAAAGGGTCGGCCGGGATGATGTGGGCCAGGTCGCTGTGGTCGCCGATGATGGCCACGACCGTCGGGTCGGTGAGCTTGCTGACAACCACCGAGCGGATCGTCTGGTCCTGCCCGAGGAACTGCTCGGTGACCCAGATCAGCGCGCCGTACCCCGCAAAGGCGCAGCCCGCGTCGATCAGCGCCGCAACCCCCGCGAACATCAGCAGCCTGCGGTAGAACAGGATGTATTTCAGGTAAGGCCAGAAGCCCTTGTGTTTATTTTTTTCTTTGCTCACGACACCCCCCGTGTGGTGGGCGATAACCGCGAGCCAAGCCGACCCAGATCATCGAAGAAACCGGGGTAGGTCTTGTTCACGCACGAGGGGTCCATGATGACCACCCCCGGTAGGCGCAGGCCGGCCACCGCGAAGCTCATCGCCATCCGGTGGTCGTCGTAAGTCTGGATCGGGGCGGTGGGGGGGCTGAGCTTGTCGGGCGGATCGATGAACAGGTCGTCGCCCTCGACCTCGACGGTGGCGCCGAACTTGGTCAGTTCGTTCTGCAAGGCCGCGAGGCGGTCGGTCTCTTTCACACGCAGGTTGCCGATGTTGCGCAGCGTAGTCGTCCCGCGCGCAAAAAGCGCCGCCACAGCCAGCGTCTGCGCCATGTCGGGCATGGCGTTGAGGTCGATGTCGACCCCGCGCAACATGTGATGAGTCGGCGGTGCCATCACGGTGATAAAGTCATCGCCAAAAACAAGCCCCGCGCCCATCTTGGCCAACACGTCCGCCACGCCCACGTCGCCCTGCGGGCTCGACTTGCCCAAGCCCTCGATGGTGCATGTCGAACCGGGGCACACCGCGGCCGCGGCAAGGAAGTAGCTCGCGTTCGAGGCGTCGGGTTCGATGGCATACTCGTCAACCTTGTAGACCCCGCGCGGGACGGTGATGCGCGTGAAGTGCTCATCCACCTCACACGTCACGCCGAAACGGTCCATGAGCGCCAGCGTCATCTCGACGTAGGGCCTGCTCGTCACGGGGCCGTCGAAGCGAAGCTCAAGCCCTTGCGCCATGTAAGGACCGGCTTGCAGCAGCGCACTGATGTACTGGCTCGACAAAGTCGGCGGCATCGTGACCGACCCGCCGCGCAGACCCGATCCACGCACCTCCAGAGGGGGATACCCTTCGACCCCGGTATAACGGATGTCACCGCCGAGCTTGCGCAGCGCATCCACAAGCTGGCCGACGGGCCGCTGACGCATCCGTGCGATGCCGTCGAGCCTGTAACAGCCCCCGTTCCTGACCGCGCCGCACGCGGCGGTGAGGAAGCGGTACGCCGTACCCGCGTTGCCGAGCATGAGCGACACATCTCGCTTCGGGATCGTCCCGCCCAGGCCCTCGACCGTGACGCACTGTTGACCTTCATCGATCTCAAGATCAAACCCCAGCTCGCGCAGCGCCGCCATCATCGCCCGGGTATCGTCCGCAAAGAGCACACCGGTGAGTTTGCAGCTTCCCTCGCCCAGCGCCGCGAGGAGCAGCGCACGGTTAGTCAGGCTCTTGGAGCCGGGGGGCGTGACCGTGGCACGGAACGGGCCGATCGGCTGAATGGTCAGGGTGTCGCTCATGCACGCAGGCTTACGGGGTCTTGCGGAAGACCGCGACGATGTTCTCAACCGGCACGACAAACAACCTGTTATCCCCCTCGAAGTCCACGGGGATCGCGTCCTTGGGGTTGAAGAGCACGCGGTCGTACTGCTCGATGGGGTAGTCGCTGTCGTGGGCAACCTGGGCCGAGACCGCTACGACCCGCCCGGTGAGCGTGGGGATCTCGATCTTGTCCGGCAAGTGGATGCCCGACTTGGTCTGTTTCTTGTCCTCGTCCTTGCGGAGCAGGATGCGCTTGCCGATCGGCTCGACCGTCTCCAGCACAGCCTTCTTGCTCTTCGTGTCGTCCATAGCCCAGCCATTCTAACGGATCGGGCGGGGGCTGTGACGTAGGCGGTCTTATCGCTTTCTCTCCCAGACCATGTGCGGCAGCTCGGGGAGGATGAGTTTCTCCATCGCCAGCCGCACCGCGCTCGTCGAGCCGGGGAGCGTGAAGAGTAGGGTCTGCCCGATCAAGACCGCCAGCGCCCTGCTGAGCATCGCGGCCGGGCCAACCTCTTGGAAACTCAGCATCCTGAACAACTCCCCGAAGCCCTCGATCTCTTTACCCGCAAGGTCCAGCGCGATACGCTGAACAACCTCGACCGTGGTGTCGCGCGAGGCGATGCCCGTGCCGCCGGTCGTGATGACCACGTCGGGCGCGGGCCGTGCGTCCAGCCATGTGCGGATCATCTTGTCGATATCGACCGGTTCGTCGCGGACGATGTCGTATCGCTCGACCGTGTGGCCTGCTTGTTCGAGCAGTTCGACGAGGGTCTTCCCGCCGGCGTCGGTTTCGCGCGTGCGGGTGTCGCTGACGGTGAGCACGCCGCACCGTGCTTTTTGTGGGGCCGCGGCTGAACGGTGGGCGCGGGTCGAGTCGGAGCCGGTCATTTGTGGTATGGCCCCATTGCGTTGTAAACGAGCCCGCACTTACCGGGGTGCTTGCCGTGCTCGTCGAAGAGTAACAAGGTGTTAGGCTTGTCGGTGTGGAGCCAGGGCTCGGGGAGATAATAAAGCCTCTGCGGGGGGACCTCTTTGCCGGTGTGGGTGGCGACGAAATACCGGCCGGCGTTGTGGCCGTTGATGTAAAGCTGGCCCTTGCTCATCCCGCGCGGTTCGAGCCAGAGGGGGGCATCGGTGCTTTTAATGTTGAACTCCGCTTTGAACCAGCCCGGTTGCGACAGGCCGGGGACGCTCTTGCCCAGGGACTGGAATGTCTTTTCATCGGGAAGCGACCACGGCGAAAAGGCCCACTGGGCTTTGGCGGTGAGGTTGTTCGTCGCGGCGTAGAGCGTGACACATTTGGCGAGATTGAGTTTCTTGAGGTCCGCCGGTTCGCACAGGGCGAGCGTGAGTTTGTTCCTCCCGCCGCGCAGCGCGTCGCCCACGTGGAGGGTAAACCTTGCAAACTTGAGGGCCGGGTCATACACACCCACGAGCTTGTTGTTCACCATCACGCCGCAGCGGTGGGGGAAGCCGTGCAGCTCGAGGATCATGGGCAATCGCCCGGTCGGGTTGATGTTCCAGTTCAACCACGTCGCGGGTGTGCGGTCGAGCGTGCGGTGGCTGGTCAGGATAACGCGGTAGGCCGAGAAGTCCGGCGGGGGGAGTGTTTGAGTCGTCGGCTTGCCCAACCTGATCGGTTTGACCGTGTAGAGGTTGTCCCAGAGGCCCTTGGGTTCGCCCAGGTGCCAGCCGTAGTTGAATCGGCCGAGGTTGTCGACCATCGCCACCAGCCCGTCGCCAGCGGCGAGTTTGAAGGGCTGCGTCCCCGCACCGGGGCCGTGGCCGACCAGTCCCTTGAACTTGCCGTCTTGATAAAGGTGCATCCGGTCTTCCATGCCCGGCGCCATGACGGACGACCCCGCGGGGATTTTGCCCAAGATGCGGTAGAAGCCGTAGCCGAAGTCCTGGCCGAGGCTTTCGAGTGTCGCGGGATTCTTGATGGGTTTGTACTTGGAGGATTCCCCTGTGAGCAGTTCCGTGACGGGGGCGTGTGCCCAACCGGTGAGCGACGGAGCGCGGGGCGTGGCGGTGGGTTTGTGTTTGAAGGATTCCTGTTTGTCATCCGAGATGACCGTCGTATTGGCCCAACCCTTTAGCGCGACGGGCTGGTCCTGGTCGTCGAGCGATGCAGCGCCGAGATAGAGCTTTGAACCCGTGGTGTAAGCCGCGTCGACCTGTTCATGGTTGAGCACGACGACCTGTAAGCCCTCGTGTTCGAGCAGCGTCGGGGTTTGACCCTTGGGCACCTCGACGGTGGCGATGGCGTCGTTGACGCTGACCAGCCCCGAAGCGCCGGCGGGGCCAAAGAGCACCAGCGTGCGTTTGCCGACGAACGCCCACGGTCTGAGGTTGCTCATGGTGAGCCTGTGCCCGCTGGGGAGCGTCGCATCGAGCAGCACCCATGCGACCCGGTCGCTGCCCATCGGCACGGGTAACTGGAGGCCGTTGGGGAGTAACAGGTTGTAAGTCTCGCCCTTGTATTGTTCGTGGCGGATGATGAAAACGACATCGCCCTGCGGGCCGTGCATGTGCATGAGGGCGGGGGGGTGGTCGGGGCGGATGGGTTCGGGGATGAAGGTCGAGTGCGCGGGCTTTTCGAGGTTGGCCAAGACGTGACCGAACGTGTTGGCAAAGACGCTGATGCGTTTGGTGGCCAGGTATTTTTCACCGCGGCCGCCGGCTTCGAGCAGGGGGGCGTCGTAGTCGTAGCTCGTGGTCATGTGGACGTCGGGCCCGCCGACGGTCCGGCCGCCGAAGAACCCGAAGTTCGTCCCGCCGTGGAACATGAAGAGGTTGTATTGGGCGCCGGATGCGAGGATGCCCGCGAGGTAGGCCTCGTGGTGTTGGGCGGGGACGTTGGCGTGCTTGCCGCCCCAGTGGTCGAACCAGCCGGGCCAGTATTCGGTCACGATGCGCGGGGCGTTGGGCTGCACCACCGCCATCTGCCGGAGATTGGCCGGCAGGCGGCCGCGGCCGTTCCACGTCGAGATCACGCCCTCTAGCGGGGCCCAGAGGTTGTTGCACTCGTTGAGCGGGACGGTGGCGCCGCTCTCGCGCAGGTAACGCGCGATCTCGTTGAGGTAGCCGGCGACGTGTTGCGGGTCGTCGCTGAACCATTCGTTCTCGACCTGGATCATGACGATCGGCCCGCCCCGCGCACCGGTCGTGGTGACGGAACCGGTCGACGTGGTGACCTGTAAGTCTCGCACCTGTTCCATGACTTGTGAGAGGTAGCGCGAGCAGGCTTCAAGGAACGGGCCGTTGGTCTTGCGGTACTCGATGCCCTCGACGTTGTGCAACCACGCCGGCAAACCGCCGAAGTCCCACTCGGCACAGATGTAAGGCCCCGGTCGCAGGATGCAGAACATCCCCTCTTCGCCGATCATCTTGACGAACGCGCGGACATCGAGGTCACCATCGAAATCAAAGTCGCCGCGTGTGGGTTCGTGTGCGTTCCAGAAGCAGTAGGTCTCGATGCAGTTGAGGCCGGCTTGTTTTGCGGCACGGATGCGGGATCGCCACAGTTCACGTGGGACACGGGCGTAGTGGATCGCGCCGCTGACGAGCCAGATGCGTTTGCCGTCGATGGAGAAACTCTTCCCGTCGTAGGTGATGCTGGCCATGGGGACTCCGATGAGAGCGAAACAAAATGTTTGGCCATGATAGGCGTTAGGCAATACCGCCGCACGGGTCGCCTTTGGACCGTCGCGGGTGAGAGCGGTGTCTGATCGTCGCTGTTGGGTTCTCGTGGTTTTTCAAGGGTGCTACAATTCCGATTATGCGGTCCCGAGTCAGCCCGTTTTTGTCGCCGATTGTGTCGCTGCTTTTCTTGGTCGGCTGCGATTCGCTGGGCATGAGTCGGTTGGATCGTGAAGTGGATCGGATGATCGAGGGCCGTCAGTCCCAGACGCTCGGCTCACACGCGTCCAACGATCAACAGCGTGTCCCGACCCGCGAGCCACTCAAGGCCTCGCGTTCGATCTACGACGAGCACCCCGCGACCGCCAACCCCTCGGCGGAGGACCTGCCCGTCAGAGCACGGACCGATGAGACATCCCCCGCCGGCGTGCGCTCACCGTTGACAGAGGAGAGCCCCGCAGCCGGGGGTCAGGACATTTTGGAACTCGACCTCGAGGGGGTGCTGTGTTATGCGATCGAGCACAGCAGGGAGTACCGTTCGGAGAAGGAGGCGCTCATTCTTTCGGCGCTGGACCTGCTGGCCGAGCACCACCTCTGGGGCCCGCGGTTTTTCAGCACGTTCTCAGCCGGATTCACCGGCACACCCGAGGCCGGCGACCACGACCAGGTCTTTGAACTGCTCAACACCACGGGCGTTCGGCAGCGCCTGCCCTACGGCGGCGAGGCCTCGGTCTCGGCGGTGGTGAACTATATCAATCGATTAGACGAAGCGGTGGCCGGCTCAAGTGTGCGTGATGAGCAGGGGGCCGACGTGACCGCATCGATCACGCTGCCGCTGTTGCGTGGGGCCGGTGAGGTTGCGAGGGAAGACCTGATCCAGTCCGAGCGTGAGCTGGTGTATGCCACGCGGCGCTTCGAGCGCTTCCGCAGGGAGTTTCTGGTCTCGATTGCGACGAACTATTTCGACCTGCTGCGTCAGCGTTCACAGATCGGGAACTTTGAACGGCAGGTCAAGAACTTCGAGTGGCTCCGAAAGCGTATCGAGGCGCTGGCCAACGCGGGGCGCACGCCGTTTTTCGAGGTGCAGCGGTCCGAGCAACAGGTGCTTTTTGCCCAGAACAGCCTGGCAAGTGCCAACGAGGGATACGCCGGCTCGCTCGATGCGTTCAAGGTCCGGCTGGGCATCCCGACCGTTCAGCCGTTAGCCGTGAAACCCGTGGACCTGGTCATCCCCGACCCGGTGCTTGATGCGCAGCAAGCGGTGGCGCGGGCGTGGGAATACCGTCTGGACCTGCAGACATCACGCGACCGAGTGGATGACGCCAAACGACAGGTCAGGGTGGCTGCCAACAACCGCCTGCCCGACTTGGACGTGAGCGCATCGGTGAGCGTTCCAGCCACCGGCTCGAAGCGCTACGCCGGTCTGGACCTCGACGCGGGCAGCGGGGGTTACACGGCGGGTGTGACTTTCGATGCGCCGCTGGATCGAAGGGTGGAGGACATCCGCTACCGTCAATCGCTCATCACGTTCGAGCGTGCCGAGCGTCAATTCACGCTCGACCGTGACCGCGTGGCACAGGACGTGCGTGACTCGGCCCGACAGATCGAGCAATCACGATTCACGCTCGACCTGCAGGCGAGGAACATCGAGCTTTCTTCCAAGCGACTGCGTGGCGTGCTGCTGCGTCTGCGTTCGCTCGGGCCGCGCGACTTCATCGAAGCGCAGGACGACCTGTTGCAGGCGGAGAACCTTTACGACTCTGCCAAGCGGGACCTGCGTGTGAGCATCCTGCGGTTTCTTCTTGACACGGGCCAGATGCGAGTGGCGCCGGACGGGCGCTGGCTCTCGCCGACGCATCTCAAACCCGAAATCAAACCCGCGACCGCGCCGCCGCAGCCTGCCGGGGTTCTCGAGGAAGGATCGTTGGAAGAAAGCCCGCCCGCCCCCGAGCCCTGAGCGAATCGTCACCGTGAATGGATTAGGCTAAAGTGGAATAGTCCAATGTCGGTCCGTTGTACAGTCATGCCTGTGATCGAACCCAACACGAAGAGCGCATCCACCCCCCATGACTTCCACCGGGGCGGTCGGGCGCTGACGGTGGTCGTCACGTTCATGGTGGTCATGTTGCTGGTGGCGGCGGGATTGGCGTGGCGCGTGATGGGGGCCTCGTCAAGCGAAAACCCGCCATCACAGCCCAGCGCGTCGGCATCCGATTACTTCACACTCAAGCGAAGCAGCTTCGACCTGACGATCACCTCCACGGGCGAGCTTGTGGCCAGGGACAACATCGAGATCAAGTGCGAGGTTGAGGGCACGTCGACGATCCTGGAGGTCGTGCCCGAGGGGACCAGCGTCAAGGCGGGTGACGTGCTCGTGCGTTTTGCGGATGACGAGGTCAAGGAGAAGCTCCAGCAGGAAGAGCTGAGCACCGAGCAGTCTCGGGCCGACTTCACCTCGGCCAAGGAGAAATACGCCGTCGCCCAGAGCGAAGCCGACAGCAAGCGCAAGGCCGCCGAGGTCAAGCTCACCCTGGCGAAGCTGGACCTGGCCAAGTGGGAGAACGGCGACGACCCGCAGCAGCAGCGTGACAACCAGCTCGCCCTCGAAAAAGCCCAGCGCACCCTCGAACGTGCCAAGCGCGACCTTGAACTGAGCAAGCAGCTTTACGAGGAAAACTTCATCAGCCTCAGCGAAAAGGAAGACGACGAGATCGCGCTGATCGAAGCGCAGAACGCGCTGGAGACCGCCAAGCTGGCCATCGAGGTCTACACCCACTACACCCAGCCCAAGGAGCGGAGCAAATACACATCCGATGTCGACCAGGCCCAGGCCGAGCTTGATCGCACCCTCCGCACCAACACCATCTCTGTCGAAACGGCACGCACCGACACGGAATCCAAGAAGCGTGCCCTCGAAATCCGTGAAGATCGGCTAAAAAACCTCAAGCACCAGCTCGAATCCACCGTCATCAAAGCCCCGTCAGACGGTCTTGTGGTTTACGCCACTTCGCAGGGCAGCAGCCGGTGGCGGCGCGACGACCCGATCACGCAGGGCAGGCAGGTCCGACAGAACGAGACGATCATCTACCTGCCCGACACGTCGAAGATGGTCGCCGAGATCAAGGTCCACGAGGTCATGCTCCCGCAGGTGAAGGTCGGCCAGCAGGTCGCGGTCAACGTCGATGCGCAACCGGGCAGGCCCATCACGGGCACCATCTCGTTCATCGGCGTGATGGCGGAGGACGCCGGCTGGCTCAACCCCGACCTGCGGGAATACAAGGTCCGGGTCGACCTCGAAGACGCCTCCGACCGCAACCTCAAACCCGGCATGCGCTGCACCGGCATCATCATGGTCGGCCACGTCGAGGACGCGCTCACCGTGCCGATCCAGGCCGTCTACACCGAGGGGCGTGAGCGGTTCTGTTACGTCCCGTCGTCGGGCGGCAGGGTGCGGAAGGCCCCGGTCAAGATCGGGCGCTCCAGCGACACGTACGTCGAAATCAAAGACGGCCTCCAGCCCGGCGACCGCGTGCTCCTCCGCAAACCGCACCCGGGTGAACTGGAATAACACTGGCCGCGATCTTTATCCCCGTCACACGCCCGAACGCTTCTCACACCGCCCGGCAGATTTGGGACGGATTTTAACCGTCCGCTCATCGCGGGCAAATAATCGCAGATTACTTTTCTCCTCCGTTCGGGTGTGCCGCCTGAACAGGCCTGTCTGTCGTGCCCCCGGTTGTCTGTCCAGAGTCACTCATTACCCACGAGGTTCAGAATGTCCATCAAGCGCAGCGCTGTTTGTGTGTTGGCTCTCACGAGCTTGTCTTCCTGGGTCCATGCCCAGAGCATGACCCTGCTGAGCAACATCTCCGCCAACCAGCCCGGCGGGACCAGCGCCGGTGAAGTCGTTTCGTTCGACCCCGGCACGGGACGGATGTTCGTCACCAGTTCGGGCGGCGGTGTCCACCGCGTAAACGTCTTTGATGCGTCCAACCCCTCAGCCCCGACGACGGTCGGCACGATCGACTTCTCCACCGAGTTCGGCGGGAACGTCCTCTCGCTCACCAGCGTCAAGGTCGACCCCCTCGGTCGCTTCGGCGTCGCCTCGCTCGTGCCCACCGACAACACCACCACCCTCGGCAAGATCGGATACTTCAACCTTGCCACCGGTGCGGTCATCGGGACGGTGGACGTCGGCTACCACCCCGACGCCATGACTTTCTCGGCGGACGGCTCGAAGCTCATCGTCGTCAACGAGGGCGAGTTCAACCCCGCCTCCGCCACCAACGCCCCCGGGTCGATCTCGGTCGTCGATCTCACCGCCATCAACCCGGGCAACCTGGCCAACCTGCCCACCACCACCGTCTCGACCTACGACTTCTCCACCGCCAACCTCGGCTCAGGCGTCTCGCTCAACGGCCTGCGTAACAACCAGCTTCCCGCCGTCGGAATAAGCGGGACCTTCATCAACACCGTCCCGAACTTCACCTACGCCAACGACGCCGACGCCAACGCCGCCAACGTCAACATCGTCGAACCCGAGTTCGCTTCGGTCTCCGGCAACAAGGTCTACGTCTCACTCCAGGAGTCCAACGCCTTGGCTGTCTTTGACCTCACGACCTCCAAGTGGACCAACATCTCCAGCCTCGGCACCATCACCCAGACCATCGACGCCACCGACACAGGCAGCACCATCAGTATCACCCAGAACGTCAAGGGCATGCCCATGCCCGACGAGATCGCGTCCTACACCGTCGGCGGGAAGACGTATGTTGTCACCGCCAACGAGGGCGACGCCCGTGTGGACGACCGCGACATCAGCCGATTCGGTGACACCGGCGGCAACGACAACATGAACCCGATCCTCGACGCCAACTACCCCGCCACCGCGACCGGCGTGCGCGACAACTCGCAACTCGGCCGACTCAACGTCTCACGCATCGACGGAGACACCGACAACAACGGCAAGATCGACGAAATCCGCATGCTCGGCACACGCAGCATGAGCGTCTGGGAACAGCAACCCGACGGTTCGCTCGTCCTGGTCGCCGACACCGGATCGCTCTTTGAGACCTACATCCGCGACAACGATCCGACCGGCTGGGTCGACAGCCGCAGCGACGACAAAGGCCCCGAACCCGAGGGCGTGGTCCTGGGTGTCATCGGCGGTCGCACCTACGCCTTCGTCGGCATGGAACGGACCAGCAGCATCTTCATGCTCGACGTGACCGACCCGCTCAGCCCCTTGTTCGTGGATTACCTGCGTATTGCCACGGGTGACATCCCGCTCCGCCCGGAGGACATGGCGTTTGTTCCCGGCAGCCTCAGCCCGACCGGGGGACCGTTGCTGTTCGTCGGATTCGAGGGCGACGGCACAAGCACCAGTGAACGCGTTGCCATCATCGGCGTCCCCGAGCCGACCTCACTGGCCCTGCTCGCACTCAGCGGCACCGCGTGCCTCCTCCGCCGACGGTCACGCTAAGACGCTTTGCAAATCGTGCGGATACGAATGCCCCAGGAACCCTTGCAAAAGGGTTCCTGATTTTTTTCCATACCCACGCGTGGTTACACACGAACCGCTCAGCGGGCATCTCTTCGGCGGAACATGAGGGTCGTGCCCAAGCCGAGCAACGCCGCGGAAGCAGGCTCGGGGACGCCGGTGAATTGCACACGGTCCACCGCAAAGGGCTGGAAACCCACCGTGTAATAGTAGTGGTCGATGCGGATCTGCACGGCTGTGATGGTTTCGTTGAGGGTGGGCGAGAAGTCCGCTACGTGCGAGCCGTCCCATGTGGCCGTGACGACGCCGTGGGTGCGTGAGAGGGTGGCGGTCACGTCGTGGCTGGAGTTGGGCGGGAGTTCCCCGTGACCGACGCCCGCCACGGCTTCCTGCGTGTTAACCTCGTAGCCGGGGTTGTCCGCGACGCGCAGGTCGTAGAGTATGATCCGCGCGACGGAGGTGTTTTGAGCGTTGAGCAGCTCAAACACCAGCGATCTGCCGAGGGGAACTTGTCTATCAGGGAACGGTCCCGACGGTTGGACGAAGCGACACGGTGCCATCCGCAGGGGATTGAACGGACGGGCTATGCGGGGCCTTCCTGTCGCAGCCGACACAAGAAAGACGCAATGCAAAAGTCGCAAGGGCAAAAATGCATTTCATCAGAAAGCGTGTGAGAAGCTAGACTGTAATAGCAACGGAGTGTATTGGGGTGCCCCTGGCGGCTTGTCCGCCAGTGAAAAAGCCCTACGTTGACAGCACTGGCGGACAAGCCGCCAGTGGCACCCCTAAGCTTCTCACACACTTTCTCAGACACCCCACGGGTTGAAGTCACCACAGCGGTGCTGATTTTACCGTGAGTGGCGAGAATAGGGCGTTTACAGGATTCCCTAAGCCAGAGGCTGTGGGCAATCAACGTGACTCACTACTCACCACTGATGGGCGGTTTCCATTTCGAGGTGTCTTCGAGCGCCGCGACGGCTTCGGGGGCGTCCTGGGCAAAGCGGTGGGTCGAGCGGATGAGCCACCATCGCCCGACGACCCAGAGCAGGGCCAGCGCGACAACGGACGAGCCGAAGATCGACGCGCTGTAGACCAGGCGTTCATCCTTGACGGGCGCGGGGTCGATCAGGGCAACCTCGGCAATGCGTGTACGGGCGGTGCGACCGGTTGAGCCGGCCTGCGCCAGGTCGAAGCCGACCATAGCCCTGCCGAGCGATTCGAGCAGTTGTCGGCCCTGTTCGGGATTGGCGTCGACATACTCGATCTGCAGTTTGCCTTGATCGATTGCGTGGGCCTGCGTGTGTTCGAGCAGGTAGCTCTTCATCTCGTCCGGGCTGTCGAAGAGCTTAAAGCCATGCCGATCGAGCAGGCTCATCGCTTCCTTGAGCACCAGCTCATTGGTCATCGCGGCCTTCTGGTCGGCGGTCCAGATTTGAGCCTCTTCGCCCGTCTGGTCGCAGGCGAGCGTGGTGGTCACGCGGTAGGTCGGTTGCACGATGTGTCGGCCGACCTGCCAGGCGGTGAAGGCGACGGCGACGAGTGTGACGACGATGCCCGCGATGGTGCCCGCCGCTTTGTGCGTGCCATACTTGCGGACCATCTCCTGCTCGCTGGCGGCAAGGAACTGCTTGACTTCGAGGAGCATCTGGCGTTGCTGGAGCAGGCCCTCGTATTGCTGGCTGGTCGACTGGACCTGCATCTCTTCGGTCTTGAGTTTGCCGGAGCGCTGGCGGAGGATCTGGCGGTACTTGGCCAGTTTGGCACGACGCGAGGCCATGACGGCGTCGGCCTTCTTGAGCATGGCCACCTTCTGCTCGAGCTTGGCGTTCTGCTGCTTGAGCTGCGTTTCGAGTTCTTCCACGCGTTTGCGTTCAGCCACGAGTTCACGTTCGGCGGCCTGTGCAGCCTGGCGGACCTGGCCCTCGCGGCGGGCGACCTCCGCCTCGCGCTGCGTCATGCTGGCGTTGAGTTCTTCGACCTGCTTGCGCTCGGCGTCGATGCTCGCGGTGAGCTTGGCCAGCTCGTTGAGCTGGTCTTCCACTTCGCTCGCTTTGGCGTCGAGTTCAGCCTGACGCTGGTCGAGCTGGGCGGATTGCTGGCCGTGCGTCTCGTGCTTGGCGGCAAGCCTCTGGTCCTTGTGCTCGATGTCCTTGCGGGCTTGATCGAGTTCACGCTGTGATTTTTCAAGCTCGGCGCGGAGGGCGTCGAGCTGACCGGACTTCTCGCGCAGCTCGCTCTCGTGGCTGTGGAGTTGATCCTGCCGCGACGAGGCTTCGGTGCGTGAGGCTTCGAGGTCGTTGCGCGCGGATTGAAGCTCCGTGCGAGCGGTATCGAGTTCGGCTGCGAGTTGATCCCGGTGGGCCTGGGCCTCGTTGCGCGCCGCTTCGAGTTGTTCTTGCGAGGTGACAAGCTCGGCTTGAGCGGCGTCGAGCCGGGCCTTGAGCGTTTCGATCTCCCGCGAGCCGGCTTCGAGTCCCGCGGCGCGGTTGGTGAGATTGCTGCGGGCCTCGTCGAGTTGCTTGCTCAGCTCATCGAGCTTTGCTTTTTGCTGGGCCAATTCCTCACGGGCTTTTTGAAGCTCACGCGACTCTTCGAGCTTGTGCGAGGTTTGACGCTTTTCAAGGGACTCGAGCTCGTGGCGGGATTCGTCGAGTTGGTGCTGGGCGTCCTCGATGTCCTGCTGCTTGACCGAGAGGGCCTCGGCCTGGGCGTAAAGCTCCTGCTGCTGGGCGTCGAGTGACTGACGCAGCGCGTCGAGTTCGGTTTTCTGCGATTCGAGTTGCGACTGGGCCTCTTCGAGGTGGCCGCGCGCCTCGTCGAGCGCCTGGGCCTTGAGGTCCAGGTCACGGGAAAGCGCGTCGCACTGGTCCTGGCGGTCGGCCAGCTCTTTTTCATCGGATTCGACTTTCCCCTGACGGGCGTCGAGTTCCTCGGCCCGCTGCGCGGTCTGGGCCTGCAGCTCTTCGAGCGCGGTCTGGTCGGCTTCGAGTTTGGAGGCTCGGTCGGTCAGGGCCTGGCTTTGCTCGGCAAGCTCCACGCGGTCGCGTTCGAGGTCCGACCATTGTTTGTCGAGTTCAGCCCGGTCGTCGGCAAGCTGGGCCTGCTGGGCGTCGATCTCGGCGCAGCCGGCTTCGAGGTCCTGTTGCAACTGGTCCTGGCGTGACTGGGTTTCGTCGAGCTGCCTCTGACGCGCTTCGAGTTCGCCCCGGGTTTTGTCGAGCGATTGCTGGCGGGCGTCGAGTTCGGTGCTACGCGTCTGGAGCGTACGCAGGCCGGACTGGAGCTCTTCACGGATTTGAGCCTGCTCGGTTTCCCGTGTGCGAAGGTCGGCTTTACGCGAGCGCAGGGCTTGACGCGCCTGTTCGATACGGCGTTTTCGGCGGTCGATGGAGACGGCTAAACGCTCGAGCGCAACCTGGCGCTTGGCGACATTCTCCGACTCGATGAGGACCTGTTCGTTCTGCGCTTCGCTCTGTTGCTGCCACTGACGCAGTTGACCGAGGCGTTGCTCGAGGTCGCCGAGCAAGTCGAGGGCCTGCTGCGTGTCGGGCGCCTTGGGGGGCGTGGCGTGCTTGTGTTGACTCATCCTGGACTACCCCTGCCGAGGCGGTACTTCCCTGCCCGGGCGGTACGTCGCCATACACCCGCTATCGGACAGCGGTACACGCGACATAAGCGGCGTAAGCGTAAAATGTCCCCTTGTTTGACACAGGTCGGCCCGATGTGAAACCGACCGGCGATACCCGCGGTTAACGGACCTTGCGATGACCCAAGCGACACACAGTGAAAAACACCCCACGCGCGACCGAGCGATTGTCGTGGCCGGGGGCCTGACATTTGGTTATCAGCCGCTCCAGCCCGTTGTGAAAGGCGTCGACGCGACGTTGCGGTCCGGTCGTGTGGTGGCGTTGATCGGGCCCAACGCCTCGGGCAAGAGCACGCTGCTCAAACTCGCACTGGGGCAGCTTGTCCCCGATGCGGGTTCGGTTGCGGTGCTGGGTCGAGACACACGCACGCTCAGCCCCGGCGAGCTGGCCAGGACGCTGGCCTACGTGCCGCAGCGCTCGGGGGTGAGTTTTGCCTACAGCGTCGGGCAGGTGGTGGCGATGTCGCGTTTTGCCGTGGGGGAGGACCCCGCGCGGGTCAATGAGGCGCTGCGTGTGTGCGACCTTGAACCGATCGCCATGCGCATCTTCACCGAGCTTTCGAGCGGCCAGCAGCAGCGCGTGTTGCTTGCCCGCGCGGTGGCACAGGCACGACGGGGCGGGGCGGTGTTGCTCGATGAACCGACTAGCGCCATGGACCTCTGGCACGTCCACCACACGATGCGCCTGCTCGTGAAACTCTCTCGCGAGATGGACCTGGGCGTCCTCGTCGTGTTGCACGACATCAACCTTGCCGCCCGATACGCGGACGAAGTCTGGCTCATGGACGACGGCAAGATCGTGGCACAGGGGACGTGGGAACACGTGATGCGTGAGGACTTGCTCGAAAAGGTCTACCGCGTGAGCCTGCAACGCACCACGCCCAGCCACGGACGACCGATTTTCACCGTGACCGACCCCGAACAGGCTTGCTGATCGTGTAAACTTATTTGAAGTGACTCGCGACGCCCATCGCTCACGGAGTTGAGCCATGCCCGACATCCCCCTGACGCTTGCCCTCAACGCGGACGTGATCCAACTCGTTATCTACGGCGTCGTCGGCCTGTTCGTGTTCGGCGGGTGGGTCGCCAAGCTCGGCAAAAAACTCAACGAACCGGCGCAGCGCGGGAACCGGCCCTCCCCATCTCTGAGCCTCGAAGAGATGGCCGCCCGCCGGCGGGCACGTTTGCAACAGATGTCCGGCCAGCGATCGGGCAGCGCCACACCCCGCCCGCCCCAACCCGCGCAGCCCACCAACATGACCCTGGCCGAGGCCTCCGAACGCGCCCGGGCACAGAAAGCTTACGAAGCCCGTGCCGCTCAATTGCGTCAGCAGACCCAGCGCATACAGGCTGCCCAGTCACAACAGGCAGGCCGCTCCGCACGTGCTCGCACACCCTCGCGCCCCGCTCGGCGATCACTGGCCCCGACACCCGCGCGCCCGGTCCAGACCGCCCCGGTCACGATGCCCAGACCCGTCGCTCCCACAGCCACGGCGCAACCGATCACGCCCGCCTCCATCGCGGCCCATGCCCTGAGCCTCGGGTCCGATGTCACGCAGGTCTCCCGTGTCGACAACGACCGTGACATCGACTACGGCGAGTCCGTGGTGCATCGCCACGTCACCGACGCGGGCACCACCAGCGCGGGCCACCACGTCGGCTCGGCGCTGGCGCGGGGCATCAGCCTCAAAACCCTGCGTCAGGCCATCGTTCTCAAGGAAGTGCTCGAACCGCCCCTGGCCCTGCGCGAAGAGGGCAGGCAGACTCACTTCTGATGGATACGTTCACACGATCGTTCCATCACCCGTCCACAGGGTCCGTCGGCGTTTCAAGCACGCGCTGATACAACGCCACGTCCAGCCACTTACCGAACTTGAACCCCACCTGCGGGAGCAGGCCCGTCCGTTCAAACCCGCACCGCTCGTGCAACGCGATGCTCACGCTGTTTTTTGAGTCGATCACCGCGATCACAACGTGATAGCCCTGCGCCCGTGCACGTTCGAGTGTCTGTTCAAGCAGCAACCTGCCCAACCCCCGCCCCCGGAATTGGCCGGCCACGTAGAGCGAGTTCTCCACGGTGTATTTGTAAGCCGGGAACCCACGGAACGGGCCGAAGCTGGCAAAACCCATCAAGGTGCTGTCATCATCGAACACGCCGATGACCGGGTAGTTCCCTCGACGCTTGGCGTCGAACCACGCGGCCATCATCTCCATCGTGCGTGGCTGGTAGTCGTAGAGCGCGGTGCTCGTGGCAATGACCTCATTGAGGATCGCCAGGATCGCTGCGCTATGCGCGTTGTCGCACTCTTTGATGAACATGTCCGGGCGACATTTTATCCAGCGGCGATTCAGCCTGTGTTGGGGCTTAAACAGACCGTCGTGACGGGTTGACGACGATGTTGTCGTGGCCGGGGATGATGGCGTCGGCGATTTCGAGGGCTTCGACGAGGGACTCGCGGGCCTGTTCGGTGTCGGCACAGCCGCGCAGGACCCGGCCCTGTTCCATGTGTTCGACGGTGGGCACCGCGTCGCCGGCGATGAGTGTGGTGGAGCCGGCGTGGAGCAACAGCAGGCCGCACGTGCCCGGGGTGAAACCGGGGAGGGGGAAGAGGTCGACCTGATCAGCAAGTTTGTCCGGCGAGGGCTTGCAGCGTTTGAGGATGTTGATGTCCTGTTCGAGCGCTTCGCGGTACTCGGGCTCATCCTGCGTGCGGAAACTCTCGATCAGGGCCTGGCCGATCGTCTCGCGTTCGGTTTCGCAGATGAACCAGTTGGCGTGGTCGAAGGCCGCCAACCCCGCGCGGTGGGCAGGGCGGAAGTTGGTGAGAAAGACATCCGTCACCTGCTCGGGGCCTTTGCCGGTACGTTCCTTAAGCAGCGCGGCAATCGCCTGCGCCGGCAGGCCGGGGTCGACAAGGATGGTCTTATCGTCGGCGTGGATGAGCGTCGTCGTCGCGTGCGCCCTGCGGACGGGCTGTTTCTCGCCCCACAGTTCGTGAGCGCTCAGGGCGCCGATGCTGATGATTCGGTAGTGCATGGGGGGAGATGGATGATGGGTAATGGATGATGGATGACGGATGATGTCAAAGAGAAAACCATTGATGATTGATGAATGATGATCTCAAGCCGGGGATCATCGGTCGCAAACGACCGGGCTAAATGATTGTCGATCATCTTTTGAGCTGACGTACCGAGTATCTCCTGTCTCCTCTCTCCTCTCTCACCTCTCTTAATCCTTATACCCGTCCTCCGACTTCCACGGGACTTTGCCGCCGTGGGTTTGTTTTTTTTCTTTGAGGCGGTCGAGGACGAGCGGCGGGAGCAGGCGGTGGAGGCGGTGGATGTCGCCACCGGAGGCGATCTGTTTGATGAGTGTGGAGCTTGTAAACGCGTAGGTCTCGCCGGTCATGATGAAGACGGTTTCGACATCGGCGACGGCCCGGTTGGTCAGAGCCAGTTGGAACTCGAAGTTCAGGTCGGTGACGTTGCGCAGCCCGCGCAGGATGGCGGTGGCGTTGACGGAGCGGGCAAAATCGACAGTCAGGCCGTGGTAGGTCTGGACGCTCACGTGTGGCCCGCAGTGCCTGGCAAGAAGCGCGCCGATCATGTCCCGGCGTTCGTCGAGGGTGAACAGCTCGTGCTTGGCGGGGTTGTGCCCGATGGCGACGATGAGTTTGTCGAACAGGTGCTGGCCCCGCTGGATCACGTCGAGGTGGCCGTTGGTGATCGGGTCGAACGTGCCGGGGAACAGGCCGACTTTCTGTGCGGGCGCGGGTGGGTTTTGGGGGTGATCTGCCATGTTTGTGCGAGTATATCAGGGCGGGATGCGGGCGGCGGTTGCCCAGACGTTACAGGCCACACCGTGCGGGGGGTGTGTAAAAATGTTGTGGTGATGGACTGGCCCGGTCGGGGTTTGAATCGTTTGTTTGTCGTGTCGGTTGTGCGGGTGTGACGGTCACGCACCCCACCCCCGCCCCGACAAACAACCCAGCCCTGGATCGGGTCTCGCACCGGCTTGCCTCCCCGGTCGAGACCCTTTTTTTATCCCTATCATTGGGGCATGACGGGACCCTTGTCACGCGGTTGTGTGTTGCTCACCGGGGCCACGGGGTACATCGGCGGGCGCCTCGCGCCGCGGCTGCTCGACGCGGGTTGGCGTGTGCGCTGCCTCACGCGCTCGCGCAGCAAGCTCGCGGCGCGCCCGTGGACGGATCGGCCGGGCGTCGAGGTGGTCGAGTGTGACGCATCGGACGTGGAACGGATGACCAAGGCGATGCGTGGGTGTGTGGCGGCGTATTACCTGATCCACTCCATGGAGGTCGCCGGTCGGGAGTATGCCCAGCGTGACAGGATGTTAGCCCAGGCCTTTGCGGCCGCGGCTGCTCGGGCAGGGGTCGGCCGGATCATCTACCTCGGCGGGCTGGGCGAGATGGGTGACAACCTGAGCGAGCATCTTTCTTCAAGGCGCGAGGTTGAAGAGAGACTGGCCTCGACAGGTGTGCCCGTCACCGTCTTCCGTGCCGCGATGGTGATCGGTTCGGGGTCCGCTTCGTTCGAGGTCTTGCGTTACCTCACCGAGCGCCTGCCGATCATGGTCACGCCGCGCTGGGTGCAGACCGAGTCGCAACCGATCGCCGTGCGTGACGTGCTGCGTTACCTGTCGGCCTGCCTCGACCACCCCGAGACCTTGGGCCAGACGCTCGACATCGGCGGGCCCGACATCGTGACGTACCGGCAGATGATCCACGTCATGGCACACGCGCTTCGTCTGCGGAGGCGGGTGATCCTCCCCGTGCCGTTGCTTACGCCGCGTTTGAGTTCGCTGTGGGTCCACCTCGTCACGCCGGTGAACTACAAGGTGGCCCGGCCGCTGGCGGACGGCTTACGCAACCGCGTGGTCTGTCGGGACAACACGGTCCACAAGGTGCTCGGAGAGCCGGAGCTCGACGTGAAGCGTGCGGTGATGCTCGCGGTGGGGCGCGTGGAGCGTGAAGATGTCGAGACGAGTTGGAGCGACGCGGGGGTGATGCCGGGCGACCCGGGCTGGGCGGGCGGACAGGTGTTTACCGATCGCAGAGAGGTCGTGGTTCACGCCGATGCGCAGCGCACCTTCGAGACCGTCTGCAAACTCGGCGGTGAGCACGGCTACTACGAAGCCGACTGGCTCTGGCACCTGCGCGGCGTGATGGATCGGCTCGTCGGCGGGCCGGGGTTGAGGAGGTCGCGGCGAAACCCGCGCACGCTCTCGGTCGGCGACGCCCTGGATTTCTGGCGTGTGATCCAGCTCGAGCGTGGCCAAAGAGTGTCGCTGCGTGCCGAGATGAAAGTCCCCGGCGATGCGCTGCTCGAGTTTGAGGTCCACCCGCTTGCCGATGACAACGATTCACAGCCCTCTGAACGTGAATGCCTGCTCGTGCAGACAGCCCGGTTCAAGCCGCGAGGGTTGTTGGGGTTGCTCTATTGGTACGCGGTGCTGCCGATGCACGGGTACGTGTTTCGCTCGATGCTCAACGGCTTGAAACGCGAGGCGGAACAACCGCCCAAGCAACAGGGTTGATTCGTCGTGGGGACGCTCTGGCAAGCGCACCAGAGGGATGCTAGATTGTGTCTCACGCAGTCCAGACGCATCACTCCGAAGAAAGGAACAACCATGGCAGGCGGTTTTCGAACGGAAAAAGACTCGATGGGCGAGATGAAGGTCCCCGACTGGGCGCTGTGGGGTGCCAGCACGCAGCGCGCGGTGGAGAATTTTCCCATTGCCAAACGCGGCGTGCCCCCGGAAGTGATCCACGCCTTCGGCCACCTCAAGGCCGCGTGTGCGCAGGCGAACCTGGCGCTGGGCAAACTCGACGCCAGGCTCGTCAAGGTCATCATCGAGGCGTCCAACGAAGTCGCTTCCGGTCAACACGACAAACATTTTCCCGTCGATGTCTACCAGACCGGATCGGGCACTTCGAGCAACATGAACGGCAACGAGGTGATTGCCACGTTGTGCAACGGCAAGCTGGGGCTGGGTGCGAATGTGAAAGCGGCGGGGGGCGTGCATCCCAACGACCACGTCAACATGGGCCAGTCGAGCAACGACACGTTCCCGACGGCCATGCACATCGCCGCCGCGGTCGCCATCCACAAGCAACTCGTCCCCGCGCTCAAGAAGCTCCACGCCGTCCTCGACAAACACGCCAAGGGCTGGGACAAGCTCGTCAAGATCGGGCGCACGCACCTGATGGACGCCACACCGATCCGCATGGGCCAGGTCTTTGCGGGATACGCTCGGCAGGTCGAGTGGGCGCTGGACCGCGCGGACTGGGCGCTCAAGGAGATGCTCGTCAACATGCCCATCGGCGGCACAGCCGTCGGCACCGGCATCAACACCCATATCGAGTTCGGCCGGCGCGTGTGTGATGAACTGTCCAAGGCGACGGGACTGTCCTTCAAAGAGGGCAAGGACCACTGCGAAGCCCAGGCGACCAAGGACTCCTTCGTCTCCGCGCACGGCCACCTCAAGACGATTGCCATCAGCCTGACCAAGATTGCCAACGACATCCGCTGGCTTGGCTCCGGCCCCCGCTGCGGCATCGGCGAACTCGTCCTCCCCGAGATTCAGCCCGGCTCGTCCATCATGCCCGGCAAGGTCAACCCGGTCATCTGCGAATCGGTCATCCAGGTCGCCTGTCGCGTGGTCGGCAACGACGCTACGGTGACGATGGCGGGCACCGGCGGCATCGGATCGATATTTGAGCTCAACGTCGCCATGCCCGTGATGATCGACGCCTTCCTCGAATCGGTCACGCTCCTGGCCAACGTTTCGAGCGTCTTCGTCGACAAGCTGCTCAACGGTTTGCAGGTCAACGAGGCCCGCTGCGCCGAGTTGCTCGACGCTTCGCTGATGACCATCACCGCCCTGGCACCCGAGGTCGGCTACGACAAGTGCGCGGCTTTGGCCAAACAAGCCCACAAGGCAAACAAGACGATCAAACAATTGGTCGGTGAGTTGAAACTCATGCCCGAGGCCCGCCTCAATGAGCTTATGAACTACGACTCGATGACCCGCCCCGGCGGCGACGGCGGCGCGGGCGGGTGAGACGACGTTGAGAATACTTTCGACACAACGTGTGATGGCCTTGCTGAGTCTGGCCGCCCCGATCCTGCTGCCGGCTGTACCTGGTATGGCTGCCCCATCTGACGACGAACATTGGGAGCAGGCGTTTAGTGAGATGGAGCCTTACCACGGGCCAACGGTTGAGGGTGTGGATACCGCCACCCTGATCGGCAAGATCGTCGTCGGCTACCAGGGCTGGTTCGGCACGCCCAATGACGGATACGGCTTGGGGTGGAAGCACTACCAGTCCCGTGAGGGCTTCAAGCCCGGCGCATGCACGATTGATTACTGGCCGCACACCCGGGACTTCGACCCCGCGTGGCTCGAAGTGACGCCTTTCAAGAAGAAAGACGGCAGCGCGGCTCTGGCCTATTCCAGCACCACGCCCGGTGTGGTGCTCAAACATTTCGAGTGGATGCGTGACTACGGCATCGAGACGGCCTTCCTCCAGAGGTTCAGCGCCGTCACACGCAACCCCGTGCTCTTCCGCCGGAATAACAAGGTGTTAGACAACGTCCGCGCAGCCGCCAACGCCACCGGGCGCAGCTACGCCGTGATGTACGACCTCAGCGGCACACCGCGCAACCAGATGGACTCGATCAAGGAGGACTGGAAACGCCTCGTCGACCGCATGGGCATCACCCGTGACAAGCACGACAAGGGTTACCAGTACCACCGGGGCAAACCCGTCGTGGCGCTGTGGGGCGTGGGGTTCTCTTCGGAAAATCGCGAATACACCCTGGATGAGTGCATGGACCTCATCCGGTTTTTCAAGGACGACCCCACATACGGCGGCACGACGGTGATGCTCGGCGTCCCGACGGGTTGGCGGACGCTTGACCGCGACGCAATGAAAGACCCGAAGCTTCACGACGCGATCCGTTTGGCGGATATCGTCAGCCCGTGGACAGTTGGGCGCTTCAATTCCCCCGACGGTGTGACCACGCACGCTGAGCGATATTGGTTGCCCGACATGGCGTGGTGTCGTGAGGCGGGGTTGGACTACATGCCCGTGGTTTTCCCCGGTTTTTCGTGGCACAACCTGAAAGGCGCCAAGCTCGACGCGATCCCCCGTCTGGGTGGCCGATTCCTCTGGAAGCAATATGCAACGCTGATGGGCAACGGCGCGGACATGATCTATCAGGCCATGTTCGACGAGATCGACGAGGGCACCGCGATCTGCAAGGTCGACAACGACCCGCCGATCGGGGCAAGCCCGTTCCTGACATACAAGCCCCAACCGGAGGATCATTACATGTGGCTCGTCGGCCGGGCCCAGCAGGTCTTGCAAAATAAGGCCAAGCTCACGCCCGAGATACCCATGCGCGAGGCTGTGATCGCCCCCGGTCCCCGATAAATTTTCAATCGGCTGGGTTTTTTTCTCGTGATTGCGGGCACATGATTGCGTGCTCGGAGGGTCAGGCCACCGCGCAGGCCCGTCCGGGCAATATCCCGGCTGGTGAACCGTTGGACTGCGGCATGAACAAGAACACAAATCTCATCACGGTTCTGGTTATTTTTATTTTGGCAGCCTGCCCGATACGGGGCTTCGCGGAAACGGAGCGTTTTTCCATGGACGAAGTGCCGAGTCAACAGGATATTCTCAAGACACTCATGGCCGATCACCCGCGGTTGCTCGCCGATGAGGCAGGGTTTGAGCGCATCAGGCGACTGGTCCGGACCGACCCGTGGGCCAAGGCGACGTTCGATGCCGAGCGCGCGGAGTCGGACAAGATTCTCGCGCAGCCTGTGGTGACGTACGACATCCCGGATGGCAAGCGGTTGCTCAGCGTGTCGCGGCGCGTGGTGGACCACATTTTGACGCTCGGGCTGGTCTGGAAGGTGACGGGGGAGAGGAAGTACCTCGACCGCGCGTGGCTCGATATGCAGGCCGCGGCCGGCTTCAAGGACTGGAACCCCTCGCACTTTCTCGACACGGGTGAGATGACCGCGGCGCTGGGCATCGGTTACGACTGGTTCTATCACGATCTTTCGCAGGAGCAGCGCGACACGATCCGGCAAGCGATCATCACGCACGGTCTGAAGCCCGGTATGGAGGTTTATGAGGGCAAGGGTTGGTGGGCCAAGGGGCACAACAACTGGAACCAGGTCTGCAACGGCGGGATGGTGATGGGCGCGCTGGCCATTGCGGACGAGGAGCCTGGGATTTGCGCAGCGGTGGTGCATCACGCCGTGCTGTCGTTGCCGTTGGCGATGCAAAGTTTCGCACCCGACGGCGGATGGATGGAGGGGCCGGGCTACTGGGGTTATGCGATGCGTTACAACGCGCAGGCGATAGCGTGTCTGGACTCGGCGCTCGGGACGGACTTTGGCCTGTCCACCCTTGAGGGTTTCGACAAAGCGGCGGACTTTTATCTCCAGATGCGAGGTGCAACGGGCAAGAGTTTCAACTACGCCGACGCTCACCCGGGCAATATCGATCACCCCGCGCTGTTCTGGTTGGCCAAGCGGTTCAATCAGCCCGGGTGGGCGGTCTATCAGGCAAAATACGGCAAACCCAACCCTATGTCGCTGGTGTGGTACGACCCCGCGCTTGCCAATGGCGATGAAATCAAACTCCCACTCGTCGCGCACTTCCGGGGGGTGGAGGTCGCCAGTGCTCGGACGGGCTGGGACGACCCTAATGCGCTATTCGTCGGCGTGAAAGCCGGCCGCAACGGTGTGCCGCACGACCACCTCGACCTCGGCTCGTTCATCTTCGAGGCGCTGGGCAAGCGCTGGTTGATCGACCTTGGATCGGATGATTACAACCTGCCGGGCTATTTTGGGAGTCACCGTTACACCTACTACCGCCTCAGGGCTGAGGGGCACAACACGCTGGTCATCAACCCCGGCAAGACCCAGCCCGACCAGAACCCCAAGGCCCTGTGCCTCATCACGCAGGCCACGCGTGAGGGGAATATATCGACCATCACCACCGACCTCACACCCGCTTACGCGGACCACGGCGCGACAACCGTCACACGCAAATTCCAGCTCACGGACAAGCAACTGACCGTCACCGACAACGTCCAACTCGACAGCCCCGGCGAGGTTTGGTGGTTTTATCACACCCCGGCGGCGGTTGAGCTTGCCCCCGACGGCCGGAGCGCGACGCTCACGATGCAAGACAAGCGGGTCACTGCACGACTTGTCGGATCGACCGATGCTAAGTTCACGGTCATGGACGCCCGTCCGCTGCCCGGGTCGCCCGACCCCGAGGGGCAGAACCCCAACAACGGTGCCAGGCTTCTCAATTCGCCCAAAGGTCTGGGCAGGGTCCGTGTCGGGGACACCCCCCGGTGGGGCGATCCCGACCCCGCACACGGTTATCGAAAACTCGCCGTGCATCTGACATCGGTATCGGATGCCAAGGTTCAAGTCGTGTTCGAGCCAATCGAATAATCTCTGGGGTCCAGAGCGGAGGTCTATCACCTTGTCACCCGCATTCGGCTTGTCCAGACGCAGCTTTCTCAAGAGTGTCGGGGTCGGCACCGCGGCGATGGCGCTGCCGCCGTTTGTCTTCGCGCAGCAACTCAAGCGCAAGCCCAACATCGTCTACATCCTTGCGGACGACCTGGGCTACGGCGACCTGAGCTGTTACGGTCAGAAGGTGTTTCAAACGCCCAACATCGACCGGATTGCATCGGAGGGTGTGCGCTTCACCGATCACTACTCAGGAAACACGGTCTGTGCGCCTTCACGCTGCTGCCTGATGACCGGTCTGCACAGCGGGCACGCACAGGTCCGGGGCAACCGCGGTCAAAAAAAACAGAACGCCACGACACTCGCAGCCAACACCGTCACCATCCCCAAACTCCTGAGGCAGGCCGGTTACGTCACGGGCATGTTCGGCAAGTGGGGGCTGGGTGAAACGGGAACGGTCGGCGAACCCCTCAATCATTTCGATGCGTTCTTCGGCTACACCAACCAAATGCTGGCCCACAATTATTACCCGCAATACCTCTGGCGTAACCGTGACAAGGTCGAACTGGACAGCAAGGCTTATTCCCACGATCTCATCATGCAGGCGGCAATGGATTTCATCCGTGCCCACCGTGATGAGAGTTTCTTTTGCTATCTGCCGGTGACCATCCCGCACGCCTCCATGGCCGCCCCCGAAGCCCTCCACGAAAAATACCGAAAGCTTTTCCCCCAGTTCGACAACGCCGTCGGCAGATACGCCGGCCCGAACGTGCAGAACCCCATCGCTGCGTTCCCCGCCATGATGGAGTGTCTCGATACTGGCGTGGGTCAGGTCATGTCATTGCTCAAGGAACTGGGCCTCGACGATAACACCCTCGTGATTTTCACCAGCGACAACGGGCCTCACCACGAAGGCGGACACGACCCCGAGTTCTGGGACAGCAACGGCCCGTTCCGGGGGATCAAGCGCGATTTGTACGAGGGCGGCATCCGTGTGCTCTGTGTCGCTCGCTGGCCCGGCAACATCGCGCCCGGGACCATGTCCGACCTCCCCTGTGCATTCTGGGATATGCTGCCGACTTTCTGCGACATCGCGGGCCTGAAGGTGCCGGATAATACGGATGGTCTATCGATCCTGCCCGAGATGACTGGCAAGAAGCAAACCCCGCACGGCTATCTCTACTGGGAATTCAACGAGCGCGGCGGCGATCAGGCTCTGCGCAAAGGCCACCACAAAGCGGTCCGCACGGGCTTGAGACACAACGCCGACGCTCCGATTCAACTGTATGACCTTCAAGCCGACCCCGGCGAATCCGAGGATATCTCCGGCCAACACCCCGAGGTTGTCCGGGTGTTGGCGGACCTTCTCAAGATTGCCCACACGGCATCCGCGGCATTCCCGCTCTATCAGGCCGAATTCCGCGGCTAACGCCCGCTTTGCCCGGGTCGGCGGTAAATTTCCTGCCGCATCGGGGCCTGTTGGCGTTACAATAGCCATCCCGACAACCGTGGCCAATTTGCCCCCAGGCCCACGGCTTACCCCTGATGACAACGGCAAACGCGGGATGACGATGGCCCATCGCGTAAGTTGTAATCGAGTCTTTTGCAAGCGATTAGAGGCAACTTCGTCGCTATCGAGGCTTCGGATGCGCCTTGCCCCGACAAGGACAATCCGTACGTTCGGCTCACAGCAATCTCACCTTGCCCAAACGGTGGAGCGATAACATGGCGGGCATGTCCTCCGAGGTCTGTGAGAAGTGTGGCTGCGAGTTGCTGCCGCTCAACCCCGAGTGGGGCGACGGCGGCGACACACCCATCGAGGTCCCGCCGGGTTATATCCCCTGTGGGGTGATCGATACCGGGCTGGTTGTTCGGCTGGTCTGCGAAGAGTGCTACCACGCGGGCAAGCTCGAGAGTTTTTCAAAAGAAGAACTCTACGCCCTGCACTACGCGTTCGGCCTCGAGTACCAGTTGCTCGGCCGATACGTCGAGTCCG
Source organism: Phycisphaera sp. (assembly GCA_016125215.1). GTDB lineage: Bacteria > Planctomycetota > Phycisphaerae > Phycisphaerales > Phycisphaeraceae > RI-382. Next base: position 28,762 of record WGMF01000002.1, read on the forward strand.
TGACCGCTTATCGCAAAGCGCTTGGCGTTCAGGTTTCGGTCGACGTACTGGTGCTGGCCGCGGAGGTCGAGGGGATGCTCGGCCACTCGCAGGAGCAGGAGGCGCACTACAAAAGAGCGCTCGAGGTCGACCCGAACGACGTGCTTGCAAGGCGCGGGCTCTCGGGCGTCTATCGCAATCAGGGCCGATATGAAGAGGCGCTCAAACTCCTCGACCGCGACATTGCACAGATCGGTCCGACGCCGGACCTCATGATGGAACGGGCAGAGTTGCTTTTCCGTCTCGGCAGGCACGACGCGGCGATGCTGGCGTTTCAAACCGCCAAGGCCGCGGTCAACACCGACGAAGACCGCGACCACTTCGATCGGCTGTGGTCCCGACTGGCCGGTTGAGGCCACACCTCGAGCATCGACGGCTTCCACGGGCCTGAGGCTATAATCCCCGCACTTATGGCCGGCCAACACTATCCCATTGTGGTCATCGGCGGGGGGCACGCCGGCGTCGAGGCCGCCTGGGCCGCGGCCAATATGTTGCGCGACTCGGGTGAAAGGGTCGCACTGGTCACGATGGACGCCTCCAAGATCGGCGTCATGTCCTGCAACCCCGCGATCGGTGGTCTTGCCAAAGGGCAGATGGTCCGGGAGATCGACGCCCTGGGCGGACTCATGCCCCGCGCCGCAGACGCCACCGGCATCCAGTTCCGAATCCTCAACGCCTCCAAAGGCCCAGCCGTCCAAGGCCCGCGCTGCCAGAGCGACAAACACCGCTACGCCCGCGAAGTCCAACGCCTCCTTAAAACCCGCCCCAACCTCGACATCATCGAGGGCACTGTCGAACGCATCCTCACCGAACACGGTCGCGTTGTTGGCTTGAACATCACCCATCATCCATCATCGATCGTCAATCTCTTCGCTTCTTCCATCGTCCTCACGACCGGCACCTTCATGCGTGGCCTCATGCACACCGGCCCGCGCAAGACAGAGGGCGGGCGCGTCGGTGAACAAGCCGCTGTCGGCATCAGCGGTGCGCTGCGCGAGATGGGCCTGGAACTGGGCCGACTCAAGACCGGTACGCCGCCACGCCTCGCCGCGGAGACGATCGATTTCAACGCGCTGCAACTTCAGCCCGGTGATGCACAGCCGACTCCGTTCAGCGAACTACCGAGCGAGCGGTTCCCCGTGATCGAGCAACGACCCTGTCACATCACGCACACCACCGCCACGATCCACGACACGATCCGTGCCAATCTGGATCGCGCCCCGATGTACAACGGCCAGATCGAAACCACCGGCCCGCGCTACTGCCCGAGTATCGAGGACAAGGTCGTGCGCTTCGCTGACCGCGCGTCGCACCACGTCTTCCTCGAACCCGAGTCGCTCGACACGAACGAGATTTACTGCAACGGCATCTCGACCTCGTTGCCCGCGGACGTGCAGGATTTTATCGTGCATCACCTGCCCGGTTGCCAGAACGCCCGCGTCCTGCGTTACGGTTACGCGGTCGAATACGACATGGTCTGGCCACACCAGATCGACGCCACCTGCATGACGAAAAAGGTGTCAGGATTATTTTTGGCCGGCCAGATCAACGGCACGAGCGGCTACGAAGAGGCGGCGGGGCAGGGGCTGATCGCCGGCGTCAACGCGGTGCGATATGTCGGCAAACAACCTTTGGTCACACTACGCCGCGACCAGGCCTACATCGGGGTGATGCTCGACGACCTCGTGACCAAGACGCCGCGTGAACCCTACCGCATGTTCACCAGCCGCGCGGAACACCGTCTGCTCCTGCGGGCGGACAACACATGGGACCGGTTGACTTCTCTGGGCCGTGAGTGGGGCGTGGTCGGTGACGAACAGTGGCAACACTATCGGGGTCGGTGTGAAGCGCTCAACGCGCTGCGGGCTTACATCCTGCAACACTCGGTCGAGGGTGCAAGACTGATCGATCACGCAAAAAGACCGGGGGCCACGCCCGCAACGCTGCGCGCCATGCTCAACGGCGACCCCTTGCCACAACGTGCGAGAGATGAGCGCATCCTCACCACCTTGCTTGCCGATCTGCAATACGGGGGCTACATCGCGCGCCAGCAGCGCGACATCGAGCGCCTCGCCGAGGCGGAACGTATCACCCTCCCGCTCGACGCTGACTACACAACAGTCGTGGGCCTGCGCAACGAGGCCAGACAAACACTCACCAAGTTCCGCCCGTCCACGCTCGGTCAGGCTTCACGCCTCGCGGGCATCACCCCGGCGGACGTCATGGTGTTGAGTGTGGCGATGAGCAGAAGGTGACAGACGCGACCAATCATTTTGCGGGCGACGCGCAGCGTTCCATTTCTGCCAATCAACTACGCCGCGAATAAACTCATCCCATGCCACCCTCCGGGCAAGAGCTTGTCGAGACCATCCAGCGCGACCTCGTCTGTCCGACGTGCGGGTACAACCTGCGCGGGCTGGCGGGTCTGCACGTCACGTGTCCCGAGTGCGGGTCGCGTTGGGACGTGGCCAAACTCGTCGCGCTCAAGTGGGACAAACCGTGGTGGAAAGCCCCGGGGTTGAAGACCATTTCACTGCCATCATTCTTTGCGTGCAACATCTTGTTGCCTTTCCTTTTTTTCAGTGATGACACGGGGATACTTCTGGCCTGGACTTCGGCTGCATTCGCGGGTTGGCTGTTGAGCCTCTATCTGTCGTGGCGTCTTTTTGAGAGCATGCGCGGTGTATACCTGGCGATGGCTTATTCTGTTTTGATACCCGTCTATTTGACATGCGGCACCGCATGCCTTGTTTCCTTGATCTTTATCGTGCTGTATTTACTCCATAATCGAGGGGTTCCCATAACGGCCTTGGTGGGAGTGGTCTGTGTTGTTCCGCTCTACGCGGGTAGAAGGCTTGAGAAATACATCGCCGCGCAGTGCATCCGTCGGCACCTCGAACGCATGGGCACGGCGCAGGGCACGACGCTCGGAGAGGTCTACACCCCGCCGACCGGTGCTTGATGATGCAGGGAACCCCATCGCCACAGCATCACAAGACATGCAAAACCTTTGCGGACTCCCGCGCTTTCGGTTCTATTGTTTGACATGCCCAACAACATGAAAAGTAACGATAAACCCGACTCGTGCGTGATCGTCATCTTCGGGGCCTCGGGCGACTTGACCAAGCGTAAGCTCATCCCCTCGCTCTACCACCTGCACCTGACCGGGCAGTTGCCCGAGCACTTTGCGGTGCTCGGTGTCTCACGGACAGAGATGAGCGACGATGACTTTCGCGCCCGTGCCCTGGAGTTTGCCAAAAAAGATGAGCACTACTCGGACGAGACCTGGAGCGAGTTTGCCCCGATGCTCCACTACCACGCCGGCGACTCGACGAAGGGCGCGGATTATGGCCCGCTCAAGGAGCGCATCACCCGGGTCGCCAAAGACCACCGAGTCGGCGAGAATCGGCTGTATTACCTGTCGATGGCGCCGCAGCTCTACGAGCCGACCATCGTGCAGCTGGGTAACAACGACATGGTCACCGAGGGCAAGGCGTGGTGTTCGATCAACCGTGAGAGCCGACCGTGGCAGCGTATCGTTGTCGAAAAGCCTTTTGGCCAGGACCCCGAGAGCGCCGCGCACCTCAACCGCGTGCTCGGCAGGGTGTTCGAGGAAGAGAGCATCTACCGTATCGACCATTATCTCGGGAAAGACACGGTGCAGAACCTGCTTGTGTTCCGTTTTGCCAATGCGATCTTCGAGCCGATCTGGAATCGGAATTACATCGACCACGTGCAGGTGACCGCGATCGAGACGGTGGGCGTCGAGGGTCGCGGGGGGTATTACGACTCGCCTTCCGGGGGGGCCATGCGTGACATGATCCAGAGCCACCTGTTGCAGGTGATGGGCGTGGTGGCGATGGAGCCGCCGGTGAGCATGACGGCTGACGACATCCGCGTGCAGAAGACGCAGGTGCTCAAGGCGGCACGGATCCCCAAGGCGGGTGACGTGCAGAATATCGCGGTGCGTGGACAATACGGCCCGGGCCAGATCAACGGCAAGGGCGTGCCTGGGTACCGGGAAGAAAAAGGCGTCGACCCCGATAGCCAGACCGACACCTACGCCGCGATGGCGGTCTACCTCGATACGTGGCGATGGCAGGGCGTGCCGTTTTATCTGCGTTCGGGCAAGGCCTTGGCCAAGAAGCTCACCGAGATCGTGATCTACTTCAAACCCACCCCGCACACGTTGTTCCGTGAATCACGCAAGGCCCTGACGCCCAACCAGATCGTCATCAACGTGCAACCCAACGAGGGCATCCGTCTGCGCTTCGAGGGCCAGGTGCCCGGCACGAAGATGAACATCAAGAGCGTCGTGATGGATTTTGATTACGCCCAGCAGTTCCAGGCCAAGCCCGCCGAGGCGTATGCGACGCTCCTGCACGACGCGATGCGTGGCGACCAGTCTCTCTACAAACACCGCGACGAGATCGAGCAGGCGTGGAAGGTCGTGCAGCCGGTGCTCGATTATTGGAAAGAGAACCCCCAGGACGACCTGCCCAACTACGCGGCGGGCACGTGGGGCCCTTCGTCGAGCGACGTGATGATGGCCAGAGACAACCGCCACTGGCACAACCCGGTCTGACCCCTGTCCACGGCCACGAATGATCCAGTGCGGCGAGTGAACGCGGGGCGGGGTGGCGATGGACACCGCCGGCGATCCGGCATGAAGGGGGATGGCCCAAGGTCTGGCGATACGGTATTCTCATCACGATGAACCGTGTCGACACGATTTTCAACACGCTCCGCGCCAGCGGTCAAAAGGCCTTGATGCCCTTCATCACGGCCGGCGACCCGGACCTGGCGACGACCGCGGCGATGCTGCCCGCTCTGGAAAAGGCGGGGGCGAGCATCGTGGAACTGGGGTTTCCCTTCTCCGACCCGATCGCGGACGGCCCGGTGATCCAGGCGTCGATGACCCACGCCCTGGCACAGGGCGTTCGGCCCGGCGCGATCTTTGACATGGCCAAGGCCCACCGGCAGAGGCTCAACATCGCGCTGGTGGCAATGGTGAGTTACACGCTCGTCCACCGCATCGGCGTGCGTGAGTTTGCCCGACGGGCCGCGGCCGTCGGGATCGATGGCTTGATCGTGCCGGACCTGACACTTGAAGAGTCCGCCCCGATGCGCGAGGCGGCGCGGAACGAGGGTTTGGTGTGCAGTTTTCTGATTGCCCCCAACACGCCCATCGAGCGAGCCAAAGAGATCGCGCAGGCGTCGAGCGGTTTTATCTACCTGCTTGCCCGTTCGGGGATCACCGGCGAGCGGTCGAATCTGCCACCTGACCTTGGCGAGCGTGTCGAGGCGCTGCGGGGCGTGACCGACCTGCCCATCGCCGTGGGGTTTGGGATTGCCCAGCGTGAGCAGGTGCAGAGCGTGGTGGAGGTGGCAGACGCGGCGATTGTGGGATCGGCCATCATGCGACGTGTGGCCGACCTGCGCGAAGAGGGGGCCGCGAAGATCGTGAGGGGCGTGGCAGAATTCGTGAGCGACCTGGCGGAGGGACTGAGACAGAAGCTGTGATTTGAGCTCAAAACGTGTACCCCCAACGGACGGTTCCCAATGTCCGCAATGCCCACAGGTTGGCCCGAGTCGCGGTCGGTTGGCCGGGGCGGTCCGGTGGCTGGCGGCACGGGGATCGGCGGCACGACTTGGACCGTCAGAAGGATAGTCAAGCTCGTGACGGCTTATTTCTGGGCGGCGGGCATGATGCTTGCGGGCTTGTGGATGCTCAGGAGGTCGGCTTATGCCACAACGGTCGTTGAAGTCGTCGTCGGGCTTGGCCGACTGGAGGCGTACCGGCTCACCAGGGCGTGGGGGATGTGCAGTGTGGCAGGGGCGTTGTTCGGGTATATGTTCTTTGTGGCTGATGACCTGTGCCCCAGAGCGCCGATGGTCTTGACGGGCACGCTCAAGCTGGCGGCTGGGCTGGTGATGTGGTTGACGCTGGCCTGGTCGGTGTACCTGATCGTCAACGGTCGTTCCTGAATGGATGTAAAGTTGAGTTGCGTATGAACCAGTCCACACGTGATCGTCTGATTCCCACCCACATGTTGAACCCGAACCGCCCCGCCCCTTGGTGGCCGACGGTCGGCTGGTTGTGGGTGTGCGCGGTGCTGGCCTGTCTGCCGGTCGGCTCGGTTGTGGCGCAGCCCGCCGCCGACGCGATGCCTCAAGACGACATGCCGCAAGCCCCCGCTCTGTCACAAACAGCGCCCGCGATGGCGGTGGTCTCGCCCCGATCGATGCTGCGTGACCAGTTGATGATGCTCTCCAGTAGCGCCCTGGCAGGCGACAAAGACCCACGCCCGGACCAGACCCGACGGGCTGCCATCCTGCTCGACATGGCGGTGGACCTGACGCCCAATGATCCGACTTTGCTCCGCGCTCGCATCGACCTGGCGAGGATCATGGACGACCAGGCCTACATCGACAACAACCTTCAGCACTACTGCAACCTCGTCCCTGAAGACGACGCAGCCCAGCTCGACCTGGTCATGCGTCACATCAAACAGGTCCAGACCCTCGACGGTCGACTCGCGGCGGTGCAGCGGTTCATGGACAGCAAAGAGGCGGCCAATCTCTCGCCGGCCCTGCGTTCACGGTTGGCGTCGTTCGGGGCCGAGGCGGCGCGTGAGTTCGGCGACAACACCCGGGCCGCTTCGCTATTGAGCACCGCGGTGACACTCGACCCTGCCAATATCCACGCCGCCCAGCTCCGACTGAACATGCTGCGGGACAACAAGGCGTCCGATGAGCAAGTCGGCCTGGGTATCGCCGGCCTGATGCGAGCCGACCCGCTCGACCCGTTGACGCACGAGGCCATGGGCGAATTGCTCATGGTCAATCATTATTACGACGAAGCCGGGGACCAATACGACACGGTGATTCGGCTCCAGGGGGCCGACGCCGACCTGACCGCGCTGACCCGTCACGCCTACTGCCTGGCCGCGGCCGGTCTGAAGAGCGATGCGCTCACCTTCATCCAGCAACTCGAAGACGCCACGATCAACGCCGAGCCCGCGGACAAGCCTTTGTCGCCACAGAAACTCAAGGTCCCGCTCGAACTGGAGATGCTCCGCGCAGCGATCTATGAATCGATGGGCGATACGGCCAAGGCCGACGGATCGTTCGGCAGGATGATGCAGGGGTGGCAGGACGCCCAGGCTTCGCAACAGCCGCCCGCCGAGAGCGCCGCGGCGTGGTTGTGCGTCCTGTTCAATCGCAACACGGCGCGGGCCCGGAAGTGGCTCGACGGCCAGACGGATAAGTCTTCACTCGAAGCCCAGCGCATCGCCGGCTGGTTGGCGTTGCGCGCTGGCAAGCCCGATGAAGCCCTGGCCATCGTGCAATCGCTCGCGGACCTCGACCCGGCCTGTTCGTACGCCACAGCCCTCATCAGTCAACAACCCAACAACCCCACGCAATACAGGGCGGCACTGGTCAACACCGTCAAAAGAGATGTCACCGGCTACCTCGGCGCGGTCAGCGCCATGGCCCTGGCTTCGATGCCTCAGGGACGAGACGACATCAAGCCCACCGCAGCGCTCGACCGCCTCTTGCGCGTCATCCGATACTGGCCCTCGCAGGTCGTCAACCCACAGCCAAGCCAGAACGCCTGGACGCAGGTCTCGCTCGATGCACCCAGCGATTCGTACAAGTATCTCGAACCCAACACCATGACCCTGACCTACCGCAACGCATCGAGGCTCCCGCTGTCGATCGGCCCGGACGGCGTCCTGCCCACGCGCGCTGTGGCCTTGCTCATCGTGCGTAAGAACGGCCTGGCTGTCGGCGAGATTCAGCCCGTGGTGATCGACCTCGACAGGCGTCTGACCCTGGCTGCCCAGGAGAGCTTTTCCATCCCCTTCAGGGTCGACCGCGGCGCACTGGGACTCTTGACCACCTTGTCGCCCGACGCCACGATCGACTACAGCGTCCACCTCATTCTCGATCCGGTGCTCGACGCTACGGGACGGATGGTCAGCACGTCGATCGGGGCTTCGACGTGGAGGAGCAACATCCAGCGTGTCCCCGCCGTCCGCACGCCGACGGATATGCAGATGCTCATCGCAGGCTTCGAGGACCCCGATCCCGTGCAAAAACTCCAGGCCCTGGGCACGATGTCCCTCTTCGCCGCTGGGATGCAGGTCCCCGAGGGCCCCGATGGGCAGTCAATCCGGGCCACTCTCGATCAGGCACGCGACGGCGTCAACCGCGTTTATCCCAAGCTCGATCCCGTCGGCAGGGCGTGGGTGGTGCGGTTCATCACCGGCGGCGATCAGGCTCGCAACATGTTCGGACCGATCCTCGAAGACGCACGCCGAAGCACGGATCGGCTGATCCGCGTGGTCTACCTGGCTACGCAGGTCACGGACGCCCAATCCCCCGACCTCGACGCTGCACAGCGCAGTGATGACGCGGTCGTGGTCGCATTCGCAAACGCCCTGCGTGAATCGCTCAAGCCTCCCCAGCCCGACGCAACAAGCGATTCTTCAAACACGCCAACCACGCCACGCAGCCCGACCGCGGGTCAATCGTAAATCGCGCAGGCTGAATTTCATAGAGTTCATTCCCGTCAGCCGATCTGTGTGGATAGACAACTCGTTATGATGTTGGGTGTTACCAGGCCCAATCAAAAAGTCCCGAAGGAATCTGGACGAAAAATCAAGGCAAGGAGGCCGACGATGTCCGATCTCAAGTTCAACAGCAACAACAGCAAATCCCGCTTCAAACCGACCGTGGCCACCGTCGTCGTTCAGAACGGCCGACTGCTCATGGTCCGTGAAGCGCGCGGCGCGGACCGACGCAAATGGAACCTGCCCGGGGGCAAGGTCGATCAGGGTGAAGCCCTCGTCGCCGCCGCCCGTCGTGAAACGCTCGAAGAGACCGGCTGCGTCGTCCGCCTCACCGGCGTGCTGGGCCTGTATGCCTACATGACCACCTCCCGCAAGCACAGCCTGCGTTTTATCTTCTGGGCACAGATGGTTGGCGGCTCGCTCCAAGCCGACCTCGACGAAGTCCTCGACGCCCAATGGTTCGACCTCGACGAAGTCCGTGACATGAGCGTCCACGAACTCTGGAAGCCCTCGGTCCTCAAGCGCGTGCTGCGTGACGTGCTGCGTGAGCGACGCTATCCCATGTCCATGCTCCGCGACCTCGAAGCCGCGGCGGTGGCCAGTGCATGAATAAACACTAAGACACCGTTGCACAGGGGGCGCAACGGTGACAAACCCATCCACAGATGACACAGATAAGAGAAGTCCGAATCGCTTTTCGAGAGATCGGATACGGATGGGTTTGGTGACGGGATGGCCACCACGGGTAATCGGGGGTCATTGGGTTGAAGCCCGTGAGGGATCAGCCCATGAGCGATTCGGAGGGGTTTTGATCTGCGTCATCTGCGGATCAATGTCTTGCTCGGTGCGATCTGTGGTTAATCCGCTCACCCCAGCAGCGTCTTTGCGATCTTCCACACGTCCCCGGCGCCCATCGTGACGACGAGGTCGCCCTCACGCAGGATCACGCGCAGGTGTTCGACGATCGCCTCGAAGGGGTAGAGGTGCATGGCGCTCTTGCCGCGCTTGCGAAGGCGGTCTACAAGGTCGGCGGCGGAGACGGCGTGGCGCTCGGCCTCGCTGTCACGGACGAAGTAGATGTGCGGAACGATCACCACGTCCGCCGACTCGAAGCTGGCGGCGAACTGTTCCATGAGGAAGCGCGTCCGGCTGTGCTGGTGCGGCTGGAAGACGCAGATCAACCGCTTGGGGTTGTAGCGTGTGCGTAACGCGCGGAGCGTGGTGTCGACCTCGGTCGGGTGGTGGCCGTAGTCGTCAATCACCGGTACCGTGTTCTTTGCAATCGTGGCTTTGCCCATCAACTGCATCCGCCGATCGAGGCCCTTGAAGGTCTGCACGGCCCTGGCCGCTTCGTCCCACGGCACGCCGACGCGCTGCGCGGTGATGACCGCGACCGCCGCGTTGTAGGCCATGTGCTCCCCCGGAAGCGGGCTGACCCACTCCGCGACGACTTCGTCTTTGTGGTGCAGGCGGACCCGGCCGGCCTTGATACCCACACGGAAGTCGGCTTGATAGGCAAAGCCGATCGTCTGTACGGCGCAGTCCAAGCCCGCTGTGACCGCGAGGCGGTGGGGCATCTCGTGGTTGACAAGGACAGAGCCGTTCGACGGCACCTTGCGTGCAAAGACCCCGAACGCCTCGACGATCTCCTCGATGTTCTTGTAGATGTCGAGGTGGTCTTCTTCGATGTTGAGGATGGCCGCGTGCGTCGGGTGGAAGTTGTGGAAGGATCGGTCGAACTCGCAGGCCTCGGCGACGAGCAGGTCCGAGCCGTGCGTGGAGACGCCGAAGCCCCCGCCGATCTGCGGGCAGTTGGCACCGACGATGAAGTTCGGGTCGCGGCCCGTGGCACGGAGGATGTGGCAGAGCATGCTCGTCGTGCTGCTCTTGCCGTGCGTCCCGGCGATGGCGATGCCGGTGCGCCCGAGCATGAGGTTGCCCAGGAGCTGCGCGTATTTAACAACCTCGACGCCCCGGCGGCGCGCCTCGACGACCTCGGGGTGGTCTTCACGAATCGCCGCCGAGATCACGAGCATGTCGCACTCACCGGGGAGGCTTTGCTCGGTCTGTTCGAGGGTGACGGTCAGCCCGTCGGCCCGCAGCGACGCAATGGTGGAGGAGTCGGACAGGTCGCTGCCCGAACAGGCCGCCCCGAAGCGCTTGGCCATGCGTGCCAGGCCCGACATCCCGCACCCGCCGATGCCGGCAAAGTGCAGCTTGCGGTCGGTCAGGTCCAGGCGTTGGTCGTGGAGGTTCATCGGTGAAAAACGGGAGGGCGGCAAGGCGGTGGTCATAGGGTGTACCCGAAGTATTTGAAATGATATCGGTCGCAGCCACCTTACGGCATCAAATCGCGTTCGCCCGGTCAGTCGCTTTGCGTTACGATGCCCGCATCATGTCCAAGCCTAACGCTGTCGGTTCGTTCTCTTTCGTCCTCCACGGGCACTTGCCGTATGTGCTCCGTCACGGCACCTGGCCTCATGGTGAGGACTGGCTCTACGAAGCCGCCGCCGAGACCTACCTGCCGATCCTGGCCATGATCGACGAGTGCGTCTTTTTCAATGCCGTGCCCAAGCTCACGATGGGCCTGACGCCCGTGCTCCTCGAACAACTGGCCCACGAGCACTTCAAGAACGGATTCGAGCACTACCTTGCCGACCGCATCGCCCGCGCCCAGAGCGACAAAAAAGACTTCAACGCCTTGGGCAACGGCCACATGGCTTACCTGGCGACTCGCTGGGAAGAATCCTTCCGCAGACAACTCGAGTTCTTCCAGAAAATCGACCGCAACATCCCCGCCGCCTACGCCCAGCGCGTGCTCAAGGGTTACGTTGAGGTGCTGACCTCGAACGCGACGCACGGCTACATGCCCTTGTTGTATGAAGATTCTTCGATCCGCGCCCAGATCAGGGCGGGCGTGGCCAGTTCGCAACGCATCCTCGGTTTCAAGCCCACCGGCATGTGGTTGCCCGAGTGTGCCTACCGCCCAGGTGGGCCGTGGAGGCCACCCATCGGTTGGGGCGCCAAGGACTATCGCATCGGCATCGAACACCTCGTGGCCGACGAGGGCATCACCCACTTCTTTGTTGAGCACCACCTCATCGAAGGCTCACGCAGCGAACAGGTCTTCAATGATGGCCAGTGGTGGAAGGTCGGCTGGGATGAGTCCGCCAAGTACCCCTCGCGCGGTTGGCGCAGCGTCCACGAGGCCCACCTCGTCAACTCCGACGGCACCGGCCTGGGCAGGGCCATCGCGCTGGCACGCGACCCGCGCATCTGCGAGCAGGTCTGGTCCGGGTCCATTGGTTATCCCGCCAGCGGCGAGTATCTGGAGTTCCACAAAAAGTGGGGCCCACGCCGCGGCTTACGCTACTGGAAGATCACCGGCAACAAGGTCGACCTGGGCGACAAGCATCTTTATTACCCCGACGACGTGACGCACAAGATCCACCAACATGCCATGCACTTCGTCGGCGAGGTCAAGGGCAGGCTCCACAACCACCGACGCAACACCGGGCGACACGGCATCGTCGTCGCCTGCTTCGATGCCGAGCTTTTCGGACACTGGTGGTTCGAGGGGCCACGATTCCTGCGCGACGTCATGCTCGCGTTCAACGCCGACCCGGACGTCGACCTGTGTACCACCGAGGAATACATCGAACGCCACCCCGCGAACAAAGTCATCTCGATGCCAGAAGGCTCGTGGGGCGAAGAGGGCGACCACCGTGTCTGGACCAACGACCAGGTCAACTGGATGTGGGACATCGAGTACCGCTGCGAGGCGAACTTCGGCAAGGCCACGTGCGAACTGGGCTGGCGCGAGAAGCCCCAGGTGAAAGACCTGTTGGAGAAAGCCGGCCGCGAACTGCTGCTCATGCAGGCCTCCGACTGGCCCTTCGTCATCCGTCGCGGCCAGGCCATCGACTACGGCATCAAACGCTTCATGCAGCACGTCGCCCGCTTCGAGACCCTGCTTGAACTGGCCGAGAAAGTCAGCCAGGACAGCGAATACCTCGGCCAACTCAACGAAGTCGAACTCCACGAAGTCAAAGACGCGGATATCCACGACGTGATCTTCCCGCACATCGACCTCAACTGGTGGAACATGTAACCCCCGGAACCCCCGGAAGCGCCCTCGGAGGTGCCCCCGGAACTGCCCCCCGGGCTTGGCCACTTCAGTGGCCATGTCCTTCTCCCCATGCCCCCCCTCACACTCCGTTACACCCACCCCGCGTCCCAATGGGTCGAAGCCCTCCCCATAGGCAACGGCCGGCTCGGTGCCATGATCCACGGGCAGATCGAACGCGAGGTGATCTGCCTCAACGACAACACCCTCTGGGACGGCTACCCTCGCGACCGAACCAACCCCCGCGCACTCGAAACCCTGCACGAAATCCGCCGACTGCTCTTCGAGGGTAAACACCACGATGCCACCACACTGGCTGAGCAGTCGATGATGGCGATCCCCCAGCGCATCCTGCCGTATCAACCGCTGGGCGAACTTCGTATCGATCACCTGCACACCTTTGGCAGAACTTTCAGTTCGCACTACTCCCGAAGCCTCAACCTCGAAACCGCCACCGCCCACGTGCGTTACATCAACAGTGGTTCGCAATACGCCGCGGTGGAGCAAGGAAACGCCAAACACTTTGAGCGTGAGATGTTCGCCTCTGCCGCGCACCAAGTGTTGGTCATCCGATTCACCGCCAACAGGCCCGGGCTGCAGAACCTCAACCTGACCCTCACGCGCGAGCGCGACGCCCGCTGCGTCGATCACCCGCACGACCCGAACCGCATCGTCCTGCAGGGCCAGATCAACCGCCCGCACCACGAAGATGGCCGCAACGCGGGGATGCGCTTTACCTGTCACCTACAGGTCCGCACGAAAGGGGGAACGGTCGCTCAACGTGATGGTCGGCTCGAAATACGCAATGCCGACGAAGTGGTGGTGTTGATCGCCTCGGGCACGAGTTTCCGCGATGAAGACCCCGACGCACAGTGTGAACAAATCATCGCCGATGTTCGTGATGTTCCTTATGACATTCTGAAAGATGCGCACATCAAAGACCACACATCGTTCTTTGGTCGGGTGTCGCTCGATCTGGGTAAGGGGCAGGACCACCTGCCCACGGACGAACGATTGATTAGGTTACGCAACGGCAAGCCCGATCCGTCGTTGGCCGCGCTCTATTTTCAGTATGCCCGTTACCTGCTCATCGCATGCTCGCGCCCGGGTGGATTGCCCGCCAACCTGCAGGGGTTGTGGAACGACCTCTTGTCCCCGCCGTGGAGCAGCGACTACCACACCAACATCAACCTGCAGATGAACTACTGGCCCGCGGAAGTGGCCAATCTATCCGAGTGTCACACGCCGCTCTTTGATTACATGCGATCGCTCGTCAAGCCCGGCGAGCGCACCGCGAAAAACTTCTACAACTGCGGGGGCTGGGTGGCACACCACCTGAGCGATGTGCATGCTGCCACCGAGCCGTTCGACGGCGTGCATGGCATCTGGCCGATGGGCGCGGCCTGGTTGGCGCTGCACCCGTGGGAACACTACCTCTTCACCGGCGACCGTGACTTCCTGCTCAAGACGGCTTACCCATTGATGAAAGGAGCCGCCCGTTTCCTCATCGACTTCCTCATCGAGGCCCCGTCGGGCACACCGGTGGCGGGCATGCTCGTCACCAACCCGTCGCATTCACCTGAAAACAGCTTCCTCGACCGTGACGGCAAGCCGGCCAAGTTCACATACGCCTGTACGATGGACCTGATGATCGTGCGCGAGCTGCTCACCGCCTGCGCCGCGGCCATTAACGATCTCCAACATGATGACCCCGGTTTCGACGCGGCTTTCGCCGATGAAATCGACAACACACTCGCTCGGCTCGCTCCCATCCAAGTCAGTAGGAAGACCGGACGCATCCAGGAATGGATCGAAGACTACGAGGAACGCGAGCCCGGCCACCGGCACATGTCGCACATGTTCAGCCTCCACCCCGGCGGTCTGATCTCTCCCACCGCGACGCCCGACCTCGCCGCCGCTGCGCGAAAATCGCTCGAAGGTCGGCTGGCACATTCCGGGGGGCACACCGGCTGGTCACGGGCATGGCTGGTCAATCTCTTTGCCCGCCTGCGCGACGGCGACGCGGCGCACGGCCACCTGCTCGACCTATTCAAGCGCTGCACACTGCCCAATCTCTTCGACGACCACCCGCCGTTCCAGATCGACGGGAACTTCGGCGGGGCGGCCGGCATCGCGGAGATGCTGCTCCAGAGCCGGCTTGTGCGGGATGAAGACGGACGCACGACATGGGAACTCGACCTGCTGCCCGCGCTACCGACGGCTTGGCCTCGTGGGTCGTTCAAGGGCCTGCGGGCGCGCGGCGGGATGACGGTGGACCTCTCATGGCGGGGGGGACAACCGGTCAGGGCCGTGGTCCACACGGGGTGTGCGGGTCGCGTTCGCTTTGTCTTACCCGAGGGGGTCGATGTCGCTTCGATTAAGCTGCGGGGTAGAGCCATCACACGGTCTGACGATGATGAATCGCGTGCCTGCTGGTCGGTCGAGCCGGGCAGGGAGTACCATGTCACGTTCTCATGACACGCCGCCCGACCACGTTGCTGATCGCCACGTCCAACCCGCACAAGCTCGAAGAAATCCGCGCCGTGTTTGAGGCGTCGTGCGCGCTTGATCCGCCCATCCGTTTGCTTTCGCTCACAGACCTGAGCCAGCCCATCCCCGAGCCTGTCGAAGACGGTGAGGCGTTCGAGGCCAACGCCCTGCTCAAGGCGCGGTACTACGCGCAGCACGCCGGTCTGCCCTGTCTGGCCGACGACAGCGGGCTGGAGGTCGACGCGCTGGGCGGGGCACCGGGCGTGTATAGCGCGCGATACGCCGGCGTCACCGGCCCACGCGGCGTCGTCGATCCAGCTAACAACCTGTTACTGATGAACAAGCTCGAAGGCGTGCCCGTCGAGCGCCGCACAGCCCGGTTTGTCTGCGCGATGGCGTGTTTTCTTGACGGGGGCCACGCCATCATGCTGCGGGGCACCATCGAGGGTCGCATCCTGACGCCCGACGAAACGACCGACCGCGCCCACCCGGAAAGGGGGCGCGGTCGGAATGGTTTTGGTTACGACCCGCTCTTCCTTGTACCCGAACTCGGCAAGACCACCGCCCAGATCCCGCCCGAGCACAAGAACGCCATCAGCCACCGGGGCAACGCCGCGCGCATGATGGTCGAGCGCCTGGCCGCTCTTTAAGGTCACTCACCCTGACCCAGCGAGTAGCCGCGCTTACCGTCGAAGGCGCACAGGTGCTCGGTCTTGATGAAATCCAGACCGGCCTTGAGCACGCGATGGAGCAAACCGATCACCTCGGCGTGTGTGACCGAGCCGGTCTCGAGGTTGCTCACGAACCGGCAGCGCCAGTGGTCGGTGCAGAAGGTTTCCGGGAAGCCATCGGGGTAGACCTTCACGCCACGGTTGGTGACCATCTTGAGCTTGAACTCGGGGCCCGCGATGGCTTCGAGCTTGCGTCCGAGCACCTTTGGGCAACGGTCGGCTTCGTCCCAGTCGAGGAACACGTCCACCCCCTGCAAGGTTTTCTCGGCCTTGTACGTGGCAGGCTTGGCGGCCATGGCAGCGGGTTGCGTCGCATCGGCGTAGCTCACGGGCTTGAGCTGTTGCGGCATTTGACCGAGGTGTGCGATCACCGCGTTGGCGAAGGCCTGCGTGCCGACTTTTTCTTTGCTCGCGCCCTCACGGTAGATGTCGGGCGTGTGGATGCCGTCCTCGATGGTGGCCAGCCAGGCGTTGTGGACTTTCTGAGCCACGTCGCCCTGACCGATGTGGACGAGCATCATCACCGAGGCCAGCAGGAGGCCGGACGGGTTGGCCACGTCCTGGCCCGCTATGAGCGGGGCCGATCCGTGGATGGCCTCGAACATCGCGCAGTGCTCGCCGATGTTCGCGCTGCCCGCAAGCCCGACCGACCCGGTGATCTGTGCCGCCACGTCGCTGAGAATGTCGCCATAGAGGTTGGGCGTGACAATCACGTCGAAGACCTCCGGCGTGTCGGCGATCTTGGCGGTGCCGATGTCGATGATCCAGTGGTCCGCGATGATCTCGGGGTACTCGGCGCTGATCTCGTCGAAGACCTTGTGGAACAGGCCGTCGGTCAGCTTCATGATGTTGTCTTTGCTGAAGCAGGTGACCTTCTTGCGTCCGTTCGCACGGGCGTACTCGAAGGCGTAGCGGACGATCTTCTCGCATCCGGGCCGGGTGATGAGCTTGAGGCACTGCGTGACCTCGCGGGTCTGCTGGTGCTCGATGCCTGCGTAGGTGTCTTCCTCGTTCTCACGGATGATGACCACGTCCATCACCGGGTGCTTGGTCTGGACGAAGGGGTGGTAAGAGACACACGGGCGGACGTTGGCGTAGAGGCCCAGGGTCTTGCGGGTGGTGACGTTGAGGCTCTTGTACCCGCCGCCCTGGGGGGTGGTGATGGGGGATTTGAGGAAGACCCTGGTCTTGCGCAGCGAGGCCCAGGCGGACGGCTCGATGCCGGCGGTGATGCCCTTGCGGTAGACCTTCTCGCCGATGTCGATGAACTCAAGGTCGAGCTTTGCACCGGCGGCGTGGAGGACCCTGAGGGTGGCGTCCATGATCTCCGGTCCGATACCGTCGCCGCGTGCCACGGTGATGGAGACAGCCTTGGCGGTCTTGGGGGTGGGGGCCTGGGTGTCGATTTGTTCCGGCTGGGCGAGGGGGGTCATGGTCAGCTCCTAGGGGTGGGGTGGGGGGGGTCGTCCGTGAGCAGCGAAAATTAAAACACGAAATTGATTTCGTGTATACTTTAACGTATAATAGCCCCATGTCAAGACCCCCGGATAAAAAATTATTTAGGGTCCCCGATCGACCTTTCTGAGGACACGGATTATGCCCACGCCCGCCACCCCCGCTCCACACCCGACATGGACTTTTCTGTCCAACCACGGCCACGTGCTGATCTGCCTGGCCGAGGACCCGACCATGCGCCTGCGTGACGTGGCGCAGCGCGTAGGCATCACCGAACGCGCGGTGCAGAACATCGTGGCCGACCTCGAAGACGCCGGCGTTCTCAGCCACACGCGCGACGGCCGACGCAACCGCTACACGCTCCACGGCCACAAACCGCTGCGCCACCCCGTCGAGTCGCACCGTGACGTCGGGGCGCTCGTGGCCATGGTGGTCGGTAAGAAGCCCCGCGCACAAACCGCCGGCGGGTAGGTGGTACGATGGTGGGGCGTGACGACCTGTCTAGTCATCCCCTGTTACAACGAGGCCGGCCGCCTCGACACCGGCGCGATCGCGGCCTTTCTCGTGACGCAAGGCGAGACCTCGGTCATCTTCGTCAACGACGGCAGCACCGATTCCTCGCAGCGCCTGCTCGAACAGTTCTGCACCCAACACGCGGGCCGGGCAAGGGTCATCGATATCCAGCCCAACGTCGGCAAGGCCGAGGCCGTGCGGCGCGGACTGCTCGATGCGATGAAGAACGAGGCTGTGAAATACGTCGGCTTCCTCGACGCGGACCTGGCCACACCCATCGGGGACATGCCGCTGCTCGTGCGTGAGTTCGAGCGGGGGGAGACGGTACAGTGGGTCTTCGGCTCGCGCGTGCGATTGATGGGCCGGGATGTCCACCGCAAGACGGGCAGGCACTACATCGGACGGGTCTTTGCGACCTTCGCTTCGTTGACGCTGGGCTTGCCGATCTACGACACGCAGTGCGGCGCGAAGGTGTTCAGGAATAACAAACTGTTAGCCGACGTGATCGCGGAGCCTTTCGAGACACGGTGGCTCTTCGAGATCGAGATGGTGGCCAGGCTTGCCCGACTGCACCGCAAGGGCGTTGAGCCGGACCCGATGGCCTGTCTGGTTGAATACCCGTTGCCCCGGTGGCGCGACGTCGCGGGGTCCAAGGTCAAGCCGATGGACTTCGTCCGGGCCTTGTTGCAACTGTGGACCATTCGGCGGAAGTACCGCTAACCCCCGGAAGATCGAGGCCAAGCAGGAATCCCGACCGATGCCCACCGCAACCCGCCGCTGGAGTTGGACCGACCGCGGGTCGATTGTCAACACCTGGGTCGGGTGGGTGATCGTGGCTTTGGTGATGGCCATCCTTGCGGGCCTGAACCCTCACCAGCGCACCGTGACCAACAGCTACCGCGACGCCGCCGAGCGCTGGTGGGCCGGCCAACCGATCTACGAAGACACGCAAACGACTTTTGGCTTTCTCTACCTCCCGCAGTCGGCCCTGGTCTACAGCCCGTTTATCGTTGGGCCTGCGGGTTTGAGCGAGGCGGTGTATCGCGTGGTCATCACGGGTTTGTATGCGATGGCGTTGTGGCGGTTGTGCGGCTGGGTCTGGCCGACGCGGGGCGGGGGGCTGTTCCCGCTGGCCTCTTTGCTCGTGTTGCCGTTGGCGATTGGGGCGCTGCGCAACGGTCAGGCCAACGTGCCGTTGTTTGCGCTGATGGCGTTGGCTGCGGTGGATGCGCATGACGGGAAGTATGTGCGTTGTGCCGCGCTGTTGGCGTTGGCACTGGCGGTCAAGCCGCTGGCCGTGGTGATGATTTTATTGGTGGTGGCAATCCATCCCCGGAAGATGGCGCTGCCGATGTTGGCTGCGCTGCTGGTGGTTTTTTTGCTGCCCTTTGTGTTTCAGCCGTGGCACGCTTCCGGGGGGGGGTATGCGTGGAGTCAATACACCGCGGCTTATGAGAAGCTGCGCAGCGCGGCTTCGCCGGTCGAGCCGTATCAGGACCTGCGCGGGATGCTGATGGCGTGGGGGGTGGACGTGCCCGAGAAGGTGTTGACGATGGTCAGGGCGGTCGCGGCGATGGGCACGCTTGCACTGGCGTATGTCGCACAGCGCCGATGGCCTGCGCGACAGGCGGGCTTTGCGCTGCTGGCTTTGGCGCTGGGCTACCTCATGGTCTTCAACCCACGCACAGAGGGGACGAGTTA
The DNA here is from genome assembly GCA_016125215.1 of Phycisphaera sp. GTDB lineage: Bacteria > Planctomycetota > Phycisphaerae > Phycisphaerales > Phycisphaeraceae > RI-382. Next base: position 48,396 of record WGMF01000002.1, read on the forward strand.
TGTCATGTGGCAGCCCGTCATCGCGGTCTTTGCGGGGCTGGCGTTTTTCGTCGACCGTCGACCGTGGCTCGGCGTGGCGCTGGTGGTTTTGAGCCTTGCCAATAATTTTGCATACGACATCGTCCCACCGCCCAAACAATGGTTCCGACCGCTGGCGTGCCTGGTCGTGTTGGCGGTCCTGACGTGGGTGATCCTGTATCGTCCGCCGTGGGGCGAGTCGTTCGGGCAAGACATTGGTGAAGCGGGCTTAAATCCGTCATAATGCGGTGCTCAGGGGCGGGCAGCATCCACAGTCCACTGTTTGCAAGGAAACCCACATGACCACCGCGACCACCCAAGGCTCACCCATCACGCTCAAGGCCGGCAAATTGCAGGTGCCCGACGTGCCCATCATCCCCTTCATCGAGGGCGACGGCACCGGCCCGGACATCTGGCGCGCCTCGCAGCGCGTCTTCGACGCCTCGGTCGAGAAGGCCTACAAGGGCAAACGCAAGATCGCGTGGAAGGAGGTCCTCGCCGGTGAAAAAGCCTTCAACCAGACCAAGAACTGGCTGCCCGATGAGACGCTGACCGCGTTCCGTGAACTGCTCGTGGGCATCAAAGGCCCGCTCACCACGCCCGTCGGTGGCGGCATCCGTTCGCTCAACGTCGCGCTGCGACAGATCCTGGACCTTTATGTCTGCCTTCGGCCGGTTCGTTACTTCCGGGGGGTGCCTACGCCCGTGAAGAAGCCCGAAGCCGTGGACATGGTCATCTTCCGCGAGAACACCGAAGACATCTACGCGGGCATCGAGTTCCAGCATGGCACGCCCGAGTGCGAGAAATTCAAGAGCTTTCTCAAAGAACAGTTCCCCGACCGCTACAAGAAAATCCGCTTCCCCGACACGGCCGGCCTGGGCATTAAACCGGTGAGCAGGCAGGGCACGCAGCGCCTGGTCAAGGCCGCCATCGATTACGCCATCGCGCAGGACCGTAAGAGCGTTACGCTCGTGCACAAGGGGAACATCATGAAGTTCACCTCCGGCGCGTTCCGCGACTGGGGCTACGAACTGGCACGCGACGCCTACAAAGCCGAGCTGATCGACGGCGGGCCGTGGGAGAAGTTCACCACTCCCGGGGGCAAGGAGATCATCGTCAAGGACGTGATCGCCGACGCCTTCCTTCAACAGATCCTCACGCGCCCGGCCGAGTACGACGTGATTGCCACGCTCAACTTGAACGGCGACTACATCTCTGACGCCCTGGCGGCCTGCGTCGGCGGCATCGGCATCGCGCCCGGCGGCAACATCAACTACGACACCGGCCACGCCATCTTCGAGGCCACGCACGGCACCGCCCCCAAATACGCCGGCCAGGACAAGGTCAACCCCGGCTCGGTCATCCTCTCCGGCGAGATGATGTTCCGCTACCTCGGCTGGAACGAAGCGGCTGATCTCATCATCAAGGGCGTCGAAGGCGCGATCAACGCCAAGACCGTCACCTACGACTTCGCCCGTCTGATGGAAGACGCGACCGAAATCAAGTGCAGCGCGTTCGGCGAAGCGATTGTGAAGCACATGGGGTGAGCCAACACGGCTTAGCTTGTTAGTTTCTTTGATTGATTTGCCAACTGACTTAACCGCGCTACGATCCTGCGTGTCGCGGGCGGGTTGCATTCATCACACTCACACAGGAGCACGGTCATGGGTTTTGACGTCAAGGGCAAGGTCTGTCTGGTCACGGGGGCGAATCGTGGGATCGGGAAGGCGATTGTGGAATCGCTCATCGCGCACGGGGCAAGCAAGGTCTACGCGGCGGTGCGGAAGCCTTCGTCGGCCGATGAACTGGTCAAGGCCCATCCCGGGAATGTCGTCGCCATCGAGTGCGACGTCAGCAAGCCGGCCACGATCGACGCGGCGGCGATAAAGGCGAGCGACGTGCAACTCGTGGTGAACAACGCGGGGATCTTCAAGGCGGCGGAGCCATTCTCCGAGCAGATGTTCAAGAACTACGACGACGAGGTTCGGACCAACGTGTTCGGGCTGTTGCACATGGCCAGGGCGTTCGGTCCGGTGCTTAAACACAACGGCGGCGGGGCGTTTGCCCAGCTCAACTCGGTCGGGTCGCTGCGGTCGTTCCCGCCTTTCATGAGTTACTGTGCGACCAAAGCCGCGGCTTACTCGTTCACGCAGGCGCTGCGTGAGATGTGGGCGGAGCAGGGGACGCAGGTGCTCAGCGTGCACCCCGGGCCGATCAAGACGGACATGGGCAGTGACGCGGGGCTTGACGACATCGCCGAGCCTGCGTCGCTGGTGGGCGAGGGCCTGGTCGCGGCGCTCAAAACCGGGGATTTCCACCTTTTCCCCGATACGATGGCCAAACAGTTCGGCGCGGCGTACGAGAACTTTGCGACCAAGATCGTCACGGCGAAGCTGATGGGGTGATGATTTTCACGAATCACGGTTCGTGTTGTTACCCAGATCCGTTATCATGCGGGCATGAACTATCAAAGCCCTTACGAATACGAGAAAGCGCGCATCCACGCCGCGGCGGTGTATTGCTCCGACGGACGTGTGGGCGCACATTTCGATGATTTCCTGACAAACGGCCTGAAGTTGCCACGTTACGACCGCGTCGCGCTGCCCGGGGGGTGTGCGTGTCTGGCCGGTCACACCGAGGCGCACCTCGAAGAGCAGGGCGTCGTCGACGAGCTGAAGTTCCTAGTCGATGCGCACGGGCTTAAACGTGTGGTACTCATCGCCCATGAGGGCTGCGCGTTTTATGCCGAGCGTCTTCATCTTCCGGGGGCGCTGCTCGAAGCGCAGCAGCGTATCGACCTGGCCAAGAGTACGCTCTTCATCCGGCGTGTGGTCGGGATCGAGCGTGTCGATTGTTTCTACGCCGCGCTGCGGGACAAGGTGATCACCTTCGAACCCGTCGAGGTGAAGTAACACTTTGCGAGTGAACCGGCCATCCCCCAACCCCGCGAGAATCCCCATGCCGCTCCCGACCGAGTTCCCCAATGTCACCGCCGTCTGCAAAGCCAACGTCTATTTCGACGGCAAGGTCGTCAGCCACTCGGTGATGATGCCCGATGGGTCGAAGAAGACGCTGGGCCTGATCTACCCCGGCAGCTATTTCTTTGGCACGCAGGCACCCGAGCGTATGGAGATCACCGACGGGAGTTGCCGGTTCAAAGTCAAGGGTCAGCCGGGCTGGACCACGGTCGCCGCGGGCGGGTCGTTTGAGGTGCCGGGCCACAGCGGCTTCGACATCGCGGTCGAGTCGGGCATCTGCCAGTATGTCTGTTCGTTTCTTTCGTGATCGTCCTGACAGGCCGATATCACGCAGCGCCCTGTGCGGGGGGCTGGGCGATGTCGAATCGGCCCTCGATGGCTTTGCAACTCACGCGCAGGTCGCCGCTGAGCAGTCGTTCGACGCCGATCACTTTGGCCAGCATCTGGCCGACCCGGCCGGCATCGAACCGCAGGCGGTCGCCCGGGCGCGTGGGGGAGTCGGTCACAAATGCAAGGCCGTGCTCCGAGAGGTTGAGCACACGCACGTGGGGCAGTTCATCAAGGCCCGGATCGCGCATGATGCGCACCGGGTAGCTCGGTTTGATTCGGGTCTCGCCCCTGCGTTCGGACATCGCCGAGTCTCCGCGACGGTTGCGACATCGTGCGCAGCCGACCGTGAAGACATCGACCGGATAACCCCCGGGGTTGAGTCCCGTCGGCCCATAGCCTGAAAACATACCGGGCCTGTGCGGTCAGGCCTGATGGGTGTGATCGGTGTCGACCTGGCTCACACGCAGGGCGGCGCGGAACTCGACATAAGTGTTGGCGTCGAAAGCGTCGGCCCGGGCACGGGGCTGAGTGAAGGCTCGCGCCACGATCTGGAGCATCTCGATCTGGCTGGTCTGGTCGCCCTGGGGTGTGAGGATCATGCAGATGATGCGGGCGGCCTGGCCGTCGGATGCGTCGAAGTCGATCCCGCGTTCGGTTCGGCCGACCACGAGGCAGGCTTTTTTGATTTCGGGCATGCGTGCGTGGGGGACGGCGATGCCGTTGCCGATGCCGGTGCGCATGGCCAGCTCACGTTGCCAGACCGCGTCGGTGATGAGCTTGGACGGCACACCGACAACGGGGGAGGCCAGCGCAGCCAGTTCGCCTATCGCTTCCCGTGCGTTGTGGGCTTTCATGTCCGCTATGAAAAGTTTTTCGTTGATAGCGTCGGCGAGGGTACGCTGGGTCTTGCGTTTGAGGAGTTTCTCGATGGCGGGGCCGGCGATGAGGCTGGTGAGGATGGCCATCACCACGATGGCGACGAACGAGCGGTGATCGATCAACCCCGCGCCCAGCGCCAGTTGCGCGAGGATGATCTCCATCGCCCCGCGAGCCACCATGCCAAAGCCCACCGCCCAGCTCTCGCGTTGCGTCAGACCCGACCACTTGGCACCGAGGTAACACCCGATGGCCTTGCCCGTGACCGCGATCACCAGCACGAGGATCACCATCTGCAGGTCAAAGGCCTCGATGAAGTTCACACGCAGGCCGATGCTTGCGAAAAACAGGGGGGCAAAGACGTGGGTGATGAAGTCGTGGATAGTCTTACGCGTGTTCTCACGCAGGTGGCGGGAGTCGCCGATCGCGACGCCGGCTAAGAATGCACCGAAGATCGAATGCACCCCGATCCACTCCGTCAACGCCGAGCACAGGATTGCCAGCACCATGACGAACACCAGCACCCCGCCGGGCCAACTCATGTGGGCCTGGATGTAGGGCAACACACGGTGCGCAGCCCATCGAACCACGGTGAGCATGAGCGCGACAAAGCCGACGGTGATGAGAATGGTCACCCACACGCCCGAAGCCCCCCCGGAAACGCCCCCGCTTGCCCCGGCAACATCGCCGCCCGATGCCACTGGCATCATCGCCAGCACCATCGCAAAACCGATCCACCCGAGCAGGTCATTGACCATCGCCGACGAGAGGATCAGCATCCCCAGATCGCTCTTGGCCAGGTTCAGGTCGATCAGGATCTTCGCAATGACCGGCAGAGCGGTGATCGATAAGGCAATGCCCATGAACAGGGCAAACGCCAGGTGCAGTTCCGAACTGGCCTGCCCGAGCAACCCCGGGAACAGGTAAGCAAAACCGAACCCCAAACCGAAAGGGATCACCACGCCCATGGACGAGACCAGCAGCATCGCCTTGCCCTGCCGTGCCACGCTTGAGAGGTCGACCTCAAGGCCCGCGACAAGCAGCAGCAGGATGGCAGACAGCACCACGAGCGTTTCCAAGCCGATCGGCACGCTCGACACCGCCGTGTCCGCTGGGAACAAAAACGCATACGCCCCCGGCGCCAGCGAACCCAGCACCGTCTGACCCAGCAGGACACCCGCTAAAATCTCGCCCACCACCGACGGCTGACCGAGCATCCGGGCAATCTCACCCAACAGCTTGGCCAGCCCGAGCAACACCGCAAGCGACAACAGAAAAACCGTGACCTCGTGGTGTGTCAGGATGGCCGCCGCGAGTGTGGTCAAAATGGGTCCTCCGGGTGGTCCAGCGCAATGGGAATGGTCCCCAATCCCGCTCGATTCTATCACGAGCATCCGACGGTGTCCCCGATTGGGGATCGCGCCGCCATGAGTTAGAATAGGGTCATGGGAGAACCGCGACGACAACGCACCGCAGCCGACCCCGCGATACCGCAAGGGGAATCGGTGCCCTGTGTCGTCTATCTGGACGGCAGACAAACCAACGCAACACGTCTCGTGAACGAACTCAACCAGCGCGGCGCGAGCACTCGGCTTGTCGATACCTGTGCGGGCGCTGTGGTTGAACTCACACGCGGGGTGAAGATTCTCATCGTCGTGCGTTCAGCTCACCCCGACAACCCAAAATCATCGACCGACCTTGTCGAACGCCTGCTTGCGACCGTCGAGCGGTGCTTCCCCCATGTCCAAATCTGGCACTACGAAGCGGAATCCCACGGACGGGTCGGTCGGTTGACCAGGATCACGTCTCCCCAACCCTCCCGCCGTCCCGTCAACGGTCACGCAACGTTCCCAAAGCCTCAATCCGCCAAGCCCGCTCCGCCTTCCTCTTCAATCATGGAATCGCCGTCTCCGTTAAAGCCCACGGATCGGAGTCAAAACGATACCGCCGTCGATTCGGGCACGCCGGATGACGAGCGTTTTGTCACACGCGAAGAGCTTGAAATGTTGCTGGGCTCGGTGGAGGGGGACGACAAAAGTTCAACGCGATGAAGTTCATCCGTTTATAACGAGCTTTCTTTCGGGTATCCCGACGTGTTCCCGAGAATCCCAATCGCACGGATAGGCCAGCACTGAAAACGTGACTTGTCGAACGACAGTGCGTATTGTTTGATTACACCGTCTGGTAAAATATAGCCAGGCAAGTTAGCTTGACCGCAGGAGTGGATGAGAGAGCACGCATGGCTGTCACCGCAACCCCAAGACGTTTCGACGGCGCGATGCAGCGCAGCGCTATCGACCTGTTCGTGGTCTCGCAAGACCAGGACCTTTTGTCACAGATCGAGCACCTGGCCACAGAAGCGGATCGATCCAACCCCATCGGTCTGACGTACCACGGCGCGGCCACCGGCACGGAAGCCCTGGGCGTCCTGGCGACACAATACGAAGCCGCGGTCGTGCTCTGCGATGTCGACGCACTCGAAGAGGGGCCGACCGTCACCTCTGAGGCGCTGCGGACGCTCCTCCCAAACGCCAGGCTCATTGCGATCCTGCCCGCCAACCGCCAGGCCGACCAGCCCGCGGCAAGCTCGTGGGGTTTCGATAGTGTGATCGTTCAGCCCGACTCCCGTGAACAACTTGCCGGCTCGTTGGGCATCACGCTCACAAGCGGTCACGATGACATTCCTCACCCCGCGCCTTCCCCCAGCCCACAGCAGGAGCTGGGCACCGACGAACTGGGCGACACCGACCTGATCGACACCGTCATGCACAACCGCGCATCATTGCGCAAGACCGCGCTGCACATCATCACCCAGCGCAGCGACCTGCCCGGCCTGGGCTGGTGCCAGAGTGAACACGACCTGCCCGAAGGCCACGCCCACGCACGGGTCGAGTACCACGCGCAGACGTTCGGCCTTCTCCACGCCAGCAAGCCCGTGATGGTCAGCGAACTCGAAGCCTGGGCCGGCTGGCTGGCACGGTGGCTCTGCCTCGGCCAGACCATGGACCAGCTCTGGGAACTCTCCCTGCGCGACGAATTGACCGGCGCTTGGAACAGACGCTACTTCAACCGGTTCCTCAACACTATCCTCGACAGGGCCGCCAGCGAACGCTTCAGCGTCACCGTCATGATCTTCGACATCGACGACTTCAAGAAATACAACGACACCTATGGCCATGCCGAGGGCGACGAAATCCTCCGCGAGTCCGCGAGGCTCATGCAGTCCGTCGTGCGCGAACAGGACATCGTCGCACGCATCGGCGGCGATGAGTTCGGCGTGATCTTCTGGGACGCCGAGGGCCCCCGCAAACCCAACAGCTCCCACCCGCGCGACGTGGCCCTGGCCGCCAAACGTTTCCAGCGTGCCATCTGCGAACACAAGTTCCCCAAGCTCCTCGACCAGGCCCCGGGCAATCTCTCCATCTCAGGAGGCCTGGCTTCCTTCCCCTGGGACGGCCGCACCGCGGACGAGCTGGTCAACCAGGCCGACCAGATGGCCATCGAGGGCAAACGCCAGGGCAAGAACGTCGTTAAATTCGGCCCCGGCGCATCAAGGGTGTGCAACGGGATATGAACGCCCATTAGCCCCGGGCTCCGCCCGGGGATCGTCCCCGGATCACACGGATCATCCGGATCACCCGGATCGCGCCGGGGATTGCCCGCCGTTGTGGCCGATTTCCCCCGGCAGAGCCGGGGGCTAATGAAGCAACTCCATCACCCGATTCACCGCGTCCGTGATCGGGACGAGTTCGCCCTTGGGACCGTTCGACCCGTTGCGGGCCTTGATCTCGACCTTGTCCTCCGCCAGCGCCTTGTCACCGAGCGTGATCCGCACCGGGATGCCGATGAGGTCCGCGTCCTTGAACTTCACACCGGGTCGCTCGTCGCGGTCGTCGATGAGGACATCGATGGGCCCAGGGTTGCCTCCACGGGCTTCCAGCTCCGAGGCGAGTTTGAGAGCCAGGTCTTTTGCGCGCCCATCAAACTTGATGGGCGTGATGAGCACGCGATACGGCGCGATGGCGGGGGACCAGACGATGCCGTTCTCGTCGTGGCCTTTGTCCGACTCAATCGCCGCGGCGAGGATGCGGTTCACACCGATGCCGTAGCAGCCCATGATCGGGTGCATCCGTGAGTTGTCGGGCAGCAGCGTGGTGATGTTCATCGCTTTCGAGTATTTGTCGCCGAGTTTGAAGACGTGGCCGACCTCGATGCCTTTGCGTGTGTGCAGGACCCCGCCGTCGTTCTTGGGTGACGGGTCACCATCGACCGTGTTGCGGATGTCGGTCACGAGCACACGGTCATCGTTTCCTTTGACATCGTGGTTGGTGAGTTTGTCCAGCAGGTCGCGCTTCCAGTTGAAGTGCTTGACGTGGTGGTCTTTCTCATTGGCCCCGGCCACCCAGAACTGCTCCACCGCCGCGTCGGGGTCGATGATGAGCTGGGTGAGGGGTTCGTTGATCGCCGCGTGCGGACCCACAAAACCGATGATGAAATCGTGTCGCAGCGCGTCGTGGGGTTCCATGAGCGCGACGGTCTGGATGTCGGGGTTGATGGCGCGGACCGCTTGTTTGAGTTTGCCCTCGTTCACATCGTGGTCGCCCCGCACGACGGCGAGAACAAAGAATCGCTCGTTCACGAACTGCCGTTCGTCGGGTGTGTGGGCCGCCTCGAACTCGTGTTCCTTCTTCACCTCTTCGGGCGACTTGAGGCTGGCCTCGAAAACCAGTGTCTTGAGCATGTTCTGCGGCTTGAGCTTGGTGCCGAGGTTTTTCTTGAAGAACGTGATGACATCCTCGATGCCGGGGCAGCCGGGGGTGTGGACTTGTTCGAGTTCACCGGTGGGGGGCGCGGCGGGGAGAACGCCTATGCTCTCCTGAGCATGGGTGCCCACACCCTGGAGGGTGTGGGCGTTCGTGAAGATTTCGGAAAACTTCCGGGGGCCGATCTCGCACTTCTCGACGTTCGCCGCGTAGTTGCCCTTATCGCTTTCGAGGATCGTGTCTTCGCCTGTGGGGGAGGGGACCATGAACTCGTGCGACGCGCTGCCGCCGATCGGGCCGGACTCGGCTTCGACGGTGACATAGGGCAACCCGCAGCGCGAAAAGATCCGGCAATAGGCGTCGTACTGTTTCTGGTACGTCTCGTTCAGCCCACCCTCACCATCAACGGCGGTGTGGAACGAATAGGCGTCCTTCATCTGGAACTCGCGCGAGCGCAGGACACCGAAGCGTGGGCGGAACTCGTCACGGAACTTGGTCTGGATTTGATAGAGCGTCTTGGGCAGGTCGCGGTAGCTGCCGCAGGTCGCGCCGATCATCTCGGTGATGACCTCTTCGTGGGTCGGGCCCAGCGCCTGCTCGCGGCCGTGGCGGTCTTTGACCCGGAACAGGTTGTCGCCATACGCCTCGTCGCGCCCGGTCTGTTTGTAAAGCTCCAACGGCACGAGCGCGGGCATGAGCACCTCCACCGCGCCGGCACTCGCCATCTCTTCCCGGATGATCGCCATGGCCTTCTGCAAACTTCGCAGGCCCAGCGGGAGATAGGAATACATCCCAGCCCCGAGCTTGCGGATCAGGCCCGCGCGGAGCATGAGTTGGTGCGACGGCACTTCCGCCTCGGCGGGGACCTCGCGGAGCGTGGGGATCAGCGACTGCGACCAGAGCGTGGGCATGGCGTTTCTCACGGGTTAGGCGAGAGATGATACCGGGTGTTCGGGTTTCATGGGTATGAAGAGTATCCGCAGATCCCGCAGATTCCGCAGATTGGAGCAGCGAAGGCATTCACCACAGAGGGCACAGAGGACACGGAGGACACGGAGGACACAGAGTCAGATAGAGGCTGACTCAATCCCGCTGAAAGGGTTTCGATGCGATTTGTGCTTTCTGTATTGAATCATGCCTCGATCCGGTTTGAATCTGCGAAATCCGTGTAATCTGCGGATCGCTCCCCGCCATCTCTCGGTGTTCTCTGTGCCCTCTGTGGTGATCATACCCATCTCACAGCAGGTCTTTGGACACCTTCTCGCCCACGAGTTTGTGGAGGGTCTTGATCTCTTCAGCCTTGTCCACGTGACAGACGAGTGTGGCCTCTTGCGTGTGGATGATGACCAGGTTTTCGCAGCCGATGGTGGCAATGAGGTGGTCGGGATCGTTGGAGGCGACGAGTGTGTTGCGTGTATCATGGAGCAGGTGCTTCGTGGTGCCTAATGCGTTGCCGTGGGCGTCTTTTTCGCACGTGTCGGCAAAAGAAGGCCAGGAACCCACGTCGAGCCATGTCAAATCCATCGGCAGGGCCGCGACGTGGACTTTGTCGTCCTTGGATGCAGGCTCCATCACCGCGTAGTCGATGCTTACCTTTGGCAGCGTCGGGTAGACCGACTCTAACACTTTGTTACGGTCGGGGGTCTGCCACGCCCCGGCGATCTTCATCAGCCCCGTGTGGTTCTCCGGCCGAAATCGCCTGATGCAATCGAGCATCGTGCCCGTGTGCCAGACGAACATCCCGCTGTTCCAGAGGTAGCCGCCTGAGGCCAGGTACTTTTGTGCGGTGGATGCATCGGGCTTTTCTTTGAATCGCACGACCTGTCGGGCGTCGCCTTGAGTGAGTTTCTTTCCCAGTTCGAGGTAGCCGTAGCCTGTAGCCGGGTGGGTCGGCTGGATGCCGAAGGTCACGAGCGTGTCGGGGTGTTGCTCCACCAGGTCGAATCCATCCGAGACGATTTTCTGGAATTTCTCGACAGGTTCGATCAGGTGATCGGCTGTGAAGACCGCCATGACCGCGTCGGGGTCGAGGGAGTGCAGCACCGCCGCGGCAAAGCCCACCGCGTTGAGCGTGTCGCGGCCGGTCGGTTCAGCGAGATAACGATCGCCGGTGTAAGCGGGCAGGGCTTCGAGGATGGCGTCCTGGTGCGTGGCCCCGGCGCAGATGTAGCGGTGCGACGCGGGCACAAGGCCTTCTAGCCGGTCGCTTGAGATTTCAAGCAGGCTGCGTCCCCGGATAAACGGGATAAGTTGCTTGGGCTGACTGGCCCTGCTCATCGGCCAAAGCCGCGTCCCCGACCCGCCCGCCATGATCACCGCGTATCGCATGGGAGTAATGTAGCACTCTCAGAGCGGAGCCGCATGATGAACCGCCAAGACGCCAAGAACGCCAAGGGATTCGCCAACCCGATATAGGTATCTCAGTGTTTTTCTTGGCGACCTTGGTGTCTTGTCGGTTATTTCTTCACTGCGTCCGGTGGAAGGTGTTGAAGCTCACCATTGTGGCGCTGACCTTCATGGCTTCGTCGATCTGGTCGTGGGTCAGGCCGAGTTCGAGGGCTTTCTTGACGTGCCCGGACGTGCAGGTGGGGCAGCCGTGGATGTTGCTCACGACGATGTTGATGAGCTCCACCAAGGGCTGGCCGAGCGTGCTCTTGAGGAACGTGTGGGCACGCAGGCCGACGGAGAACGCCTCGAACTTTGCGTCACCGGCCAGGTCTTTGAACTTGTAGTAGGTGTTGTACATCGCGCACGTCGCGGTGACAGCGAGGACCTCGCGGACCTCCTGCTCGGTGAGTGAGCCGGCGGCGACGATCTCCTTGGCGTGGTGTCGTACGCAATGCGAGCAATTCTGCGCACTGGACGTGGCCATCACGATCGCGGCCCGCTGCCTGGCGTCGAGCTTGCCCGCGCCGTCGTGCACGAACTTCCGATAGTTCATGTAGGAGTCCTGCAGGAAAGGCTCGACGTGGCCCATCATCTGGTAGCCCAGCGAAACCTTGCCATCGCCAATCGTCTCGGCGATGCGGTTGTAGATGGACTTGGTCGATTCAGGGGCGGCTTCGGGGGCGAGCGGGGGAACGACGGGCATGGGGGAAATCTCCTGTAAAACGGTCGGCGTGTTTGGCCGATGGGCTATGGGTTTGCTATGCTTTGCCCCCCGATGGGGCGGATCGCGGGATGCAACTTTAGGCACGTTCAACATTTTTTGCCACAATCGGTCAGATCATCACGGGTGATTCGCTCAACACACCCGCGCTTTCGTGCCTACGGAGTGGAAACCTGCACCGGCCCGCCTAGAATAAAGGATAGTCATGGCCAAGAAGCCCCCTAAACAACTCGCCCTTCTCGACGAAGACCTCTGCACCGGCTGCGAGGCCTGTGTCAGCGTCTGCCCGGTCGACTGCATCGACACCAAGCCCGGCCACAACCACCAGGCGGTCATGCAGACATGTTCGATCGACCTCGTACGTTGCATCGGGTGCACGCTCTGTGCGCAGGTCTGCCCGTGGGATTGCATCACGATGGTGCCGTCGGACCAGATGCTCAGAGAAACGAAGTTCGCACGCGAGTTTGTCGAGGCGTGAGTAGGGTGTGCCGCTGGCGGCTTACCCGCCAGTGAAACATGCGACCCTCGAACACTGGTGGGCAAGCCTCCAGTGGCACACAAGCAATATCAATAAGGAAGGTTTTTTATGGACGAAGCCAAACGCAAGAGTATCGTGGCCCTGCTGCGGACGAGTTACAACATGGAACTCGAGACGGTCGTGAACTACCTGGCCAATTCGATCCAGCTCGACGGCATCCGCGCCAAGCACATCAAGGACGCCTTGGCGGCCGACATCACCGAAGAGCTCGGCCACGCCACGCAACTGGCGCACCGTATCAAGGTTCTCGACGGCGACATCCCCGGCTCAATGGAACTCAAGATGACGCAGAAGTCGATGCAGCCACCCAAGGACAACCTCGACGTGATCGCCATCATTAAGGGTGTCATCGAAGCCGAGCAGGGGGCGATCGACCAGTACCAGAAGATCATCGAAGCCACGGACGTGGTCGACCCCGTCACGCAGGACCTGTGCGTCACCCTCAAGGGCGACGAGGAAGAACACAAGCGATTGTTCAAGGGTTTCCTCGCCGAGATGCAGGCGACGAAGTAACAAGGCGTGTAAGAAGCTTGGGTGTGCCACTGGCGGCTTGCCCGCCAGTGCTTAAAACGTGGGGCTTTTTCTCTGGCGGACAAGCCGCCAGTGGCACCCAAATAAAAGCATCGTGATTTCAGTCTGGCTTCTCACACACTTTCTAAGCCAAAACTCAACTCGTGATATGAAGCTGTGAGCTATTACTGCCTCCGCCCCGGGTCCCACTGGGGCACGGTGTCGTACAGCGGGAACACACCGGGTTGCTTCATCACCGCTTCGATCTCGTCGGGGGTCAGGGGCGCACCGCCGGTGAAGTTTTCGCAGCCTTCGTCGGTGATGAGTACGGTATCTTCACTGCGGATGTAGAGACCCTCTTCGGGGACGCTCATCATCGGGTCAACGGAGAGGACGACGCCGGGCTCGAAGGGTTTGTGTCGGTAGGGCGAGCCGTCGTGGACGGAGAGGCCGACGGGGTGGCTCAGCGGGTTACTCTTCGTGATGACGCGCTCGGCGGCTTGTTTGTAGATGTCTTTGGACCAGTTTGTTTTGCTCCAGACCTCGGCCATGATCTCGGAGGCTTGTGATTGCACGTCGTCCTTGGTCTTGCCTGGCGTGAGCAGGTTGAGCAGGGTCTTGTGGTAGGTGGTGATAAAGCCGTAAAGCTCGCGTTGCCAGGGGGCGTATTTGCCGTTGACCGGCCAGATGCGGCCGATGTCGCTGGTGTAGTAGTTGTAGTCGGGCGCACAATCCATCAGGACGATTTCGCCGTCGACAAGTTCCGCGTCATTGCGGTGGTAGTGACCGACGGGCATGTTCTTGCCGGTAGCGACAATCTGCGGGTAGCCCTCACCGGACGAGCCGTGAGAGAGGTAGATGTAACTGGCCAGCGCGGAGAGTTGGCGTTCGATCAGGCCGGGCTTGGTCATACGCATCGCCTCGGTGACGGCCAGCGCGGAGAGGTGCCCCGCGCGACGCATGATTTCGATTTCCTGTGCGCTCTTGACCCGGCGCATCTCGGCGACGATCTGCGTGAGGGGCTGGATCGTGATCTTCGGGAAGCGCAGCTGGACGAGTGAAGCGAGCTGTTGGGCATCCGATGGCCGACCGTCCCAGGGGTGGGCGGTGCGCTGGCTTGCGTAGTGTGCCGCCTCGAAGCGCGTACGGCAGGGCAGTTCGTCCTCTGCGTCCTGGAGGTAGAGCTTGGTCACGCTTTTAAGGTCGCTGTCCAGTTCAGAAAGTTCGCGTACGGCGTCGAGACCCGTGTTAGAAAGAATGATGTCCGTGTCCTCCACTCCCAGGCCCACGTCCTCGGGGTGCTTGTTCACGTCTCGGTGGCCAATGTAGAGCGTGGTCTTTCTGTTCCGAGCATCGATGAGCAGCATAGCCCCGGCGATCTCGACGCCAGAGAAGTAGAAGAAAGTCTTGGACTGCAAAAAGCGCGGCCCCCAGGGTTCGAGCCGACCACGCAGGAGGACGCAGGCCTCCTGGCCAACCTTCTCCATCAGGCAAGATCGTCGCCGGGCAAACTCGGTGGGGGTGAAGTGCTTCTGGAAATAGCGTGCGTCGGCCTGGGCCATAGTGGGGGACTCTCTCAATGGGGTCATCATGGGGGAAGTTGAACCACCACTGTACCGACAGGGTTCGGGATGTCATGTTTGACCGGTCATCCCGTGGCTTGTAACGTGGTCCGTCTTTTCCAAAAGGCCCCCACGGAGACCAAGACATGGCCATCAAAACGCTCTACGACAAAGACGGCTCACTCGCCCCGCTGCAGGGCAAGACCGTCGCGGTGATCGGGTACGGCTCGCAGGGCCACGCCCACGCACAGAACCTGCGTGACTCGGGCGTCAAGGTCATCGTCGCCAACCGGCGTGACTCAGCCAACGGCAAGCTTGCCATCGAGCACGGTTTCGACCCCATGAGCGTCGAGGACGCGACCAAGAAGGCCGACGTGCTGATCGTCACGCTGCCCGACGAGGTCCAGCCGAACGTGTACGAAAAGTCGATCAAGCCGAACCTGCGCAAAGGGATGGTGTGGGGTTCGACGCACGGGTTCAATATCCACTTCAAGACGGTCGCATTGCCCAACGATGTTGACGTCATCATGGTCGCCCCCAAAGGCCCCGGCCACACGGTGCGCAGCGAATACGAGCGAGGCGGCGGCGTGCCGTGCCTGATGGCCGTCCATCAAGACGCCTCCGGCAAGGCGCAGGACATTGCGATGGCGTGGGCGATCGGCATCGGCGGCGGACGCGCGGGTGTGCTCAAGACCACCTTCAAGGACGAGTGCGAGACCGACCTCTTCGGCGAACAGGCGGTGCTCTGCGGCGGCCTGAGCGCGCTCATCAAAGCCGGCTTCGAGACATTGACTGAAGCGGGTTATCCCCCCGAACTCGCATACTTTGAAGTCTGCCACGAGCTCAAGCTCATCATCGACCTGATCGTCCGCGGCGGGCTGACCTACATGCGGTACTCGATCTCCAACACCGCTGAGTTCGGCGACTACCACACCGGGCCGAAGATCGTCACCGAACAGACCAAGGCGACGATGAAACAGGTGCTCAAGGAAATCCAGGACGGCACGTTTGCTAAGACCTTCCGCGGCGACTACGCCAAGGGTTTTGCGTGGTTCAAGGCCCAGAAGGAAAAGGACTACAACCACGGCGTGGAGAAGGTCGGACGCGGGCTGCGCCGCATGATGCCGTGGATCAAGCCGGTGGAGATGTGAGCTTTCAAAGTCGATCTTTCTGACTAAGAGCCGCGACCGGGAGGGAGCGGTCTGTTCTCATGGCCACCAGCGCATCCATCCTCGACTTCCGCATCACGCCGCAGCCGGATGAATCGAGCTGTGGGCCGGCCTGCCTGCATTCGGTCTACCGCTATCTCAATCACGACGCGACACTCGAAAAACTCAGGCACGAGATCGAGCAGCTCGAAGAGGGCGGGACGCTCTCGGTCTACCTCGGTTTGCACGCGCTCGACGCCGGCTTCGACGCGACGATCTACACCTGCAACCTCCAGATGTTCGACCCGACGTGGTTTGCGCCCCAGACGCTCGGCGCCACGGCGATGCAGGAAAAACTCCGTGCCCAGTTGAAGCACAGGCGGTCGCACAAGTTCCGCCAGGCCAGCGAGGCGTACATCCGCTTCCTTGACCGCGGCGGCTACCTCTTCATGGAAGACGTGACGGAAGAACTTTTTCTCTCTCTGTTCAAGCGCCGCCTGCCCGTGATCGTGGGTCTCAGTGCCACCTGGCTCTACCGCGCGATGCGGGAGAGGCCCGACGACAACAAGGACGACGACATCGCCGGCTCGCCCCTGGGCCATTTCGTCGTCGTACACGGTGTCGACCCCAGCGCACGCGTCGCGTATATCGCCGACCCCTACCTGCAAAAACCCTTCCCGGGGGCACACGCCTACACCATCAGCGTCGATCGGCTCATCGGCGCGATCATGCTCGGCATCGTGACGTACGACGCCAAGCTCCTGGTGATCCAACCCCGAGCCACAAAGGCGGTCTGAGCATGCCCGTGCTCCTGGTCGTCAATAACCCCGACAACTGGCCTCTGTCGCTCAACGGCGTCGAAGTCGTCGCGGCGCGTCAGTACCTGACCGACCCGGCGTTCAGCAACATGCGCTACGCGCGAGTGTTCAATCTCTGTCGCTCATACAGTTACCAGAGCCTGGGCTACTACGTCTCGCTCCTCGCCGAGGCGCGCGGCCACAAGCCCCAGCCCGGCGTCACCACCATCCAGGACATCAAGAGCGCCGCCCTGACGCGCGTCATCTCCGACGACCTGGACCGCCTCATCCAGAAGACGCTCCACCAGGTGCCCGGTGAGTCGTTCACGCTGAGCATCTACTTCGGCCAGACGCTTGCCAAGCGCGACACGCAGCTCGGGGCACGGCTCTTCGGGCTTTTTCCCTGCCCGATGATGCGCGCGCAATTCTCACGCAAACGCGAGGAGTGGCTGCTCCAGGGCATTCGGCCTATCCCGGCCAGCGAGCTGAGTGAAACCCACCGCCAGTTCGCGGTCAACGCCGCCAACGAGTTCTTTGCCCGGCGAGACTGGACCGGCCCGCGTGCCAAGCCGCCCCGCTACCACCTGGCCATCCTCCACGACCCCGCCGAGGAGCAGGGGCCTTCCGATGAAGCGGCCATCAACAAGTTCATCCGGGCGGCGTACCGCCACGAGATGGGCGTCGAGCTGATTACCCGTGACGACTTCGGCCGAATCGGTGAGTTCGACGCGCTCTTCATACGCACCACGACCTTCGTCAACCACCACACCTACCGCTTTGCCAGCCGGGCCGCCGCCGAGGGCCTGGCGGTGATCGACGACCCCGTCTCCATCGCCCGTTGCACCAACAAGGTCTACCTCGCCGAGCGCCTGGCCGGCAACGACGTGCCGATCCCCAAGACCATGATCGTCCACCGCGACAACACCGACAGCGTGCTCGAAGAGATCGGCTTGCCCTGCGTGCTCAAGCAGCCCGACAGCGCTTTTTCGATGGGGGTCGTCAAGGCCCACACCAAGGAGGAATACACGCAAAAGGTCGAGGATTTACTGGAAAACTCAGAGATGGTCGTGGCCCAGGAGTTTTTGCCCACCGACTACGACTGGCGCGTCGGCGTGCTCGACGGCAAGCCGCTCTATGTCTGTAAGTACTACATGGCACGCAAGCACTGGCAGATCCTCTCGCGCGATGCGCAGGGCAAGATCGTCACCGGCAACGCCGACTGCCTGGCTGTCGAGGCCGCCCCCAAGCGCGTCGTGGGCACCGCGGTGCGCGCCGCGAAGTTGATCGGTGACGGCTTGTACGGCGTCGACCTCAAGCAGGTCAACGGTCGGGTTGTGGTCATCGAGGTCAACGACAACCCCAGCCTCGACTCGGGCGTCGAGGACCGCGTGCTCAAGGACGAGCTATACAACGCGGTCATCCGGTCGTTCATTCGGCGGATCGAGGCCATCCGGGAAGGGGGCAGCCGACGTGGCCGACGCGCGTCCAATCCCGCTCTTTGAGGCTGTGGGCGTCGAGATCGAGCACATGCTCGTAGATAGCCGGACGCTCGACGTGCGCCCCGTGGCCGACGCGCTTATGCAGCGAGAAGCCGGGCATCTGACTTCAGATGTCGAGTTCGACGACGTGGCGTGGTCGAACGAGCTGGCCATGCACGTGATCGAACTCAAGACCAACACGCCGGCAAAAAACCTTGCGTCGTTGAATGGGGTTTTTGAAAAGCACGTCCGCAAGGTTAGCGCCCATGCGCAGGCTCTGGGCACGCGGCTGATGCCCACCGCCATGCACCCGTGGATGGACCCGCACAAGGAATTTCAAAGGTGGCCTCACGACAATCACGAAATCTACCGCGCGTTCGACGCGATTTTTGATTGCCGGGGCCACGGCTGGGCCAACCTCCAGAGCACGCACATCAATCTCCCTTTTGCAAACGATGACGAGTTCGGGAGGCTGCACGCGGCGATCAGGCTGGTGTTGCCCATGATCCCGGCGCTGGCGGCGTCGTCACCGATTGCCGACGGACGCCGGACGGGGATCATGGATACCCGCCTCGAAACCTACCGCCACAACGCCGACCGCGTCCCGAGCGTGGCCGGTTCGGTGATCCCCGAGCCGATCTTCACGATCGAGGAATACCACGAAAAAATCCTCGAACGCATCTACGCCGACATGCAGCCGATGGACACCGAAGGCATCCTTCGTGACGAGTGGTGCAACTCTCGCGGCGCGATCGCGAGGTTTGTCCGGAACACCATCGAGGTCCGTGTCATCGACGTGCAGGAATGCCCGAAGATGGATATCGCGATCGCATCGGTAATCGTGCATGCGATACGGTTATTGGTAGAAGAGCGGTGGTGTTCGTATGAAGACCAGAAGGCGTGGGGGGTAGACCCGCTGGTGAAGCTATTCAACGCCACTGTGCGCGATGCGGACCATACGGTGATTGCGGATTCGGAATTCCTGAGATTATTCGGGGTCTCGGGGGCGTGCAGCGCGATGGACTTCTGGCGTTGCCTGATCGAAGACGCCCGGTCTTCCAGGTGGGCTTCGACTTTCGCGGACCTGTCACCGCTTGAGACCTACATCAAGCGGGGCTCGTTGTCGAAAAGGATTCTTGACGCGGTCGGCGAAGTGGAGCCGGCTTCTCTCAAGCGCGTTTACACCGAGCTCTGTGACGGTCTCGTGAACACCGAGGTGTTCCGTGGCGAATAAAACCTCAGCGTCCATCCTTGTCACCGTCGAGCACGGGGGGAACGGTGTCCCCAAGGTCTACAGACCGCTTTTTGAAGGCCGTGACGCGCAGCGATTGCTCATGTCCCATCGCGGCTACGACCCCGGCTCATTGCACCTCGGGCGGTATCTTGCACGCACTTTCGATGCGCCGCTCGTGACCAATACGGTCACGCGCCTGCTCGTCGACCTCAACCGTTCGGTCCACAACAAATCGCTCTTCTCGGAGTTCACCCGGCCGCTGGGCCTGACCGAGAAGCGCCTGATCCTCGAGCGGGTCTACATCCCGCACCGCCACGATGTCCACGAGGCGCTCGACAAACTCATGCACAACCGCCGGAGGGAGACCCGCGTGATCCACCTCGGCGTCCACTCCTTCACGCCGGTGCTCGATGGCAAGAAACGCACCACCGACCTCGGCCTGCTCTACGACCCCCACCGGCAGTTGGAGAGGGAGTTTTCACAGAGGTGGAAGCAGGCCCTGACGGATATCGCCCCGACCCTCCGCGTGCGGATGAACGATCCCTACCGGGGCAAGTCCGATGGCCTGACCACATCGCTGCGCCGCTACTATGCGCCCGACCGCTACATGGGCATCGAACTCGAAGTCAACCAGGCACGACTCCAAAATCCCACACGCTTCCCACCCTCCCTCGTGCGAGTGATCGTGGATTCTCTGCATTGGGCAGTTGATCTGCGGAGCACTTCCCGCCTCTTCTCCGCGCCCTCTGCGACCTCCGCGGTGAAATGCTCTCACGTCAGACGTGCGGGATACTCCTCCGGGCACCGGGCAATGAAACGGTAGACCGGGTCGGCTTTTTGTTTTTTCTGGATGTCCAAAATGACGCGCCAGGTATCGAGGAGGCCGCGCGGGCAGGGGGGCAGTTCTTTCCTGATGAGCCGGTGCAGGCGCGGCAGGTTGTAGCACGGCACCGCCGCGAACATGTGGTGTTCGGTGTGGTAGTTCATGTGCCAGTAGAGGAACTGGAGAAAGGGATTGAGGTAGATCGTTCGGCAGCAGAGGCGGAAGTCGGGCACGTTGTCGACCAGACCCACGTGCTGGGACGAGTTGGTGAAGAAGTGCAGCCAGCCTCCGAACATCATGGGGAACGTGACGGTGGGGATGCCCACCAGCCACGCGGGGGTGTCGAGGATGGCCAGTGTCACGAAGGTCAGCGCGATGAGCGTGTGTCCGAGGAACACGATGCGTTCCCACCGTGTGTAATCGGCCCGGCGCTTCGGGTCGGTTTCGGGGAAGAGGGAGAGCGACCACTTGTCCGTGGGGAACCGCCCCATCGCCCTGCGGAGTTTGAATCGTGTGTGGTTCCACGGGTGCTTGAGATTGATTAGGCCCCACTTCCACATGTTGGTCAGGTTGTAGTGGACGGGCAGGGTGACCTCGAGGTCGTCGGGCGGGTGGAGGGTGTATCTGTGGTGTTCGGTGTGGCTGGCCCAGAAGTGGTGGTGGTTGTATTGACCGAGAAAAGAGAAGACGCGCAGGAAGAAGCCGTTGAGCCAGCGGGTCTTGAAGACCGAATCGTGGATGAGTTCGTGGAAGCCGTTGATGAGGAAGTGCCAGAAGTGGCCGTTGATGAAGACGAGCGGTGCGGTGACGTACCACGGCCAGTGGAGGGCGGAGTAGATTGCGGAGCTGGATGAGAGGGCAAGCAGGCCGAGGAAACCCAGGGTCTGTGCGAAGCCCAGTGCATCGCTGCGTTTGTTGAGTTTGGCCAGTTCCTCGCGGTCGACTTTGCAGCGGTACCACTTGACGCGCGTCTTGACGGGGGGGACGGTGTAGGCTGGACCTTGCGTGAGGACATCGCTGTCGGCAAAGGCTGTATTGTCGGCAGGTGTTTGTGCCATGGTGGGTTCGGGGATTCGCGAGGGTTCATCAAAAGTTATTTGATTATCTGATGGGTGCCGGGCCTTGTCGTCCGCGTGAGTCGACCGTAGGATTTTGAACATGTCCCCTAAGCCGAGTGTCATCGAACACTACACGGGCCGATCGCGCGTGCTGCCCGAGTTGGCGGTGCTGGGTTACGACTCGCACGTGGCCGCGAGCCGGCGTCTGGCGGGACACGTCCACCCCGATGCGTATGAGGTCTGCTACATCAGCAAAGGGCAGGTGAGCTGGTGGGTCGGGCGGGAGGTCTACCGCGTTGGCAAAGGAGATTTGTACATCACCCGTCCCGGCGAGGAGCACGGGGGCGTGGGGTCGATGATGCACACCTGTGAGCTTTACTTTTTTCAGATCACCTTCCGCAAGGGGCGGGCGTTGCCGGGGTTGACCGCGGAGCAGACCCGACGCATCGCCAAGGCGTTTGCGGGATTCGGGCACCGCTCTTTCCCGGCTTCCCGCGCGGTGCGCGAGGGGTTTATCAAGATGATGGCTGCCCAGCGGTCGGGCGGTGAGCTGGCCCAGGTCGCGGCACGGTCGGCGCTGCACGAGGTGTTGTTGGGCGTGATCGAGGACCACCGACGCGCGGCGCAAAGCCGAACCGGACGTGAGTCGGACAAGAGCGGTGTGGTCCTTGATGCGATGCACTGGATCGACGCGCACCTGGACCAGAACGCGCGTGTGGAGGAGATCGCCTGCGCGGTGGGATTGGGGGTGAGCCGATTCCACGAGCGTTTCATGGATGAGGTCGGCTTTTCACCCAACGACTACCGCACCCGTCGGCGTATCGAAGTGGCCAAAGCCATGTTGTGTCAGGGCAATCAGCCGGCGACGCAGATCGCCCTGAGACTGGGTTTTACGACGAGCCAGTATTTTGCCACGGTGTTCCGCCGACACACGGGGCTTTCACCGGTGGCGTTTCGTAAAGAGATGTCAGTTGGATGATGTCAGAGATACCCCATACCAGTCACCAGTCACCAGTCACCCTATCAATCCACGACCAGTGAAACAGTCTGGGCCTTGAGCGGGAGTTTAATGAGCGTCGGCTCGATGGCGTTGTCGGTGAGGGTGTATTTCATGAAACCGGTACACCCACCGCCGCGGGGGAAGTGGGAGTCGTCGACGATCAGGTCGCACGATGCGGGGCACCAGATGCGCCGCTGTGAGTCTTGCTCGAAATTGGCGTGCCAGTGGACGTGGCCGGAGGCGACGAGTTTGACCCGCGGGTGGTGCAGGCGTTTGACCAGCGCGTCGCGGACCGGGCCTGTCGGGACCCAGTAGGCGCTCTTGCCCACGACGTGTTCCCTGGGGTCGTTGAGGTAGGCGGGCATGTGCTGGAAGACGGCGACGTGAAGGTTTTCGCGGTCAGCGGTCTGGAGCTGGGCGTCGAGGAAATCAAGTTGATGCTTTTCAGACGGCAGACCGCTGCCCATGACCTGCGTGTCCAGGCCCAACAGGAGCCAGCACCCGAGTTTTTTTGCAAAGCGGTCGTCACCGATGACATCGATCCAGTGTTTCAGGAATGCGGGAGTGACCTCGTGCTTGCCGATGCCCGCGCGGTTGCCCACGTCGTGGTTGCCCGGCACCGCGACCCACGGCAAACCCCACCCATCCAGAAGTTTCTTGACCTTGGAGAGCATGTCGGGCACGACGTGGCCGTCGGCGGAGATGTCACCGCTGAAGACCACGAGCGCAGGTTGCAGTCGGGTCACCGTGTCGCGCACCACGCTGTGCATCACCAGGGACTCGGGCTTGTCCGGGTGAACGTGGATGTCGGAGACCTGCACGACGATGAGAGGATGCATGGGGCTTGCACTCATGCGGGGCTATGATGTGTGACCTCGATGCTCAAAGCCTTGATCGGAAAAACCACGAAGGCACACCGCCAGCCCATACACGGGTGGGGCATCGTGATGATAACTTGCCTTTGCGTTTCGTGCGGAAGGAGCCCGACACCCCCGGAAGCCCCGCTAGCCCCGGAAGCCCCGCAAACCCCGGAAGTCCCGCAAGCACCGGATGTCCCGCAAGCACCGGATGTCCCGCAAGCCAGCCCCAAACCCCCTCACTCAAAGCTTACAGAAATCAACACGGAGGCCTCGAATACCGTGCCCGCCCACACCAACGCCCTTGCCCACGAGTCCAGCCCCTACCTGCTCCAGCACGCGCACAACCCCGTGGACTGGTTGCCGTGGGGCCGGGAAGCGTTTGACCGCGCCCGTCGGGAGAACAAGCCCATCTTTTTGTCGATCGGGTATTCGACCTGTTACTGGTGCCACGTCATGGAACGCCAGTGCTTCGAAAACGAAGAGATCGCCGACTTGATGAACAAAAGTTTCATCTGCATCAAGGTCGACCGCGAAGAGCGCCCCGAAGTGGATGACATCTACATGATGGCGGTGCAGATGATGACGCAGCGCGGGGGTTGGCCGATGAGTTTATTTCTGACGCCGCCCGGTACATCGGGTGAGGGTGATCCGGGTCTCAAGCCCTTTTGGGCCGGCACCTACATCCCCCCCGAGCCGCGCTACGGGATGATGGGCTTCCCGCAACTGCTCGGGGCAATCCACGACGCCTGGACCAGTCAACACGACCAGGTCACCCAGCAGGCTGACCGCGTGGCCGATGCGGTGCATGAGCAATTGGCCGGCCGTGACCTCTCCGGGCCGATCGGCTTGGCCACAGTCAAACAATCTGTTAGTCAACTCATGCGCCGCCACGATGCCGAGCTGGGCGGGTTCGGGCCGGCCCCCAAGTTCCCCCAGGCCTCCTTCCTTAATCTCCTCAACGCCTGGATCGGGCACCTCGACGACCCACCCGCCCGTGACGCGCTGCTGCTCACCCTCGATCGGATGGCGCGCGGTGGCCTCTTCGACCAGGTCGCCGGCGGGTTCCACCGATACTCCACCGATGAAAAATGGCTCGTGCCCCACTTCGAAAAGATGCTCTACGACAACGGCCAACTCGTCGAGGCTTACACCCGCACCCTGCGCATCCCCAACAACCCCCACGCCGACGAGTTTAAGCGCATCATCCGTGCGACATGCGATTACGCCCTGCGTGAGATGACCGACG
Organism: Phycisphaera sp.; assembly: GCA_016125215.1. Taxonomy (GTDB): domain Bacteria; phylum Planctomycetota; class Phycisphaerae; order Phycisphaerales; family Phycisphaeraceae; genus RI-382. The sequence continues at coordinate 72,724 of WGMF01000002.1, forward strand.
AGACCGGTGCCTTCTGGTCAGCACAGGACGCCGAGGTCGACGCGCGGGAGGGCGGCAACTACGTCTGGACGCCCGACGAGGTGCGAAAGGCCATCCCCGATGCAAAGCTCGCCCAGCTTGCCCTCGAACTCTATGGCCTGGACCAAGGCCCCAACTTCCGCGACCCGCACCACGAAGACGCGCAGCCCGTCAATGTGCTGTTCATGCCCGAACCCCCGGAAGTTTTTGCCGCCAAACACGGGATGACCCTTGACCAATTGGCGGATGTTCAGAAGCAGGTCAACGGGTTGCTCTACGCTGTCCGTGCGAAGCGCAAGCAACCCATGACCGATGACAAGGTGCTTGTGAGTTGGAACGGCTTGATGATCGCCGGGCTTGCGTTGGCTGGCCATGAGTTGCACGAACCGCGTTACCTCGACGCCGGCCGACGTGCCGCCGAAGCGATCGTCGAGCACATGACCACACCCGATGGCTGGCTTTACCGCACCATGCGCCACGGTTCAGCGAAGACCGACGCGGTCCTCGAAGACTACGCCTTTTTCATCCACGGCTTGATAGCCCTGCACAGAGCCTTGCCCGGTGACACGCGCTGTCTCGATCACGCAAAGACACTCGTCACCGCTGTGCTGGAGCGCTTTGCGATCGTCGGCGGGGGGTACTACGACACGCTCGATGGGCGGGGCGACCTCTTTGTGCGGACGCGCTCGGTCTACGACGGCGCGGTGCCCACGGGCGCGTCGGTGATGGTCCACAACATGATCGACCTCTACGAGATCACCCACGAGCGCATCTGGCTCGACCGGGCCGGGGCCGATTTACGAAGCGTGGGCGGTGCGCTGCGCGAGCGCGGCGCGGAGATGGCGTGCTGGCAGACAGCGGTGTTGCGCCTTCTGGAAATCGAACCGTCATTGGGTGAAGAGATCGATCCAGCCGCCGATCAGCGCGTTTCGCCGGTGACACTCTCGTTCGCGCCCGGCACGGTTCAACTCGAATCGGGAAAGACACTCGACATCGAACTGCGTATTGCCAGGGGCTACCACATCACCGCCGAGGGCGATGGTGACAAGGGGCTAGCCGGCCTGACGTTTGATCTTCGCAATATCCCGGGGGTATCGGTCGAGGTGAGCTACCCCGACCCGGTTGAAAAGAAGTATCCTTTCGCGGACGCGCCGCTGAAGGTTTACGAGGGTGTCGTGAAGGTTCGCCTCACACTCAAGGGCAGCGTCAAGGCGGGTGTGGAAACGGGCTTGAGCAAGGCGGAACTGGTGATGCGTTACCAGGTGTGTACGGAGAGCAGTTGCCTCGAAGCGCGTGAGTATGTCGTGCCGGTGGTGTGGCAACAGTAGATTTGAGGAGAGTTATCGAGTCATGATGGACACGCACTGCCACATCACATTCGAGGGGCTTTTGGAAAAAGCGGACGAAGTCGTGGCCGGCGCGAAGGCGGCGGGGGTCGGGCCGATGATTACGATTGCGACCTCGCCCGACCAGGGACCAGAGGCGATTAGGATTGCCGAGCGCCACGAGGGGGTCTACGTCGCGGTCGGGTTGCACCCGCACTACTGCGAGAGTTGGCGAGATCAATCAGCCTTTTTTTCGGCGATTCGGCCGATGCTGGCCCACCCGAAGGTCGTGGCCCTGGGCGAGATGGGCATGGACCGCCACTACCCCGACCCGCCGATCGAGTTGCAGCGCGAGTCGTTCCTCTGGCAACTGGAACTGATGCGCGAGCAAGCGCAACTTCCCGGAGTTGTCCACAACCGTGAGGCGACCGACGACGTGCTGCCGATCCTGCGTGACTCGGGCATCCCCGGTAACCGGTTTGTCTTCCACTGTTTCACCGGCAGCGATGCGGAGCTGGACGCGATCCTTGAGTTTGGCGCGATGGTGAGTTTCACGGGGGTCATCACGTTCAAGAATACTCACACCTTGTTGGCCTCGGCGGCGCGCGTGCCGATCGAACGTGTGATGGTCGAGACCGACGCCCCGTTCCTCACGCCCGAACCGTTTCGCAAGGTCAAACCCAACGAGCCGAAGTACGTCGTGCATGTCGCCAACAAACTCGCCGAAGCGCGTGGGATGTCGCCCAAAGAGTTCGAGTCGGCAACGGACGCCAACGCGAGGCGTTTCTTTGGACTGACATGACATCGGGTAAGACGGAACGGATTGGACGGGATAACAGGACTTGGCGGATCAACAGGAATGAGTATCGATACAGGTTCTGATCCTGTCGATCCTGCACATCCCGTTAACCTGTCGAATTGATATCAAGCCGCGCGGAGGCCGCAGCGTTTGAGGTAGTCTTCGAGGCGGGTCGAGTCTTCGACGGTGGCGTACTCGGTGAAGACCATGCCCATGCGGACCGGGCCGGGCTCGTTCACGTCGTCGTGCATGCGGACGATGGAGCCTTTGACCGCGACGGTCACGTTGGGGTAGCCCGGGAGCATGACCCGCCCCTCGACTTGCGAGCCGGGCTTCAGAGCATCGTCAAGCTCGAAGCGCATCCCGGATCGGCTGATGTCGTAGGCGTAGCCCGTCCAGCGGTAGCGTTTGTCGCCGACCATCCGGAGGCGGACGAGGGTATACATGGCGGGCAGTCGGAGACGGGGGCAGACACGCGATTCAGCGACGTTGAAGGGTTGGCTTGGGCGCGTGTTCGAGTTGGCCATGGCGGTGTGAACTCCCCGAGTGGCAGCGAGCGCCCCGTGTGCCCGCATACGTCGCGGGTCCGTCTGTTTTTGTATCGACGCGCGGGTGGGGTGGGTTTATCACTGTTGTGTGTTTGAAAACGGTTTTATGAACCCGATGTGTGAAGGGATCGGACCCATCGGGCCGATAACTTGGCTAAGCGACCCCGTCAGGGCCGCCGTGGAGGTCTACGCCCCGATGACGCCCCGCAAAGAGCCCAGACCTAGCCCGACCGACGTCGGCAAGCCCGTCACGCTTCTCGTGGGCACGACGACGAGTGTCCGTGAGCTTGCGGCCATCCTCGTGACCGTTGAGCCCTCGGCCGCGGTGATCGGCTGTCTGCTGCCGCAAGGGGATGGGGAGCGTTGCGCGTCGCGTGAAAACGACAGACTTCAATGTCTCGGCTCTTTTGCGGACCTTGAAAAGATTGCGGGTCAACACCGTGTCGCCCGTGTGCTGGTGAGCCTGCCCGTGGCCATGACCGAGCCGATGCTCACGCTCGTTCGGAGGCTCGATTCACTTCGAGTCGAGGGTCAACAGGTGGACTGGCGTTTTCTCCCCACGTGGAATGACCAGCTTGCCGGCCGTATTGCTGCGCCGCTCTCGCCGTTCAAGGGGGCCTCACGTGAGGGGGGTGCAGCACGCTACGTCCTGCCCCCGGGCACATCCACATCCCTGCTCGACACAGCGACACTCATCGACCGTCAGCCCAAGCCGCTGGACCGACGGGCCATCGCGCGTGTGCTCACCGGCAAGCGCGTGCTCATCACCGGCTCGGGGGGTTCGATCGGTTCGGAGATCGCCCGCATCGTCGCCTCCTTCGAGCCGGCCCAACTCCTGCTCGTCGAACGCGCGGAGAACGCGCTGTTCGAGATCGACCGACTTATTGCCCGTCAATTTCCCCGGGTCCCGCGCAAGGCCCTGCTCCACGACATCACCGACGCGCCGCGCACCGAGTCACTCTTTGCCGAACACCGCCCGCAAGCCGTCTTCCACGCCGCCGCCCACAAGCATGTGCCCATGATGGAGGACCACCCCTCCGCCGCGGTCGAGAACAACTTCTTCGGCACACGTTCCGTCGTCGACGCCGCCTGCGAATACGGGGCTGAGCACTTCGTGATGATCTCCACCGATAAAGCGGTCAACCCCTCGTCCGTCATGGGTGCGACCAAACGTCTGGCGGAACTCTACGTCCAATACCAGGCCGGCCGGTCGCAGACCATCCTGAGCATGGTCCGCTTCGGCAACGTCCTCGGGTCGGCGTGCAGCGTCCTCCCCATCTGGTCGCAGCAACTCTCTGGGGGTTTGCCGATCACCGTCACCCACCCGGACATGACGCGCTACTTCATGACCATCCCCGAAGCCGCCGGCTTGGTCTTACAAAGCGCTGCACTGGCGCAGGGCGGAGAGGTCTTTTTGCTCGACATGGGGCAGCCCATCCGAATCGTCGACCTGGCGCGACGGTTCATCCAATCGCACGGCCTGACACCCGACGACGACGTGCCCATTGTCTACACCGGCATCCGTCCCGGCGAAAAACTCTTCGAGGAACTGGCCTACGACAGCGAAGACATGGCCCCGACCGCCCACGCCTCCGTACGCATCTGGCGTATGATCCCCCCGGAAGCCGCGCGCATCCAAAAGATCATCCAGACTTTCGACGCCCTGCGCCGCCGCAGCGCCTCCGACACCCACCTCTACCAACACGCCACCCGCGAAGCGATCCACACCGCCTTGCGCGACGCACTGCCCGAAATGATCGCCAAACCCCTCGCGGCGTGATAGCGTATTCACCGCAGAGATCGCAGAGGACGCGGAGAAGAGGGGGAAAAATCTATCCGCAGATGACGCAGATTCCAAAGGCAGATAATCAGGATGGCACCCAACCTGTTGGTGCCTGCGCGTCGGGTATGTTCTGAATCTTGTCCCCATCTGCGTCATCTGCGGATCACTCTTCCCCTGCCTCTCTCCGCGTCCTCTGCGTCCTCTGCGGTGAAACCGGTTTGATCTTCGTTCCGTATGCCGGTATCACATCGCGATGTCCAAGAATAAAACTCACAAGCGTAAGGCTGACCAGCTTCGGTCCGTGACGATCAAGCCGTATCCCTCCCGTGCCCCCGGAAGTGTGGTGATCGAGCAGGGGGATACACGGGTGTTGTGTACCGCGTCGATCTCCGAGGAGCCGCCCAAGTGGCTGATCGATAAAGCCACCGGTAAGGCGACGCGCGGGTGGGTGACGGCGGAATACAACATGCTCCCGGGTTCGACGCCGGACCGTAAGAAGCGCGGGCCGGACAGCCGGGCGACGGAGATCCAACGCCTCATCTCTCGCTGCCTGCGAGCCGGCATCAACCTGGATCAACTCCCGGGGGTGGCGATCACGTGTGATTGCGACGTGCTCAATGCCGACGGCGGGACGCGGACGGCTTCGATCACCGGGGCGTTCGTCGCGCTGTGCCAGGCAATCAAGCACGCCAAGAAGATCGGCCTGATCCCCCAAAACGCCAGGCCCGTGCGTGCGATAGTTGCCGCGGTGAGTGTCGGGATCATCGATGGCAAGCCGATGCTCGACCTCGATTACCCCCTAGACAGCAGGGCCGATGTGGACATGAATGTCGCTATGGACAGCGAAGGGCATTATGTCGAGGTACAGGGGACCGCCGAGGTCGCGACGTTCAACAAGGCCCAACTCGACGCGATGCTCAAGCTGGCACAAAAGGGCATCCGCCAACTCATCACGGTGCAGCGCCGGGTGATAAGATAACGCTGACCGATGCCCTGGACGCTCTACCGCTACATGACGACCGAGATGGTGAAGCTGCTGGTGCTCTGCACCGCGGTGCTGGTGATCGTTGTGGACTTCGCGGTGGCAATCAAGCCGCTATCGGACGGGGACCTGGGGCCGACGGCGCTGTTGCGGTACATGTACTACATGACGCCGTTGATCCTGGGCTTTGTCGTGCCGTTTGCAGCCTCGTTTGCGGCGACGATGGTGTTTAACCGGTTGTCGAACGACAACGAGGTGCTCGCCTGCCGCGCGTCGGGCATGAGCTACCCGGTCATCATGTTGCCGGTGATGTTGTTGGGGCTGGTGTTGCTCGGTGGGCTGTATTACATGAGTAATTTCATCGTGCCGAGCTTCTACCGCAATGCCAAGGAGGTTCTGCAGGCGGATATCGCCAAGCTTGTAGTGGCTCGCATCGGCCGGGGTGAATCGGTACGCATGCAGAACCAGTGGGTTCTCTTTGCCGACGCCGCAGCCGAGTCGAGCGAGGTGCCGACCGTGCCGGGTTCCACGGTGCAGCCGTCACAACTGCTCATCCTCCAGGGCGCTGCGATGGGGCGGATCGGGCCTGACAATCGGTTGCGCAGCGACAGCACCGCCGAGCGTGCCGACGTGTTCATCTGGAATATCGACGGCGAGACCTGGTTGACGGCCAAGCTCCGGAACGTCACGCACTTCGATCCCGAGGCCGGCCAGATGCGCGTCAGCCTCGAATCACCCGACACGCCCGCCATCCGTCTGGACACTCGCCTCAACGAGCAGCCGATGTTCCTGAGCCTGACCGACTTGCGTGAGATCTCCGACAATCCGGAGAAGTACCGCCCCGTGCGTGAGAAGAAGCGTGCGCTCTCTGAAGAGCTTGGATCGCTCCTGATTCTTGAATCGCTGACACGGGCGATGGAGCGTGACACCCAGAGCAAGGGCGTCGAGTTGCTCGGCCCGGCGGGCGACCGTTACCGCATCTATTCACCCGCTGTACGGTTGGACAAAGGTGTGATCGTCCTGCGTGCGCAGCCGGGGTCCTCGCTTGAAGACCCGCTCATTCCTACGGGCCAGAAGCCGGGTCTCGTGCGTGTGGACCGCGTGTCGAGTGGCGTGGTGATCCGCAGGATCGAGGCGATATCGGGGGTCATCACCCTTGAGCCCGGCGGGCCGGAGGTCGAGCCGCGCATCAGGATCAAGTTGATCGAATCGCGTGAGTACGACACCCGTGTGACCGGCCTGGGCACGGAGCACGCCAGCGTCGACCTGCCCCGAAGCCGATGGCCCGAGGCAGTCGTCGGACCGCTCAACGACCTGAGCATCGCAGAACTGATGACGCGGGCATCGGAAAAGCGTTATCAATCCAAGAACGTCTACGACGCTCTGGCCAACCTTCACTGGATGATCCTGCTGCTCAAGCGGGTGATGGTCTCGCAGGTCTCGACACGGGCCGCCTCCGCGGTGGTCTGCTTGCTCGTGATGTTGCTCGGCGCGGTGCTGGCAATCCGTCTGCGTGGCTCGCTGCCGCTGGTCGTTTACATGTGGAGCGTCCTGGCGGCTTTCATCGGCACGCTCATCGTCCGCACGGGCAACAATTTCTGCGGCGACATGACCATGTCTTTCAACCTGGGCATCTTCGTCACCTGGGTCGGCAACGCCACGCTTCTGGCCGTCATCGGCGCAATCTACTGGAGACTGCGGAGGACGTAGCGGGGCGATCCATCTGGCCGCAAATGAACGCGAATAAACGCAAATGGAGGCAGAATTTCCGAGCAATACACGCCAAGCGGGATCAATTAACTCAAGGGTATGACATGTACGGTCACGTATGAGCATAGAACATGTTGCATGTCTGACCCATTCAATATCGATGCCGTTCTTTTAACATTAGAGATCATTCCCACTCAACCGATCCGTGTCTTTCTTCGCGTTCATTCGCGTTCATTCGCGGCTAACCCATGCGTACCCTCGACCGTTACATCATCCGCCAGTTCCTTATCAACTTTGTCATCCTGACGGTGGCGCTCTTGCTGGTGTTTATCGTGGTGGACGTGGTGATCGACCTCGATGAATTTCTCGAAGCCGGCCAGGAACAGGCGACGGCCCACAACGGCAGTGTCGTCCTCTGGACGGCCTGGGCGCTGGTCGACTGGTACACGCCAGTGATCTGCTTCGTCTATTCGTATCTTTGCGGGCTGATTACCGTGGCCGCGATGGGGTTCACTTTTTCTTCGCTCTCACGCTCCCGTGAACTCACGGCGATGGCCAGCGGCGGGATCAGCCTCTACCGGGTCGCCTTGCCGGTGATCGTGGTGGGGGGCGTGCTCAACCTCATGGCGCTGCCGGACCAGGAACTGCTCATCCCCACCATGGCGCAGAAACTCGCGAGGCAGAAGTCCGAGGTCGGGAAAGAGACCACACAGAATTTTTCTTTCTACTACGTTCCAGACGACCGGGGCCAGCTTTTTTCTGCCGCCGCCTTCGATGTCCGCAGCCGATCGCTCTCGGGGGTGACGATCCTTCAACGTGACAAAGAAGGCAAATTGATTCAGCACATCACCGCGTCGAGCGCCACGTGGGATGAATCGAATCAGCGCTGGGTCCTGGCCGGCGGCGACAGTGTCAAGCCCCTGGCTTCGGCGGCCACCTCGTCACCGTCACAGGGGATCCCTGTGGCGGAGTACGTGGCCACCAACCTCACGCCCGACCGCCTGCTCGCCAAGCGGGCCGTGATCTACCCGATGTTCCTGAGCGTCGCGCAGCTGCGTGAGATGGCCACGATCGCGCGCGACAGCCGAGCCGAGTCCTCCAAGTTCCTGCGCATCATCCACAGCCGATTCAGCCTGATCGTGGTCAACCTGCTGATCCTGATGCTCGGCCTGCCGTTCTTCGTACGTTGCACGACGAGCAACATGCTCACCGACACGGTCGCGGCGGCGGGTGTGTGCATCGGGGCGTGGTTCATGGCGCTGGTGATGTCGATCACGGTCGGCAGCGTGCTCAACCCCGTGGCGATGGCGTGGCTGCCGGTCGTGATCCTGCTCCCGGTGAGCACGGCGTGGCTGATGCGGCTGCGTACTTGAGATTGCGCCGTTTTCCGCTACGATTTCGAAGATTTGCACACGTGGGGCACGGGACACCGGCCTCCAAACCACACGCGAGCCGGACATGCCCAAACGCACCGACATCAAGACCATCCTCATCATCGGCTCTGGCCCCATCGTCATCGGGCAGGGCTGCGAGTTCGACTACTCCGGCACGCAGGCGTGCAAAGCCCTGCGCGAGGAGGGGTATCAGGTTGTGCTCGTCAACTCCAACCCGGCCACGATCATGACCGACCCGGAGTTCGCCGACCGCACCTACATCGAACCCATCACGCCCGAAGCCGTCACCAAGATCATCGAAAAAGAAAAAGACGGCCCGTTCCACATCGACGCACTGCTCCCCACGCTCGGCGGGCAGACCGCGCTCAACTGCGCCTGCAAGCTCTTCGACGATGGCGTGCTCACAAGGTTGGGCGTCGAGATGATCGGCGCCAACCGCGAGGTGATCTACCGCGCCGAGGATAGAAAACTTTTCAAGGAGATCGTCGAGTCGATCGGGCTGAAGATGCCCAAGGCGGGGATTGCCAACTCGATGGACGATGCGTGGCGAGTGGTTGAGACCACGGGCCTGCCGGCGATCATCCGGCCGGCTTTCACGCTTGGCGGCACGGGCGGCGGTATTGCCTACAACCGCGAGGAGTTCGAGGACATCGTCCGCCGCGGCCTCGACGCCTCGATGACCCACCAGGTCCTCATCGACCAGTCCGTACTCGGGTGGAAAGAGTACGAACTCGAGGTCATGCGCGACCACGACGACAACGTCGTCATCATCTGCACCATCGAAAACTTCGACCCGATGGGCGTCCACACCGGCGATTCGATCACCGTCGCCCCCGCCCAGACGCTCACGGACAAGGAATACCAGCAGATGCGTGACGCGGCGCTGGCGATCATCCGTGAGATCGGCGTCGAGACCGGAGGGTGCAACATCCAGTTCGCAATCAACCCCTCACCCGGAAACGACGCGGGGGAGATGGTCGTGGTCGAGATGAACCCGCGCGTCTCGCGCAGCTCGGCCCTGGCGTCGAAGGCCACAGGGTTCGCCATTGCCAAAATCGCCGCCAAGCTCGCCGTCGGGTACACCTTGTGGGAACTGCCCAACGACATCACCGGCAAGACCGTCGCGTGCTTCGAGCCGACCATCGATTACGTCGTGACCAAGATCCCGCGCTGGACTTTCGAGAAGTTCCCCGACGCCGACGAGACGCTGACCACGCAGATGAAGTCCGTCGGCGAAGCGATGAGCATCGGGCGAACTTTCAAGGAGAGCCTGCAAAAAGGTATCCGGTCGATGGAGGTCAAGCGCTTCGGGCTCGGGCTGGACGCGAATGACAAGTGGCTCAACGCCCAGCGCGACAGCGAAAAGGCCGGCGACTTCCCGATCGACCCGTCCAAGCTCCGGCGAAAGCTTACCGTGCCCTCGCAAGGCCGGTTGTATTACATCCGCTACGCCTTCAAGATGGGCTGGACGATTGATGAGGTTTACGAGGCCACGAAGATCGACAAGTGGTTCCTCGACCAGATCAAGCAGCTCGTAGACTTTGAGAATGACCTGACACAATGTAAGAATCTGGAAGCGGTCGATCGGGACCTGATGTTCCGGGCCAAGCAGTTGGGCTACTCCGACCCACAGCTTGCGAACCTGTTCCTGGGCAAGATTTCGACACAGACGATCCTGAAGGTGAGGGCCTACCGCAAGTCGCTGGGTGTGCAGCCGGTCTACAAGCTCGTGGACACCTGCGCCGCGGAGTTCGAGGCGGCGACGCCGTATTACTACTCGACGTACGAGACGCCAATTTACAAATACAGCCCGACCGATTCAGTCGGGTCTTCCGGTGGGCGCGGCGATGCGTCACCCGACCGCGACGGTCGGGCAGTGTACGACGACGAAATCCGCGTCAGTGATCGGAAAAAGATCATGATCCTCGGCGGCGGCCCCAACCGCATCGGGCAGGGGATCGAGTTTGATTATTGCTGCGTACAGGCGGCTTTTGCGGCCGACGAACTGGGGTTTGAATCGGTCATGGTCAACTCGAACCCGGAGACGGTGAGCACGGACTACGACACGAGCGACCTGCTCTTTTTCGAGCCGCTCACATTGGAAGACGTGCTGAACATCTACGACCGTCTTGACGCGGGCAAGGGGCTGGTCCACGGTGTGATCGTGCAGTTCGGCGGTCAGACGCCGTTGAACCTGGCCAAGGGGCTGCGTGAGGCGGGCGTGCCGATCATCGGGACGAGTGTCGACTCGATTGAACTGGCCGAGGACCGCGAGCGTTTTGCGACCCTGCTCAAAAAGCTCGACATCAAGCAACCGACCAACGGCATCGCATACAACGTCGACCAGGCGATCGAGATTGCGAGGCACATCGGCTATCCCGTGCTCGTGCGTCCGAGCTTTGTGCTCGGCGGGCGTGCGATGGAGACCGTCTTTGATGACGAACAGTTGCGTCACTACATGGCCATTGCGATCGGGGCCAGCGACATCGAGGGGCAACCGATTTTGATTGACGACTTCCTCTCGGAGGCCATCGAGTGCGATGTGGACGTGATCGCGGACTTTGAGGAGAGTGGCCAAGTGACCAAGTGGCCAAGTGGTCAAGTGAAAGACCATGGGTCCGATTCCACACACTCGGCCACTCGGCCACTCGGCCACACGGCGACTTCTTTAGTCTGCGGTGTCATGGAACACATCGAGGAAGCGGGCATCCATTCGGGCGACTCGGCGTGTGCGATCCCGCCGTATTCATTGCCCGCCGGCGTGGTCGAAGACCTGCGTGACAAGTCGCGTCGCATCGCCGAGGCGCTGGGTGTGCGCGGCTTGATGAACGTGCAGTACGCCATTAAGAGAAGTGGCCAAGTGGCCGAGTGGCCAAGTGGTCAAGTGAAAGACAATGACTCTGGTTCCGCTCGCTCGGCCACACGGCCACTCGACCACTCGGCCACTTCTTCTTACGAGACCTATGTGCTCGAAGTGAACCCCCGTGCCTCGCGCACCGTGCCGTTCGTAAGCAAGGCGACCGGCTTGCCGTGGGCTCGGATCGCGGCCAAGGTGATGGCGGGCAAGAGCCTCGTGGAACTGGGTGTGACCGAAGAGGTCGAGCCGGCGCACACGTCCGTCAAGGAGTCCGTGTTCCCGTTCTCGAAGTTCCCGGGGGTGGACGTGATCCTCGGTCCCGAGATGCGGTCGACGGGCGAGGTGATGGGGACGGACATGGACTTTGCGATCGCCTTTGCCAAGAGCCAGATGGCGGCGGGGACGGTCCTGCCCACGGGCGGCAAGGTTTTCCTGAGTGTGCGGGACAGCGACAAGCCACAGATCGTCAGCGTGGCGCGGCGGCTCTGCGAGATGGGCTTCGAGGTCCACTCGACCGGCGGGACGCACGAGTTCCTCGCGTCACGGGGTGTGAAGACTCAGAGAGTGCTCAAGATCAGCGAGGGCAGGCCCAACGCCATCGACCTGATCAAGAACGGCGAACTGTCGTTGGTCATCAACACGCCGACGCGCAAGGGCATCCGCAGTGACGAGGGTCGGCTGCGCTCGACGGCTGTGCGTTTTGCGGTGCCGATGATCACGACGACGACGGCGGCGTCCGCGGCGGTGACGTCGATCGCGGCTTTACAATCCGGCGGGTGGGGCGTGCGTTCACTCCAGGAGTACGCAGTCCAGACCCCCGCGAGGAAGCTGGCACGCAAGCCCGCCGCCGCGCCCAGCGGCGCGATCTAACAACATGTAAGCATGACCTTCGGGGGGCTTAAGCCACTTCGCCCGGCGCCAGGAAGGCGGCCGATGCGTCTTCCGTGGGCACCGCGGATTCGTCGCCCATGGCGATCTCGGAGTGGGGCACACCCAGGAGGCAGAGCAACCCCGTCTCGGCACAGAACTGGCTGCCGATGAGATAGACGCCCTCTTCGATCTTGGAGCAGTGGCGGACGATGATCGCCTGCTGCCCGATCACCGAACCGTGGCTGATGAAGTGGACGCGCCACGTGGAGTTGCGTTCGATCGGTTCGGGAGAGATAAATCCCAGCCCCGCGCGGCCGACGTCACGGATCATCACCGCACGGGGCAACTGGTCGAGTCGGTTGTGGTCCATCGGGGAAAGCTCGGCTTCTCCGCGCACAACAAATCGACGGTACTGCCGTTTGCCCTCGACCTTCTTCGGGTCGCGCAGTGATTCGGCTTTGGTCAGGGCGTCAAGAAGTTGTTTGGGGTCTCTGGCAATCATGACCATCGTCTCCCGCCAACCCCCGGGTTCTGAAACACGACACGGTATTTCCATCTTCGGAAGGGCGGGGCACTGGCTTGAATCCGCAAGAAACTTAAATTGACAGGGCTTGACCTACCCGTACAGGTATCTGATCCCGTCCAATAAAAACACCCTGAAACGGTCAGGATTGAAGCCGAGCGTCTACGTCTTCAACAGCGATAAAACAGATAGACCACGACCTGTTGAGGTCGGCCTTTCTCGGCATGCGGGATATCAGACAAGATGCCAGCCTCGGTTGGACGTAACAGCGAGGCCAACACCACACGTCAACTTTGCAAGCTTAGGGAACGGGGTATTCCGTCAGCGGGACAGGGCGGTTGCGGAGAAGGATCCAGTCGATGTCGTCGTGGATCTGTCGCCAGGTGGTGTTTTCGTTGACCGCGATCTCGCTCTTTCGCTGCTCGCTGGAGAGTGCGATGCCTTCGAGTTCGGGCGACGGGTTGTTCCGCACGCCCCACGCCGAGACATGTTTTTGGTTTGAGCACCCAGTCAGCATGGCGACTGCACCCAGTGCCATTGCGAGGGACATTGTCACGACAAGTCGGCCATGTAGTTTGGACATCACACGCTCCTGAAAACCGCGGAACACGCAAAGCAATCAGTACCATTCTCTGACACCGACGGTGTGGTGTCAACCCTCGACCCGATCGGTTATTTATACAACGCGGGGCTGTCCTGCTCACGGATGACAGGCCCGCCGGTTGTGTCGGGGGCAGCCGGGGCAGGCGCGGTCGACGGTGCGGGGGCCACGCCCAGGTCGGGCATTGGCACGAGATAGATCTCAACGCGGCGATTAGGCTCAGCGCCCTTGCCGCGGCCGGTGGGGTTGGCCACGACCGGCCTGAACTCGCCATACCCGCCGATGCCCATGCGGGTCTCGTTCACACCCGCGCCCTTGAGCACCTGCATGACGGAGATCGCACGGAAGGCAGACAAGCCCCAGTTGTCGCCATATTTCTGACGACCGGTGGCGCTGGTGACGGGGACGTTGTCGGTATGGCCGACGATGCGGACCTCGTACTTGCCAGCGGCGGGGGTGTTGAAGATGCGTGCCAGTTCGGACAGGCCTCGCTTGGCCTCGTCGTTCACGTTGGTCGAGCCGAGTGCAAAGGTCAGGTCACTGGCAAGCTTAATCATGCCGCGCTGCGGGTCGTAGGTCATCAGGCCCGGGTGCATCTCAGCCAATTCGACAAGGGCCTGGTCGGTGACGGCATCGACCGGGCCACCGACGCCGAGCCTGCGGATGCGGTCTTCGAGGTCAGCGAGTTTGCGCTGGTATTCCGCCACCTGGGCCTGGGCATCGGCCAGCCGCTGGTCGAGTGCGGAGTCCGATCCACGCGCCGCCTGCAACTGGGCCACAAGGGCCTGGCAGGATTCCAGTCGGCTCTTGAGCTCGATCACCTGCTCTTCACTGCGTCGCAGCGAGTCCTGCAGCGCGTCGCGTTCGGATTGAGCAACACAGCCAAAGCCCATCGAGGCCAGCACGACCACCACTGTCCATTTGCACCATGCGTTCATCGTCCGTGATCCTTTCGCGGGAAGTGAGTTATGTTGTTATGAATATCCGGACGGGTCAGCCAGACCGGCCCGGTTCGTGTCCCTGTGACTATCAGGCTACCGTCTGGAGCGGGGTAGTCAATCGGGCCACCGATCGTCCCCCGCAAAACTTCGGCCAACACCGGCTTTTGCCATGAATCCACCCTTGCCAGACCCGTCTCGGTCCAACCCCGCTCCGTATGGGACCGCCGGCGTCGTGGCGTACCGTGTCGGCGCGGTGCGGGACGCGTTTGGACTCCAACTCGGGCCGAGTTTGATCCTCGTTGACGTGGGGTCCAGGACAATCCTAGACATACTTGAAATAGACACGCCACCTAAAGACTATCCCACAATCGACTATTCCAATTCCGTCGTCTGGCCGGCGATGGTCAACGCACACACGCACCTGGACCTCTGTGCTTGTGATCCTCAACCCTATCCCGGCAGTTTCACCGCGTGGCTGTCGCAGGTCTTGGCATCGCGGGGGGCTGTCAAGGCCGCCCAAGTCACACAAGCCGTGGCTTATGGCCTGGACCTGTCGGTCAACGCGGGTGTCGGCTACATGGGGGATATCGCCCACACACCCGAAGCCTGCATGGCGCGATGGCGGTTTGAAAAAGCAACAGGCACACGGATCGTCAAGGTGGGATTATTTGAAATCACCGGTCGTGGCAGCCGGGAGCGGTGGGCTTGTCAGGAGATGGATCGGTTCATCGATGAAAATACCCCACACATTCCTGTCATCGGCCTGCAACCTCACGCGCCTTATTCGACTGGTCTGGGCGTCTACAAACATGCGGTCGCTCTGGCCAATACGCACGGTTTGCACCTGAGCACGCACCTGGCCGAGACCGAGGAGGAGATCGAGTTCACCCGCGACGGCTCCGGGCCGCTCGCGGACCTGCTGCGCAGCGTGCGCGGGGACGACGCCGACATCCGTGCCACGGGGCTTGATCCTATTCAAGTGTTAGCCGGCCCGCTCGCGCAGGCACACTGGCTCCTTGCCCACTGCAACTACGTCACCGACGAGAACATCGCCTTCCTTGCCAAGTGTGGCGCATCGGTCGCCTACTGTCCGATGGCCCACGCATACTTCCACCACAAGCCCCACCGTTACCGCGACATGCTCGACGCAGGCGTCAACGTCTGCCTCGGCACAGACTCCATCGTCTGCGCTCCGCCTGACTCACAACAACCGCTCTCCATCCTCGACGAGATGCGCCTGCTCTACCGACGCGACGGCACACCCCCCGACACGCTGCTCCAAATGGCCACCCTCCACGGCCTGCGCGCCCTGGGCCTCTCCGAAGATTTTGCACGGATCGCCCCCGGATGCCCCGCTCAACTCGCATCCGCGCAATTCAACGCCGACCTCGACACCGACCCCTTCGAGCAGGTGCTCCGCTCTGACGTGCCCGTAAGCCCGATTTGAAGCCGATCTCTAGCTCCCGGTACGCCCCGCGTTGATCTATGATGGTGTGCCCACAACAGGAGCCACACCATGCAAGCCGTCGTCCTCGAAGCCAAGCACGATATCAAGATCCGCGACATCGACCCCGGTGAAAAACTCTCGCCCCGCGACGTACGCATCCGCATCCACACCGTCGGCGTGTGTGGCTCGGATGTCCACTACTACACCCACGGTCGCATCGGGCCCTTCGTCGTCGAAAAGCCCATGATCCTCGGCCACGAAGCCTCCGGTACCGTCCTCGAAGTCGGCCGCGACGTGAAGCACCTCAAGACCGGCGACCGCGTCACGATGGAGCCCGGCATCCCCGACCCCAACTCCAAAGCCTCACGCCTGGGGATGTATAACCTCGACCCCGCTGTCCGCTTCTGGGCCACGCCGCCCATCCACGGCGTATTGCGCCCCGAGGTCATCCACCCAGCCGACTTCACCTTCAAGGTCCCCGACAACGTCAGCTTCGCCGAGGCCGCGATGGTCGAACCGCTCGCGGTGGGCATGCACGCCGCCACCAAAGCCAAAGTCAAGCCCGGCGACCTGGCGGTCGTCATCGGCGCAGGCCCCATCGGCATGGTCACCGCCCTGGCCGCCCTCGCCGCCGGCTGCAGCCGCGTCGTCATGGCGGACATCGTCGACGAAAAACTCGCCCTTGCCGCGACGCTCGGCCCGGTCACCCCCGTCAACGTCAAAAACAAGAACCTCAAACAATTTGTCAGTGACATGACCGAGGGCTGGGGCGCGGACGTGATCTTCGAGTGCTCCGGCTCCCCGCGCGTGGCCCCGACCTTGTTCGACCCGCTTGCTCCCGGCGGAACCGTCGTCTGGGTCGGCATGCCCGTCGAACCCGTCTCGTTCGATATCGTGGCCGCCCAGGTCAAGGAAGCCCGCATCGAAACCGTCTTCCGCTACGCCCACGTCTACCCCCGAGCCCTCGCCTTACTCGGCTCCGGCCAGATCAACGTCAAACCCCTCATCACCGACACCTTCCCGTTCGAAAAGAGTAAAGAAGCCTTCGACTTCGCGGTGAAAATGCCCCCGACGAGCGTAAAGGCCCAGATCGAGTTGCCGGCGTAAGTGGGGCGGTTGGCTCTCTGAAATTCGACTTTGTCAATACACACATGGCGTGGCCGCGAAGGCCGCCATGTGATTTACGCCGGCAAACACAAACTGTCAGGAACCAACACCTGGATATCAGCCAACCCACATTGCCACACGGTCGATAAAGCGTCTTGCTTCTTCAGCCAGGCACCGTCCCCCGACAGACAACCACACCCCCTCGGGTTTGAGGTGTTCCATCACGCACAGGGCATCGGGGATGTCCGCGCAGATCACCTGAAGGGCTTTGCCCTTGCCCTGAGCTTTGCGGTAGACCTCGATCCAGTCCGAGGCACGACCGCCGCCCGCACCGTAGACCCACTGCAGGGCGTCGAGTTCTTCGCAAGCCAGCAGCGCGTCGAGGTGCTTGAGCGCCCCGGGTCCGTCGAGGTGGAAAAGACTACGGTCGAGGTATCGCATCTCTTGCACGATCGAGGGCAGGATCGTCCGCTCGAAAGCATCAGGCGAGATCATGCAGATAAAGTCGCAACTGACAATATACATGCGACCGTTATGAAGCACGGGTGTCCAACCCGTGCTTGGCTGACCCGCCGTGGCAATCGGCAAGCCCAAGTCTTCATACATCGTGGCAAAAGAACCGGTCACGTGTTCGCAAGCCAACCGGACACCCTCGGGGTCGTCCATGATGTCGATGCAAAGCTCCTGCGGGTCGCGCAGGCTGGCCAGCAGGTCACCGTTGGTATGCAGGTCGGTCATTGCGGTCAGCCACCGGCCGCGACCGGCTTCCAGTGACAGCCGCGTCATCCGCCGAAGCGTCTGCCAGTATGCGTTCTCAAGGTCGGGCTTGAGGTTCATCACCTCGCGGATGTTTTCGACTATGGGCTTGGACCACGACGTGTGCTGGCCGAATTCAAGTCCACACCCGAACACCGTGGCGCAGACCTCCGGCCCGAGGTTGGGCATATACACCGGCAAGGTCTCGGCAAGATAGATGCCCGACTCGAACTCGCGCCTCACGGATTCGATCTGATACTCGGCGTCCATCCACCGTTCACGAAGAGAACCGTGGTGCTCGGTCATGCTGGCGGGGGGCCTGATCGGCTGGACCCCGATTGATACCAGCGGCCGATCGATGATCTGCCGATTCCACCACGCCTCGAAACGTTCGAGCACCCGATCAAACTCTGGATTCAGTGATACCTGCATCGCAAGGACTCCGGTGCCCCACCCCGCGACGGAAAAATCATTTCTATTGCATGGGTTGTCTCAAGAGTTGTTCACGTATAGCACCGCGCGGGTTCATTCCCACTCGATCGTGGCCGGCGGCTTGCTTGAGATGTCGTAGACCACGCGGTTGACGCCGCGGACTTCGTTGATGATGCGGTTGCTCACGGTGGCAAGCACCTCGTAGGGGATGCGTGCCCAGTCGGCGGTCATGAAGTCCTGGCTCTCCACGGCTCGCACAGCCACGACGCTTTCGTAGGTCCGCCCGTCGCCCATGACGCCGACCGAACGCACGGGCAGGAGCACGGTGAAGACCTGCGCGGTTTTGCGATACAGGTTGTTGGCCACGATCTCTTCAAGAAGGATTTCGTCGCACTCGCGCAGGAGGTCGAGCTTGTCTTTGGTGACTTCACCGAGCACGCGCACCGCCAGGCCAGGTCCGGGGAAGGGGTGACGCCAGACCATTTGCTCCGGAAGGCCCAGGACTTCACCGAGCCTGCGGACTTCGTCTTTGAAGAGTGAGCGCAGCGGTTCGATGAGTTCAAAGCCCAGCTCTTCGGGGAGGCCTCCGACGTTGTGGTGGAGCTTGATGTTGGCCGCGGCCTTGCTCGCGCCGCCGGTCAGGTGGTGGCCGGACTCGATCACGTCGGGGTAGAGCGTGCCCTGGGCGAGAAAACTTATTGATGATTGATGATTGATGATAGATGATTGAAGATGGTCGGCAGTTTGCTTGAAGACTTCGATGAAACGGTGGCCGATGCGTTTGCGTTTCTCTTGCGGGTCGTCGATGCCCGCAAGGTCGTCGAGGAACTCTTTTTCCGCGTCGATCACGTGCAGGTCGATGTCGAAGTGGCCCCGGAAGGTGGATTCGACAAGCTCCCGTTCGCCCTTACGCAGCAGGCCGTTGTCGACGAAGATGCAGGAGAGCTGTTTCCCGACCGCTTTGGCAAGTAACGCCGCAACGACCGACGAATCGACACCGCCCGACAGTCCGCAGATGATCCGTCCATTGCCGACCTGTTTGCGGACGAGTTCGACCTGCGATTCGAGGAAGCTGGACATCTTCCAGTTTCCCGAGCAGTGGCAGACGGAAAAGAGGAAGTTGCGGAGGATGTCCAGGCCGTGCGGCGTGTGCGTGACCTCGGGGTGGAACTGTACGCCGAAGAAGGGCAGCGTCTTGTGTCGCACCGCGGCAAAGGGGCAGGTCGGCGTCGAAGCCAGCGGGATGAAATGTTTCTCATCAAGCTCATCGACCTGGTCGCCGTGGCTCATCCAGACGGTCGTGTGCTCCGGCACCCCCGGAAGCAGGGCGTCAGGGATTTTGACGTGTAGCGTGGCGCGGCCATACTCGCGTGCCTTGGCAGAACGCACCGGCGTCCCCATCGCGTGGCAGGCGGCCTGCATGCCGTAGCAAATGCCGAGAACCGGGACCCCCGGCAGTTCGTCAAAGAGATTGGCTGCCAGTTGCGGGGCGTTGGCTTCGTAGACGCTGGCCGGTCCACCGGAGAGGATGACGCCGCGCGGCTTGAGGGCCTTGAGTGTTTCGATCGGCGTGTCGGCGGGCAGGAGCAGGCTGAAGACGCCGGCCTCACGCACGCGGCGTGCGATGAGTTGGACATACTGCGAGCCGAAGTCGAGGATCGGCACGACCTGTCCGTGGAACTGCGCGGGGAGGTCGGTGGGCAGGGGGGAGGCGTGGGGCTTGATTTGGGGTGAAGGCACGGCGGGGTTGGACATGTGGGTGTTCCCGTCAAAACGCGGATGATAACAATTTCACGGCTTTGCCGACGGGTTGGTTATAAAATGAAACGTATGACTTATTACGTCAGGGCGATCAAAACCGGCCTGGGCTTGCTTATCGTGTTCACAGCGGTGTGCGTCCGTGTGTGTCAGGCGACACCTCCGGGGCTTGAACCGCAACAACTCGAACAGCTCAAGAGCGGCGCGGTGGACCACGCCCGTTCACTCGACGACGCGGGTCTGTACCCCTTGCTCCAGAACGCCGCGTGGTGGCAGGCGGGCGATATCACCGGGGCGACGATCCCCGATTACAACGAGTTGCTCGAACACCCAGCCGACCACCGGGGCGAGTTGTTCCTGATCGAGGGTGAATTGGCCGGTGTGCCGGACAAGGTGGGTCGGCTCTCGAGGCCCGGGCCGTGGGACCAGACGCTGCAACAGTGGGGCATCCGTGTGCAGGCAAACCCGGACATGGTCGCGGTGGTGCTGCTGCTCGACCCGCCCAGCGACCAGGCCCGACCGAAAGTCGGCACACGTGTGCGTCTGCCGGCGCGGTTTTACAAGGTCTGGATCGGCGTGAACCAGTTCGACCAGCCCAAGCCTTACACTTTGTTTGTGGGGCGTTCGCTGGCCTCAGTGCAAGCCGGCTACACCGGCCCGACGCCCCCGAAGGTTTCCCCATCGCAATCCGTTGGGGTCGTCCTGGCACTGGTTGCGATCATGGGCGGGGCGTTCTGGATGATCCGCCGATCGCTCAAGGTCAAACCCCTGCGCAGTAGCGACCACTTCCGGCACCGCCGTGACGATGACGACGGCGCGGACACCGACGACGGCCCGCCGCTCCCCGAGGACCCGGTCGAAGCCATGAAAGAACTCGAACGCAGGCGGAAGGAGTCTGGTGAGCAATCGATTTGAGGTGCACAACAACTCAACGAACGCGGGGAGTAACCGCTGATTTCGCGGATTGCACAGATTCGTAACGATTAATCCGCACCTAATCTGCGTGATCTGCGAAATCTGCGGTTACTCCGGGAAACCACCCGACAGCCAAAACGATTTCACCTCTTCGTGGTTATGGGATATTCTTTCCCACCATGCCGACGGTCCAACTCAAGCTCGAACACCACCGCTACGACATCCGCGTCGAGCGGGGGGCTTTGAAAAAACTCGGGCAATGGGTGAGTGAGGTCGCACCGCACGCGCGGTGTGGTTTACTGTGCGATGAAAATGTGAAGCCTCTGCACGGACCGGCGGCCGAGTTGTCATTGAAGTCAGCCGGGTTTTCGCCCGTCACGCTCACCGTCGCGCAGGGCGAAGCGGGCAAGAGCCTTGACACCTATGCATTACTTCAGAGCAAGCTCGTCCAGGCCCACCTCGAACGCAAAAGCCCGGTCATCGCGCTGGGCGGTGGGGTCACCGGCGACACTGCCGGCTTCGTCGCGGCGACCTACCTGCGTGGCGTGCCGTTTGTTCAGTGTCCCACGACGTTGCTGGCGATGGTCGACGCCTCCGTCGGCGGCAAAGTCGGCGTCAACCTGCCCGAGGGCAAGAACCTCGTCGGCGCGTTCCACCAACCCGTGCTCGTCGTGATCGACACCGACACCCTGGCCACACTCCCGCCGCGCGAGCTGCGCTGCGGTTTGGCTGAGTGCGTCAAACACGCTGTCATACGAGACCCCCGGAAGCTCGATTGGCTTGAAGAGCACCTCGATAAAATCTTGGCACTCGACCCCGATGCGCTCGTCGAACTGGTGACATGGAACGTGCAGATCAAGGCCAACGTCGTCATGGCGGACGAAAAAGAAACGGGCGAGCGTGCCCACCTCAACTTCGGCCACACGTTTGCCCACGCCATCGAGGCGACACAGGGCTACGACAGCGCCGCGGCCTACCACCACGGCGAAGCGGTCGCGCTGGGCATGGTGGCCGCGACACGGTTAGCCATCGACACCGGCGTGTGTGGCGACGCGCAGCTCATCGACCGGCTCGTGAATATCCTCAAGCGCATCGGGTTGCCCACGGGAAAGGCCCCGCTCAAGCCCACCCCCGAGTTGATGGCGTCGATGCAACTCGACAAGAAAGTGGCCGGCGGAAAAATCCGCCTCGTGCTCCCCACACACACCGGCGGCGTCACCATCCGCAGCGACATTCCGCTCGACGCCATCGCCGCCGCGTGGGACAGCATGCGTTGAGGGATTCAGCCGGGCCCCACCCCATCACTTGATTAGACGGAACGAGTAGGGGTACTTGTAGTGCTCGCCCTTGCTCGCGGCGATAGCCGCCAGGATCACAAAGACGATCTCGGCGATCACTACCGCAAACAGCAGAGGGATGGTCACGCAGAAAACAAAGGGGATGAAGCTCAAAATTCCCAGGACGAACGCCACGATCAGCACCGAGATCTGGAAGTTGACCGACTCTTTGCCCTGCTCGTCGATGAAGGGGTGTTCGTCCTTTTTCATCAGCCAGAGGACCAGTGGCCCGATGATGTTGCCCATGGGTACGACGTAGCCCGCAAATGCCAGGAGGTGGCAGAGCATCCCCATGTTCTGTGCGTTCTTGTCGGACTCTGTGCCCACCGCGGCGGGAGTCGGCTCGGGGGCCGGCGTGACGGGGGGCGTCGTGGGTTCGGTTTCCGGTGATGCGTTGTTCTGCTCTTCCATGCGGGGCCTCCTTGGATATGGAAGGGTGTGAGGTGTGCCCTGAACCCCCATGATGATGCCAGCGATTTGGTCCCTGTCAAACGGGTAGAATGACCGCATGAGGAGCATCCGACGCAACGACCTCTCTCCGCGTGTGGAGATGACGCCGATGATCGACGTGATCTTCTTGCTGCTGACGTTTTTCATCTACTCGATGACCCTGATGATCGTCCAGCCGAACCTGTTGCCGGTGACGTTGGCGGCGGTGGGTTCGGGCGGTGGGGCTGAGGCGGGGCTGATGCGTGTGCTCACGATCGACAAGGCGGGCGACCTCTACCTGAATCAGGATAGGCTTTCATGGGATGAACTCGATGGGCGATTGACCGAGTGGACGAAACTCGACCCGCAGCCGGGCGTCTATCTGGCGATGGAGGCGTCGGGCAACGTCGACCGCGGGCCGACGTTTGTCAGGCTTGTCGAGATGGTGAGCAAAGCGGGGTTGAAGAATGTGTCGATCGTGGGTTCGCCCCCGGAAGCGGGCGGGGTAAAGGGTGACAAGTGACAGGTGATGGATGACAGGGACGCATGAACTTGCGTGGTCGGAATGCCATGAAAGAGCGTGAGCCGATTCTGCCTTTGGTGATGGGCGCCGTGGTGGCCGTGGTGCGGCACTTTGCGCTCGTGCCGACGGTGGCCAGAGGGCTGCTGGGTTCGCGTGGCGATTTTCAATCACGTGCCCGTTTTCACGACGGCAAGCGTGTTGACCCACCCAAACAAGATGTGACTGATGATCCAACATTAAAACCCCCCGCGCCCGAATTGCCCGAGCCGGTGGTCGAGGTCGGGCAGGAGGACTCACCGATCAAGCAATCGATCGCGTGGATTTCCTATGACTCTTTCGAGCAGATGCGCGCGCCGCGTGCCCCGACGTGGCAACCCGAACAGCAGACACAAGTCGACCCGGTGACACAGGCCCCGACGCCGATCGACCCGACGCCGCCTGATCCCAATAGGATCAGTCAACCCTCACCGGCTCAAGCCGCCGCGTCACAGCCCCAGCCTCAACCG
The DNA here is from genome assembly GCA_016125215.1 of Phycisphaera sp. Taxonomy (GTDB): domain Bacteria; phylum Planctomycetota; class Phycisphaerae; order Phycisphaerales; family Phycisphaeraceae; genus RI-382. The sequence continues at coordinate 96,285 of WGMF01000002.1, forward strand.
CAGCCCCAACTTCAGCCCGATCAACCACCCGTAGAGGTCGAGCTGACCACCGCCCCGACCCACGCTTCCCCACCTGTTCCCGAATCACCACAACCCGTGGAGGCTGCGCAACCCACCGGACCTCAGCCACTCCCTGAAGCCCGCGATCAGTTAGCCATGCTTCCCCCACCCCCGGATGTAACCCCGCCCCCGGAAGTGATCCAGGGTCTATCAACGATGACAAAGGAACCTGCTCAAGACGAACGCCCACACCCTCCGGGTGTGGGTTCCCCCGACACCCCGACCCCCAGCAACCCTGCCATATCTGAGCCAGCACAAAACCCCACCGTCACCCCTGAAAATCAAACACCCCCTCCAACTCCCACGCACAACGAAACCCCGCCCAGCCCCGACATCCACAGCCAATCCAATCCCACCGTCTCGCCCAAGACCGACAGTGAAAGCCCCGCCACCACGCCCGACCGAGATGACAAAGCTGTCAAGCCCGGCAAGGTCCTCGCACGCCAGGGCCTGCGTATCCAGACCGCGGTGCCCCGATTCGACCCCGTGGCCATCTGGAGTTCGATCCCCAGCAACCCCGTTGTGCGGTTAACCTTTAACAACAAGGGCGACGCCGTCAACGCCGTGGTCGTCAAATCCACCGGCTACCCCAATATCGACGCCCCGATCCTGGCCAGCCTCTACAAGTGGAAAGCCCAGGGCAAAAAGCTCGAACAGATCGAGGGCACATTCGACATGGAAATCACGCTCTTGTTGGGACCATAGCCCCCCGAACGCCACACCCACCGGGTGTGGGTCCACACGAAAGTCACCCCATGCAAAAACGCGAACCCGAAGGCATCGTCATCGCCTGCGACTTCTGTGGCACCGACTGGGACGAAATCAAACCCATGATCGAGGGCCACCACGGCTCGGTCCTCTGTCTCGAGTGCCTCAAACAAGCGCTTAGAGACCTGGCCCCCAGCGACGGCGAGTTCACCTGCACCCTCTGCCTCCGCACCGCACTGCCCGCCGGCACGCCAGCCTGGTCGCCCACCGATCACAACAACGGAGCCAACCCCGACGCCCGGGCCTGCGAAGACTGCATCCACCAGGCCGCCCGCGCCTTTGACAAAGACCCCGATGTCGATTGGAAGCGACCCAGAACACATGCACCTGAAAACTGAACATCATGGATAACCTTAGATGCAATGGGTCTACGTCATCATCGCGATTGTCTTGCTTGCTGGATGTTCCGACAGGTCGGCTCCCACGGTCGCCCCGAACGTCACCGCAAAGCAGCAAGCCGGTGCCGCAGCCTCGATGGGGCTGACTTTCCCGCAGGGCACGCGTTTTCTTTTTTATCACCGCGCCTCGGAGGCGGGCGGGTTGCCCGGGCCGGACGACGCGGTACACCTGAAGATCGAACTGCCGGCTTCCCTACTAACCGACTTCCTGGCGCAGCCTCCGCTGACGAACGCCCGGTGGACGGGGGGGCACTCGCTGATGACGGACATGCTCAATTGGCCGCAGTGGAAACCATCGAGCGTTACGAAGTTCCGCTCCGAACAGTTCCAGTTGCCCCACGGTCAGGGGCTGAACGTGTTGATCGACGACGATCAAGCCGACCCGAAGGTTGTTTACCTGTTGTGGTTTGAGACGTGAAAGCGGATCGACTTTAGACGATCAATCTGGAAATGGTCACAATCTACAGTCACAGACCGTCACGCTCTGTCACAGTTGAGCGATGCGGCCGGGACAGTCGATGTGATGAAAACCCCGGAAAAATCCTTGCGAAGTCACGCCCTGTCACGGTCTGTCACAGATCGGCGTGAAGGGGCAAAAAGGGTGACCGAGGGGATTCGAACCCCCGACCCCCTGGACCACAACCAGGTGCTCTAACCAACTGAGCTACGGTCACCGTCGGGTCGGCAGCGGGTGAGCGATTCGACTCGTGCCGATCCGGTAAATTAGGCCCAATCGGGGGAACTGTCAAACGTTCAACTTGATCCACGCGTGGGCTTGTCTTGGCTTGGCCTGGGTGTGGCAGAGCGCGTTGCGTGGTGGGGGCGGCGCGGGTTATGGGATGCACGTGCGGGCTGACGGCACGGGGACGCCCCGGCTGTGCTGTGTATCACGGTGATGCCATATCCGGGTTATCAATCATGACCCCTTAACGGTCGATAAACCCCCCGGCTGCGCTTTGTCGGGCGGCCGGCTCTTGTCACACGAACACACGAGGTCAACCCCATGAGCAGCAAGTCCACAGCAAGCGCATCGAACGTCAAGGGCCAGGCCAAGGGCCAGGCCAAGGCCCAGGCCGAGATTTTGCTCGAATCCGGCACGAATGAGTTGGAGGTCCTCGTCTTTTCGCTCGGTTCGGGGACGTACGGCGTCAACGTCGCCAAGGTGCGCGAGGTCATCCTGCCCACGCGCGTGACTGCCAGCCCCGACCAGCACCCGGCTGTATTAGGCATGTTCAACCTGCGCGGCGGCGTGCTGCCCCTGGTCGACCTGCACAAATACTTCGGCGTCGAGCCCAGCCAGACCGACCGCAACAAGTACAAGATCATCGTCACCGAGTTCAACGGTTTCCGCGCGGGGTTTGTCGTCGAGGGCGTCGAGCAGATCTACCGTATGAGCTGGACGAACATGCGGCCCGTGCCCGAGTCCGGCCAGAGCGAGCAGTTTGCCATCACCGGCATCACCGAGATCAACCAGCGCCTCGTGCTCATGCTCGACTTCGAGTCGATCATCGACCACATCAACATGCAGGACTCGCTGCACGTCGAAAAGGTGGACAACACACTCGGCGTCGACCGAGGCAGCAGCCGGGTGTTTCTCGCGGAGGACTCGAACTTCATCCGCAACATCATGGTCAACGTCCTCAAGGCCAGCGGTTACACGGACGTTTCGGTCCACAACAACGGTTATGCCCTCTGGAACGCGCTGAGCGCGCAGCGCGATGAACAGGGCGGTGAAGACGGCAGACCGACCGTGATCGTCACCGACATCGAGATGCCGCAGATGGACGGTTTAGCGGTGACGCGGCACGTCAAGGACGACCCGGCCCTGCGTAACATCCCTGTGATTCTTTTCAGTTCGCTCATCACGCAGGACACGCTGCACAAGGGCAAGCAGGTCGGTGCGGACGAGCAGATTGCCAAGCCCCAGCTCATGCAGCTTGTGGAGATTGTGGACCGCTGGGTGAGCAAGGCGACGCAGCGCAAGGCGGCGTGAGGCGACTCAACTCACAAGTCGGCTAAGCCGATGGGAGGGTCGTAGCGGTTGTACCGACCGTGACGACCGGATGGCCACCATGCTGCCGAACTTTATTGGACTGGGTGTGCAACGGGCCGCGACGACGTGGTTGCACCACTGTTTATCCGAGCACCCGAACGTCTTTGTGCCCGAGGCCAAGGAGTTGTTCTACTTCTCTACGCGCTACGAGATGGGGCAAGAGTGGTACGAATCGCACTTCAAGCCGACGCCCGACCAGACCGCAGTGGGTGAGATCACACCCAGCTACCTCCAGCACCCCGGGGCGGCACAACGCATGGCAGAGCTTGTCCCGGACGCCAGGCTCTTTGTCGTGCTGCGCGAGCCGGTGTCGCGGGCCTACTCCGCTTACCAGCTATTCAAAGATAAGCGTTACGCAGACGCCTCCTTTGCACAGGCCTGCACACCCGAGAGCGACCTGGTCCACCACAGCCTCTACGCCTCGGCACTGAGCGGGTTTTACCGCTGTTTCCCGCGTGAAAACGTGCGCGTCTATCTCTACGAACAGGTCGAGCAGGACCGTGACAACACGTTGCGTGATCTCTATCGCCACCTGGGTGTGGATGAGTCATTCAAACCGAGCGTCGCGGACAAGCGTGTAAACGCCGCGGTCTTCCCCCGCACGCAGGGAGCGCTGCGCTCGGCGGGCCTGGGATGGTCGATCAACATGCTGCGAGACACGCCCATCGGTGAGTGGATCAAGCGACGTGTCGTCCCCACCAGCGCACAGGCCGTCTCGCGTGACCCCATCCCGATCGAAGAAGCCCAGCGGGTCCGTGCCACGTTTCACGATGACGTTATGAAGTTACAGGACCTTCTCGACCGCGACCTCTCCCACTGGCTCGCCGCCTGACCCCCGGAATTTCCCCCGGAATTTCCCCCGAAAGATGCAAAGCCCACACCCTCCGGGTGTGGGATTATCGAGCAAGAACCCACTCACCTCGATTAAGCCCTGTATCGATTGTGCCGACCATAACGGTTGTAGGGCCCCCGGAAATAGTGTGGGGCTGCATCCCCGCGCGATCGGCTGTTGTACCCCATGCCCAGCGACCCCAACCCCAGCCCGACCATGTCGCACCTGCCCGCCGCCAAGCGGGGCTATCGCCTGGCCATGCCGCCGGGCCTGCCGAGCTTCGACATCGCGCCCGATTGCCGACACTATCGCGGCGACAAGCCCTGCCTGCACAACCGCCTCTGCAAGGGGTGTGAACATTACGAGCCATACGCGCAGCGCATCTGTGTCATCAAGCTCGGTGCCTTGGGCGACGTCGTCCGCACACTCTGCATCCTGCCCGAACTGCGAAAGCGCTACCCCCAATCGCACATCACCTGGGTCAGCCTGCCCAATGGCTGTCGCATGATCGACGGCCACCCGATGATCGACCGTGTCATCGCTTTCGAGACGATGGCGTGCGTCGGCCTCACCCAGGAGGTCTTTGACCTGGTCATCAACCTCGACAAGGAGCAGCAACCCTGCGCTCTGGCGATGTCGCTCTTTGCCCGGAAGAAACTCGGCGTCGGACTCTCCGACTTCGGCACACCGATCCCCATCAACGAAGAGGCACAGCACTACTTCAACCTCGGCCTGTCCGACGACCTCAAGTTCCGTCAGAACACCAAAAGCTACCCGCGGCTGGTCTACGAAGCATTTGGCTGGCAATACCGTGGCCAGCGCTACGAACTGCCGCGCAGCGAAGAGCAGCGTGACAGGATGATGATTGCACTGGCCTCCCTGGGTTGGAGGCCCGGAGCGGTGACGGTCGGTGTGAACGTCGGCGCTGGGAAGGTCTTTGCCAACAAGATGTGGCCCCCTGAAAAGACGGCTGAGGTGATTGCCCGTCTCGTCAACGACCGGCCCGAAGTGCAGGTCCTGCTGCTCGGCGGCCCGGGTGAACGCCACGCGGTGGACACCATCAAACACATCCTCGCCGACACGTCGCCCGAAGCACGGGTCACCGATCCCGGCACGGAACACAGCGAACAGGCGTTCGTCGCGCTGGTCGATTGTTGCGATGCGCTCTTCACCGGCGACACGATGGCCATGCACGTTGCCATCGCGCTGGGCAAGCGTGTGGTGGCTTTCTTCGGGCCGACCTGCGAGCAGGAGATCGAGCTGTTCGGCAGGGGTGAAAAACTCGTGGCACAGGTCCCCTGTGGCCCGTGTTACAAACGCCGGTGCGACCACGACCACGCATGCATCGATGCCGTCACCACGCAACAGGCCGTGGACGCGATCGGTCGATCCATCGAATCTCTGGACACGCAAGCCAATCGGCCTCAAACCGTAAACGAACCGTCACGCTCGGAGGTTCAACCCGACGACTCACCCATCCCCGCGCAGCCTGTACGCAGCGACACGTTTTCGATCTTCACCCAACTGACCCAGTCCATGACCAACAAACGCTCCGCATGAAACGCCACCGGGCGACCGCTGAACCATGAAACAGTTCATCCTGCTGACATCCTTGCTCATGCTGGCCGGCTTCGGCGGGTTGTACCACCCCTTCTGGGCAATTATTGTTTACTACGCGCTGGCCATGCTCAGGCCCAACTACCTCTGGCAGTGGGCGCTGCCCACCGACGTACGATGGTCGCTCTGTGCCGCGGTGCTCGTGGTGGTCAGTATCCTGCTCCACTCCAAGCGGTTCCCACTCAACAAAACCATTTCGCCGGCCTTCTGGCTCACGCTGGCCTTCTCCGGCTGGATCGCGCTGAGCTGCATCACCGCCTACGACCCCAACACCGCCGCCCACTACGCCTACGAATACGGAAAGATCCTGCTCATCGCGATGATTACCCTTGCCTTCGTCGACAAGCTCTGGCAGGTGCGCGCGATGGCAATGTGCATCTTCCTCACGCTGGGGTACATCGCTTACGAGATCAACTTCACGTACCTCATCGACGGACGACTCGACGTCTACCACAACGGCTTCGGCGGGCTGGACAACAACGGCGCGGGGTTGCTCATCGCGCTGGGGATCCCTTTTGCCTTCGCCGCGGTGGTCTGTGCCCCCAAACATTGGCAGCGCGGCGTCGGGGCGCTGGTCGGCCTCATGATGCTTCACGCCATGTTGATGACCTACTCACGTGGCGCGATGATCGCCTCGCTCGTCGGCGTCGTCTGGTTGCTCATCAAACAGCGCAACCGTACGCAGGCTCTGGCGATGGGGCTGGTGATTGTCATGGCCGTCTCTTTCCTGGCGGGCAAGGAGATCCGGCAGCGTTTCTACTCCACCGTGAACTTCGAGCAGGACGGCAGCGCGCAAGCCCGGTTCGACAGCTGGTCCGCCGCGTGGGAGATGGTCTCCGACAACCCGATCACCGGCAAAGGTATCCGCAACGCCAACGTCTACTCCTACAACTACGGAGCCGACCGTCAGAACCGCACCATCCACAGCCAGTACCTCCAACTCACCGCCGACGCCGGCATCCCCGCCGGGGCGCTCTATCTCACGATCCTCGGCTTTGCCCTGTGGCAGAGCCAGCGCGCGATCGGCATCTCACGCCGACGGCTAGACCGCCTGCCGCACGATAAAGAGCCAGACCCCGCGCTGTCTCAAGCGATCCACATAGCCGCCGCTTACCAGTCCTCGCTGGTCATCTTCATCTGCGGGGCGTGCTTCCTGTCGCTGGACTTTTTCGAGGTCGCGTGGCTGTTGATCGTGATGAGCAGCCTGATGCCACGGGCCGTTGAAAACTATCTCGACGAGCAGGACCACGCGAAGGCTCGCAGCGAAGAATCCCCGCACCGTAAACACGCACGCAAGCGAACGGCCATCCACGACCTGGCGCGGCCGATCGTCCACTCACCGCTGGCGGGCAAGGGAGGCGTCTGAACATGACCGCACTGAACATCACCCGTGAAGTCGATGGCTGCCTCGCGCGGACCGTGGCGGCCACCTCGTCGCTCAAAGCCCGCACACGCTCCTGGCGTGTGGTGTCACGTCTGTTTGAGGGTGTTGACTTCCTCGCTCGCGGCGTATTCCACGTCTGGCGAAACCGCCGATACCTCTCGCCGATCAAGCTTGCCAACATGGCCCTGGTCAATATCCAGTTCCACTTCAAGAGCGAGTACGTCGTCGGTCGGCCGTACCGGATGAAGATCGAATCGACCAACATCTGCAACACCCAGTGCCAGCTCTGCCCGACTGGGATTGGCCTCGAGGGTCGGCCCAAGGGCAAGATGACTTTCGAGCAATACGCCGGCCTCGTCGATCAGCTCAAGACCACGCTCGTGGCGCTGGACTTGTCGATGTGGGGCGACCCGCTGATCGTGCCGGACATCTTCGAGATGATCCGTTACGCCCACGACCGTCGAATCTGGACCTACATCAGCTCGAACCTGCACGCCTTCAAGATCAAGCCCCCGCGCGGCGGCGGGAAAGACCAGGCCACACGCCTCGTCGAATCGGGCCTGGACCTGATGACCTGCTCACTCCACGGCGCGACGCAGGCAACCTATGAAATCTATCAACCGGGCAAACGGCTTGACGAGTCGATCGAAAAGATCAAACACATCATGGCCACGCGCGACCGGATAGGGTCGAAAACACCCGACATCCAGCTCAACTTTGTGGTGACAAAATTCAACGAGCACGAACGCGGGGACTTCAAGAAGCTCGCCGAGTCGCTGGGTTGTCGGGCGGTCTTTTCGTGGGCGGCGCTCAACACGCGCTTCCTCAACAAGGACCAGAAGCTTCAGCCGCTCGGTCTGGCCGACGACGTGCTCAAGAAAAAGACGCGCGACCACATCGACAAGTGGCTACCCACCCAGGGCGGCGACCGACTCGAAATCTACCGTGAGATGCACGAGCGGGGCGAGCTCAACGGCGAAGACTACAACGGTAAAAAGGCGTTCGGTTGTTCCTGGCCGTGGCGTCAGAGCGTCATCAACTGGGACGGTCAGGTCGTGACCTGCTGCGGGAGTTTCGAGCAGTGGGAGGACATGGGCAACGTCTTCGAGCAGCCGTTCAGTCGGGTATGGAACAGCCGAAAGTACCGCATGGCCCGGCGGAGCTTCAAGAAGAAAGTCGAGGGCGCGGACGCGAAGGACAACCCCTGCGCGACTTGCCCGGGTGTGATGCTTTGACACCTTAACCGCCAAGACGCCACGCACGCCAAGAGATCGCCAAGAAGAGAGACCGTACATTGACCCAGGCAAGTGTTAAATTCTGGCGAGATACCTTGGGACAACCCGCCGAGCGTGCGGCGACATCGCGGCCCGTGATCCTGCACGCGCGGGTCGTGGCTGGCAGCGGGGGCGGGCCGGACAAGACGATCCTGGCCTCGGCGCCGCACATGGCGCGAACACGCTCACGCATGGCGGCGCTCTACATTCACCCACGTCATGACGACGGCATCCACGTCATCCGTGAACGGGCCGGGCTTACAGGCTGTGAGTTGCACACGATTCCCGAGGACGGCCCGCTCGACCCGCGCACGGTGACGCAGGCCATCGAACTGTGCAGGACGCTCGGCGTTGCCGTCTGGCATGGGCACGATTACAAAACCAACCTGCTGGGCCTGATCCTGCGTCGCTTTTGGCCGATGCGGCTCGTCACCACGATCCACGGCTGGACCTGGGACACGCTGCGGACGCGCGTCTACTACCGTGTCGACAACTGGTGTCTGAAGCGCTACGAGCGCGTGATGGCGGTCAGCCCGCTTCATCTTACACATTGTAAGAGACTTGGCATCCCGGATGAGAAAGTCGTTTATATCCCCAACGGTGTGGACACGGAGGTCTTCAGGCCCGAGGGGCGATTGATGGACGGGGGAACTTCCCGGGGCGGGGCGGAGGTGGAGAGCGAGGGGGAGGCGCGTTGGGTGGACGGGAGTATCCCACGCCTGGACGGCGTGGGCATTGCAAGGGATGCGGGGCGATTCGTGTTGGGCGTGGTGGCACGGCTCAGTCCCGAGAAGGGTGTGGACCGTGCGATCCGTTGCCTCTCAGCCATCACCGGCAGAGGGCGTGACGTGGAACTGCGCATCGTCGGTGATGGGCCCGAGCGAGAGAGGCTTGAAGCGCTGGCTTCGAGTCTGGGCGTGGCGGAGCGGGTGAGATGGGGCGGATGGGAGAAGGACATGGCCGCGGCGTACCGGGGCATGGACGCCCTGTTACTGCCGAGCCTGACCGAGGGGATGCCCAACGCGGTGCTCGAAGCGATGGCGTGCGGCGTGCCGGTGGCGGCGACGGACGTGGGCGGTGTGCGTGAATTACTCGACGAAGGCCGCTGCGGAGTGGTGCTGGATGCCAGGGATGATACGGCCTGGCCGACGGTCATCGAACCGCTGCTGGTCAGCCCGGGGCGGCGCATCGAACTGGCCCGGCGTGCGCGGGAGCGTGTGGTCGAAAACTACTCCTTCGACCGGCGCATGGCCAAAGAGATCGCGGTGTATGAGGACGTGCTGGGCGTGACGCTGCGGGATGTCCCGGCTGTGCGCCGCGCCGCCTGACCGATACAATCCCCGACCGTGCTGTTTGAGAACCTGCCTTCCAAGTTCATCGCGGCAAGCGTGCTTGCGGTCTTTGTGACCGTGATCGCCTACATCCACAGTGTCCGCATCAAGACGCTGATCTATTGTCTGCCCGTGCCGTTTGTCTGTGCGTACCTTGTGACCGGACGCCATATCGACACGACGAACGTGATCGGCGTGCTGTTGATGGTGAGTTACCACTGGACGGTCTATTTTTCGCGCATGAGATTGAGCTGGCCCATGGCGGTGGCGATCCCGCTGGGCGTGTGTGTCTATCTCAGCGGCGCGCGTCTGGCGATGGCGACGACGGAGTGGCCGATCGTTTATGCGGCGTTCCCCGTGGGGGTGGCGGTGCTCACGGGGGCGTGGCTGTATCGACCGGAGCACGAACAGGGCCACCGCAGCCGGGCGCCGGTGTGGGTGAAGCTGCCCTCGGTCTTTGCCATCGCGGTGGTGATGTACACGTTGACGCCGTTGTTCGGCGGGGCGGTGACGATGTTCCCTTACGCCGGGACGCTGACGAGCTACGAGATGCGCAAGAGCCTGCGCACGCTGGCGGGGCAGGTGACGATCAACTCGATCGCTTTCGTGTTCATGATGGTCGTGATGTGGGGCGTGCAGGACCGCTTGCCGAGGTTGGGCACGCTGGGCGTGGGCATGGTTGTGGTGGTGGGGACGCTGGGGGTGATCTACGCGATGGGACTGGGTCGGCCGGCGGGTTTTGCGGACGTGCCGGAGCAGAGTTGATTTCACGAGAGGGTTGCGTGAACCGATTATCGTGGTGTTATGATGCTTGCCCGTGTTCTGACGTATTTTTGAAACGCGAGTAGACCATGACCGAGGTGCGGCGAGCCGACTTGTTTGACGAGACCGACTGCGCAGCGGTCGTTGCGTTGGTGAACACCTACAGCCTCGATCCGCTCGGCGCGGGGCAGCCCTTGAGCGAAGAGGCACGTGGTCGGCTGATCCCGGCTTTACGGGAAGCGCCGTCGTGTGTGTGTTTCATCGCACGCCGGCAGGGGGCCGACATCGGGTTGGTGGTGTGTTTTCGATTTGCGACGACCTTCAATGCCCGACCGGCGTTGAACATCCACGACGTGATCGTCCACCCCGACCACCGCGGCGTGGGAGTGGGTCGGGCGATGCTTGATACGGTCGAGCGTTATGCCCGGGAAGAGCTTGGTTGCGCGAAGTTGAGCCTGGAGGTGCGCACGGATAACGCGGTGGCACGGGGGCTTTACGCCTCGCTGGGTTTTTCAGCGGGCGAACACGTTTACGAGTATTGGACCAAGCCTCTGTAAACCAACGGGCCCGTGCGAGTGTTCAGCCGCGTCCAGCGTGCCTGGGCCCGTCTTCAGCGTTTGACATTCATGTCTATCGAGGCGGTGGTCGTCTTGCCCGTCGAGGCGTCGGTGATGGCCACGGAGACGGTGAGCTTGGTTGCGGCCTCGGGCATTTCGGTGGGCAGGGTGAGTTCGAGCGTGTAGTGCGAGCCGGTCATGCCGGAGCGGTAGGCGTCGCTGAACTCGGTGGGGGTGTAGGCACGGCGGGCGAGGGTGACGGGTTTGGCCTTGATGTCGGCGTCGGGGCTGACAGGGAGATAGGTCGCTTCGAGGAGCGCCGAGCCTGCGACGGGGATGAGTCGGCCTTTCTGGTCGAGTGTGTCGCAGTAGAGGCGCACCGTATCGTCCTTGCCGTCGTTGTGGGTGTCGATGGGGCCTGAGTATCTGCCGAAGGTGATCGAGGCAAAGCGGGGGAGGTCATCGGGCCTGACGCCCTCGACGGACTTGGGCAGAGGCAGGTTGCGGGCCTTGAGTTCGTCGATCTCGGCGACGCGCGCAGCGAGGTTCTTTTCGAGTTTGTCGACCTCGGCCTGGAGTTGGAAGTTTTTTTCACGCAGGTCGTCGAGTTGTTTATCCACGGGCGTGTAACCGCCGACACGGATGTTGGATTTGCATCCGATGACAGAGATCAGGAGCACCATTGTCATCACGGTGCGTTTCACGGCGGGCCTCCGTTATTCCTCTTCGGTCTTGTGCGTGGCGGCCATGGAGTCGGGGATGTGGCTGAGGACCTTGTCGGCACAGCCGTACGCCACGGTTTCGTCGGCGTCGAGCCAGTGGTCGCGTTCACAATCTTTGGCAACGGTGTCGTAATCCTTGCCGGTGTGGTTGGCCATGAGTTCGAAGAGCTTCTTGCGTGTGCGGATCATCTCTTTGGCTTGGATGCCCAGGTCGGTGGCCACGCCCTCCATGACGCCGCCGATCAGGGGCTGGTGGAGCAGGACGCGGCTGTTGGGGAGCATGAAGCGCTTGCCGTTTGTGCCGGCCATAAGCAGCAGCGACCCCATCGAGGCCGCCAGGCCGATGCAGTAGGTCGCCACGTCACACCGCACGAATTGCATGGTGTCGTAGATGCCCAGGCCCGCGCTGACGGACCCGCCGGGGGAGTTGATGTAAAAGTGGATGTCGGCCTTGGGGTTTTCGTTGGATAGGAACAGGAGCTGCGCGACGATGAGGTTGGCCACGTCGTCCGTGACCGGTCCGCCGAGGAAGATGACGCGGTCTTTGAGCAGGCGGGAGTAGATGTCGTAGGCGCGTTCGCCCCGGCCGGATTTCTCGATCACCATCGGGATCAGGTTCATGCTCGGTTCCTCGTTGCGTGATTCGTGGAGTCTGTGTGTGGGTCGCTGGGGACTGCTTGACTATCGGGTCAAAATGGATTCTAGCATCAACGCGGGGCCCGGCCAACGTGTTACCGAAAACCGGTCGGCTCACACGGCGGGGCGATGCAGGCTACGATAAGCACCGGGCCCGGCGTGGATCGTTGGCCCCACTGGAGTATGTCATGACGCAACTCACGACCACGGGGTTGGACGCCTCGGTCCGTTCGGGGCTTTGGCTTTCGACACGCACGCTCTGGCAGCGCGAGATGGTACGGTTCTTCCGGCAGCGCAACCGGGTGATCGGTGCGCTGGCCACACCGATCGTCTTCTGGCTCCTGCTCGGCGGCGGGTTGAACAGGTCGTTCACCGTGAGCAACGCAGCCTCCACGAGCACCGGCGGAATCGGGTACCTGGAATACTTCTTCCCCGGCACCGTCGTGCTGATCCTGCTCTTCACCGCGATCTTTTCCACGATCAGTGTCATCGAAGATCGGCGGGAGGGATTCCTGCAAGGTGTTCTGGTTTCGCCGATGCCTCGCCTGGCACTGGTGCTGGGAAAGGTGTTCGGCGGGGCGACGATCGCGACGGTGCAGGGACTCCTGTTCCTTGCGGTCTGGCCCTGGGTCGGGCACGTGCATTGGGACGGCACGGAGGTGCTGTGGTTGCTCGGGGCGCTGCCGGTGATGTTTGTACTCTCGTGTGCGCTGACGGGGCTGGGCCTGTGCATAGCCTGGCCGATGGACTCGACGGCTGGGTTTCACGCGGTGATGAACTTATTCCTGATGCCGATGTGGTTTCTCTCCGGCGCGGTGTTCCCGTATACGCAGGCACCGAGCGTGATGCGTTGGATCATGCTGTGCAACCCGCTCACGTACGGTCAGACGGCGTTTGCCTCGACGCTCGGGGGGGGGCGTGTCCACAGCCCCTCGCCGCTCGGGCCGATCCCCTCGATGGGGGTCACGCTGCTCTTTGCGGTCGGCACGGTCACTTTTGGTCACGCGCTGGTGAATCGGCGACGACGGGACGGTTCGTCATGACCTGGCCGGTTCAACGTACGATTGTGATCCTGCTTGCGCTGGCGTCGCTGGGCACCACGGCCCTGATCGTGCTCAACATCGCTCGTAACAGGCACGCAACCGCCGGCCACGGTGCGACAGCGATGCAATCCGGCGGCGCTTCACCTACGGTCTTTGACAATCCCATCGCGCTGCCGGCCTTTGAGTTGACCGAGCGCTCGGGTCAACCCGTGACACTCGAAACGCTCAAGGGCAAGGCCTCGGTCGTGTGTTTTATTTACACGCATTGTGCCGGCCCGTGCCCGCGGATCACGTCGGTGATGGCCGGCCTGCAAGGCCAACTCGACAAACTGGGGACGCGGGATCACGTTCGGCTGGTATCGATCAGCGTCGACCCTGAGCGCGACACGCCCGAGCGCCTTCGTGAATACGCCGGCTGGGCGCACGCGGACGGCGAACACTGGCTCTTCCTGACCGGCCCCCGGAAGGACATCTGGGCGCTGATCAAAGACGGCTTCAAGCAACCGGTTGCAGAAAACCCCGACAACACAACCGACCCGATCCTCCACACGCAGAAACTCGTGCTCGTGGACGCCGAGGGAAGAATCCGTGGCTTCTACCGGGCGCTCGACGAGTCGCTGCCCGATGGCACGGTGGTGAAAAGCCAGATTGATGAACTGCTCAACGACATCAACCGACTCAGCGGGAAATAAACGATGTTGCCCACAATCAACGCCTGCCTCAACGCGCTGGCGACGGTGCTTCTTGTGATCGGTTACATCTTCATCAAACGAAAAAACGTCGATGCCCACAGGCGCTGCATGATCGCGGCGTTCTGTGTGTCGTGCGTGTTCCTGGTGTTCTACGTCGTGGACAAGATTCTCAAGCACGGCGTCCACACCCCGTTCAACCACGGGGGCGTGGTGAGGTACGCCTATTACACCATGCTCATCACGCACGTGATCCTGGCGATGACGGTGCCGGTGTTTGCGATCGTGCTCATCCGCCTGGCGCTCAAGGGTCGGTTTGAGGCACACAGAAAGTTGGCCAAAATTGGTTACCCGGTCTGGCTCTACGTCTCCGTCACCGGTGTGCTGATTTACTTTGCGTTGTACGTGTTCTGACTCGGATGCGCTTCAACCCCGCGCGAGGCTTTAACGTATGATGGCCTGTTGATGCAGCAATTCCCTGTAAAAAGCGATGGATTCGTGCCGCCGACCGCCGGGCAGGTGGCGGGCTATCTCGACAGCCACCCAGCGAGGTTGCCGTCGCGTTGGATGATGTGGATGCCGCTGATCGGGGTGGGGTTTGTCATCGCGCTGGCGGCGTCGATCGGTGGGGGGGTGGCACAGGTGCTCCCGTGGCTGGTGATGTTCGCGCTTCTGGGCTACCTGGGTTACAAGGGCAGGCGTGTACGCTTTCTCGATAAACGGGTCGCCGACGCGCACGAACTGGCGATGCTGCGCATGATGCCCGCGTCGCTCCGGCTGACTTGGCGGTTGCTGCCGCAGCTTGTGACGCTGCCGAATCTTTATGGACGGGCGCTGTCTCTGCTGGCGCTGTCGTTGCATATCCTCGGTTCGCACGAGGCGGCGCTTGTGGCGTATGACCGGGTGATCTCGGGCATCCCCTCGGAGAGTCCGATGGCTTTCCAGTTACGGCTTCAACGCTGTCTGGCGTGGTTGGCCAACGACCAGATCACACCGGCGGAGGACGAACTCCGCAGGCTGCAGAATCAAAGCACAGACATCCAGACCCCGCCCGCCATCATCGCGGCCCTGCGGTACACAAGGCTCTATCAACAGGTCCGCACGTACCATTTTGCCGACGCGGTGGAGATGGAGCACGACCTGCTGGCAACCCTGGCACCGCTGGGGATCGACGCGGGTTACGGGTACGCGCTCATGGCCCATTCGTTTTTGCATGTGAAGGTTAGCGAACCGGAAAACCCGGCGAAATTGCTCGCATCGGCAAAAGAATGGTGGCGGTTGGCCACGATGCTCATCCCCCCCGGCGACCTCGCGCAGCGTGTACCCGAACTGCGTGAGGCCGCGGACACGCTCCCCGCGACACACTGGCCGTTATGAACTCCCACAACCTCACAACCCCGCACCCGACAAACGCCGACGTGCCGGACTTCGATCCGCGCCGGTTCGAGCGACAGACATTGCTGGACAACCTCTATCAGTGGGCGGTGCTGGGCGTGATCTCGGTGATCGTGGTGATCGAGATGCTGATGGGGGGCGGGGGCACGACGACGACGGTGCTCGTGTTTGTGGTTTTTGCCGCGTGGCTGGCGATGAGCCTGGCCGACGCACGCACCGCTTCGACCCTTCCCCAGATCAGCGCGCAACTCGGCCACGACCCCAACGCCGCGGGCGGGCTTATCTCACAGGGAATTTCCCGCACAGTGATGAACCGTGCGGTGCGATTCGAGCTGTACCACAGGTTGGCCATCCTCAAGCACACGAAGGGCGACCTGGTCCAGTCGGGGGCGATATGCAGCGCCCTGTTATCCCAACGGCTCGGCAGCGCCGAGCGCGTGCGTCCGCAGTTGCTCGTGATGCTCTGCGAGTCACGACTCGTGGTGGGAGATTACGCGACCGCCTATTCGTCGCTGGTCCAACTGCACGGGTGCAAGCTCTCCCTGGCCGAGATGCTGCAGCTTACGGGATTGCAGACTCGTTACGAGGTGTCGATGGGCTACGACGCCGCGGCCCTGCGGAACGTGAGGCAGCGGGTCGAACTGTCTGAACTCATGCCGACCGGCCCGTGCATCGCGCTGCACCAGACGCTGGCACTTGCGGCCGGACGCACCGGACGGGCAGAGCTTTCCGCGTTCCTTCAATCGCGAGCCAATCTTTTAGCCGGCCGCAAAGAACCACCCGCCGTCGATGAGCTGACCGGCGATCCCCCCATTGTGGACATCAATCCCAACCCCGCCACCGAACCGACGCCATGGAACACCTGATCCCCGCCGAGTGGTTTTTCGGTTTGGCGTGGTACTGGCTGTTGCTCATCACGGCTGGGTCTGTCGTGGCGCTGTCGCTTGGCGCGGACTGGCTCGTGGGCGGTGCGGCCGGGCTGGCGTATCGGTTTGGTTTGCCCAAGGTCATCGTCGGCGCGACGATTGTTTCCCTGGGCACGACCAGCCCGGAGGCGGCCGTCTCGGTCATGGCGGCGTGGAACGGCGACGCGGGTCTGGCGCTGGGCAACGCCGTCGGGTCGATCATCGCCGACACGGGCTTGATTTTTGGTTTGGGCTGTTTGATGACCCAGCTCCCGGCTGATGCGTTCGTGCTCAAGCGGCAGGGCCTTGTGAAGATGGCCACGGTGGGGCTGCTCGCGTTGATCTGCTACGCCTGCTTTGCCGTCATGGGCAATCAGGCGGAGCTTGGCCGGTGGTTCGGGGTGTTGATGCTCGTGCTGCTCGTGGGGTATATGGCCGTCAGCGTCCGGTGGGCCAAAGAGCATCCGCAGGGTGAGCCTTTCATTGCGCCACAAGCCGACCAGACCCCCGAAAGTCCGAAAGACAAGGATGATTCGTGTGAACCTCAAACCGTGCCCGTGGTGTTGATTCTCAAGCTGCTGGTCGGCCTATCGGTGGTGATCGTGGCCAGTCACGTGATGGTGACTAGCGTGAGCGTCTTGGCCGGTCAGTGGGGCGTGCCGCAGGTCGTCATCGCGGGGACGCTTGTGGCGGTGGGTACGTCGATGCCTGAACTGGTCGTGGGGATGGCGGCCATCATGAAGGGGCACAAGGAGATCCTGCTGGGCAACGTGATCGGCGCGGATATCCTCAACGTGCTCTTTGTCACCGGCGCCGCGGCGGTGGCCAAGCCCTTGCCATTGATCGATGCGACTTCGTCAACCCCGGCGATCTTTCTATGGCTTCACCTGCCCGTGATGCTTGTGGTGCTGGGGCTGTTCTGGGGGTTTATCACCGTGTCGATCCGCCGTGGTCACTTTGTGCGGTGGTACGGTGTACCGATGCTGCTGCTTTATGCGGGGTACGTCGCGGCGGGATTTGTTTTCGGCACAGCCGGTTGACGCTGGATTTGCCGTTATCGTTTGCCGACTTATAATGGTCCGCTTCCCCACGGGGCCGTAGCTCAATTGGGAGAGCGCCTGGATGGCATCTAGGAGGTTAGGGGTTCGATCCCCCTCGGCTCCACATCATTAAACACCGCAATCCATTAGACGATATGGGTTGCGGTTTTTTAATATTTTCAGCGGGTCTGCCCGGACGGTCTTGTGAGCTGTTCGATCAGGAAGTCTTCCGGGGTTGCGTGGCGCACATCCTCGGCTTGTGGGTAGACGACCTCGCACGGGATGCCCAATTCCCCGCAGCGCTGTTGCAGGCCCACGCCGAAATTTGCGGTGTGGGTGGGGTCGGATTGATCCCGCCCCATGTCCGGGGCCGTGTTATAGAACAGGCAGACCAGCGGGTCGTCTGGAGTAGCCAGCGCATAGGGCGAATACTCTTTTATCCACGGCAGGATCGCCTCGCGGTCTGCGAGGAACTGGTTGAAACTTTTCTTACCGAAGGCGTGTCCGCCATACCCACTGTTGGGCGTCCACTCTTTCATTTGCGCAGGGTCAAGCGTCGTCTGCGGCCCTTTGACCGCAACACAAGTCAGACGGGTGGACTGACGCGCTACCACGTCTTCGCTGTCAGGGTCGGCCATGTCGTCGTGGTACGCAAGCCAGAGGCTGGTACAGGCGCCGGCGGACCCTCCGGCGGCCCCGATACGAGACGGGTCGATGTTCCACTCTGCAGCCTTGGAGCGTAAAAACTGTAGCGCACGGGCGGCGTCGTGCATGGGCGCTTTGACGGGCGGCACAACGCCCTCGGCGTGACACATCAGACGGTAATTGATCGCCGCCACCGAGATGCCCGCGTCCAGCAATCTCTGAGCATCGACAAATCGGCTCATCCGTTCCTTGCTGCCGCCCATCCATCCACCCCCGTGGATCACAAGCACCAGCGGTGTCGGTTTATCGGATTGGGCCCCCCAGAAGTCGAGGACATGGCGTTCGTGTTCACCGTAATGAACACCCGAAAACGTGGGGGGGGGGACGTCTCCCTCAAAACCGGTCGCCTTGCCCGCGCCTTTTGGCTTCGGGTTCGGCTGACCCGGAGAAGTCTCATCACCCATCGCCGAGAACTCCGCCAAGGTGATCGTTGCAAGCATAACGAGCAAGCAGATGGAGTTCATTTATGGGTCCTGCTTTTCGGGTGTGCTGATGCGGATGTTCCGATAGGTCGCCGATCGTGTGAACATGTGTCGCAAGCCGATGCGGCCCTCGGTGATGGGCGGGAGATGGTTGTTGGTGAAATGGCAGTAGTAGACCTGCCCGGGGTTTTCGATACGCAAGTAAATGTCACGGTCCTTCTTGATGACGGTGACATGGTGCTTCACACCGGTCTGGAAGAGGTCCGTTGGGAAATAGTCCGGTACGAGATCGGTGTTCTTCAGGCCGGCTTTATGCGGCACGTACCGTCGGGCACGGATGTATTGCGTGTCGTCGTCATCGGTGTTGCCGAAGGCGGCGTAACTGACGTGGTAGGTGTTCATGTTGTCATAGTACATCTTCATCGCGGGGACTTTGCGCAGGTCGTTCCATTTGGTGATGTCCTTGTCGTAAGGCCCCTCGCCGCTGCCGGTGGCTTGGATGTAGAGGATGTTGACGCAGCGTTTTTCGTGGTCGAGCCGGGTGTAGTCGAACTCGATCTTCACGTCACCCTCGAAGCTTTGTTTGATCCACAGCACCATGTGATGGGCGTCGTTCTTAAACTCGGGACCGGCGGTGAGGGTCATGCCCTCGGGCCCGTTGGCCACCTTGCCGACCTCGCCGTCGAGGAACCACTTGTCTTTCCAGTCGCCGGTGCAGGGGTCGGAAAAAACGACCCGCCAACTTGGGGCGTCTGCCCGCTCAAAGGCTTTCCGCTCCTGGGGGTTGTGGATCATTTGCTTCACGTTGCCTCCGATCTGCTCGTTGCTCTCGGTTCGCCCGTTGAAATCCAGCGAGATTTTCCGTCCGTCTTTCTCGAGGGTAACGATACCGCTGCCGTGGAAGGAGTTCAGGTAAGGGCTGTCAAAGACCTTGTCGGGGTATAAATCGACCGGCTTGTCGTTGATACGGGGCACCGGCAGCTTGCCGCCAAGCTCCATGCGAGTCTCGACGCCCAGGTCGTCCTTGAAGGCGTAAGACACGCAGCCGTCGGTGATGGTGTATTCATGGCCGGCCAGGTAGGTGAGGAAGTCCTCGAGTGTGGGGTGCTTGGACTCGCGGGAGCCAACAAACGCCACGGTCGGTTTGTCCGCCTTCGGCCAAAGCCAGCGGGCGTCATTGTTGTCGTTTCGGCTGGCTTCATTGCGCTGGGTGGGGTCGGCCTGCTTGAACTCGTAGTTCTTCCCCGTCGCATTGGGGTCGGCGTCGAGGAACTTGACCCCGAGCCAGGCTGCACCTTCATGGACCACCAACCAGCCGTCTTTCTCGACGATGCGTTCCTGAATGTCTTTGGGGAAGTAGACCCGCATCTGACCGGTCTGCTTGGCGTTGGGGTGCGTGGCGACCAGCATGACGTTGCGGTGCTGCACCGCGATGTGCTGGTTGTAGGTCTTGCCGTTGCCCAGCCCGACGGACTGCGGGAAGACGCGGGCATTGGGGCCAGTCGCAAAGACGATGCCTTGCCAGCGGTTCTGCGTGTTGATCGCGGCGTAGTCGGTGCGCGTATCGAGCATCCAACCGCCCATGATGTAGTCCGGCGTACAGTAGCTGTAGCGCAGCATCCCGCCGGCTTTGGGGTCCATGTCATAGAACCCTCGCCCACCGCCCCCGCCCGCCACCTTCGCCGGCCGCGTCGATTGATACACGAACGGCGTGAACGATCCTTTGTCTAGCGCGATATCCATCACCACATCCGGCGGTTCATACCGTGAGGTCGAGAGGATCAACTGCGACTGGATCCCGTTGCTTGCCCAGTACCAGCCCTTGATCCCCATCAGGGCCTTGCCCATCAGGTTCCACGAGTCGCTCCCGCCTGACTGTGAGTAAGAACCCTGGTAGCAGCGCGTTTTGCCGCCACCGCGGATGCCGTTGAGCTGGTCGATCGACCAGTCCGCCCACGTCAGGTCCAGCAGCAGTTTCATGCGGTGGCGCACGGTCGGGTCCTGGGCAAACTCATACATATTGACAATCTCACCGATAAACCACTTGCCGTAGGTCGGGGAGATCTCGACGAACAAGCCGTTCTTCGCGCGTTCGAGCGCGTATTGCGCGTAATACGCTTCCCACGCCTTGACGTGCTCGGTCGGGTTGTGGCCGTCGGGAAGCTTGCGGTCCGTGTATGCGGGTAGATGTTGTATGGCCTGCAGCGCGAGGTAAGCGTTGGACAGGTCCATCATGTCGTGGTTTTCACTGCCCTGGATGTGCCAGATGTTTTTGAGGTTCGCGCGTTCGACCGTGCTCTTGCCGCAGCCATAAAGAAACAGCATCTCTTCGAGTTGTGCCTGCACGTTCTGCGCCAGCCGACCGGGGAAGAACGGGCTCTTGTCGTTGAAGAAGTAATAGACCCGCAGCCAGGTTCGCATCCGCCACTTTGCGTCGAGTGCCTCGTCGACGCTCACTGTGTTGTCTTCCCCCGCGATGGCCTTGAGCGCGGACCGCAGTTGCTCGTTGGCCCGGTCCAGGTCTGTGCCGGTGTAGAGGCAGGCCAACGCGTAGACCGGGGCATAGGTCGTGAGGCCCTCTTTGCTCACGGGGGTGGCAACCAGCTCATCCATGAGCTTGCTGCCGAACTCCCTGCGACGCGCCCGGGCATCGTGGATAGCCGAGTCATCAGCGCTGCCCGCGATAGCGGTCGAACCAAGTGTCAGCAGCATCACGATCAAACTATAGAAGAATGCTTGACGGGTGGACATCGGAGGACTCTTGGGGTGTGTATGGCATCACGGGTGACAGGGCGTCAGTGTGAATTGGCGGATCGTCACGCCCCCGAACTCGGGGCCGCTGCTCGTCCACACCAGTTTCCCGTATTGCTCGGGCACCCTGCGCGTGAAGTTCAGCGTGTTGGTTCCCGCGACGAGGGTGATGCGTACCGGTTCCGAGTCCACCCATTGGCCGAGCGTGAAAGGCAGGGGGATGTCGGTCGATCTGTCTTGGCCGTTGAGCGTAAGCTGTAAAGACTGGTCGCGGTTGATGGTCACGACCCTGGCGGAGAGTTGATATTCGCCTGCTTTGGGAAGCGTGACCTCGTAAACGAACGACTCCGGATTGCCCTTGCGTCGGTAATGCATCTGAATACCGCCAAGGCTCGATTCCATGAAGAGAATCTTTGCGGTGCTTTCGCTCGGCGTGATGCAGGCCGCGGCCGGGATCGTGACCACGCCCCGTTCATTGATGTCAATACGTCGATCCTCCGGACCGATGGCCGGGGTGGTCAGGGGGGAGTCTTTTTCCGGTCTTCGTTTGTAGTCCCGGGCAAGTGCGAAAGCATCTTCGGTCCATGGCACGCGATCGTCGTCGTAGTTCGGCCAGGCTTTGCTCACGAGGATTCGCTTCTGGTTGAGGGCAAGGGCGTGCCAGAAGCCACCCGTCCCCGAAACCATGCCGTTGATCTTTTCCTGCCCGAGGCCGTCACCGATCCAGCCGCAGCGCAGGGCTTTGAGATAGTCTTGTGGGTTTTTGCGCGCCATCTGGTCGAGGCGAAAGACCGTGGAATACATGGCTTCAGGCTTGTCACTGGTCCAGTAGGACCCCGACCAGCCGATGCCCAGCGCGGTGGTCCATCCGTATGGCGTCCAGTACGTCATGGCGGTGTGAGCCTTGCCCCGTGTGCCCCAGGTCGGGATTCCGAAGCTTCGCGTCGTGGCGCGACCGAGAGTAGCCTTGGGCCCGCAACGACCGCCCGCATTCAGGATCGCTTGGATGTTGGTCAGTCCTTCCTCGTATTCGGGTGTCTTTTGGGGGATATCTTCGTTGATAGCCATGTATTTGTCACGGGGATATTCCGTGGCGATCGTGTCGGGACGATAGTTGCGCACCATGCTTCGCAACCAGGCCAATTCTTCCTCGGTGCAGTAATCATTGATGATGTGACGGCATTCCCATGTGGTCATATTCTCGAAGGCGGGGTCGAGTTCCTTATTGAGATACCACTTTTCGTAAGCGAGATAGCGTCGGATCGGGTCAATCCCGGTGTATTGACAGAGTTCCGGGGCGGCCAGTTCCACCGCGGTCGCCACGGCGAGGCGATTGAGAATCCCCTCATTGGGTTCTTTGCTGGCCGAACGGATGGACTCGTAGATCTCCATCGCCTTGCCGTATCGACCGGCTTTGGCGCCACCGGCGATCAGAATTTGTTGCATCAGATTGTGATCGGCAAGCAGCGAGTCGAGCCGTGCCTTGTAAGCCGTGCCCTGTTGTGCATAGACCGCCAGGCCGCGCGGCGTCGCGTTGCTCAGCACGGCACACTTCACAAGGTCCTGATCCATCGCGTCACTGCCAAGAGAGCTTTCCAGCGAGTCGAGGATGGAACGGGCCCTGTCCATGGTTGCTCGTTGGCGTTTGAAATCCTTGTAGATACCGCTGTCGCGTTGCTGCTTGGGCTTGTCCTTGCTTCCTTCTTTCTGTTTCTGGAACCGGGGACCTTCGTCTTCATGGGCCTTAAGAAAGGCCGCTTTCATGGCGGGATCGACCTGGGGCAGTTTCGCCTTGATACTGACTTGCAGGGCTGCCAGCATCTTCTGGTACTCGGCCAGATACTGCTGACCCTCGGCTGTGAGCGTAACCTGTTGCTCCACATTCTTCGGGCCGGCAAAACAAGTCATGGCGCAAACCACGACCAGGGTGATCGGCAACGTCCATCGCAAAGTTCTGATCTTTAACATGTCCATTCTTTCAAGTCTTAGCTTTTTCGTACTTCCCAATACGGGTGTTGTCACCTGGTCGTGTGCGATTCGAGTGCGTTGAAATCGAGCACGACTTTGCGGTCGCCTTTGGAGATCGTGACGACACCGCTGTTGTAGTCGCTGTTGAGGAACGGGCTGTCGTAGACCTTAGCCGGGCTGTAATCCACGGGCTTGCCGTTGATGGTGGGCGTTTTCTGGTAACTCGTGTCCAGAGTCAATGCGTCGCCGTAGATCGTTTGATAATGAAGTACCGGGCCTTCCATTCGGACCAAGCAGGCCTTAACCTTCGCCTTGAATGCATCGTAACTCTCGACATCGGTCTTGGCCATGACCTCCAGGATCACTGGGGCGTATTCGTTCTCCGGGGTCAAGATGAAACCCGGTGGTGTGGCGAATGAAGTCCCTTCCTCTTTCGTGCCTCCCAAAACACGTTCGTCAAGCTTGAAGTCACCCTCGGCCACACGAACGGCCGCGTACGCGCCGGGCGCTTCGACAAAGACGATGTTGTCCTCACGGACAGGCTCACTCAAGCCGTTCTTGGAAAACCACACCATCATCTCCGCAACGTCTTTGCTCTGCTTGAGTTTCTGCGTAATCAGGCTGCCCTTGCTCTGCACGGACCAGAACTGGTTGAAGCACACGCGGTTGTCCGCCGGTCGGGGAACCGGAACGATGCGCGGGTCACCTTCACCGGCGAAGATCACGCCTTGCCATCGGCTCTGACTGCTGATCCCGACCCAGTCGGACGTAGGCCGGGCCTCGGTCATCGGTGTGCCGATGATGAACGATGGGTCGCAATAGCTGTATCGCAAGATACCCCCGCCGTCGAGCCGGAACTGGTTGGGCTTCTGGTCCGGTCGATCCATCTTCGGGAAGGTGTGGCCCTGTTCGCCAAGCCCTTGGACGCGCTGCCGAACCTCGTATCGTCCCCGGCCCTGGGTGTCGAGCGCGATATCCGCCACGACGGTCGGCGGACGGTAGCCGCTGAGAAGAGCATCCACGTCGTGCCCGTTCAGCTCCGGCTGGTTGCCGATCGCAAAGTAGAGCCACGCCAGCACCGCGTTGCCGTGGTTTCGACTCTGGATATAGGCGTTGTTTCCCTTGAGGCGTGAGGCTCCGCCGCCCATGTGTCCCATGATCTGTTCCTCGGCCCAGTACGCAAAGTACATATCGAGGAACATCCCCGCGGCCTTCTTCAATCGCTCGTCCCCGAAGTCGTAGAAGTTATAGAAGCCCTTGACCATCGTGGCGTTGTAGCCGTCGCTGCGCATCTCGGCACAGATGCCCCGTTTCGCACGCTCCCGACAGTATTCGATGATGTAAGCGTTCCAGGCCTCATACTGCTGGGCCAGGGTCGAGCCGTCATCGCACTTGAGGTCCTTGTATCTGGGCAGGTCTTTGGCGTATTTGGAAAAGTGCCAGTGACACGTAAAGTCCATCACGTGATGGTTTTCGGAGCTGTAGACATTCCAGGTCTCGGACGTCTTGTATTCCGCTTTGCCAAGCCAAGAGCAGGTCTTTGTGTAAATCCATATCGGTTCGAGAACCTTGGCCTCGGTCTCTTTGGTGATCCGACCCGCGTGCAAACTGCCGTGCGGGCCGTACAACTCCAGAAGGCGCAGGACGATCTCGGCGTGCCAGTGGAAGCTGTCCCGATCAGGGATGGCCGACGAGTTATCGAGGTAATACTGTGCGTTTTCAACCAGAGCCGAGTTGGCCTCGTCGATTTTTTCGTTCAAGTAAAGACACCGCGCGGCAAACGCCATCATCGAATAGGAGTAACCCCGCACATAGTTGCCGCGCCCGGGTGAGAGAGGCGGGTTCTTCTTCGCGCGCTCGAGCGGCTTGCCGGCCTCGGCTTTGAAGATCGCATCGACTCGCTGGTCGAAACCCGCCAGGACCGCTTCGGGACTCAAGTTCCCACGATCCTCGGTGGCGATAGCCTGCGTTGAAATGATAAGCATCAGGAAGATTCCGATCACGGGTTTGTATAGATGTAGCATAGGGGCACTGGCTGGATATCCCGTTCCACGGGACACTGGGTATCGATTGTTTGGAGGGGGTCGCACCGAATTTAACGCAGCCGGCTCACGGGCTATTGCCCCGCGGCCCAATCCATGAGCAATACAAGCCCATCGCCTTAAACGCCGTTGCTCCCCGGCCCAGCAGGACATGAAGGTGTTGCGTGGCGCTGTGATCATACTGAAGCTTTATTCGCGGACGCTGCTGTCGGTCAAGGCGCAGTCGGGGATGGAAGTGTCACGGTTGTAAACCTGTGGGGGATTGGGGAACGGGTCTGTATTGCGAACGGGTTTGGTGCATGTGTTATTACCTGTTCCCCACGCCCGGCTTCTGTGTGATAGAAGGATCGTGTAGTCTCTGCTACTGCCGACATTGAGCTCCATGGTGTCACCGATCTTCCAGAGCTTCTTATGTTTTCTCACAGTGCCTGATCCACCGACCGAGTTTTGAAAAACGGCGACGCAGCATGGTACGCTGCGCCGCCGCTGGAGGAGGATTGAAGTAGACGCACTCACAGAGCCACATCGAATCAAGCAAAGCGGCGGCGATAGAGGGCCATGCCCAAACCCACAAGCCCAACGACGAGCGTCGCCGGTTCGGGGATGGTGATCACTTCAAACGCCGCGGCGTCGATACGCCGGTAGTCGGCGGCAGGGGGGGTAAGCCCGCTGAGAGTCCACTGGTAGGTATGCGTGCCCGCAGCGACCGACCCTTTGTAAGCCGCGGCGCCTTCGGCCGAGCCGATGTTGTTATCGGTGTAAATCACTGTCGGGTTCGGTGAGTTCACCGTGATAGCCCTGTTGGTGTTGTTCCCATTGAAATTAACGACGTTGAAGGTTTCGACCGTGGTGACAAGGTTTACGGTGTTGGATTGTGAAGCCGAGGTGCCCGTGTTGTGGAGCGCTATCGCCTGGTTAAGCCCCAGATTGCCATCGATGGAAACCCAGCCGGCGGCAAAACCGTTCCGCGTGCCATAGCCGCTCATGTCGACGACCACGTTGGTCCCGGAGATTCCTGGTGTGGACAGGTCGAGATACCAGATGGCGGAGTTGGTCAGATTGCCCACAGCCAGATTCATGGCTTTGCCGCCATAGGTCACCGTCATCGCGTTGCCGGTCAGGCCGCCCAACTCGTCCGAGGTCATCACAATCAGCATGTCGGCACCGGCCCCAACCGAGATCGACTGGGTCACGGTAGCGCCGGGTGCCGAGCCACCGAAGTTACCATGGTTGACATCGATGATCGACGCCTGAGTAGAGCCGGTGACCCATGCCGTGAGACACATGACGGTCAGGACTGTAAAGAGGCGTCGGGGTGAAATTCTTGTTGACATGGATATGTCATCCTGTGTGGATAAGTAAAGTACGAGTCAGGGTTGTAGATTGACTCACGCACATGAGCTAAACCTACAGCCAAATACCTATTCACTATTGTCGCCCCGATTCCCCCCAATACAATGCGAAAATGCGCATAATTATAAGGATTTGCAAAAAGTCGGTTATACTGTGGATTATGACCAGTCCCCAAACACCCTTCCGCGTCGCCATGGCGTCCGAATTTCGGTCGGAAAACAGCTACGGCAGCTTCATGGGGGTGTTGGATTACAAGCAGCAGGTCGGCCACTGGCAACTCGTGGGGCATATCCAGAACCCGGTGATCGCGTTCGAGGACATCGACTTCAAAAACATCGACGGAGTGATCGGGTTCTTTCGGCAACAGAGCTGGGCCGACGCCGCCATCAACGCCGGCGTTGCGGCGGTGAACTTTTCCAACGCGGTCTACGAAATCCCCTTGCCCAGAGTGGGCAACGACGACCACGCCATCGGTGCGCTGGGTGGCGAGCACCTGCTCGAGCGAGGCTTTGTTCACTTCGGGTTTATTATGTCGCCACACACGTGGTATTCACATCGCAGGCTGGAGGGGTTTGAACGGGTGATCGTTCGTGGGGCGGAAAGGCAGTGCCACGTCCTGGATACGATGCGGTCAGCCAACGATATATCCTCCATCAAGGCCTGGCTAGACCGCATGCCCAGGCCGATCGGCGTGATGGCCGCCAACGACGTGATCGGTTGTCACGCGATAGAGGCCGCCTTGTCGCTGGGCTTGAACGTGCCCGATGACGTGGCGGTCGTCGGGGTGGACAACGACCGGTGGTTGACTCAATTTGCGCCCAAGCCCATGTCGAGCATCGAGCCCGACTGGCGACAGATCGGCTACAAGGCGGCACAGATGCTCGACGCGCTCATGCACGGCCAGACGCCCGAGTCGCCCAGGTGGGTCCCTCCGCTGCGTGCCGTAACCCGTCATAGCAGCGACATTGTTGTGGCACAGGACCCGATCGTTGCACAGGCGCTGCGTTACATCCGTGATCATTTTGCCAGGGGCATCGGCGTCGAGAGCGTGCTCGACGTGGTGGGCGTCTCCCGGAGGAACCTCGAATCCCGCATGAAACGCTCGGTTGGCCATACGCCTTACACCGTCATCTGCAGGGTTCAGATCGAGCACGCCAAGAAACTGCTCGTCGAGACCCGCCAGACGATGGCCCAGGTCGCACAAGCCTGCGGCATCGGGCAGGAACAGTTCTACCCCGTCTTCAAACGCATCACCGGCATGACCCCCGGCGATTACCGCCAACGGTTTAGCTGATCGTTAATGGATGTGATGCTGTCTGTCGAGATTTGATGCGGTACTGACGCGGCGTGGTGCCGTACTCTTTGCAGAACGACCCGTGCAGGAAGTTGGGGGATTTGAAGCCGACCAGCGGTGCAAGTTCACTGACCGGCTTATTCGTGGTGCGCAGCAGCTGGGCAAAGCGTTCGAGCCTGACTCTGCGCAATTCGGCGTGCATACCCCGACTGTAGTGTTTGCGGAACAGACGTTCGAGCTTGTAACGCGGCGTCCGCAACGCCGCCGCCACGTCGTCGACGGAAATGTCGTGGTCCAATCGGTCCCAGATATAACGGATCGCGCGGGCAACCAGCGGGTGCTCGACGGCGAGGATATCGGTGCTGCGCCGTGTTTCGATTCGGGGTGGGGAGATGTACGTCCTGGTCGGTACGGTCTTGCCTTCGATCAACCGT
Organism: Phycisphaera sp.; assembly: GCA_016125215.1. GTDB lineage: Bacteria > Planctomycetota > Phycisphaerae > Phycisphaerales > Phycisphaeraceae > RI-382. Next base: position 124,720 of record WGMF01000002.1, read on the forward strand.
TCGAGCAGGTCTATCGCCACACGCATGGCTTCCGTGCGCCCGAGGTCGATCGCCGAGATCGGCTCGCTCATCATCTCACAGGTCGAGCGGTGGTTGCCTACTGACAGCAGCGCCACGTCCTCCGGGACCGACAAGCCCAGGCGCTTGCACATCATGCTGGCGATGTTCGCGTAGTGATCGCTGCAGGCCAGGAGCCCCACAGGCTTGGGCAGGGCGCTGAGCCAGTCGATGAACTTGGCGTTGCGACTCTGTAGCCGGGAACACGACGGAGCGGCTTCTCCGTCGATCCGGTTCCCTTCAATTGTCTTGATGAGATATTGTTCACACCTGCAACCCCGCGCATGGGCTTGTTCAACCAGACCTGTTTCAATCAAGGGCACGATGTCCATTGCCCGATGCCCGAACATCGCCAGATCGTGAAAGCCTCGTTCTGCAAAATGGTCTACCGCCATCCGGCCCGCTTGCGTGAAATCGGGTAACACCACGGGCACAGCGGTGTCCTCCGGGTGTTCAAGCCGACCTAACCGAACGATCGGGCACCCAAGCTTTCTCAGGCGGATGACTTTGGGCACGGTCGGCAGGTGGGTGATCAACGCACCCGTCGGTTTGGGTTCACCCGACAAAGTGTCTTCTATGAAGCCCATATTCAACAATCGCCATCCCCGTGCTCGGGCATGTTCGACCAAGACCTCAAAAGGCCCGTCATCCAGGTCGAAAGAAGTCTTTGTAGAGAGCATAACGAGAGGCTCATGACGTCTTAAGCGTATATTATTCAAACTCTTACGTTTCGTAATCATTGTGGGTTTCTTTCTTGAAGAGTCCCCTTGACGGTTGTTCCAACCTCTAGACATTTTACCAGAATAGTATGAAAAGTGGATAAAATATGTTTCAGAAATTGAATTGAAAACGCACTAATCGTAGTGCATGATAGACCTGCTCACTAGTTGTGTGGGCACGCAATGGTTGTCCTATGAAGGGCAATTCGGCTAATTCTCGAATTCAACTCAACCCGGAAGCATAAGTGGAGGACTCAAGCGTGTTTGTTAAGAAGATGGTGACAACGTTGGTGGCTGCTTTATCAGTTCCTATAAGTAATCCCCTAACAGGAGAAACCAACATGATTCGAAACCCATTCATCACAAAGAGGAAAACCATGACTCGCAACGCACTACTCATCACCGCCACCCTGATCGCAGCTCCGTTGCTCGGCCTGGCCGCGACCTCGGCCCAGGCCGCACTCATTACGCAGGACGGCGACAACAGCGCCTCCGAAGACTGGAACACAGCCGTAGACTGGTCCAACAACTTAGCCCCCATCGCTGCAAATGATTACATCACCGCTAGCGGCTTACTCTTGCGTGGTGGGCCGAGCACCAGTGGCGCAGCTTCCACATTCGGTGGCGGCAGCCTTGAAGTTGTTAGCAACTCAAGACTGCTGATGAAAAACATCAACACGACCTCGACCATCAACGGCAACCTCACCATCTCAGGCGGGACCGTTGACTTGGGCCCAAACGCTGCTTCACCGACTCCTATTGCGAGAAACGGCACCTTAAAGGTGAACAATCTCATTATCTCGGGTACCGGCAGCCAACTGGGTGTGAGTCCACAGGGAGGCGTGTTCACGATCGATGGCACGCTGACGGGCTCTGGTGACCTGACGATGTTCAGCGTCAGTGATTTTGGAGGAACGATCTCGATTACCGGGATCAGCGGCTACACCGGCGCGATTAACCTTACTTCAAACACAAACGGTTTGGTTGTGGCCTTCGGCACCGATTACACCTTCTCCAACACGTTTACGATCGGCACGGACTCCGTTCTGAGCGTAACCAGCGGACGGACGCTGACCTTCAACGAGGGCGATCTGGTCGATACGGTCAACGGTCCCGTCGCGGCGGGCACCTACACCGCTTCATCTCTCGGTGTGAACTACACCGGCAGCGGCACCATCATCGTTGTCCCCGAGCCTGCGTCGCTTGTTCTTCTGGGTCTGGGTGGTCTGCTGATCGCCAGCCGAAAGCGTAAGACATCGCACGTATAATCTCGTTTCGATCGGGTGTTCCACGAACCCTGTCTATCGTGAGGTCGCCGACGTGGTGGAAGCATGAATGAAACGTTGACGCATGAGGGCCTATCCATGCGTGATGTCAATGATCGAACCTCCTACAACGGCTGTGCGGGCGTAAGTCCCGCTCCGCCGTTGTTTGATTCGTCACGGTCTTGTGTCTCACCCCGGGTGAACATTCCAGAGGACTGAGCCATGGCGACAACGGAACGTAGGATCAACGGCGGGGCTTGCATTGCACACGGCTTCACGCTTGTGGAACTGCTTGTGGTGATTACGATCCTGGCTTTGCTCGTTGCGCTCCTGTTGCCCGCACTGCAGCAGGCCCGATACAAAGCCAAACAGGTTGTTTGTCTTGCCCACCTCAATCAAGCCGGGGCCGGGATTGCCAGTTACACCGCCGACAACCACAGCTACTACCCCATCGACATCACGCCCTACGGTTCATCCCTGTTCAACGGCACACGGTCGACGCCGCAGCAGATCCAGGCAAAGACGGGGGGAAACGAAGCGTATAACCTCTACACGCTCCTGGTGGATTACTACGTGAGCAAGACCGGGATGAAAGGTGTCTTCATGTGCCCGCTGGTTGAGCCGGGGTATGTGAACTACACCACAAACTATTACAAAACGTTCCCCTATCCCCAGACCAACAGTATGCACATCCCCTACGCCCTGTGGGCCGGCTTCCCGGGCAGCGAGGTGAAGCAGCCGATGCTTCGCATGGGCGAGTCCTGGCAGATAGGCAACGTGGGGCCGAACGCCAATCGGTACAAGACCACCCACGTGCTCTTGAGTGACATCATTTCAAGAGTGTCCTATGCCGGCGATCCCTCTTTGCCACTCAAAGCCAACCACGTCAAACCCGGCAAGGCCTCGGTCTGGTACGCCGCGGTCAATCAATACGCCAAAGGGTGGCAGACCGATACCCCGACGGACGCCAACTTCCTCCGCGACGACCTCAGCGCCCAGACCTTCGATAATATGCACTTTAGCAATCAGGACTGGGGTGGAAACATGTACAACACGATGATCCCGCAAGACCTGCTGCGTTAAAAGAGCAGTAGACTCTGCGGTGATTGCCACACACTGTTTTTCACCCTATGAATGTGTGGAACATCGAGGTCCCACAATTCGCTCAAGACGTACGCATATTCATGGACAACCCTACATGGACAGCCCCCAAGACAGCGACACATCTCAAGCATTAACCCATCCGTTGGCCGAATCGCAGCGCATCCCGCGCAGGGCGCTGCTCAAAGGTGTGGCCGCTTTGGCTGCGCTCGGCTCAGTCAACGTATCTGGCGTGATCGGAGCGACCGACGCCGGTGACAAGGCCGTGGCCAAGACGGAGAAATTGGATCTGAAAAAAGGCGCGGTGATCGTCTTCCAGGGCGATTCGATTACCGATGCCGGCCGAAAGAAAAACGACGGGATGGCGTGGACAGACAGCGGTGCATTGGGCAACGGTTATCCCGCAATGGCGGCTGGGCAACTTCTGGCTGATTACCCCGACCGGGAGTTGCAGGTCATCAACCGCGGGGTCAGCGGCAACAAAGTCCCCGACCTGGCGGCACGCTGGCAGGCCGATGCGATCGACCTCAAGCCCACCATTCTGAGCATCCTTGTCGGGATCAACGACCTCTGGCACACCATCGCGTTCGGCAGCAAATACAAGGGGACGGTGGCCGACTACGAGACCGGCTACCGCGACCTGCTGCAACAGACCCGGGATAAAGTCCCCGGCGTCGAGCTGGTCGTATGCGAACCCTTCACGCTGCGCGACTGGCCCGCGTTTGATCCGTACCGCGCGGTGGCACGCAAACTCGCCGATGAGATGAAGCTGACCTTCGTCCCTCTTCAACAGGTGTTCAGCGACGCCGCAAAAACAGCGCCAAACCCGTTTTGGCTGTGGGACGGCATCCATCCCACTCCGGCCGGTCACGCGCTGCTGCTTCAGGCCTGGCGCCGGGTCGTAGGGGTCTGACAAAAGCGCGAAGAGAAATGACCCGAAATCCGCAGACAACGGGTCACTCTTCGATCCCCAGTTCTTTCTTCGTCAGCAGCGCATCGAACACATAGCCCTCGCTTTCTATGTTCTGGCGTGCCCCCTCCATGCGGTCGATCACCGCGACGATCTTGACGACCGTTGCCCCAGCACCCTGGATCACCTTCGCCGCTTCGAGCACCTGCCCGCCGGTGGTGGCGATGTCTTCGACGATGAGCACGCGGTCACCCTTGTTGAGTTTGCCCTCGAGTTGTTTGGCGGTGCCGTAGTCTTTCTTCTGGTTCCGGATGAGCACGCTGGGTTTGCCGGTCTTCATCGACACCGCGGCGACGAGCGGGATCCCGCCGAGCTCCGCCCCGGCCACACGGTCCACCTCGGCGTTCACGTGCCTGGCAAAACGTTCACCGAGCGCCGCCAGAATGTCCGGCTGGGTCTCGAAGAGATATTTGTCGAGGTAATACTTGCTCTTGCGGCCGCTGCGGAGGGTGAAGTCGCCGTGGAGAAGGGCGGCCTCGCGGATGCGCTCGATGAGTTGTGCGTCGGTCATGGGTGAGTCTTTCATGGCCGGGAGTATAGCGGCTGGGTTACACTATCTCACTATGGCGACGTGGGACCTCCAAAACAAAGTCATCGTCATCACCGGCGGGGGCAGCGGCATCGGGGCGGCGACCGCGCTAGCGTGTGCCGATGTGGGCATGGATGTCGTCGTGTCCGGCCGAACACGGGCCAAACTCGACGCGGTGGTCAAACAAGTTGCCGACCGTGGGAGAAAGGCGCTGGCCGTCGAGTGCGACGTCAACAATGACGACGACGTGCAACACCTCGTCGATCAGTCCGTCCGTGAGATGGGTCGGATCGATGTCATGTTTGCCAACGCGGGCTTCGGGCGGATGGAGGACGTGCTCCAGACCACGGAGCGGGACATGCGGGAGATGTGGGAGACGAATTATTTTGGCACGGTCCGGTGCGTAAAAGCCGCGGTCGAGGCGATGTTGAGCAACGCGCCCCCCGTGCGCGGCCACGTCTTGATCTGCTCCAGCGCCGCGAGCCTGATGCCTCTGCCGTTCTACTCGCACTACAGCGCCACCAAGGCCGCCCAGGCTTCGTTAGCCGGCGCGATGAGGCCAGAGCTTGCGCCGCACGGCATCCGTGTGACCTCGGTCCACCCCGTCGGCACACGCACCGAGTTTTTCAACACGATGGCGGACCGTTCGCAGCGCTCGACCAGCTTCAACACGCCCAAGGGCCTGATGCAGACATCCGACAGCGTCGCACGGTGCGTGGTCCGGGCGCTGCGGACCGGCAAGTCCCAGGTCTGGCCGATGCCGTTGGCCCGGTTCGGGCTGTCGTTTTTCTCAGCCTTCCCCGCGCTGGGCGCACGCATCGCCCAAAGACTCTACGATCAACACCACCCCTGACTCACAAGACCGACACGCCACCACGGAGTTTTTATGATCGCCAGCAAAGCCCAGAACGCGCTCCGCTCGAACATCGAGGCCCTCCAGCACCTGCTCGACCACATCGGGCCGATGGCCGAACCGCTCGGACGCGCAGCCCAGATCATGGCCCAAACGCTGACCGGCGGGGGCAAGCTACTGTGCTGCGGCAACGGCGGCAGCGCAGCCGACAGCGCACACTTTTCCGCTGAGATCGCGGGGCGGTACGTTCTCGAACGCGCGGGCTTCCCCGCCATCGACCTCACCGCGGACCACAGCCTCGTGACCGCTCTAATCAATGATTACCCGCCCGAGCAGGTCTTCGCCAGGCAGGTGCAGGCGCTGGGCGCTTCGGGCGACGTGCTGGCGGTCTTCACCACGAGCGGCAACTCGACCAACGTCCGCATGGCGCTCGAAGTCGCCGGTGCCAAGAACATCAAGACCATCGCTTTTCTCGGCCGCGACGGGGGCAAGTGCAAGGGGCTTGCCGACGTGGAGTTGATCGTCCCCTCGCAGACGACCGCGCGGATCCAGGAAATCCACCAGCTGCTCTTCCACACGCTCTGCGAAGCGGTGGACCCTGTGCTTGCCGGGCGCGAGTGAGGCAAGAATAGCCGCAGATGGACGCAGATGCACACGGATAAAGACGTCAAATCTGTGAAGATATTGCGGGCCGTTGACCTTGGGCGGTTGCCCTATGCACAAGTGTATGAACTGCAACTGCGTCACCATGCACAGGTCGTGGCGGGGGCGGCTAACACACTGTTACTCGTCGAGCACGAACCGGTTGTCACGGTGACGAGGCGGAAGGATGCAGGGGATCATGTCCTGATGTCGCGCGAATTGCTCGCGCAGCGCGGCATTGACATCCAGGAGACCGACCGCGGGGGCGACGTAACCTACCACGGCCCGGGCCAGCTCGTGGCTTACCCGATCCTGCGCATGAACGACTACCAGCTCAACGTCGGGCGTTTCATGCGTCTGCTCGAACAGGCGGTCATCGACACGGTCGCTACGTGGGGTGTTGTGGGTAAGCGCCTCGACAAGGCCACCGGCGTCTGGGTCGATCTCGATGGAGCCACCGATCAACAGCCCGCCAAGCTTGCGGCCCTGGGCATCCGTGTCGTCAAAGGCGTCACCCTGCACGGCGTTGCGCTCAATGTCACCACCGACCTGACCCACTTCCAGACAATCATCCCCTGCGGTCTGTCCAACACAAACGTGACGAGTTTGTCGGTCCTGCTTGGTGATTCGTGCCCGGCGATGGAGCAAGTCAAACTCACCTTCGCCGACCGACTGCAACAGTTGTTGAATACGCGCCCGACGGGTTGAAGCGTCTCACGGCACGCGCACGAGGAAGCTCGGTTGCTCCCCGACCGTCTGGCCGTCACGCTTTTCGATGAGTGTCAGACCGTTGCCGAGGTTGTAGGGGTACTTCTTCTGAAGCTCGATGACCTGCTCGCTGTAAGTCTGGGCGTGGTTGACGATCAGGAGGTCGTCGTCGGTGAACAGGCCTACCGTGACGAGCGAACGGGTCGGGCCGTGGTAGTAAAAAGCCTCGTCGCCGCCCTCGCGGAGCTTGGCGACGGCTTCTTCAGCGGCCTTGCGGAAGTCCGGGCCGAACGTGTCGTCGTAGAACGCGATCTGCAGGCTGTACATCCCGGAGTATTGGCGTAGATCGTACTTGCCGACACTCTGGGCGGCCGCCCGTGAGAGGGGGATGAGGTCGGCTTGCGGGAACGCGAGCTTGCCGTCGAGCTGGAGCATGCGTGTCTGACGCAGCGTGTTGCGGGCCTCGAAGGAGGAGGGTTTGTCGAAGCGCCCGCGCTGGACATACAAGGTGTTATCCAGGTCGCGCACCCACAGGTCACGCAGGCCCAGCTCGCGCTGCATGCGGTCGACAAGTTTGGTCGCCTCCGCCAGCCGACTCTTGCCCTCGTAGGTCTGCAGGAGGATTGTCCACTGCGCCTCGTTGCTGGTCCGGCCGGCGTAGGGGTCCTTTGACGGATTGCCCGAAGTGTTCGGCGACGGGGGGTCTGCGATCTGCTCAAGGCCGGCCCAGGGGTCGTTGAGCACCTTGCGGTAGGTGCATCCGACCGCGGTCAGGATCATCATCAAGGCGAAGATCGGCGGGGCGAATCGGGTCATGCGACTCCATATTATGGCCCGGTGGGGAGGGCAAAGAAAAATCACGGGATCGTTGACCGTCGCGTCCGACCGATGTATTATTCCATCCGGATGAAGCGATGGTTAAAAACGCCCCTGTAATCCGCTCGGTCGTCTCCTGGATGTCGGTCCTCTCCGACCCCACCCGGCTGCGCCTCTTGCGCCTGCTCGAAAGGCGGGAACTGGGCGTGGGCGACCTGTGCGGGGTGCTCCAGATGCCTCAGTCCTCGGTCAGCCGACACCTGAAGGTGCTCGAAAGCCAGGGCTGGGTCCGGCACCGGCGCGAGGGCACCAGCCACCTTTATGGCATGGCGGAAGACGCCTTGGATAACGGTGCCAAGCGCTTCTGGCACCTCACTCGTGAACAGTCTGCCGATTGGTCCACGTTCGATCAGGACCGCCTGCGTCTCGAACGGCGTTTGCGAGACCGACAGGAAAACTCGCGGGCCTTTTTTGCCGGCGCCGCGGGGCAGTGGGACAAGATGCGCAGCGAGTTATTCGGCTCGTCCTTCTCGATGGCGGCCATGCTCGCGTTGCTGCCCGATGCGATGACCGTGGCCGACCTGGGTTGCGGCACCGGCCTGACCACCGCGGAACTTGCCCCGTACGTCTTGCGCGTGATCGGCATCGACCAGAGCCAACCCATGCTCAGCGCCGCCCGGTCGCGCACCCGGAGGCTCGGTAATATTGAACTTAAAAAAGGCGACCTCGAAGCGTTGCCGTTGGACGATGATTCGTGCGATGCCGCGTTGCTGTTGCTCGTGCTGGGTTACGTGCAGGACCCCGTCGTCGTTCTGACCGAAGCGAAGCGCATTGTTAAAGAAGGCGGCAGGGTCGTTGTCGTCGACCTGCTCCCGCACGACCGAGATGATTTTCGAAGTCTCTCCGGTCAGCAGGGTATGGGCTTCGAGCCTACGCGTTTGACCGAACTTTTCCGTGACGCGGGCTTGCGCGATATCACCACTCGACCCCTCCCACCCCAACCCGACACCAAAGGCCCCGCCCTGCAACTGGCCGTAGGGAAATCACCCAACTCATAAACTCACCAGTCACCAGTCACCAGTCACCACACACCAAGGAGCACCGAATGACCGCCACACAAACCCAACCCCTCAACAAGCCCGCCGGCTCGGGCCTGGAGTTCAAGGTCCGCGACCTTTCCCTTGCCGCATGGGGACGCAAGGAGATCGAGCTGGCTGAGAAGGAGATGCCCGGCCTGATGGCTGTGCGTGAAGAGTACGCCGCGATGCAACCGCTCAAGGGCCAGCGGATCATGGGTTCGCTGCACATGACGATCCAGACCGCGGTGCTCATCGAGACGCTGACCTCGCTCGGTGCCGACGTGCGCTGGTGCTCGTGCAACATCTTCAGCACTCAGGACCACGCCGCCGCCGCGATCGCCGTCGGGCCCAAAGGCACCGTCGAAAAACCCGCCGGCGTCCCCGTGTTTGCGTGGAAAGGCGAAACCCTAGAAGAATACTGGTGGTGCACGGATCGGGCGCTCGACTTCGGCGGTGGTCGTGGTCCAACTCAGATCGTCGACGACGGCGGCGATGCGACGCTGCTGATCCACAAGGGTGTCGAGTTCGAGAAAGCCGGCAAGGTCCCCTCGCCCGAAACCGCCGACAGTGAAGAGTTCGCCGTGATCCTCAAGCTGCTCGACAAAACGCTCAAGGCCACCCCCAAGCGTTGGACCCACGTCGCCGCTGATTGCAAGGGCGTCAGTGAAGAGACCACCACAGGCGTCCACCGACTCTACGAGTTTGCCAAGGCCGGCAAGCTCCTCTTCCCTGCGATCAACGTCAACGACTCGGTCACCAAGAGCAAGTTCGACAACCTCTACGGTTGCCGACACTCGCTGATCGACGGCCTCAACCGCGCCACGGACGTGATGATGTCCGGCAAGGTCGCCGTCGTGTGTGGCTACGGTGACGTGGGCAAGGGCTGCTGTCAATCGCTCAAGGGCCAGGGCGCCCGTGTGATCGTCACCGAGATCGACCCGATCTGTGCCCTTCAAGCCGCGATGGAGGGTTACGAAGTCACGACCCTCGATGACGTGGTGGCCACCGCCGACATCTTCGTCACCACGACGGGCAACTTCAACATCATCACCGCCGACCACATGTCGCGGATGAAGGACAAAGCGATCGTCGGGAACATCGGGCACTTCGACAACGAGATCGACATGGCCGGCCTTGCGAAAATCAAGGGCATCCAGAAGATCAACATCAAGCCGCAGTACGACGCCTGGCGTTTCCCCGATGGCCACGAGGTGCTCATCCTCGCCGAGGGCCGATTGCTCAACCTCGGCTGCGCGACGGGCCACCCGAGCTTCGTGATGTCCGCGAGCTTCACCAACCAGACCATTGCCCAGATCGACCTGGCCCTCACCGGCACCGAGCGTTCGCTCTCGGGCGTGACCTACCAGACCGGCAAGGTCTACACGCTGCCCAAGGTGCTCGACGAAAAAGTTGCCCGGCTGCACCTCGACAAGCTCGGCGTCAAACTCACCAAGCTCTCGCAAAAACAAGCCGACTACATCGGCGTCCCCGTGGAAGGGCCGTACAAGCCGGACCATTACCGGTACTGAACCTTGACAAGGTGCGATAATCATCAAGGCCCCGCCCAGCCCGGCGGGGTCTTTTTATGGCGTGAACACGCGCGTCGATACGACCGATACAACCGGCATAACCGATATCGGAGTCAAGCGCATGACCACGACGCCCGCGATCATTCTTTCCCAGGCCACGGGTCTGTCCGACCGCCAGAGCCGGGAAGCGGCGTATTACGATCAGTACAGCCGAATGCACGCGGTGCAGGCGGTGGACCTCGAGCCGGCGGTGAGTGACGAACGCCGGCCGTGGAGCCCGTATTGGTCGGTGGTGGGGCTGGTGCGTGAGGCGTATCAAGGCGTGCCCGGCGGGCAGAAGCTGTTGGAACTCGGGTGCGGGATGGGTGTGGCGTCGTGCGTGTTTGCCAAGGTGGGCTATCACGTGACCGGCGTGGATATCTCGGACGGCAACCTCGAAGTCGCGCGGAATCTGGCGCAGGCCAACGGTCTAATCAAGAGTTGTACCTTCGCGCGGTCAGCCTGTGAGACGCTCGATTTTCCCGATGCTAGTTTTGACGTGGTGACGGGGATCGACATCCTGCACCACACCGACGTGCCGCGCGTGCTGCGCGAGGTGCACCGTGTGCTCAAGCCCGGCGGCGTGGCGATCTTCAAGGAACCGTTGGGGGATTCATGGATCGAGCGCGTGCGCGAGTCGAAGTTCGTGTTGAAGCTGCTCCCGCGCGAAGAATCGCTCGACGAACACACGCACATCACACAGGACGAACGCAAGCTCCGCCGCGATGAGGTTCAACTCATCCGCAAAACATTCAGCCGGGTCAAGGAACGGCGGCTGTCGCTGATCCAGCGCCTCTGCAGGATTTCCCCCGAGAGGTTGTGGGGGCTGATCGGCAAGGTGCAGTGGTGGGATTACCAGCTCATGCGCTGCGTGCCGATGCTGGAGCGGTGGGGCGACATCGGGTTGTTCAGTTGTCGAAAGTGATGGGTTCACACATCAACGGCCGGTGGTTCCAAAGAGCCTGTCCCCCGCGTCACCGAGGCCGGGGAGGATGAAGCCTTTGTTGTTGAGTTGGCGGTCGAGCGCCGCGGTGTAGACGGGCACGTCGGGGTGTTCGCGGTGCAGTTTGTTCCAACCCTCCGGGGCGGCGACGAGGGCGATCATGCGGATGTCGGGGCAGCCGTGGTCTTTGAGCAGGGAGACGGCTGCAATCGCGCTGCCGCCGGTGGCAAGCATGGGGTCGACAAGCAGCGTCACGCCCTCGCGGGCTTCGACGGGGATTTTCCGGTAGTAGCTGACGGGGTTGAGCGTCGAGTCGTCGCGGAACATGCCGACGTGTCCGACGTGGGCGTCGGGCAAGAGGTCCATGATCCCCTCGGCCAGCCCAAGACCGGCCCTGAGGATGGGGACGATGGTGATCGGTTTCTTCACCACGCGCACCTGCATCTCTTCGAGCGGCGTGCGGATGGTGGTCAACGTGGTGTCGAGGTCGCGTGTCGCCTCATAGGCCAACAGTGCCCCGATCTGCGAGACGAGTTGACGGAAGCGCAGGGGTGGTGTCTTTTCGTCCCGCGCCTCGGCGAGCTTGTCCGCGATCAGGGGGTGGTCAGCGATGTGGATAGGCATGGGAGAGGGGGGGAAGTGGTCGAGTGGCCGAGTGGCCGAGTGGTCGAGTGGGGCAGGGGTGAATTGTGAAGGATGACGGGTGAGTCAATTACATAGGGGCAACATCCGGGGGCGGGGGTCCCACCGCTGGACGCGGCGGGCATTGCAAGGGGGGCGCATGAAAAAGGCCAAGCGAGCGAATGGATGAGGAATGAATGATATCGAAATAGTCGTCTGGCCCGCTTGGCCGTCCTCTCTTCACACCAGCTTGTCTAACATTTCACGGTCGGGCGACCTCCTTTCGTGTTCCATCGTCTGGTTTAATTATCCGGTTCTTAGAAGGACCAGTCAAGGGTTTGGGGTGAAATATCCCCGGGTCAGGCAAGCGTGCCTTTTTGACAATCCCATGGCGTATCACCCGATGTCCAGCCGTCCCATCCTCTTGACGTCTTCCCGGCGGGGACTAAACTATTGGGCTTCCCCGACGGGCCTGTCGCGTGCCACCGGCACGGGGCATCGGAGATTAGCGGAGGGGAGTCCGATGCAGGCCAGGCCCGATCGGAGATGTGAACGACCTTTTGTCGCCCATACACGCCCGCAAAACAGGCGTGCCCGCAGGCCGTGAGGCCGACCGACGTAACGCGAAGACGCCGGCGTGTACGGTGTCACTATTGCCCCAGACCTGGAGTCTGTCCCATGACCACCGCACCAGCCACCAACGAACCCAAGAAATCCTCCAAGCTCACCACGCTGCGCAACTTCGGTATCTGTGCCCACATCGACGCGGGCAAGACCACCGTCACCGAACGCATCCTCTACTACACCGGCAAGAACTACAAGATGGGCGAGGTCCACGAGGGCACCGCCACTATGGACTTCCTCCAGGAAGAGCAGGAGCGCGGCATCACCATCCAGTCCGCCGCGACCACCTGCCCCTGGGAACGCAACGGCGTCCGATACACGCTCAACCTCATCGACACGCCCGGACACGTCGACTTCACCATCGAGGTCGAACGCTCGCTCCGCGTGCTCGACGGCGCGGTCGCGGTCTTCGACGGCAAAGAGGGCGTCGAGGCCCAGTCCGAAACCGTCTGGCGTCAGGCCGACCGTTACAAGGTCCCGCGTCTGTGCTTCATCAACAAGATGGACAAGCTCGGTGCCAACTTTGCCTTCTCCTTCGGGTCGATCGGCGAGCGCCTCGGCGCCAACGCCGTCGCCGTCCAGATCCCCATCGGCAGCGGCAACGAGTTCGAGGGCATCATCGACCTCGTCGGGATGCGGGCGTATTACTTCTCCGCCGAGGAGCTGGGCGCCAAGGTCGAGGAACGCGACATCCCCGAAAACTACAAAGAAGAGGCGGCCAAGTGGCGGCACGACCTGGTCGAAAAAGCCGCTGAGCTTGACGACGCCCTGACCGAAAAGTTCATCATGGAAGAGGAGATCACGCCCGACGAGATCCGCGCTGCGCTCCGCAAGGGTTGCATTGCCCAGACCGTGTTCCCCACGTTCTGCGGATCGGCCCTCAAATACATCGGCGTCCAACGCCTGCTCGACGGTGTGATCGACTACCTGCCCAACCCCACGCAGGTCCCCGAGATCACCGGCACCGATGTCCGCGACAAGACCGTCAAGCTCTCCCGACCCCACGACAACAAGGCCCCCTTCTCCGCGCTCGTGTTCAAGGTCGTCAGCGATATGCACGGCGACCTGACCTACGCCCGGGTCTACTCCGGCACCGTCGAGAAGGGCGGTCGCGTGCTCAACTCCAACAACGGCAAGAAGGAAATCGTCTCGCGCATCTTCGAGATGCACGCCAAGGACCGCATCGCACGCGACTCCACTGAGGCCGGCGACATCGTCGCGCTCGTGGGCTTGAAGAACTCGATCACCGGCGACACGCTCTGCGACGCCGACGAGCCGATCATCCTCGAACGCATGGACTTCCCCGAGCCGGTCATCTCCATGAGCATCGAGCCCGCCTCCCAGGCCGACAAGGAGAAACTCGGCAACGCCCTGACCACCATCCGCCGTGAAGACCCGAGCTTCCGCTCGCACTACGACGAAGAGACCGGCCAGACCATCATCGCCGGCATGGGTGAGTTGCACCTTGAAATCATCACGCACAAGCTCATCCGCGACATGAAGGTCAACGTCAACGTCGGCCGCCCGCGCGTCGCCTACAAGGAAACCATCACGCAAAAGGCCGAGGCCCGCGGCACGCACAAGAAGCAGACCGGCGGTCGCGGTCAGTTCGGCGACTGTACCATCACCGTCGAACCCTACACCGAGGAACAGGCCGAGGCCGACGAACTGGATTTCGAGGACCACATGACCTTCGTCAACAAGGTCGTCGGCGGCTCGATCCCACGCGAATACATCCCCTCGGTGGAAGTCGGTTGCCGTGAGGCGGTCAAGTCCGGCATCCTGGCCGGCTTCCCCGTGCTCAACATCAAGGTCACCCTCATTGACGGGTCTTACCACGACGTCGACTCGTCGCAGATCGCCTTCGAACAGGCTGGCATCCTGGCCATGCGCGACGCCTGCCGAAAGGCCAAGCTCGTGCTGCTCGAACCGATCATGAAGGTCATCGTCACCACACCCGAGGAGTTCCTCGGCTCGGTGTCGGGCGACCTCAACCGCCGACGCGCGATGATCGTCGGTACCGAGGAGCGTGGCAATACCCGTCTGGTCACCGCCGAGGCGCCGCTCTCCGAGATGTTCGGCTACTCGACTTCGCTGCGTGGCATGAGCCAGGGTCGTGCGACCTACTCGATGGAACCGCTCACCTACCGCCAGGTCCCCCCGAACATCGCCGCGACGATCCTCGAAGGCGAGAAGAAGGGCAACTGAATATCACACAGTATCCCCCCGAGCCGGGCTGTCCCAGCCCGGTTTTTTATTGCGCAACGCACAGGAAAACCGTAGCGCGGTTACCGCCGGGGTTTACCGTGAAACCCACGAAACCCCGGCGATGCCATCGCCGGCTTTATGGTGAGTCGCTTCCGTGGCTCACTTGTTCCAGAACTTCCCGCCATACACCGCGGCGTCGCCAAGGTCGTCGGCGATGCGCAGGAGCTGGTTGTATTTGGCGTTGCGGTCGCTGCGGCAGGGGGCGCCGGTCTTGATCTGGCCGCAGTTGGTGGCGACGGCGATGTCGGCGATCGTCGCGTCCTCCGTCTCGCCCGAGCGGTGGCTGAGCACGGCGTTGTAGCCGTTGCGCATCGCAAGGTTGACCGCCTCGAACGTCTCGCTGAGCGTGCCGATCTGGTTGACCTTGACGAGGATCGCGTTGGCGGTCTTGGTGTCGATGCCCTTCTTGAGGAACTTGGGATTGGTCACGAACAGGTCGTCGCCGACGAGTTGAACCTTGGAGCCGAGTTTGTCGGTGAGGTATTTCCAGCCGTCCCAGTCGTTCTCGGCCAGGCCGTCTTCGATGGAACGGATCGGGTACTTCTTGCACCACTCGGCCCAGTAGTCGGCCAGTTCGTTGCTCTTCCAGACCTTCTTGGGGTCGCTCTTGAAGAAGACGTAGCCCTTCTTGTCCTTGTCCCACATCTCGCTGGTGGCGGGGTCGAGGGCAATGAAGACCTGCTTGCCAAAGTCGTAGCCGGCCAGTTCGACGGCCTCGGCGATGACCTTGAGCGCGTCTTCGTTGTCAGCCAGTGACGGCGCGAAACCGCCCTCATCGCCGACGGCGGTGGAGAGCTTACGCTTGGTCAGGACCTTCTTGAGGTTGTGGTAGACCTCGACGCCGCAGCGCAGGGCGTCGTGGAAGTTGTCAAAGCCCCAGGGCTGGACCATGAACTCCTGGAAGTCGACGTTGTTGTCGGCGTGCTTGCCACCGTTGAGGATGTTCATCATGGGCACGGGTAGGACCTTCGCGGCCGACCCGCCGAGGTAGCGGAACAGCGGCAGGCCGGATGCGGCGGCGGCGGCGTGGGCGACGGCCATCGATACGCCCAGGATCGCGTTAGCGCCGAGCGTGCCTTTGTTTTCGCTGCCGTCGAGTTCGATCATGGCGGCGTCGACGGTCTCCTGGTCGCGCGCGTCGATGCCGATCAGCTCGGGCGCGATGCGGGAGTTGACGTTGTCGACAGCTTGTTCCACAGACTTCCCAAGGAACTTCCGGGGGTCGTTGTCACGCAGCTCGCAGGCTTCGTGTTCACCGGTCGAGGCGCCGGAGGGCACGAGGGCGCGTCCGTGGGCACCCTCGGAGAGGCGGACTTCCACTTCGACGGTCGGGTTGCCGCGGCTGTCGAGCACCTGTCGGGCGAAGATCATTTCGATATCGAAACTCATGGCAAGGCCTTTCTGGAAACGGTGTTGTGTGATGCGGTTCCCCGCGCCCCTGTGCGGTCAGATTGCGGAGTTTAGCACAACAAAATCCCGCGCACCAACCGTTGAGCCCGGCGGGGTTCTGGTATAGTGGTTTCACGTTCGAGGCGTGTTTGCGTGGTCGGACCGTTCACTTCATTTCTCAAGGGGGTCGTGTGATGCAAGCGTCCCGTTTGTTGGTCGTTCTGGCTGTTGCCGTGTGTCTTGTCGTGGCGGCTCGCACCGAGGCGGCGGGGGAAAAGTACAACAGCAGCGCGTTTCACTACCGGTTGGACCTGCCCGACGGTTGGGTCCTGGTCGATGAGCAGGTGACACGTAACGCGGTCGAGCAGATGTTCAACGCCCAGACGCTCAAGGTCCTGGCGGTGGACGCCTGTTTCCAGCGCAAGGACGCGCCGCGCGACTTTGCCTACCCCTACCTCATGGTGCAGGTGCTGCCCTACGACCGCATCGGCAGCGGCGCGCAGCCTTCGGTCGATGAACTGGAAAAGATCGTGCGTCTGATGACCGGCGTGGACGTGAAAAAGAGCGTCGACCGGGCCGCCAATAAAGGCATCGGCGACATCATCAACAACGCGGAGATGGGCGTCCCCGTCGTGGACAAGGCCAGCGCCCGCTACACCATGACCATGAAGATGGACATCGTGATGGTCGGCGAGGTCCATTCGTTGTGCGTGGGGTACTTCGGTAAAAACGCGCTGGTGCAGGTGTACGGCTATTCGCTCAAGGACGAGTACGACAAGTGGGCACCCGAGTTTGAGCAGATTGCCAGGAGCCTGGTTTTCGAGCCGGGCTTTGCTTTCGACACGGCGGTACACAAGAGTTCATACACCGGGTTCAACTTTTCCGGGATCACGGGCGGCGCGATGATGGGCGCACTCGTCGGCGGTTTGGTCGGTTTGGTGCTGACGGTCGCCAAGGTGATGAAGAAAAAGAAAGCCCGTGTCGGCACCGACAGCGGCCCGGGGGACGGGGTGTAGGGGACGGGGTGTCGGGGTTGGAGTGTTGGGGTTGCGGTGGGGACGCACGCCCGGAGAGCGTGGGCGTTTGCCGGGGCAGGGATGAATTCGATGAGAGAAAATATAAACCCCACCGGTTGGGTGGGGCTGTGTGTTGACGTTTGATGATCTTAAGTCATCCCGGGGAAACTTCGGGGGTAACTTCCGGGGGGGGGATCAGAACTTCTTGCGTACGGCGAGCGATCGGCCCTCTCGGCGCTTGCGGTTGAGCATGGCGCGGCCGTGGCGGGTCTTCATGCGGGCACGGAAGCCGAGCTTGCGGACACGCTTGATTCGGCTGCGTTTCTTGTGGTAGTGCGTCGTCATGGTATTTTTTCCAGCGGCCCGGTCTGTTTGACTTCCGGGGGTTTAGGGGGTTTCGATCTCGATCGAGCGGTAGACCGTGTTCTGCTGGGCGTCAAAAGCCCTGAGCGTGACCACGTGCCTCCCGCGCGAAAGGTCGGGAAGTGTAACCGAGAAAGCCTCGCTTGTCGAATCGAAGATCAAGTCGTCGGGGAGCACGGCTTTCCAGGGGTCTTTGCCGTCGACCATGTACTGGATTCGGCTGATGGGGGAGAGGGCGTCGGTGGTCCGGCCACGCAGCGTGCCGCCCTCCTTGGCCATAGCGGTGACGAGGCCCTCGAAGGCGGGGGGGGTGTTGTCGATCAGGACGGGGTCGCTGTCACGCGAGGTGGTCCGCGCCATGTCCGCGGGGTTATCGGGGGAGTCGGATGCGGTGACACGGACGCAATACCGGCCATCGGGCACACGCAGGGTCTGCCACTCGAAGGTGTTCTCAGCGATCTGGTCCTTGATGGGCAGCCAGACATTGGAGCCGGCGGCACGGTAGGCGAGCGTGTAGGTCAGCGTGTCGGTGTTGGGGTCGGCGGCTTCCCACTCGATGGTGCGGTTGGTGGGGCGGGGCTGGTCGTCGCCACCGGCTGCGCCCGCGGCGGCATTGGGCATGGGACGCGGCGCGGGGGCGTTGGGGTTGGCCGCGTCGGGCGCGAAGGGGTTGTTGACCTTGATCGCACTGACGGTCGGCTTGAGGTTGGGCACCACGTAAGCGGTGGCAATGCTGTCGACCACGGGCGTGGTGCTGGCGTTGCCCTTGAGGGTGAGTCGGTACTGGAGGAAACGAGCCGGCGGGCTGTCGAGGGTCAGCTCGATCGGCGCGGCGGGGGTGTAGTCGGCTGCGTGGTCGATGACGGCGGGTTGGGACCAGTCGCTCCACGGGCCTTTCTCGGGGTCTTCGACGTTGCCGGTGCGGGTGGCAACTTCGACGCTCGTGCCCTCGGGCACGTCGGCCACAACGTGGAAGACGCCCCACAGGCTCACCTGTGTCGCGTCGTGGACGCTGGAGGTGAACTCGCCCTCGTCAGCAAAGCCCGGCTCAAGCTCGTAGACCTGCGCCGGGTTGGCGGCACCGAGGAGCACGACGGGCTTGCCGTCCACCTGTTTGACCGTGATCACGGGGACCTGCTCGGGGTCGAGGTCGGCCAGGATGGTGGTCTCTTCCTTGGCGGTGTTGACGCGGAAGAGTTGGCCCTCATTGCCGGTGGCGACTAACAGGTTGTCAGGGTTGTTGGGGTCGGGGAGGATGCGCAGGATCATGACCGACTCACGGAAGACCTCACTGACAAAGCCCGAGGGCGTGATACGGTAGACGGCGTTGCCCTCCTTGGAGGCCTGATTGCCCGCGCCGGGTCGGCCGCCGGCGAGGTTGATGGATTGTCCCCTGCCCATGCGACCGCGTCTCCCGGGGGTCGGGGCCGGCCCCTGCATCGCGCCGCTCTTGCGCGCTTCGAGCAGGCGTTGGCGGATCACCTCACGCAGGCGGTCGCGCATCTCGGGTGTGACGGCGGGCTTGTCGGTGGACGGTTCGTCATCAAGGGCAATCGGCTCCGCGAGGCTCATCGAACCCGTCGTGCCGGTGGTCATCGACGATTCGACTTCAGGCTGCGGATGCTCGGTATCTTTCAATGTGTTAGTCGGCCCGGTTTGGTCTTGATCGGTCTGACCTTGATTGACCTGATCCTTTTGAGCATCTGGCGCATCGGGGTCTTTGGGCTGCGGCTTGGGCGGGACGTTGGGCACGTCGCCCGGTTCCTGCGGGACTTCGGGTTGTTCTTTGCCGACTTCGGCACCGCCCTCGGACGGTCGGCCTTCCTGCTCGGTCTTGGCTTCTTCCAATCGGCCCGGCTTGGCCTGGTCGGCGTCGGATGTGCCCGCGTAGACCGTGCCGTCGCCCTTGACAAAGAGCGCCGCAATCTCAGGCTCCGAGGCGTCGTAGAGCACAAAGGCGTCGGCCTTGGCGTCGTTCTCGCCCGCGTCGGGCCGGAGCGTGAAACGGTAGACCAGCCCATCGGTGTCTGTGCCGGCGTAGAGCCTGCCCGCATCGTCCATCCCCAGGCAAAGCAGGTTCGCCTGGGCCGTGTCGTAAAGCTCGGTGACCTGCGGATCATCGGCCTTGGTCAGGTCGACACTCAAGAGCTTGCCCTCGGTCCCCGTGGCAACATAGAGCACGTCGCCCTTGACGATGATGTCCCAGATGTAACGCACCCCCGGCAGTTCGACGAGTTGTTTGACGCCCTCATCGGTGAGCACGTCGATGTGCGACGGTTCACCCGAGACGGCAACAAGCAACCGGCCGGCCTTGTCCTGCCTGACGCAGAAAACCTGCCCGGCTTCGTAGGACTTGACCTCCTCGAACTTGTCACCGGTGAGTTTGAGCAGCTTGCCCTGCGGCCCCGCGGCGATGTAGACATCGTCACCCACTGGGGTCATGTCATAGATCACGCTCACGTCCTCGGGCACCTCGCCCAGTTCCTTTCCGCCGACCGAGAGCTTGATGTCGCCGAGGTTGGTGACGACGGTCTGATGGGTCTTGCCGCCCTGGAAGTCGGCTTCGGTGGTCTGCGACCAGACGCCGGGGTGGACCGCCAGCGCTGGGCAGGCGATGAGCAGGACGGTCAGGAGCACGAGGGGGGAGCGTCTAATCATGTGTCAATATCCGTCAGAGCGTGTTGGTAAGGGTTTTCGAAAGGGGGTGATCGTCTTACTCACCGGCCGCGGCGCCCGCCGACTGGAAACTGGGCTTGACCGTCACATTGAAAGTCACCGCGCCCTCCATGACCTGGTCCATAGGCTCGATCACCTTGACGTAGCTTGAGAAGGGCGTGGCCTGCGGGCTGGTCGGGGATTGGACCATCGCCCGCTTGCTCGAGGGCAGCATCGGCAGCTCCTGCCGGCCCACCGCGACACCCTGTTCGGGCAGTTCCAGCAGCGCGTACATCGCCTGCGGGTTGATCGCGTCGAGCATTTTCATGGTGTCCATCAGGTCATTGAGCGAGGTGATCTGCATCAGGTGCGGGCGGGAGTAGAAGATCATCTGCTCGTAGGTCATCGCGTCGCAGATGGTCAGGTTGTACTGGCCCTCGGGCAGGCTCTGGGGGATGGGCACCTTGATGCGGCGGGTGGTGATGTCTTTACCGTAGGGTTGATAGCGCACAACCACGTCGAGTTCCTGCCCCGGCGCAACCTCGGACCGCATCAGCCGGCCGTCGAGGATCGTCGCACTACGGATGCCCGGCTCGACCTCGACCGTGGCTTTCATCGAGGTCAAACGCGACGGTTCGTAGGGGTTCATCACCATCGCCCCCACTCGTGAAGCGATCGCCATGAACACGTCACGCATCGACCCCCCGGGCACCACGGTGTTGATCGTGATCTCGCGGTTGTCCACGAACTTCATCTGGGCGTGCAGCGTGAGCGTGCTTAGCTCGGGCGTCGACTGCCTGGCTTCCAGACACCGGGCAGGCAGCATGCCCGCGATAGCCGGCGAGAGGTTGCGGTTGTGGACCGCCTGGAAGTGGTAGTCCATCGGGTCGCTGTTGGGGTATTTGATCGTGACATCGACCGGCGCACTCTGGAACAGGCCGTCGGATCGGCCGACGATGCCCGAATTTTCATCACGCACCACCGCGCCACGGATGACGCCCGAACCGGCAAGCTTGAAGCTGATGTCGAACTGCGGCATGACGGTGTGGACAAATCCGCCGGCCATCGGCACAGCGGTATCGCCCTCGCCGAACATCGCGTGCCCGAACGCCAGCACGCGCCCATCGGGGAGCACCGCGGTCGTGGTGCCCACGGCACTGAGGTCCATGTCGCCAAAGGCCAGCGGGATCGCCAGGACGCTGCCGGGTTCGATGGGGGTGTTCTTCACGTCCCACTCCTCCGGGGGTTTGCCGGCCATCGTCCCCATCGGGCCGGCCATCGCGGTGAAACCCAGCCTGTTCAGCCACGGCTGCGTAAGCGTGGCCAGCTCTTGCGAGCCGACCTGGATCGGCAGCATCATCGACCGCACACTCCCGCTCATCCCCTCGGGCCCGTGCGGGGTGGGATCGGCGGTGGGTTGCGTCGAGTTGAACGAGGGGAACAGGCGGGCGATGGCCCTGGTCTGCGCTATGATGACGGGTGAGACCCTGGCCGCCTCGCCGCCGGCGATCAGGTCGCGGTAAAACTCGTTTGCGGTGACGCAGCGCTTGGCCGAGGCCTGCTGGAGGATTTTTTCCGGGTCACCCGTTGCGCGGTCAGCCACGCTAATCATCTGTTCGATGGGCTGGACGCCGACGTAACAGTCGCGGGTCATGCCGAAGCCGAATGCAAAGGCCCCAAGCATCTTCCCGCCCTTGCCCAGTTCATGCGGTTCGTTGTCGGACCACAGGTAGATCGGCGAACCGCTCATGCCCTGCACCGGGCCGGAGTGTTGCATACGCTCATCGGGGCAACGGACCCACACCACGCTCAGCCCCGGGGCAAACCCGTGCTCGACACTGACGACCTCGACCGCGAACGGTTCGATCTTCACGCCGTGGAAGACCGACATGCCGTAGCCCTTCATGCCCACGCGCACGTCGGCGACCTTGATGTAGTCGAAGTGATCCGGGGCCTTGATGCCCACCGGGCTTTTGGCCTGGGCGACGGGCTGGGCCGGTGCCCCTTGGGCAAACACAAAACAGGGCAGCCACAGCAGCGCCGCAATGGCCGCCGCCGTCCGGGTCAGGCACGTGGTTGGAGAGTCAGGCATGGGATAAAAGAGTAGGAGCAAAAACAATCATTGACAAGGCGGAGCCTGGCCTTGATACTTGTTAGCAAGATCATACGTCAAGTTCGATGTTTCGGTTCAATGTGTTTGACACGGGAAGTCACGCTGAATGATCGAACAAGCTCAGAAGGTGATCGGATACACCTTCCGTGACGGGGGATTGCTCACCGAGGCCCTGACCCATGCGTCCAGCGTCGGCCAGCGCCTCGAGAGCAACGAACGGATGGAGTTCCTCGGAGACGCGATCCTCGGATTCGTCGTCTGTGAATACCTCTTTGCCCACAACCGTGAACTGCTCGAGGGGGAGATGACCAAGATCAAGAGCGCGGTCGTCTCACGCCGGGTCTGTGCCCAGATCAGCAAGAGCCTGGACCTCGGGCCGCTGCTGTCGGTGGGCAAGGGGATGAACAACCGACCGTCGCTGCCGGGGAGCATTTTGGCCGCCGCGTTCGAGTCGATCATTGCCGCCATCTATCTCGACGGGGGCATGGAGCCTGCCCGCGAGTTCATCCTCAAACAGATCACCCCCCACATTGTCCAGACCACCGCCTGCTCGCACCAGCAGAACTTCAAGAGCCTGCTCCAGCAGCACGCCCAGCGCCACCTGCCCAATCACCCGCAGTACGTGGTGCTCGACGAGAAAGGCCCCGACCACCACAAGGCCTTCGAGGTCTGCGTCGAGCTTGAGGGTAGAAGGTTTACCTCGAGCTGGGCCAACTCGAAGAAAGAGGCCGAGCAACGCGCGGCGCTCGAGGCGCTCCTGGCGATGGGCCTGGTCACACGCGACGAAGAGGGCGAGGTGCGGATCGTGGAGGAGCACAGGGAGGCAACGGATTCATCATCCAGTGCCGAAGAGATGGCGGGGAATTGAAAAGTTGTGCCGCAGGTGGCTAGCCCGTCAGTGCGACAAACGTACGGATTTTCACTGGCGGACAAGCCGCCAGTGGCACACGACGTGGCACACGAAATAGATCGCTTGATAAACCGCCTTACCGAGTCACCTTGCACACCCGGCGTTTGCCGACGCGCAAAACCTTTTCGCCTTCGATGGTCAGCATCGTCTTGGGGTCGGTGATCTTTTCATCGTCGAGCGACACCGCGCCTTGTTGCACGAGCCTTCGCGCTTCGGTGTTGCTTGGGGCGAAGCCGACTTCGACGATCAGTGACAGCACGCCGATGGGGGACGTGCTGACACGCTTGACCTCGATGTCCGTGGGCAGTTGTCCCTCGGCAAAACGCCTGCGGAACTCTTCGCTGGCCTCACGCGCGGCGTGCGAAGAATGAAACGCCTCGACAATCGCCTGGCCCAGCACGTCCTTGGCATCACGCGGGTGCGTCTGGTTTGAATCGATCAGGCTCACGATTCTTTCCGGGGGCAGGTCGGTGAGCAATTCAAAGTAGTTCTTCATCAGGGCATCTGGGATCGACATGACCTTGCCGAACATCTCGTTGGGCGGGTCGGTGAGGGCGACGTAGTTGCCTTTGCTCTTACTCATCTTCTCCGTGCCGTCGAGCCCGACGAGGATGGGCATGACCATGACGACCTGCTTCTCCATGCCCTGTTTGTCCATGAGTTGTCGGCCCATGAGGTTGTTGAAGGTCTGGTCGGTCCCGCCGAGTTCGACGTCGGCCTCGATCACGACCGAGTCGTACGGCTGCGTGAGCGGGTACATGAACTCGCTGACCATGATCTCGGTGCCGGCGGTCATGCGGTTCTTGAAGTTTTCACGGTGGAGCATCTGTTGCACGGTGACCTGGCCGGTGAGGCGCAGCACGTCGGCAAACGAAAGTTTGGCAAGCCACTCGCTGTTGTGGCGGACTTCGATCTTGCCGGGTGTCGTATCTAAAATTTTGCCAGCCTGATCTAGATAAGTCTGGGCGTTGGCCTTGATGGTCACATCGTCGAGGACGGGGCGTGTGGAATCGCGGCCGGTGGGGTCGCCGATCTTGGCGGTGTAGTCGCCGATGATGAGCACCGCGGTGTGACCGAGGTCCTGGAACTGGCGCATCTTGCGGAGGACGACGCTGTGGCCGAGGTGGATGTCGGGCGCGGTGGGGTCCATACCGAGCTTGATACGCAGCGGTTTTCCGCCCCCGGAAGTGGAGGCGCTCTTCTTGAGCTTGGCGGCCAGTTCCTCTTTGGCGTAAACGCCCTCGACGCCGCGCAGGAGGATTTCGAGTTGGGTATCGAGGTTCGTGGACATGGCGGACATGATAAAGAATGGCGGCCCCGCCCGCCGGGTGTCCTCACGATCCGGTAGGCGTTTGACAGTTTCACGGTGTGGGATAAAGTGGTGCGTCTGGAACGGGGTTGGCTAAAACCCTCTCCGTCCCAGCCCGGCCCCCGGAAGGTGGTGACGTTCAACGTCGCCGCCCCGACAGGCCAGCCGGGGGTGTAGCTCAATTGGTTAGAGCACCGGACTGTCGATCCGGAGGTTGCGGGTTCGAGCCCCGTCACCCTCGTTGAAAAATCAAACCGCACCGTCACGCACGGCGCGGTTTTTTTATGTGCATGCCGTGATTAGCGCAACATGCAAGGTTGGCAACAAGGCGGCCTGCGCTGGATTCACACAGATCACCGGGCGTCAATGGGGCAGGTAGACATCGAACCACTTGACCTCCGCGGGGCTGAGTGGGCCGACCGGGACGCCGGGGTTTTTGAGTGGATGTGCCCAGGTCTTGAGTGATGCCCGCAACTCGGCTGCGATCTCGGGGTGTTCGTGGATGAGGTTTTTGTGTTCCTGCTCCGGGCTGGTGAGGTCGAAGAGGTATTGGAGGTCCGCACCGGCCTGGAGGTATTTCCACTGGCCTTTGCGCACCGCGGTCTGTTGCCAGAAACGCCAGTAAAGCGTCTCGTGCGGGGGCAGGGTGTTTTCGCCCTTGAGGTAAGGCAGGATGTTGACGCCGTCAAGCTCAGCGGGCTTATCGAGGCCCGCCAGCGCGACGGCTGTTGCGCCGACATCGAGCGAGATCACCGGTTGGTCATACGTCTTGCCCGCGGGGATCGTGCCCGGCCAGGTGACAAAGAAGGGCACACGGATGCCGCCCTCTGTGAGCATGCCCTTCTCGCCCACAAGCGGGTCGTTGCGTGAGCCGTCCCACCCCGGGCCGACGCCCGGCTCGTCTTTCATGTCGATCTTCAGTGGTGCGCCGTTATCGCTGATGAAGAAGATGAGGGTGTTGTCGGTCAGCCCATGTTGTCGAAGGGAATCTCGCAACCGCCCGACACCCTCGTCAATCGCGGCGATCATGGCCAGAGCCAGCCGCCTGCGGCGCGGCATGTTTTCGGGGAAACGCTGGAGGTATTTGTCCGTGGCGTCGAGGGGGACGTGCGGTGCGAAATATGCGAGGTAGAGGAAGAAGGGCTTGTCCGCGTGCCGGTCGATGAACGCCAGGGCCGCGTCGGTCTGTGTGTCGAGGCGGTAGCCGGGCGTCTTGATGTTTTTCGGCGGTGAAACATCCTTGCCGTCGAGATTGTAGCTGGCCAGGTATTGATTGATGTACCCGCAGAACATCTCGTTGAAGCCGCGCTTGTCGGGCAAGTAGGGCCGGGCGAGTTTGCCGGGGATCGAAGGTTTCTCACCGGGTTTGACCTCGGGCATGTGTTCACGGACCCATTCGGTTTCCTGCCAGTTGGGTTCGAGGTGCCACTTGCCGACCTGCCCTGTGACGTAGCCCGCTTCGCCAAGTCGCTGCGGGATCGTGGTGACCTCCAGGGGCAGGGGGATACCGCCGTTGTGGTCGACACCAAACCGCTGTTGATAACAACCTGTAAGGATACCCGCTCTCGACGGGATGCACTGCGGCGCGGTGACATAGCCGTTCGTGCAGCGCACGCCGTCGGCCGCGAGACGGTCGAGGTTGGGCGTCTTGAGGTCGTCGAGCACACCCTGGCACGCCACGTCCGCGTAGCCCTGGTCATCGGTGAAGATGACGATGATGTTCGGCTTGCCCGCGGCCATGGCGGGAGAGATCACCCACAAGAGTACGGTGAGGGCGACCATGCACAGCGAGAAACGACCGTACATGTGAGACTCCATTGCGTACGTGCGGGCTCGGGTCGCGGAGCGGGTTTATTACTCGTTCGGGTCGTCAATGCCCTTGACCTGTTCGATCATCCACTTGGTGAAGCCTGTGATCGAGTGCGGGTCGGTTTCGGGTCCCACGGGACGGCCGCGACCCGTGCCGTTGGGGAAGAGGTTGAGGTAGTAGTGCATGTGCGGATCGTGCTTGGGCAACCCGGCTTTCCAGTAGGCCTCCATCCAGTCGCGCTCGATGAACTCGTGGTACTCCTTGCACTTCCAGATGATCGGGCCGAAGTAGAAGATGTAATCCTTGCCCTGCGCCAGCGTCCACTTCGCGCCGTGGACAACCTTCTCCGGCGCGGACCATCCCGTCTCGAGCGGCCAGTGGCGGTTGAACTGATGCACCTCGAGGCAGACGCCCTCCATCTTGTCGAGGATCGGCTTGACCCTCGGGTCATCCGCGAAGAACGTCGGGTGCTGCACCATCTGGATGAGCCGGTAGTTGTCGTGCTTGAGCAGGCCCTGCGCGTGGCCGTCCTTGAAAAGCTGACGCACCCTGTCCACGTCGTCACCATAAAGGATGCGTGTGTCTTCCTTGAACGGCCCGGGCTTGGCGTCTTTGTGGCCCCGGTGGATCGCCAGGTCGTACTCACGGCAGATCAGGATGTCGCCCATCTCGCCGCCGTTGGCCTCCCAGTCGTGGATCAACTTGACGAGTAGGTTGTCTTTGGGGTCCAGCGTGTCGCGCTCGGCGCTCAGGCCCCAGTAGTATTCGCTGAAACCGAGTTTGGTTTTGAAGTCGCCCTGTTGCCAGCCCATGACCGTGTCGATGTTCGCCGCCACGAAGGGGTAGTTGCCCTTCTGTTGTTCGTAGGTCGGGCAGCCGGCCCAGGGTCCGCCGTGGTTGGCCTTGAGGTCGTTGTCGTTGCGCGGCAGGGGACGCAGGCCGACCAGCCCGTGCGTGGGTTGTGTCGTGTCGGCTTGTGCGAACGATGATAATGTACCCACCACGATCAGAGACAGTCCCAACACGGAGGCGGCAAAATTCAAGGCGTTGAACATGATGGGGCACCTCGATCAGATTTTGACGAACGTCGGGTAGAATACTTTATCCGATCCTTCATCACCAAGCCCGGTTGCAAAAGCCAGTGGGACATCAAAACATTAAAGAGTTGATCGGTCAACGTCGGGATTGGAAGCCGATCGCGGTACACATCGACAACCAAAGCCCCGTGGCGATGCACCTGCTTGAACTGGCACAGCAGCGCAATTGGCAACTGGTGAATCTTGCCAAATTCAGCAGCCAGACCCCGCAAGACTTCAAGCCCCTGGGGGCATTGGTCAACGCGTTACCCAGCGAAAAGCCCGTTCAGGCGCTCTTACAGTTGTCAATACCCATCGTGCGGATCGGCAGACTGCCCCATTTCGATGACCCCCTGGTGCCGGCGGTGATCTCCGATCGCATGGCCGTGGGACGTTTGGCCGCGGAGCACTTTGCCGAGCGCGGCTTCAGGCACCTGGCATACCAGGGTCGTGACCCGTGGCGTGACAGCAAATCGCTCTACGACGCCTACGAGTCACGCGGGAAGGAGTTGGGTTGCGTCTGCCACCTCCACCAGTTGGCCGCCAACAAGATCAAGAGCAACATCACCGCTTCCCAGGACTGGTGGAGCGTGCTGCGTCTTGAGTTCATGAAGTGGATCGAGAGCCTGCCGCGCCCCGTGGGGTTGCTGGGGTACGGCGACACCGCGGCGGACAGGTACTGTCAATGGGTCACCGAGATGGGGCTGCGCGTCCCGGAAGACGTGGCCGTGCTGGGCGTGGACAACAACGTCTTTCAGTGCGAGAGCGCGTTGGTGCCGATCTCCTCCGTGGCCCCCAACACCCCGCTCATCGCCCAGACCGCGGTGGAGGTGCTCGAGCAACTCATGGCGGGCAAGTCTCTGGCCACCACCACGATCCAGGTCCCGCCTCTTGGCGTGGTCACACGCAAGAGCACCGATGTCCTGGCGGCCTCGGACCCCAACGTCATCAAGGCCCTGCGTTATATCTGGGACAACGTCACCGAAAACCTCGCCGTCGACCAGATCGCCCAATACGTGGGCGTCTCCAGGCGGACACTCGAACGCGCTTTCCAGCGCGAGCTTGGCCGCGGCGTCAATCAGGAGTTCCAACGCAGACGCCTCGAGAAAGCCCGTGACCTGCTCATCCACACCGATATGCGCATCTCGGCCATCTCCGACGCCCTGCAGTTCGGTTCGAGCAACTACTTCTGCCGTGTCTTCCGCGCCGCGTTCGGTGTGAACGCCTCGCATTACCGCAAAGAAAGCCAGCAGGAAAACCCATCCCCGTAACCCGATATTACGTATTGCCTCAGGTCGAACAAGCCATGACTACAAAAACGATCCCCGTCAGCCTTCCCCGTGAGGTGCCACTCATCACTCAAGCGCAAGTCCTCGTCGTCGGGGGCGGGCCGGGGGGCATCGGCGCTGCGGTGGCGGCGGCACGCGGCGGGGCGGACACCCTGCTCGTCGAGCACTACGGGTTCCTCGGCGGCATGGCGACCGCCGGCGAAGTCAACCCCTTCATGCCCAACCACATCGACAGGCAATCCCTCGACACGGGCATCTTCGAGGAGTGGGTCGAACGCATGGCGCACTACGGCGGGGTCCGTGGCGACCACACGCGCACATTCGACCCCAATGTCGCTCGCCTTGCCGCTGAAGACCTGTGCCTCGACGCAGGCGTCCGACTGCTCTACCACCACCGCGCAGCCCACGTCGAGTCATCCGACCGCCGCATCAGGGCCGTGGTGCTGCATTCCAAGAGCGGCCTGGGCGCGGTGAGAGCAAGCCAATACATCGACTCGACCGGTGACGGCGACGTGGCGGCGCTTGCGGGCTGCGCGTTTCACTTCGGTTCGGAGCAGACCGGCGGCGCCCAGCCGATGACGCTGTGCTTCAAGCTCAAGCTCGACCGCGCCTCCGCCCCCGACGGCAAGCGCGACCGCGACCTCTACCTGCTCATGCGTGAGAGCATGGACGACATCCAGGCGGCCTACCGCAAGGCCCAGGAAGACGGTCGCATCGAGTGCCCGCGCGAGAACGTGCTGGTCTTCCGCGGCGTGGACGACGACGTGGTCCATTTCAACACCACGCGCGTGATCCGAAAATCCTCGATCAAGGGCGACGAACTCTCCGCCGCCGAGGTCGAAGCCCGCAGGCAGCTGCGCCAGATCATCGACGTGTTGCGATCAGAGGTGCCGATCTTCAAAAACGCACGCATCTACTCCATCGCACCGCAGATCGGCATCCGTGAGTCCCGACGCATCATCGGTCGCAATTACGTCACCGTTGAAGATTACAAAGCCGCTCGGCGTTACCCCGACGCGGTGGCGCGTGTGCGCTACGGTATCGACATCCACAACCCCGAGGGCAAGGGCACGACCATCATCCACCTCGACCCCGGCGTGTGGTACGAAATCCCCTGGGGCAGCCTGCTCCCGCGCGACACCGACAACCTTGCGATCGGTAGCCGGTGCATCTCGGTCGACCACGCGGTCCATTCGAGCGTGCGTGTGATGCCGCCGGTCTGTTCACTCGGTCAGGCGGCGGGCACAGCGGCGGCGCTGGCCGTTAAAGCCGGCTGCGATGTGAGTGAAGTGAATGGCATCACGCTCAACACCGAACTGCGCAAGGCCGGCCGCAACCTGCTCGAACACGACAGCGACCACGCCCCGACGCCCGTGCGGTCACCCGAACAGCAGGAAAAGAAGCTGGCTGCGCAATCCAAAGCGGCGGGCAACTTCTCAGCCTGACTTCAAAGCGCTGACCTACCCTCCCTCTTCAGAAGGATGGGGGCGGTTGATACCCGTTGATCTATTCGCGCAGCTTCAGGTCGCTTGTCAGTCGGAGCGAATACACGGAGTTGTCCGGCTTGGTGACCTTGACTACAAAACCCTCATCATTTCGGGCCAGTTTCAAGCCGAGCTTCTCACCGCCGGGGTTGAGCGCGGTGACGTGCAGGTTGTCGCGCGACGGGCCGGTCATCCAACGGATGATCTTCGTCTGCTCGGCTGGGTAACTGGGCATGCCAGACGATTGCTGGATGACACCCTTGCCCAACGAAACGAAGGTCATGGTCAGTGCCTTGCCATCCTTGGTGAGTTTGACCCAGTCGTTGCCGGCCTCGACGCCGGCGTAGGTGTGGAAACGCGACTCGATGGCGTGGCGTGGCGCCGAGTCGATGACCAGCCAATACTCACTATTGATTAGAAGTATCAGCCTGCCGATGAACCCGCGCCAGCGGTTCATGTAGGCCCTCGACCCGTCGATGCGGATGCCCATGACCCCGTTGCCCTGAACGACCTCGGTGGTTGTGCATTCCGCGTCGTGGTCACAGCCCAGGCCGTCGACAAAGAGCGTGCTCTTGGCCGCGGCGCTGCGGCTGTAGAGGTCCGATCCCCGGCCGGTGTAGTTGACCGCCATGACGCCGCCCCTCTGGTCGTCGATGAAGCGCACGCCGTCAACCATGCACTTGAAGCTCAACAGGTCGATGTGGCCGTGACCGGTGATCTTGCTGCTGCCGCCGCGCGCGGTCAGACGGAGCCGGGGGAAGGCCGAGTCGTCCGCCAGCGCCGCCCAGCCCAGGCCCTCGTACACCCGGGCAATCGGGTCTTTCTCGGCCTCGTGTGAGGCATTGAGCTGCTGCATCTGCTCGACCGTCGGGATGAAGTCGGCGGCGTA
This sequence comes from Phycisphaera sp., assembly GCA_016125215.1. Taxonomy (GTDB): domain Bacteria; phylum Planctomycetota; class Phycisphaerae; order Phycisphaerales; family Phycisphaeraceae; genus RI-382. The sequence continues at coordinate 155,786 of WGMF01000002.1, forward strand.
GAGGATGTCGCCGGTGTAGGTCCGACCGAGGCGGTCTCGTTTGTCCGCCGGTGGCGCGGGGGAGACTTCATCGAGGAGATACGCCGCGGCACGCAGCGCCGCCTCGGGGTTGTGGGTGCGCTTGGCGACCATGAAGAACATGCCCGTCGGGTGCCAGCCGTCGTTGTCACCGAACGTCAGGCCGGTGAAGTCGAGCGGGAAGTTGAGCGACTTGCCGATCTCGGGGATGTCGAATGCCGGGTGCTTTTTCCCCGTGGCGTTTTCGTAACTCAACAGGTAACGCATGGCGTAATGCATCCCGTAGTTCCAGTAACCCGTGCCCTCGTGACAGCCCCCGTCGTTGGTGATGTAGCTCTTGAAGTATTCACCCAGTGACTTTTCGACAAAAGGAATGAGCTTGCGCACCTCGGGTCGGTCGTCGTAAAACGCAAGCGCAAGCATCCCCATGCCGCCGGCACAGACGCCGTTCCAGTTCGACCACTGCTTGTTCACCCACCACGGGTTGCGGTCGTAGGCGCGCAGCGCCTGCATGAGATAAAACTTATCAAGCACGTCGTTGAAAACCTTCATCTCCGACTCTGTGATGTCCGGCCGAAACACGTCGTACATCAGGGCAACATCCGCACAGTGCTCGCCGTAGCTCAGGCAGAAAAACATCTTGTCCTCGATCGGCGTGTTCGGGTTGGCCTCGCAACTGATGTGCTTCCAGTTGAGGATGTTGGCCAGGTGCTTCATGGCCGCGGCGCGGTACTTGGGGTCGTGTGTGAGCACGTAGGCACAGGTCAGCGTCTGGAGGTGGCTGGCAATGGCGCGGGTGCCTTGCTGCTGTGCGGGGGCTTCGCCCTCGGCGATGGGCACGGTGTCCACGAGCCAGTCGGCGTCGGCGATCACCCGCGCCGCCGCGGTTTGGAGGTAGGGCGTGTGCAGTTTGTCCTTGAGGTGCAGCAGCGTCTCCTCGGGCACCCACAGCCGCGGGTGGGGTTTGAGGTGTAACACCTCATCACCAATCACAACGCCGCCGACATCGGCACTCGCGGACAAGATCGGCGTAACGGTGGTCAGAAGCAACATCGTTGCCGCAGCACAGATCAAAGAAGTCTTATTCAATGTCGTTATCCAAGGGGGGGGTGTCGTGTCAAAACATTTCATCGGGCAGGATACGGTGCGCAGTAACACCCGGCTTGCCCGATCAGCCGACTGTCAAACGAACCGAGATGGAAAATATTGCCTGCCCCGCGGATCGTTCCGGGGGCGATGGAACTATTGTGTGTAGCCCGCGGCGTCGGGGTGCGAGACGTCGCGGAGCATTTCGAGGTATTCGTTACAGAACCCTTTGAGCCAGAAACGGCCGTCTTTGTGCTTGCGGATTCTTATGGTGTTCTGGAACACCATCAGCAGGACGATGCCCAGGATAAACAGCACAACCGAGACGATAAACGGTACCGGGATCAAACCCTCCCATTGCGTCCGATCAATCGCGTCGGCAATCACAAACGATGCGATAAAACCGAAGATGCCCATGCAAAAGACGCCCCCCGCGATCAGCAGCTTGCGCGTACGGTCGGCTTGGGCCTGCTGGCTCATGAAGTAGGTGACCTCGCACTTCTTGCGGACGATCAGGTACACGATCAGCAGGATGAGCCAGTCAAGAGTATCAACAGAAACAGCGCGGGATGGGCCCAGTAGAGTTTCTTCGTGACCTGTTTGCCGCGTTGTTCCTCCGCGGTCAAGCCGGTCTTGACGCAGATGTTGGGCAACGTCGTGCGGTCTTCGACGACGACGTAACGGTCATCGACATAAAACTTGGCACGCCGCGCGGTGGCGGTCACACGCAAGCCGCACTCGGGGCACGTCCCACCCAGTACGGTGCCCCGCAGGTCGTAGCCACAGCCGGCACAGGGGATCGAGGGTTCGGTCGTCGATAGCGATGTCATGACGGGTCTCCGGAAGTGACGACAACAGGATACCCATTTCCATCAAAAAGCAAACGGCTGCAAATATGTGGTCACCCAGCGCATCCCTTAGCGGTTACCACCGGTGCACGCTCGGGCCGAAGGAAGCCTCGTAGAAGGATTGGGTCACGCGGCCGGGCGGGGCGATCTCGTCGATGGCCTTGCGGTCGTCGTCGGTGATTGTGACCGCGAGCGAGCCGAGGTTGTCTTCGAGTTGTTCCATCGTGCGTGGTCCGATGATCGGGCTGGTGATGCCCGGCTGGTTCACGCACCACGCCAGGGCGAGCTGGCTGACGGTGCAGTTCTTTGTGGTGGCCAATTCCCTGAGCTTGTCGACGATGTCGTAGGCGGTGGTGTTGTCCAGCAGCGCCCCGCGGTGGAACTGTTTGGTGATGCGGGCACCGTCCGGCGCGCCCTGGCCTCGCGCATACTTGCCCGTGAGGAACCCGCCGGCCAGAGGCGACCAGGGGATCAAACCCATGCCAAACGTCCGGGCCATGGGGATCAGTTCGCGTTCGATGCGACGGTCTAACAAATTGTAAGGCGGCTGCTCGGTGACGAAACGGTTGAGGTTCAAGCGGTCAGAGCACCACAGCGCATCGACCACCTGCCACGCGGCGAACGTCGAGCACCCGATGTACCGCACCTTGCCCGCTTTGATGAGATCATCGAACGCGCGGAGCATCTCATCGGTCGCGCAGTCGGGGTGGGGTCGGTGGATCTGGTAGAGGTCGATGTAATCCGTCTGCAGGCGTTTGAGCGAGAGGTGGCACTGCTCGGTGATCTGCCTGCGAGAGTTGCCCCACTTGTTGGGGTCCAGGCGCGCATGCAGGGCGGTGGTGGGAGGGGCCCCCGGAAGGGCGCCGTTGCCCCCGTCCCGGAACATGTTGCCGTGGCACTTGGTGGCGAGCACGATGCGGTCGCGGTGGCCGTTGCGCTTGAGCGCCTCGCCGGTGACGATCTCGGACTGACCGGTGGAATAGACATTGGCCGTATCGAGGAAGTTGATGCCTTCGTTGATCGCGCGGTCGATGATGGCGTAACTGTCGTCGGGTGTGGTCTTGCCGCCGAACATCATGCACCCCAGGCACAGCGGGCTGACCCGGATGCCTGTGCGTCCGAGGTAGCGGTATTCAAAGTCCATGTGGGGCTCCTTGGGTTGGGATGAATAGTGAACCCAAGTGTAGTCCGGTCTGATTTACCGTGCAGGATGGAAGTGTGAAAAATTATCGAGTATCACATGGCGGCCTCCGCGGCCACGCCATGTGGCACCCGACTGCGCGGGTGTGGCCAGGCTGTTTGTGACTTACATCTTGTTACACGATGCGTTCGATGCGGATGGCGTCGGCGTCGATGTAGCCGGTGGTGCCCGGGTCGCTGAGGGTGACGGAGAGCGAGGTCTGGGTGAGGGTGACCGTCCCGATCAAGCCCCACCACACGCCGTTTTCATAGAGCGTGCCCGGCGAGAGTTGCTGGTTGACGAGGACGCTGCTGAGTGTGGTCGAGCCCGAGTTCACGGTGAAGAGCGTGTTATTCGCCCGGTTGGTATCGCCGCGCCAGGTGGCGAAGATTTCATAGGTGCCGGGGGTCAGGTCGGTGAAGGTGTAGGTCGCGGTGTTGGCGCCGGTGCCGCCCTGGGCAAACGAGTGATCGCCGCCGTAGTAGACGCCCTCGTTGGTGAAGCCCCATGTGCCCGTGGTCGTGAAGCCGGCCTCGCGGTCGTCTTTGTAAAAGACGGTCTGGTTGTGGTTGCCGCCGGTGGCCGGGCCGAGGTATTCCACGCGGATGGCGTCGGCGTCAACGTATTCGTTGGCGTCGTCGCTGATCCGGACGGTGAGCGTGCCGCTGGTGACATCAAAAACGCCACCGCCGAGGTCGCCCCAGTTCAGGCCCTTGTCGACGAGGCTGTTTGGGTTGAGTTCCTGGTTGACCCTGACATTTGTCAACAAGTTCGATCCGTCATAGACGGCAAAGGGCGTGTCGGTGGCGCGGTTCCAGTCGCCGCGCCACGTGGCGGAGACGCGGTAGCTGCCGGGTTGCAGGCCGGTGAGCGTCCACGAAGCCACGTTCGCGCCCTTACCGTCCTTGGAGTAGGAGTGGTCGGAGCCGTAGTAAGCCGACTCGTTGGTGAAGCCCCAGTATCCGGTGGACTGCCAGCCGGCGTCGCGGTCGTCGACGTAATAGACGGTGGCGGTCGGCGGGGGCGGCGGCGGGGTGCCGGTGTCGCCGAGGCGTTCGATACGGATGGCGTCGGCGTCGACGTATTCGTTGGCGTTGTCGCTGAGTTTGATCGTGAGCGTGCCGCTTGTGATGTCCACCGCCGAGAGCAGGTCGCCCCAGCTCCGGCCGTTTTCGAGCAGGCTCGCTGGGCTCTGTTCCTGGTTGACGACGACGGTAGCTAACAACTTGTTACCATCGTAAATCTGGAAGGGTGCGTTGGTCGCGCGGTTGATGTCGCCTCGCCACGTGGCGGAGATGCGGTAGCTCCCGGACTGCACAGCCGTGAAGGTCCACGAGGCGACGTTAGCGCCTTTACCGTCCTTGGCAAACGAGTGGTCGCCGCCGTAGTAGACCGCTTCGGGGGTTCGTCCCCAGTTGCCCGTTGTAGCCCAGCCGGCGTCACCGTCGTCTGCGTAACGGATCGGGTCGGGGTTGGGCGGGGGCGGCGGGGGGGGCGTGTTGACCGATCCGGTCACGGTGAAATCAAAGGGGTTTTCGTCGCTGTCGTTGGTGGCAAAGCTGATGGCGGTCTGGTAGTTGCCGACGGCGGTGGCGTCGAGGCGGACGGTGAACGTGGCAGAATCGCCGGGGGTGAGCGTGGATTTCGTCAGGGCACTCGTCAGTGTGAAACCGGTGGAGAGTGAGCCGATCGATCCGAGCGTCAGGTTGGCGTTGCCGATGTTGGTGACGGTGAAGGTGCGGGAGACGGGTGTGCCCTGATTGGTAGCCCCGAGGCCGACGACAGCGGTGTTGTCAGCCAGGTCGGTCTGGCCGTCGAGGACACGGACCTCGGGCTGCGGCGTGGGGGGCGGGGGCGGAGTGTTGCCGATGCGTTCGATCCTGATGGCGTCGGCGTCGACGTAGTCGTTGGCGTCGTCGGAGAGGGTGACTTTGAGCGTGCTTCCGGTGATGGACCATGTCGTGCCGATGTCCGCGAAGTTGAAGCCGGCATCAGACAGAGTGTTAGGCGCCAGTTCCTGGTTGACGCGGACGGTGCCCAGCAGGGTGTTCCCGTCGAAGACGGAGAAGGGGGTGTTGGTGGCGCGGTTGGCATCGGCCCGCCACGTGGCGGAGACGCGGTACTCGCCGGGTGTCAGTCCGTCGAAGGTGTACGTGGCTTTGTTGGCGCCGCCGCCGCCCCGGGCGAAGCTGTGGTCGTCCTGGTAATAGCGCCCGGGTTCGATGGTGAAGCCCCACTGGCCGATGGTGGACCAGCCCGGGTCACGGTCGTCGGCGATGCGTTTGACCTGCTGTGGCGTCTGGCCGGGGATGTTGAGAGTGGCGCCATAAAGTCCGATGTTGCGGTCGCTGCCGAAGCCCGAGACATCCTGTGTGAAATAGACGGTGAGGTTCTGCCCGACACTTGCGTTGGCAAAGGAGATGGTGTATTGACCCAGGCCGTGCGCGCTGCCGTATTTGTGCGTGCCGGGTGCGCCGCCGGGGTCGTAGGGGCTGACGGGCAGCGTGTCGGACCGGTTGAGGGTTGTGCCGTCGTCGAAGACCGCGCGGAGGTTGACGGGCACGTCTTTGCCTGTGCCGTCGGGGTTGAGGACCTTGCCGTTGTAGGTGTTGGCGTAGACGTTGAGCGAGCCGAACGCGTTGGCGGGGATGTAGACGTGGAACATCATGCCCTCGCCCTTGACATCGGGGATGACATCGAAGGTAAAGCCCTCGTTGTCGGTGACGGCGGTCGTGGGAGTGCCGTCGGTGTAGCTGACCTGGAGTCGGACGAGGTTGTTGGGCGCGGTGGTGACGTTGAACCCGCGCAGCAGTCCGTTGCCGGTGATATCGCTCAGGTCGCTGATGGGGCTGGTGACGCCGGCCTTGTGGTTGTAGGGCGGGGGGAGCTGGTCGCCGCCGGTGAATGAGAGTGGCCCCCATTGTGCCCAGTCGGTGATCCCTTCGGTTGTGAAGTTGACCGTCAAGGGGTTGTTGATGTCGCCGTTCTCCGGCGGGAGGGCAGCCAGGTCGATGGCGTAGATCGCGGCGCTGGTGGCGGCCGCCTGCGCGGAGACGACGAGGTCCGAACCCATCACCGTTTGCAACAGCACAGCGTCACCGTCGCTAGAGCCCGACAGGAGCAGCCGGTCTTCGAGCGTTTCGATGCCCAACCACACGGGCAGGGCGGTACGGGCAGGCTCAGGGAGTGCGTAGGTATCACGGGGTTGAGGGTGTCGTGACATGTCGGCTCCTTCGGGTACTTACAAAGTGTTACTCATGGCGCGCATCCCCGCGCGGCGTGGGACAAACTGAGCGGACACGACCGGGTCTGGGTTTCCTTGGGGGGCTTGGCGCAGCGGAAAAAACAGGGTCGTCACCCCGTGGCCGCGGCAGGTCAATGAACTGGTTTTGCTGAGCACGCCCTGTGTGGTCCCATCCCTGGGGTCAGATCGGGTCAGATCAACCGGTCCGTCCGGGGTTGGACCGTTCAAGCCTGCCCAATGATTCAATCCATCCGCCCCGCGTGCGAGTGAAAACGATCAACCCGTACGCGACTCCCACCGCGTGCAGCGTTATCATAGCACCCATCGTCAAAATCGCTGCAAATGGACCAGAATTTGCGCAATCCACATATTCAAGAGGTCTTTGAATCAGTTTAGACCGGGGTCGACCTCGAAAAGCCTTGGTTTCCGCACGGCCGCGGCCTGGGAGGGATTGACCTTGTCCATGAGCGTCATCCACAGGTCGGGCCGATCGTCGAAGACGAACTCAGGCGTGCCAATGGTCGTCACCCAGCTTTCGTGTTCGAGTTCAGCATCGAGTTGCCCCGCGCCCCAGCCTGCATAGCCGACAAACATCCTCGCCGGGGCGTCGCTGTGCTCGAGGACCCACTCGACGTGCTCGCGGTCAGCCGTGAAGTGCAGGCCCTTACAAGGTTCGACCTGCGAACAGGATTCGAGCGTGTGGAGCAGCATGACCGGTCCGGGGCACGGGCCGCCCTGATGCACAAAACCCTCGATAAGGCACAGGCCTGAGGAGACCTGCTTCCACGCGCTGGCGATGGTGGTCTTCGTGGGGCGGTTGAGCACGAGGCCCAAGGCGCCCTGATCGGTGTGGTCGATGATGAGCGTGACCGTCTGGTGGAAATTGGGGTCCACCAAGTCCGCGCCGGCGAGGATGAGTTTGCCCGCGAGGGAAGCCATGATGAGATGATTGTAGCTGCGCAGGGCGCGACCCCGCATATTCATGCGGGGCTGTGAATAAGAAATTGCAAATCGCCCGTCACCCGTCACTTTTTCACAGCGACTGTTTCGTGTTCGCTGACGAACTTCATCACCTGCTCGACGTTTTTCTTTGAGCCGATGATCAACGGCGTGCGCTGGTGGAGGTTGTTGGGCTGGATTTCGAGGATGTTGCCTTTGCCGTCCGTGGCTTTCCCGCCCGCGGCGTCGGCGATGAAGGCCAGGGGGTTGGCTTCGTACATCAGGCGGAGCTTGCCCTCGGGGTTTTTCTTGGTCGGCGGGTAGAGGAAGATGCCGCCCTTGAGCAGGATGCGGTGGAAGTCGGCCACGAGCGAGCCGATGTAGCGCGAGCTGCACGCCTCGCCGTTCTGGTTCTTGGCCCATTGGAGGTACTTCTGGTACGGCTCTGGGAAGGTTTCGACGTAGGCTTCATTGACGGAATACTGGGGCGAATACTCGGGGATTTTGATGTTCTCTCGCGTGAGCAGGTAGGCCCCGTACTGCGGGTCGAGCGTGTACATGTGGACGGCGTGGCCGGTCGTGTAGACGAGCACGGTGCTCGAACCGTAGACGACGTAGCCCGCGCCAAGCTGTTGCAGCCCGCGCTGCAGGACGCTGTGGTCGGTGTGGCGTTCCCACTCGGGTCTGGCAAGAATCGTGAAGATCGTGCCGACGGAGACGTTGGAGTCGATGTTGGACGAACCGTCGAGCGGGTCGAACATGACGACGTACTTGCCCTGGCGACCGACTTCCTGGAGGACGCGTGGGTCGTTGTCTTCTTCGGAGGCGACGATGCCGACGTTGCCCCGGTAGCCGAGTGTGCGTTTGAGGGTTTCGTTGGCCAGCACGTCGAGCTTCTGCTGGACCTCTCCCTGGATGTTGACGGGCTGCTCGTCCGGGTTTTCGCCTGCCTCGCCCCAGACATTGATGAGGCCGGCCCTGCGGACGTAGGACGAGATGACCTTGGTGGCTAACGTGATGCCCGAGAGCAGCCAGCTGAATTCGCCCGTGGCGGTGGGGTGCTCGCGCTGCATGTCGAGCAGGTGCTGCTGGAAGGTGTAGATGTCGCCGGGTTTTCGTGAGGGCATGTTGGTCACCTGTAAAGCCGTGGACAGTGCCCGCAGATGGGGCTCCTATTCCGAGCCGTGCTCCCGCCACCACGTGACGGTGTTTTTCAGACCGATGTCAAAGAGAGTCTTGGCCCGCCAGCCGAGCAGTCTACCCGCTTTCGACGTGTCGAGGCAGCGCCTGGGTTGGCCGTCGGGCTTGGTGGGGTCCCACACGATGTGGCCCGTGAAACCCACGGCTTGTGCGATGAGAGTGACGAGGTTCTTGATCGTGATTTCGTTGCCGGTGCCGAGGTTGATCGGGTCGGGATCGTCCATCACCTCGGCGGCGCGGACGATGCCCTCCGCCGCGTCGTCGACGTAGAGAAACTCGCGTGACGCCGAGCCGGTGCCCCAGCAGGTGATGTGGTCGTCGTTGTGGACCCGGGCCTCTTCACACTTGCGGATCAGCGCGGGGATGACGTGGCTGGTGACGGGGTCGAAGTTATCGCCCGGGCCGTAGAGATTCACCGGCACGACCACGGCGCTGTTGAGGCCGTACTCGCGCTTGTAGGCGTCGAGCATGACAAACAGCGCCTTCTTGGCCACACCGTAGGGCGCGTTGGTTTCTTCGGGGTATCCGTTCCAGATGTCGTTTTCATTGAAGGGCACGGGGGCAAACTTGGGGTAAGCGCAGACGGTGCCGGTGTGTACGAACTTGGCAATGTTGCGCAGGCGTGCGTGTTCGACAAGGTGCAGGCCCATCGCCATGTTGGCATAAAAGAACCGTCCCGGGTGCAGGCGGTTGGCGCCGATGCCCCCGACCTCTGCCGCAAGGTTGATGACGATGTCGGGCTTCGCGTCGTCGTAGAGCTTGATGACCTGTGATTCGACGGTGAGGTCGTAATCTTTTTTACGTGGAACAAAGATCGCTTCCGGGGGCACACCGCGCTCGCGCAGCTTACGACACACCACGCGCCCAAGAAACCCCGCGCCGCCGGTGACCACCACACGTTGTTTAGACCATTGCATGGGCAAGCTCAGAAGGGATTAGCCGCAGATGAACGCCGATGAACGCAGATAAAGACAGTCGATTTTAGTGACATACGACGTATAGTTCGATGTGGCATGGATTTTGAAAAATCTTTGACTGCCGATACTGAGACCGGGCATTCGGTTTCCTGTATCTATCGGTGTCCATCTGCGTTCATCGGCGGCATTCCCTGCTCATTGATCGTGCCCGATGCGACCGTGCCACTGGCCGGCGTTACGCAGGGTCTGTTCGCGCTCGGCCAGTTCGAGGTCGGCGTCGGTCATCATCTCGACCAGCCCACGGAAGCTGACCTTCGGCTTCCAGTTCAACTTTGATTTTGCTTTGGCCGGGTCGCCCAGGAGCAGGTCGACCTCCGCCGGGCGAAGGTAGCGCGGGTCGAGTTCGACGAAGTCTTTGTAATCCAGGTCCAATCGACCGAACGCCAGTTCGCAGAACTCCTTGACGCTGTGCGTCTCCCCGGTGGCCACGACGTAATCGTCCGGCGTGTCCTGCTGCAGCATGAGCCACATCGCTTCGACGTAATCGCCGGCAAAGCCCCAGTCGCGCTGGGCGTCGAGGTTGCCCATGTAGAGTTTCTTCTGCAGGCCGAGCTTGATGCGACCGACAGCCCGAGTGACCTTGCGTGTGACAAACGTCTCGCCCCGGCGGGGAGATTCGTGGTTGAAGAGGATGCCGCACGAGGCGTGGAGGTTGTACGACTCGCGGTAGTTGACGGTGATCCAGTGTGCGTAAAGCTTGGCGACACCGTAGGGCGAACGCGGGTAGAAGGGGGTGGTTTCTTTTTGCGGCGTCTCGACGACCTTGCCGTATTGCTCGCTGGAGGAGGCCTGGTAATACCGGATGGGTTGGCCCGAGGCGTCCTGGTAATCGCGGACGGCTTCGAGGAGCTTGAGCGCCCCGACGCCGGTGATGTCGGCCGTGTGGATCGGCTGGTCAAAACTCACGCGCACGTGGCTCTGTGCAGCCAGGTTGTAGACCTCGGTCGGCTGGATCGTTCGGACCAGGCGAGACAGACCGTTGGCGTCGGTCATGTCCGCGTAGTGGAGCGTGAGTTTGGCCCCCTTGGTCTTTTCGTGCGGGTCGGTGTAGATCGATTCCAGCCGGGCTGTGTTGAAAGAACTCGACCGACGGATCAGGCCATGCACCTCGTAGCCTTTGGAGAGCAACAGCTCCGCAAGGTACGAGCCGTCCTGACCGGTGATGCCTGTGACCATGGCCCTGTTGGGATTCATGCGACGCCTCGGTGGGGTGTGGGGTGGCTGGGCATTATGACATCAATCGTTGTGCTCTACATCGGTCCGCTCGACCCTTGGGTCCACGCGGCAACAGCCTATAATCTGCCACATTCGCAAACCACCCGATCACGAGGAACCCGCCATGGCAAAAAACACCGATAAGCCCGCACCCACTCCCGACCCCTACGTCCCCGTCGGCAAGAAAGCCCCCGCCTTCAAACTCACCGACCAGCAGGGCAAGACCCACAGCCTCTCGGACTACGCGGGCAAGTTCGTCGTGCTCTACTTCTACCCGAAGGACGATACGTCTGGCTGCACCAAGGAAGCCTGCCAGTTCCGCGACGGTATCGACAAATTCAAGAAAGCCAAAGCCATGGTGCTCGGCGTCAGCCCCGACGATGAAAAGTCCCACGCCAAATTTGCCAGCAAGTTCAGCCTGCCTTTCCCGTTGCTGGCCGACACCGAAAAGAAAGTCTGCGAAGCCTACGGGGTCTGGCAGGAAAAGAGCATGTACGGTCGCAAATACATGGGCGTGGCCCGGACGACCTACCTCATCGGCCCGGACGGGAAAGTGGTCCACGTTTGGCCCAAGGTCAAAGTGCCCGGCCACGATGAGCAGGTGCTCGACGTGATCGCCTCCGTTTGAGTTTCAGCCTGCCCGGCGATCACGCAGCCGCACACACATTAAGCACCCCCGGTCGTGGGCTGTGGGCCTGTGCCCGGGATATCAGCCGACAATCGCGGGTCGGCGCGCTTGTTACCATTCGGCCCGGTATTTGCTTGAATTCCCACCCCGACACAGACGGAGGTCAGGATTTGCCCTCGATTCGGGTTATCGAAAAAACCTGACCCCCCCGCGTTTCGTATCTTTGTTAAAATGCCCCGCGGACGGGTCGTACCAGGGGCACCCATACTCCCACGAGAAAGGAATCTCTCATGGCAAAACGAAAAACATCCTCTACCAGCTCGGCTTCAACATCCAAAAAAAACACGGTCGCCAAGGCACCCGCTAAACGCGCATCGACCAAGGCCGCTGTGAAGACCAACGGTAAAACCAAGGTCCAAACCGTCCTGCCCACGCAGGATCAGATCGCCACCCGTGCGTATGAGATCTGGGTGGCCAAGGGTCGGCCCGAGGGGCAGGACCATGAAAACTGGAAACAGGCCGAGGCCGAGTTGATGGCCGGGGTGAAGTGATACAAGCACGATTACCCTTGTGTCACTTGCCTCAAGCTCACCCTCAAGACCAGACACTCACCACTTGCCACGCGGGCAACGCTCCGTGGCCAAGGATGTTTTGAGCTGGATCAGGCAGTGGCAATCCTTGCACCGGCTCATCGGGGTGAGGAGCTTGAGGCCTTGGATGCCCGTGGCCTTGCGTGGGCTGGCGGCTTCGCACGAGGCACAGATGCGCTTGCGATCAACAAAGGTCTGCTCACCCACCCGGTCCACACCGACTGTTGCGCGCGATACCCCCAGCGCACCACGCACCAGCACCCTCGCCCCCTCGAGATAGGCTGTCAGTCCCATGACCACAATATCGGACCGATGCGGTTCCGATATTCGCTTTTCCCACAAGCCCCAAACACACCCCGGTCCGATACCCCTGAAAATTCACAATCTTTTTATTCCCCGCTCACATTCGGGTCGATACCATGAAAGACCCGTGACTTGCTCAACAACTCGCTCTTGAGGCCTTAAGGCCAAATCTAGCATCAGGAGCACCAGTTCACGGGTTTTTTCATGCGCCCCCGGAAGTTCCCGGAAGTTCCCGGAAGTTCCCGGAGGCACCCCAAGAACTTCCGGGGGCGACCGCGTTCTCCGAACGTGGGACCCCATTAAACCACCCTATCACCCGTAAAAAGAAAAACCCCCGGGTGCGTGAACACCCGGGGGTCCGGTTTCAACCGCGTTGGTTGCGTGTGTGCAACGTTTGATTAGAGCTACCGGCATTGATCAACTCCCCTCCTCTTTCAAGGGGAGGGGCTGGGGGAGGGGATGTCTTCTGCATGACATCAGAGACCACACCCTCCCCCGACCCCTCCCTCTGAAGAGGGAGGGGAGATAGAAGACGCCAGTTGATTAGATATCGAGCTGGCCGGTGGATGCGGGCTTGTCCTGGTCCTTCTGGCCCTCGCGCTTGCGCTCACGCTTCGGGCCGTCCATCATCGCGTCGCCCTTGCCGGCTTCGGGGCCCTTGCCGTCGTGGTTCTTCTTCCACTCTTCACGCCTCTCTTCGAGCTTCTTCTTGAGCTCTTCGAGCTTGGCGTCGAACTGCGCCTGCTGTTCGGGCGTCAGGACCGCTCGAATCTTGGCCGCCACGTCCATCGGCTTGGAGGGCATGGCGTCCCACAACGCCTTCATCTTGTCGCGGACCTCTTTCACCTTGTCGCGGTCCTTGGCTTCGATGGCCTTCTTGAGCTCATCACGCAGCGACTCGAACTCGTCCTTGTGCTGATCCGTGTAGGCCTTGCGGTCGGCCACGGCGTCGGCGTGGATCTTGCGGACCTGTTCCTTCTGGTCGTCGCTGAGGTTCAGGCTCTCGAGCAGCTTGTGCATCGCCTCGCCACGCTCGTCCTTGTGCATGCGCTGGCCGTCGAACTTGCGACCGCCCTCGGCGTTTTCGCCTTGCTTGACCTTCGGGCCGGCCATGTCCTGGGCCTTGTCCGTACCGGGTTCAGCCCACAACGTCGTGCCCGCGAGCAACACCGCCGCGCAGCCCAGTGTGGCGCTCCAGTGCAAGCCCAAGCCTCGCGTTTGCCTTCGTGTCTTCGTCTTCATGATCGTTCCTTTCTGTCCAATCGGGGTTACCCGGGATGCCCCGCTTTGCTGAGCGGACTGGCACTGACCGGGCCACGATTCACTTAGCCGGCGATGCACGTAAAACGGTTGGCCTCGATTCTTATTGCAAAGCCTATTGGCCCATTCCACTCCAGCCCGCTATCATCCCCCACCCCCGGAAGTTCCCCCGGAAGTTATCCCGGAAGTTATCCCGGAAGTTATCCCGGAAGTCCCCCTGGAATTTTCCTGTCAACCCGCACCCGCCGCAGAGAATCGCCATGACCCTCAGCAAAGACGCCATCCTCAACGAACTCCGCAAGGTCAACGACCCCGAACTCCACCGCGACCTGGTCACACTGAACATGGTCAAGAACGTCGCCTACTGCGACGGGGCAGCTAGCATCACCATCGAACTGACCACACCTGCCTGCCCACTCAAGGACCAGATCAGGTCCGATATCGAAAAGACCCTCAAGGCTGCGTTCGGCGACACACTCAAGCAGATCAACATCGACTTCACCGCACAGGTCCGCGCTTCGCCCCAGGAAAAAGCCCGTGGCGAGAATCCGCTTCCCGGGGTCAAGCACATCATTGCCATCGGGGCCGGCAAGGGCGGCGTCGGCAAGTCCACCATCGCCGTCAACGTCGCCGTCGGCCTGGCACGTGAGGGCGCGACCGTCGGCCTGCTCGACGGTGACATCTACGGCCCGTCTCTCCCGACGCTGCTTGGGCTGGACAATCTCCACGCACGCACCGAGTCGGCCAACATGATCTCGCCCTTCGCCGTGCATGGCATCAAGGCCATGACCATCGGCAAACTCGTCGAACCCGAAAAGCCCCTCATCTGGCGCGGCCCGATGGCGCACGGCGCGTTCCGTCAACTGGCCACCCAAACCGCATGGGGCGAGCTTGACTACCTTATCATCGACCTGCCCCCCGGCACGGGCGACGTGCCGCTGACCATGTCGCAGATCCTGCCGCTCACCGGCGCGGTGGTTGTATGCACACCGCAGAAGGTCGCGCAGGACGACGCGCGACGCGCGGTGCGCATGTTCCAGCAACTCGACATCGAGGTGCTCGGCGTCGTCGAGAACATGAGCTACTTCATCGGCGACGACGGCAAGGAGTACGACATCTTCGGCCGCGGCGGCGCGGAGACGATGGCGCAACAGATGGCCGTGCCCTTCCTCGGGGCGGTGCCGATCAACATGAAGCTGCGAGAAAACTCCGACGCGGGCAACCCGACCGCCAACTTTGAAGACAAGGGCAAACTGGCTGCGGAATTGGCTGCCGTCGCCCGCAACCTCGCGGGGCAGGTCAGCGTCATGTCCATGGCCGGTGCGTTCGTGCAGCCCACGATTTCAATCTCATAAAGCCGGCGATGCCCCCGGAAATAATGCCCTCCATAAAGCCGGCGATGTCATCGCCGGTCTTGATTGTCGGTGTCGGCATCCTCGACCACCCCCACGCTCGTCTTCCACCGGCGTAACACAGCGCCCTTACTCGCAACGACGATCTTTTCCCACACACCGCCGCGCAACACGCGGTCGAGTTCATAGTTCACAGCGCTCGAATCCACAATCACATTCAGCACGCCGCGCGTCAGACCGTCGAGCCGGGTATGGGGCAACAGGTCCGGGGGTACGTTTTCGCACCACGCGGCCGCAACCGCGCCGAGTTGTTTGTAAGGTTTTTCGACCTCGCGTTTGAACTGGGCCTTGAGAAAACCCATCGAGACGTCCCGCTCGGGAAAGTTGCGGGTCTCACGCAGGCGGTCGAGGTGATCGGGAACCTTGCGGGGCATATACACCATTGTAATTAGTGCATCTCCATTAGCCCCGAGTTCCACCCGGGGGTTTTGCCCGGGGGTAATGTCCGGGTTTTTGTCCGGGGTTTTGTCCACGATGTGGTGTCATCCTGGTTCACGGGCGTGTCCCCGGGCGGAGCCCGGGGCTAAGTGGGAACCGTTACAATCCCGCCATGAACATCGTGCTCATCGGCTATCGCGGCAGCGGCAAGACGACCATCGGTAAGCTTCTGGCTCACGAGCTTTGGAAGAAGTTCATCGATGTCGACACCGAGGTCCGCGCACGTTTTGGCAACGCGACCATCGCCGACATCTGGGCCACCCAAGGCGAGCCGGCGTTCCGTGTGGTAGAGGTCCAAGTCACTAAAGAACTCCTCACCCGCAAAGACCACGTCATCGCGCTGGGCGGGGGCACGGTCATGCAACCCGAGGCCCGCGAAGCGATCAAGAGCACGCCCGACACTCGGCGTATCTATCTGGCCTGTGAACCCGAAGAGCTCGCACGACGCATCGCTCAAGACACCCAGACCGCAAACGCCCGCCCGGACCTCACGAAACTCGGCGGGGGGGTTGAAGAGATCAAGGCGGTGCTTGCCCAGCGCGACCCGGTCTACCGTGAGGTCGCCGACGTGGTCTTTGATGTCACCCACATCGAACCCAAAGCCGGCCTGCGTCACCTGATCTCGCGCTGCCTCTGAGATGACCGTCCGACGACACTCCAAGGCCCCTTTAACGTCCGACTCTTGTCATTCCAAGATCACCGGGTTTGGCTGATCCCGGATTGTCCGCTAAGATACTTGGCTCGACCGGGTCGGATGAACCGGTCGAACGTTGGCCCCGTCGTCTAGCCAGGTCTAGGACACCAGGTTTTCATCCTGGTAACACGGGTTCGAATCCCGTCGGGGTCACTTGGCCACTTTCGCAGCCGTTCGCAGCCAACTGCAAACCCGCGTTATTCTCGGCATTTTCAGCGCTATCTGATTCGACGCTCTCCGATGGTTGCGAGCCGTTTCCAACCTCTACGGACCGCAACTGCGCGCGCTGGCGCGTACAGTCACCGGCAAGCGCCTTGTCATAGTCGCTGTCGAGCACTTGGAGATAGTGCCGACGCGCCACCGCCTCGGAGTTCCCCAACCACTTGCACACGACATGAGAGGGGAAGTTTTGCTCAAGTTCGGTTTGCCGGCTTGACCGCAAGTTGTGCCACAACCTCGGCCACGCGGTCAGCCCCGCCCGCTTGATTGCCTTGAACATCGGTTTACGCAACGCCGACGGTTGCACACGATGCACGAGCGGGCACACACGGGTATCGCCTACCTCGGCCCGGTCGAACGACGCTTGAAGCTCGCCCGCGATTTCCTCGAACATCGGTATCAAGCGCTGCTCATGCCCGGCGTGTCGCTGCGTCTTGGGTGACGGCACACGCACCCGCCTTCGTTCCCAGTCGATGTCGGCCCATGTCATCGCCTGCGCCTCGCTGGGCGTCCTTAGACCGCCCCAGCGGGCCAGCACGAATACAAGCCGTAGGTCAGGGTCGGCAATCTCATCGAGCACTTTACGGGCATCTTGCTCGCTGATATAGGCCAGGTCCGCCGTCGCCGTCGCACAGGTCGGCACAGCCTCGAACGGGTTGCGGTCTGTCCAGCCGTGCCGCATGGCGTATCGCCACCACACGCGGGCATCGCTGCAACGCTTCCTCACGGTCGCCTCAGCCAGCCCCTCACCTAACAGGTGCGCCCGGTAGTCCTCGGCCTTGCCGTCGCTCACTTTGCCGATGGGCGTGTCAGCCCCGAAGTAATCCACGAGTGACCGCTTGCCCTGTTCGAGCCGTCGCAGCGTGCCGGGCGTCAGGGTCTTGCCGCGTTTGTCGAGCCACGCCGCGACGAGTTGGCCAACGGTCACAACCTCGGCCCGCTCTCGCGGTTCCACGAGTCCCCAGCCGGATAGCGTCGCGTGCGTGCCGTCGTCAACATCTGCGAGCCACGCGGATAGCTTGCCGTCGATGTCCGCCCCACGTCGCCGGGTGCTCACGAGCTTTTCAACCCAGCCCCGCAAGCTTTCGGCGCTCTTCACGGGCATCGCCCCGAGCCTCATCGACTTGCGTTTGTTGTTGGGCAGCACCACGAGCAGCCGCCGCTCACCCTGTTTGTTCGTGCTGATGGATGCCATTGTTCCTCACTTTCTCTTGGTGATGCGGACCTCAACCCCCAGCACCGCCGCCAGTTTGTCCGCGCTGTCGAGCCGTATGGAACGCTTGCCCGCCAAAAAATGGCTGACGGTCATCGGGTCTACGCCCGCCGCTCTTGCCAAGGCGCGCACGCCCTCGGCCTGTTTCGCCTGTTGTCGCAACGCTTCGGTCATTGTCAGTCGCTTAGCCATGTATCGTATTATCTACACTATCGGCTTGATGTCAAGCTTAATTTTTGGATAAAGGGTCAGCACTCGGCATCGGCGCAGCCCTCTACCTCTGCCGCCGCCGCCACCCCGAGCGCGTCGAATTCGGGCAGACGTTCGCGCTTGGGTTTCTCGGGTTGTGGTGTGCGTGTGCTCATCGCGTCGAGCCTTGCCCGTTCGGGCGGTCATCGACGTAAATGGGGCGGCCTCTCGCTGCGGTCGCGGCCTCGATTGCAAGCAGCGCGGCCTCGATTGCCTCCAACAAACCCTCACGCGACGATGCCACGGCTACGTCGGCGTCGAGAATGTCTGTGGAGTCGCCCGCCTTCGCAGCCTCATGGCGTGCGTAAAGTGCGCTGTTGTGATCGCGGGCAACCTCAACGGGCCGCCCGAATGTCTTGTGCCACCGGCAAAGTTCGGCATACCGTTCGCGCAGCCAGCCCAGGTCGTCGCTAAGTTCGGTGGTCATCGGTGCCGCCCTTTGTGCCCGGTGGTATGTGCAACCGCGTCGCCGGGTTCGTCGCGGTGGTGTGTCAAAACGGGCATGTGTCGCCCTCGGGGAAGTCAGAGCAAAACGCGCCCAGGTCGTCCGGGTCGTCATCGAAAGACGGGCGGTTCGTACCGTCACTACCGTCACTCTCGCCGTTAAGCATTGATTGATCGGGGGTTATCCGTGACGGTCGGTGTGACGGTTGCCCGTTTCCGCCCGGTGTACCGTCACTACCGTCACCGCTACCGTCACTCGAAAAGCCCGTGTTTTCGTGGTCGAATGACTGTTGTGACGGTTGTGACGGTCTGTTCGGGCCTCTTTCGATGGTCATCACCCGCCCGCCGGCGCTCCTCGTGTCGGGGATGCCCACCTCCACGCCCACGCTCTTGAGCGCCGGTATGAGTCGCTTGAGCTGGCCCGACATTGCCCGGGCGCTTGCCGGCCAGCCGTGCGGGGGTTTGCCGTTCACCGGGGTCAACGCGGTGAGCAGTTCGCCCGCCGTGCCGTGCCACGAGCCGCACTCGTCAATCATTCGCACGATTGCAGAGCCTGCCAAGTCGCCTTCCACCACGTCGTCCGCGATACGCCCGCGCTGCCTCAAGTAAATGTCCAGGGCGCTACCGTCACAACCGTCACAACGCACAGCGTCCACCGCCGCCAGCACACGCGCGAAGTCGGCCATGCGGGGTAACGTCGGTAGGTTCACGTCGGGCATCTTCGCCAACGTCGCCGCCAACAGGTCCAGCAAAGCGCCGAATATCGCCGGCCTGCGTTCGGTGAACAGTGTGTCTAGCTCGTGCTCGGTTCGGCGCTTCGTTTCGTCGATGGGTTCAAGGTCGAACATCACGAGCCGGTCGCCCAGGTCGCCACGCATCGCGCCCGCGTCGATTGAAGTCAGCATCACGACACGCTTGAACGTGAGCACGGCCAGGTCGCCGTCGGTGTAAAGCTTGCGACGCAGCCAGCCGTCGCCCGTCACGGCTTTGCAGAGCGCATCGCTAAACCACGCCGCGATGCGCGAAACGTTGTCGATGCAAACCGCCCACGAGCCAGCCGCCGATATTGCCCATTGTTCGGCCTCGCGGGGTTCGGAGCGTAGGGGAGCCGCGCTCGGGTCGATGATGCTTACCAGCGTGCGAGCCGTCACGCTCTTACCCGTGCCTTGCAGCCCGGACAGCAGGGCAATCGCGTGCGGCACATTGGGCATCCACGCCGCAACCGTCCAGCCCACGAGCAGCGCCCACGTTTCGCCCGTGACGTTGAGCAGGTCGCGCAGCAGGGCCAAGTCGCCGCCGCGTGTCGGCTCGGGCATCGGCGCGGTTAGCGCGGTGCGTCGAAACAGCACCGGGGAACGGTCCACCACTTCCCAGCCGGCGGGAGTCACCACTACCGCCCGGCCCGCCGCGTCGCCCAGGTCAAGCACCACGCCGCCGTCATGCTCGGCCACGCGCAGCGCCACCGGCTCGGGTTCGACGTCCATCGCGACGCCCTCAAGCGCCACCAGCGCGTCGGCCAGTGCGCCCGCGTTCGGCGTCTTGCCAGTCCGCAGCCGGTATTCCTTCGCCAGCGTTGCACGCAAAGCCGATGCGCCACCACGAAACATCAGCGCCACCGCCGGCCCGTCGTGCTTCACCGCAAACGCTTCGCCGGCGTCGGTCATGCCCAGCCGGTAAAGCTCCGTTGCCAGGTCCACCAGACTGTCCGCCGTGCTGCGTTGCTTGGCCTTCGCCTCGCGTGCCGATGCGGTGAGCGCGTCGAGCAGTTCCCGCCCGGCAACCTTTGCCGCCTCGGGGTCGGCCAGGTCCAGCCCGCCGGCCACACGGGATTGCAGCCATGCTCGAATATCTTTTGTTTCGCCCGGGGGTAACGCCCACCGTACCGGTTCGCCCCAGCGTTGAGCCAACGCAGCCGCCACAGCCTTAGCACCGTCACGCCCCGGCCACGCGCCGCCGTCCTTGCGGTCATTCTCGCCCAGCGCGAGCACGTCGCAGCCGTCGAGCAGGTCGGCCAGGTCCACCGCCCCGCCCCGGTTGCTCGGTCGGCCCACCGCCGGCAAGCCCAGCGCACAGCACGCCGCGCAATCGCTCGCACCTTCGACGACGAGCACCGGCTTGCCGGTCACGCCCTCGGGCACAATCAGCCCACGCTTGGAGCCGGTCGGCGTGCCCTTGCGTCCGTCGGTCGCTCGCAGACTCAAGCCCACGATCCGCCCACGCCCGTCGTGCTCGACAAACGCCCACGCTCCCGTCGGGTAATCGTCGGCCCAGCCCGCGCCGTTCGCCTTGAGTGTGCGCAGGTCATCGGCGTCGGCCCAGCCCGGGGAAAGCTTCGCCCACGCCGCCACGGGCACACCTGTCGCCGTTGCGAGCGCCGCCAGCCGGTCAGGGGTCAACTTCGCCCGCAAACGCTCAACCGTTGCTCGCCAGTCTGTCGCCAGCGTCGGGTCCGGGGTTCGTGCGATAGGTGGGCGTGCGTGACTGTGTGACGAGCCATTGCCGTTGCCGTCGCCGTTCACCGCGTAGAGCGTGCCGCCGTTGCCGTCGGTCTTTACCAGCCGCATACCGTTCGGCGTCGTGCCCTTGCGCATGCAACGCAGCATTGATCCGTCCGGCGTCCAAGCGCACCAGTCAATTCCGCAACACGCCGGACAAGGTTTGTCGTGTTTAACCGCGTGCCATCGGGTCATCGCGCACCGCCAGTCTGCGCCGCGTCGATGAACGCCCGCAGCGCATCCGGAGTAAACCGAACGGCAGAGCGTGCCGTCGGGCCCAGCTTTACAGACTTGAGCCGGCCAGTTTTGACGAGTGTGAAAACGGTCCGCTCGCTGCATCGCAGCAGGTCGGCAACCTCGCGGGTCGTGAGCAGCGCCGCCGGCGTCGAGGGTGTGTCACTCGCCACGGTCCACCTCCCGGACATCTAAACGGGTGGCTTCCCGCACAGCCTGCAAAGCGTCGTCACCGTAAACAGGGGTGGTATTGGCCACGCCGCGGGGTGCAATGCCTTGTTTGTTGAGAATTGACGCAACCCGCGCCGGTGTCGTACCGAACGTGATAGCCAGGCTTGTCTTGGTTGCGAGCTTCGGGGGATGGGGGTGCATCACGGTTGTCCCTTGTGCCGGTGTTGGCATAAGGGGTCCGCGATTGCAATCGGTTGCGTAAGCGCCTTAAATTACAGTCTTTAACATGCTTCGGGTCGATTGCAATCGGATTGCAATCAGTCGCGCCACTTGTTCGTCCCGTCCCGCTTTCGCCCGCCCGTCGGGATGTAATCATCGTCGCCGGCATCCTGTTCGTCACCGTCGATGCTCGTGTGACGCGCCGGGGGTTCATCGTCAGCCGTCAGCACCATATCGAGCAGTTCGAGTGCGTCGGCCCGCCTCTCGGGGGTTGCATCACGCACGCCCGCTAACGCCTTTTCGAGCGCCGCGCCTCGCCTGTTCTTATCTTCGTCGCTCGTGAGTCTCGCTGTCTGAGCGTTGTATCGCTCAACCCTCTCTCGATAACTCTGGGACAAGTAATCCAGCCCGCCGGCGGTCAACGTCGCAAGGTCGGCCAGGTCGGTCTTGAGTTCGATACCAAAGTGTTTTCGCAAGGGTTCGGAATTGTGTATCGCTGTGCGTGTCGTGCCGTATTTATGCCCCACCAGTGCTGCCGCTTCTTTGATGTTTACTTTGTCCAGCTTGCCGTCGTCGAGCATAGTCAATAGCTTGTCCTGCGCGTCGCGCCATATCTCGTCGCCTTGCTTCGGACGTTTCCCCTTCGTTGTAGTCGGCTCGCTCTTTGCCGGCGTTGAGGTGGTGGCCTCTTTCGCAGTCTGCCGCAGCATGTCTACGGCCAGGCCAAGATAATCTATTGCAGCTTTCACGTCTGGTTCTGGAAATGTTGAATCTTTGCGCGTCAGTAACCATACGCGTATCACCTTGAGTTCGCGGTGGATTCTCGCTCTCGTGACTCCGGTATTGCCCGCATTGAGCCATTCATCAATATCGCTTGTGACGGATTCTTCGGCATCTTTGGTCCGATCCATCAACGCCGTCAATGCCTCGTCAGTCGCACCGTTCGCTTCCGAGTCAGTGAGTGCCTTCGTGTAGGCTACCCATGATCTGAGAACATGGGTCAATACCTCTGCCGCATAGTACAAGTCGAATGAATTAGACATCGTGAACCCCTTGCAGGCCGCTCCGGGGTGGGGCACGGGGGTTCAGGTCATGCCCCACGCCCGGAAGCGCTCGACGGTTGCAAGCCGCCTACCCTATGCCTTGCGCTTATGAAAGATTAAGATTCTAACAATAAGTCAATCCTTCAAAAGACCCAAAGTAACAGCAGAATATCGCCTGATCCGATAAACCAAGTCAACATATCTTCTAAGCATATTCTTGTCATTCACAATTGTCTTTACGAGGCGGATTCAATTCCGAAGCGCAACACCGGGTAAGAGGTTGAGGACCTCGGCGGGTGTACGATATTTGAGGCACTTGCGGGGACGATTGTTGAGCATCTTCTCGACACGTGCAAGTCGGGCGGGGGTGATCGATCTAAA
>WGMF01000044.1 GCA_016125215.1 Phycisphaera sp.
ATCAGACGCAATTGATGGGCAACGTGCGATCGTATCTGCGAAGCACGCAGCGCCGCCCCGGCAAGGTGAAGCGGTTCTTTAAGGAGCCGAACGTCGCCTACGCCGCCGCGTAATGTTCACGGCTTATCGCTCGGAGTAATATCTCACAGGTGGGGTCGGGGTGGTGCGGCCGGTTGGTAATGTAAAAAGGTGACGCAGCACGGTGAGCAATGACATCGGATCATGGACGTAATTCGCGGGCGGTCGGTAGTAAACCGTCTTCACATCGATCACGCTCACCCGGCCACGTGCGTTCTTGAGCAGCGGGTCGAGCCTGGCGGGCGACTGACACTTCAGGATCACGTCCGGGCCTTCGAGCTTGATCGAGTCGACCATCACGAGGCTGGCTGCGATACGCAGCGCCGCAAGGTCGAGTAACACCCTCGCCGCCTCCGGGGGTTTGCCGAACGCATCGGTCAGGTCCCGTTCGACCGCGTCGAGTTCCTCCAGGCTCGACGACCGACTGATCCGCCGATACGCCTCCATACGGTGTTTGTCGGAGGCAATGTATTGTTTGGGCAGCCTCCCCGACAACGGCAGCTCGATGTGTGTTTTACTCGGTTCGATCACGCGCTCGTCCTTGAGACGGCGCGCCGCCTGCTCGAGTAATTGGCAATACATCTCGTAACCCACTGCGGCGATGTGGCCGGATTGCTCAGCGCCCAGAAGGTTCCCCGCGCCGCGGATTTCCAGGTCCCGCATCGCAATCTTGAACCCCGCGCCGAGCATCGAATACTGCTCGATCGCTTTGAGTCGGCGGGCCGCCATGTCGGTCACGGGGCGGTCCTCGGGGAGTAACAGGTAGCAATAGGCCCGGTGTTTATACCGCCCGACGCGCCCGCGCAACTGGTGCAGGTCCGCAAGCCCGAAGTGGTCCGCGCCGTCGATAATCATCGTGTTGGCGGTCGGGATGTCGATGCCCGATTCGATGATCGTCGTGCTCACGAGGATATCCGCCTTGCGACGGATGAATGCGAGCATCACCTCTTCGAGTTCGTGCCCCGCCATCTGCCCGTGACCCACGACGATCTTTGCATCGGGCGCGAGTCTCTGCACGTCGTCAGCGACACTGTGGATGTCGTGCACACGGTTGTGCACGAAAAAGACCTGCCCCTCACGCGAAAGTTCCCGGTCGATGGCCTGTTTGATGCGGCCTTTGTCGTAGGGGATCACCTCGGTCACGATCGCGCGTCGGTCCAGCGGCGCGGTCGAAAGACTCGAGATATCCCGCAAGCCCAGCATCGACATGTGCAGCGTGCGGGGGATCGGCGTGGCGCTGAGCGTGAGCACGTCGGCGGTCAGGCGGAACTGCAGCAACCTTTGCTTGTGCTCGACCCCGAAGCGCTGCTCTTCGTCGATGATGACCAGCCCCAGGTCCGCAAACTTCACGTCCTGAGAAAGCAGACGGTGCGTGCCGATGACGATATCGACCCGGCCCAGCGCCACGGCTTCGAGTGTCTTGCGTTGATCGGCGTCGCTCTTGAAGCGCGAGAGGCTCTCGATGCGGAAGGGGTAGTCCGCCATGCGCCCCCGGAAGGTGCGTTCGTGTTGCTCGGCAAGAACGGTCGTGGGGACGAGCACCGCGACCTGTTTGCCATACTCGGCCGCCTTGAACGCGGCGCGGATCGCCACCTCCGTCTTGCCGAATCCCACGTCGCCACAGATCAACCGATCCATCGGCTGCTCGTCGGCCAT
The DNA here is from genome assembly GCA_016125215.1 of Phycisphaera sp. Lineage (GTDB taxonomy): Bacteria > Planctomycetota > Phycisphaerae > Phycisphaerales > Phycisphaeraceae > RI-382. The sequence continues at coordinate 1,735 of WGMF01000044.1, forward strand.
GTCTTTCTTCACCGCAGAGATCGCGCTGAGCTGGTCGTCCGTTTCGTCGTAGGGGAACTCAGCCTCGAACTCCTTTTGCCACGCGGTGTCCTCCGGGTAGCGCACACCCGGAAGAGAGGCCCGCGCAGCCTGTATCCGCAGCATTTCCGCGGCCATGTCCTTGACCGCTTCCTCCACTTGTTCTTTCTGTTTCTTCCAACGCTTGCCGCCGAGCGTCGAGAGCGGAGGGTGGCCGTGGAACCCACCGACGTATTTCTGCACGAGATCGATCTGCGACGCGGGGACGTGCAGTGTGGCGTTGTCGGCAAAGGACAGCGTGAGGTATTCCTGCGTCTGGCCGTTGCGGTGCATGGTGCGCAGGCCGACGAATTTCGCAATGCCGTGGTCGACGTGGACGACGTAGTCCTCCGGCACGATCTCAAGAAAGACATCGGACACCCGCTTGCCCGGCGCGTCGATGGTCGAGCTTCCGGGGGTGATGATTCGGCGGATACGCCGCCTCGTCATGTAGCGGTGGAACAGCTCGTGGTGGGGGACCAACAAAAGCGATTGATGATTGATGATTGATGATTGATGATCTGATGAGGAGGATGAATCATCGTTTAGCGGGTGACGCGCAGCGTCCCCGTTCCACACGAAGCCGCGGTGGAGGTAGGCGTTTTCGAGTGTGATGGCGCTTGCGGTGTCGGGGGCGTGTTGGTGGAGCAGTTCCTTGAGGCGTTCGCGTTCAGCTTCTTTCTGGCACATCACGACGACTTGGGAGTTGCGTGCGAGTTCACCGAGTTCCTTGACGGCTTTGCCGGCGTCCTGGTCGAAGGCGGGAAGCGCTGCCCCGGGAAAGGGGATGGCTTGGGTTTTGTCGCTCGTGGTGCTGTAGTGGTTGCACTCGATGTGGGGTCGCTGCGTGAGGGCCTTGAGCACAGCCTGCGGGCTGTAGATGCCACGCGGATTGGTCAGTCGTTCGTAATAACCCCTCGCCTGCTCGGCGATCTCCATCACCTCGTGCAACACGACGGGCGTCGTATCGGGAAGCAGTGACAACAGGCTTGTCGTGCGGTCGTCGGTGAGGAGTTTTTGAGCCGATGCCCCGAGGAGGTCTGCCCGTTCGATCTTCCCGGCGCTGCCCATCGTCTCGGGGTTGACTCGGTGGAGAGCATCGATCTCGTCGCCGAAGTAATCCAGCCGAATGACAGCCGGCTCGACCGAGGCGTCGCGTGAAGCGCTCTGCTCGCCGCGGGGTTCATCGAGGGGGGTGGGCAGGTAGATGTCGATGATACCGCCGCGCATCGAGAAGTCGCCCGGTTGCTCGACGGCGTCCGTGCGTTTGTAGCCTGCCCTGTCGAGCCAGTCGAGCAGTTGGCCGGGGGGGAGTGTCTTGCCACGCTCGACGCAGAGCGTGAAATCCTCCAGCGCCCCAGGAAGGGGGACGGACTGCATCAGCGCTTGGATGGGGGCAACCAGGATGCCGGGCGCAGCGTTTTGAGTGGACTTTCCATTCGTGAGTTGCTTGACGATGGCTAATCGCTGCGCGAGCAGGTCGAGGCTGACGCTCGATTCCCCGGGGAGGACTTCGAGTGCGCCGAAGCGCAAGAGCTCAAGCCCGCAGCCCGCGGATGGGAACATCTCCAGGTCGTCCAGCGCATCATCGGCTTCGTCGAGGTGGGCCACCACGAGCACGATGCGCTGATAGAGTGTGACGGCGGTCGAGCCGGCGAGCAGGTGCGTGCTCGAACCGAAGCTGCCGTCGATCACCACGCGGCGTTTATGGGTCAGTTGGCCACAGACCGTTTTGACAAACGGCGACGCGACGAACAAACGCAGGAATTCAAGAGGATTGGGGGGCATAGTCACCCTGTGCGCAGGCTTACGCCGAACGCTCCACGCAAGCGTCCGTCGCGGCCGGTTTCGGTTGAGGTTCCCGTTCTGGTCGAGCTTGAATTACTGCGGCTCGTCCATCGGTTCTCGGCGGACGCTCGGGTCGAAGACCGCAGCCTCCTGTCGGACCGTGTTGCCCAGCACCACGGGGACCTCGTATTCGTGCGGCGCGGGCGTAGGGGGCTTAGGGGCGTTCTGCTCCACAACGTCCTCGATCACCCGCACCATCGCAATCTCGTCGCACGCCTCGCTCTTGGAGCAGCGCACGCACTCGCTCCAGACCTTCAGAGGCAGCGTCTGCCTGTCGACGACCTCAAAGCCAAGACGCTCAAAAAAAACGCGCTCGTAGGTGAGCGTCATCAGGCGTTTGATGCCCAGTTCCTCAGCCTCGTCGATGCACGAGAGCACCAGTTGCCTGCCCAGCCCCTTGCCGCGCCAACTCGGGGCCACGACGAGCGAGTAAACCTCCGCAATGTTGGCCCAGACGATGTTCAGCCCGCACACGCCGACGGTCTGCCCCTCTTCGACCGCCACGTGGAAATCACGCAGGTGTTCATAGAGATAAGCCCACGAGCGGTGCAACATCAAGCCGTACTCCGCGGCGTCGTTGATGATCTGCCCGATGGCTGGGATGTCGGGGATGCTTGCGCGTCGGATCATGGGAAGAGTATAGCCGCGAATGAACGCGAATAAACGCAAATATCAAATCAAAGGAACGTCACGATGGCCTTGAGCGCTTCGCAGAGGGCGTCGATGTCTTCGCGGGTGTTGTAGATATAGAAGCTGGCACGGACGGAGGGGAGCAGGCCGAGTGATTCGTGCAGGGGCTGGGCGCAGTGGAAGCCGGAGCGGACGAGGATGTTCGAGCGGTTGGAGAGCATGCGTGCGACGCCGTGCGCTTCGAGGCCTTTGACGTGGAAGGAGACGGACCCGCAGCGTCGTTCGGGGTCGGTCGGGCCTAACAAGGTGATAGAGGGCATTTTGGCCAATTGTTGCAGGGCGTAGGCGACGAGTTCGAGGTCGTGGGTGCGGACCTGGGACATGCCCAGGTCGGAGAGATACTCGACGGCTGCGCCCCAGCCGATGACGGCTTCGATCGCGGGTGTGCCGGCCTCGAAGCGGTGGGGGGGTTCCTGCAGGTCGTAATCTTCGAGGTGTACGCCGTCGACGATGTGCCCGCCGAGTTGCCACGGGCCCATGCGTTCGAGCAGGTCGATCTTTCCGTAGAGCGCCCCGACGCCGCCTGGGCCTAACATCTTGTGGGCTGAGAAAACCATGAAGTCCACACCGAGGTCTTTGACGTTCACCGGCATGTGCGGGACGGACTGGGCCGCGTCGAGCAGGACCAATGCACCTGCGGCGTGGGCCTTGGCGGTGAGTTCCTTGACAGGCTGCACCGTGCCCAGGGCGTTGCTGACGTGTGAAAATGCGACGAGGTCGACGCCCTGTTTGAGCGCCGCTTCTAAGGCTTGCATGTCGAACTGTCCGTTGCGGTCCACACTCACGACGGTGGACTGCTCTTCATAGCCCCACGGCAAAAGATTGGAGTGGTGTTCGAGCGTGGTGGTGAGCGTACGCCGCAGGCCGGGCATGCCGTGGCGGACGAGGTTGATCGATTCGGTCGATCCGCGTGTGAAGACGATCTCGTTCTCGTGGGCGTGGATGAAACGAGCCAGTGACCTGCGTGCATCTTCGTAGAGTTCCGTCGCCTCTTCCGCCAGGGTATGGACAGCCCGATGCACGTTGGCGGTGTGGTGCGTGTAGAAGCGTGTGACCGCGTCGATGACCGCCTGCGGCTTGAGCGAGGTCGCGGCGCTGTCGAGGTAGACGAGTCGGTGCCCGTCGATCCTGCGTTTGAGGAGTGGGAAATCGTCGCGTGTGTCGCGCATGCTTAGCCCAGTCGGTCGAAGGTGCAGGACTTGACGAAACGGAACTTGCCGGACTCTTCGGGCCGGATCGATTTGGCTGTGAAACACTGGACCTGAGCGCTGCGGCCGAGAAACTCCGCGACCCGCCGCGTCAGGCTTTCGAGATCGAGTTGTCCACCCGGTGTGGGCACAACGAGAAGCTCAAACCTCCGGGGGCGCTTTTCGATGAGTTGAAAGTCATCGACGCCCGGCTGGTCATAAAAATAATCCATGAGCATGTCGTTGGTGTAGGCGTTACCCTCGTCGTCGATGACCGTGTCCTGCAGTCGGCCCTCGATGTAGACGCGTGGCGACGCCCTGCCACAGGTGCAAGGCTCGGGGGCAAAGCGTCCGACGTCGCCGATCTCGTATCGGATCATGGGCATGGCGCGGTTGGTCAGGTCGGTGATGAGGACCTTGCCGAGCGTGCCGGGGGGCACGGGCTTGTTGTCTTTGACGACTTCAATCACAAACAGGTCCATGAAGACGTGAAGCCCGTCGCGCTGGGGGCAGTCGCACGCCATGTCGCCGAACTCGGCCGAGCCGTAGTCTTCGCGGTAGTGGCCGGTGAAACTTGTTTCGATGAGTGTGCGCATCTTCGGGCTGACGGACGAGCCCATCGGCTTGACCGCGTGGACGGGCAGCGGCGGAAGGTTTTTTCGCTGGACGTGTCTTGCAATCTGTAAGAGGTAGGTCGGCAGCGCCTTGAGGATGGTGGGGCGGTCGCGTCGGAGTCGGGCAACGTAATCATCGAGTCGGTCGTCTGGGATGTGCGTGCCCTGTCCGCCGAAGGGGGGGTAGGTTCGCCTGCGGAAAATCCAGCCTCGCTCGATCAGGCCACGCAGGTCGCTGATGGATTGACGGTCACGAAACTTTTTGTTCTTGACCATCGTCCAGACGTGGGGCAGGACGCCTTCGAGTTCCTGGCCCTCGTCACCGCAGACGATGTTGCAGATGTTGGGCGGGATCTCGGCGGAGACTTTGCCCAATCGGTAATCGCCCGAGAGGTGCGAGGCGCGCACGGCGGTGGCGCGGACGGCGTCGCGCTTGGCAAAGTCGTGGATGGCCATGAGGCGGTTGGCGGTGCCTCGCGTCGAGACGTATTGCCAGTTGGCCTTGTCGGAGTTGGATGCGGTGACGCCGTCGGGGAACTGGCGCTGGATCTGCGCCTTGGTGGTGATGGGCACACGGGGCAGGTCGTCGAACGATTGAATGTTGTCAGGTGTCAGGCCGGCGTCGGCGAAGTGTTGTTTGTGGAGGGGAACGTGTTCGACGGCGTGGCGGAGCAGGTCGGCAAAGTGTAGCCATTGAACGGCACGTTGTTCGTCAAGGGACAGGTGCTCGAATCGGCGCATGCCACGGTAGAGCGGCCAGAACCGGCTGTGGGTCAGGTGGGCGACAGCGGGCATCGCCGCCATCTCGAGCAACCATGAGTAGAGATGCACCAAGTCCCAACCCCCATTCGCAGCCGCCACGGCCGTGCCCGGGTTGAATACCCTGTCCTCACGGCAAATAACATCTTATCAATCGGCTGCCCCATTCTGTGGCTTTGGCATCACGCAATCTGTTGATTGCCAGCCTGGGGGAACGTGACTTCGAGCCAGACGGTGTCGTTTTCGAGGCGGACGCGGGCCTTGTCCATGTGGGCGGGGACCAATAACGTCTGTCCACGTTGGAAGGGGGTTTGAAGCCCTTTGTCGACGGTAATGACGCCTTGGCCTTCGAGCACCATCCAGACCGCGGGCTGGTCGTAAGGAATCTCCTGCTCATAACCCTCACGCATCCGAACTTTTTCGATAATGAAATGTTCACACTGAACCAGGCGCGAGACGGTCGTGAACATCCCTGCGACGTGCGAGCGTTTCTCGTGGTGGGCGACGTTGGGCGGGTTGAACACGATCGACGCCATGGCCTGTTCGACGTGCAGTTGCCGATCCGTTCGGCCCCAGTCATACACTCGGAAAGTCGTGTCGCTGGGCGTCTGGACCTCGGCCACCAGGATGCCGGCCCCCAGCGCGTGGCACGTCCCGCTGGGCAGGTAGTGGCAATCGCCGGCTTTGACGGGCACGGTCGCCATCATCGAGAGCACCGCGTGTTCGTCGTTGGCGGCAATCGCCTTTCGGAAGTCTTCAGCATTCGTGCCTTCCTTCATCCCTTTGTAGATCACGCTGCCGGGGTCGGCGTCGACGATGTACCACGCCTCGCTCTTGAGGTGGGCCTCGGGGTGCGAGCGGGCATACTCCGGCGAGGGGTGGACCTGCACAGAGAGGTTTTCGTTGGCGTCAAGAAACTTCACGAGCAGGGGGAAGCCATTCGCAGCGAAACGGTGGAGCCGACCGAGTAACTGCTCACCGCATTCTTGAATCACATCGTGCAGTGTCTGACCCTTGCGTGGGCCGTGGGTGATGACAGAGCGCGCCGCGTCGCCGCCGCCCCCGGAAGTGGAGGTCGATGCAAGGTCCGCGATCTCCCAGGATTCGCCGATCATCTTGCCCACGGGCAGCTTGCGTCCCAGCGATTCCAATCGCCGACCGCCCCAGACTTTTTCCTTGTAAATCGGCTCAAACAGAAGCGGGTAGATCGGTTGGTCGTGGGTGTCTTTCACAATCATCGTGAAATCCTGGGAAAAGAGAATAAACCGGGCGGGTCAGCGGTATAATTTAACGAGTTAGAAGTCATCCGACTTTTCAGTCATCACAATTCACGCACGGAGGTGTTTTATGTCGAGTACACAGAGCCACGTCGTCAGGCGGTCCTGGATTGCGTTACCCGTTGCGACGGTTGTTGTTTTGACCTTGGGCGTGATGTCGCCGCGTGCCAGGGCCGACTATCGAACAGACAGGGCGGTCTACACATCCGGCAGCGCCACCCAACTCGTGCATCGATACGACAGCGGCTACCAACCCCACGCGGGATCACCTGCACGCGTGGTCGTCGTGGTCCCGCCGGGCGGCAGCTACGCCGCGACCGCGCCACGCGTCGTGGTCAATCCCTACGCCGACCGCAGGGATGGACCGGTGATCTACAGCCGTGGTGCTTATCCAGCGTACACCGCGCCCAGGCCGGTCTACCGTTCATCGAGCTCCGTCTCGGTCAGCGGCGGCTACCGCGACAACAACAGTTACGTTTCCGTGGGTTATCAATCTGGCATCCCGGTCTATGAAAGTCGGCCATACTATCCACCCGCAGTGGTCTATCGCCCAAGCTGCGCACCGTACATCTACAGACCCTACACGCCCTGCGGCCCGACATATCGAGGTTATTGGGGGACTTCATACGGACACCGGTGGGGCGGGCACAGCCGGGGATGGAGCAGCGGTCTGAGCATCCAACTCGGGTTCAGGTTCTGACAACGCCGGTGATGATGTTGACAGTCTGACACCTCTGTGTGTTTGACTTGCGGGGGAGTTTGACTTCCAAGGGTGCTTTGCTTCCGGGGGGTGCAGTGTTTCCGAGGGGAGCATTGTTTCCGGGGGTGCTTCGCTTCCGGGGGTCGGCTATACTTTGGCCATGATTCCACGAAGAAAAACACGCCAGGTCACGCTCGGCGATAAAGAGCACGGTTTCGTCAAGATCGGCGGGGACGCCCCGGTTTCCGTTCAGACGATGACGGCCGGTTACACCTATGAGATCGATAAGTGCGTGGCGGAAATCCACAAGCTTGCCGCGGCGGGGGCCGACGTCGTCCGTGTCGCGGTGCCTGAAAAGAAAGACACCGACGCCCTGCGCCAGATCATCAAACAGGTGCAGGTGCCCATCGTCGCCGACGTGCATTTCCACTTCCAGCGCGCCCTCGAAGCGCTCGAGGCCGGCGTACACAAGATCCGCCTCAACCCAGGCAACATCGCCGACAAGCAGCAGGTCCTCCAGGTCATCGACGCCTGCAAGGAACGCAAGGTCCCCATCCGCGTCGGCGTCAACGAGGGCTCCATCGTCGAACGCCGGGACAAGCAGAAACGCATGAAGGAACTCGGCGGCGTCTTCTCCAACGACAAGCACGGTCACATGCTCGCCATCATGATTGCCAAGCTCGAAGAGTACCTCGACATCTTCCACGAACGCGACTTCCACGACATCACCATCAGCGCCAAGAGCATCGACCCCGTGCTGGTCATCAAGGCCTACACCGAGATCTCCAAGCGATTCGACTACCCGCTCCACCTGGGCGTCACCCACGCCGGCCCGAAGGAGACGGGCACCATCCGATCCGTCGTCCCGCTGGGCCACCTGCTTGCGTCCGGGATCGGCGACACGATCCGCATCAGCTACGCCAACGACCCGGTCTACGAAGTCGAAGACGGTTTGGAACTGCTCTACATCCTCGGCCTGCGCGAGCGCAAGGGCGCGGAACTCATCGCCTGCCCGACGTGCGGCCGCATCCAGGTCGACCTGTTCACCCTCACGCAAGCGGTGCGCAAGAAGCTCAAGGAGGAGATCGCGCTGCCGATCAAGGTGGCCGTGATGGGCTGCATCGTCAACGGCCCGGGCGAAGCGGAAGGCGCCGATGTCGCCATCTTTGCCGGTGATCGGCGAGGCATCATCTATGTGCAGGGCGAAAAAGTGGCCAACGTCCCCGAAGAGGAAATCCTCGAACGGTTGCTCATCGAGTGCAAGAAGTTCCAGGATAAAGTCCAGCGCGGCGAAGCCAAACTCGGCGAGAAGGTCGTCGACATCCTCCCCCCCGACCCCATCGGCGAACTCGGCAGCGGTTTCGACAAGATCGCCGCCGGCAACGTCGAGAAGATCACGCAACTGACGGTGACGAAGTGACCGTCGGTCCGTTCGGAACCCTCACCCCAGATCAAACAGCAGCCCCACGCGGAACATCCCCGGCACCAGCGCCTGACATCGAGCTACACGGACCGGGATAAACAGGTCTTCCGAGCCGGCGTCGCTCTGGACCACCGAGCCGAAGCTCACCGCAAAATAACGCCCCACAAGCATCGCGGTGTTTGATAGCACCCCCATGCCCTGGTACGACATGTCCACCCCCCACGCCTCGAAGAGCACCTTCGTCTGGCCTCGTGCCTGCGTCTGTCCGATAAGCACGCGCGTCTCCAACGGGTAACGCATGTCCGTTCGCTTGTTGGCAAACTCACGCTCCTTGGCAGCCAGCTTGCCGATCAGGTTATTGATCGCCAGAAGACGCTGACTGGTCAGAGTTTCAACTGCGGCACGATCCATACTTCACCGGGCGCGGAGGGACATCGGGTTTATCCATCTTTTTCATCGGCTTGTAGACCCGCTCACTTGCAAACGCGGTCCGTGCATTCAACCTGCACCCACCTGACCCATTCAGACCGCCCGATTCCTCCATCGCCCGTGCGCTTTGACTGTTCAACCCGTGCGTGTTCCCCTCGACCACGGACCCTGATAACCTGTTGCCCATGGACCACTCGGCAGGCCGCGTCTACCGATACACGCTCATGGCGCTCATCCTCGCCGTGCTGCTCGTCTTCCTTGTTTGGCCGATCCTCCTCACCGTCTCCGGCGGGTTTGTCGAATACAAACAGGTCACGCTGCCCGATGGCTCCAACGCGATCAAGGGACACTTCACGCTCCGATACCTCGGACTGGTCTTCACCGACCCGCTGCTCGTCCGAGGTCTAATCAATAGTCTGCTCATCGCGGTGCTCACCACGACGCTCTGCCTCGTCATGACACTGCCGCTCGCGCTGCTCTCGGCTCGATTCGACTTCCCGGGCAAGGCGATCATGTCCAGCCTGATCCTCGTGCCGCTGATCCTCCCGCCCTTCGTCGGCGCGATCGGGTTACAGGCGCTGCTCGGACGATTCGGCGCGCTCAACGCGCTGCTTGCGTCACTGGGACTCATCGACCCCAACCAACCGGGGATTGACTTCCTCGGTGGGGCGGTGGGGGGCCGACTCTTCGGCATCGTGTTGATGGAAGCCCTGCACCTCTACCCGATCCTCTACCTCAACGTCACCGCGGCACTGGCCAACCTCGACCCCGCGCTCGACGAGGCCGCCCTGGGCCTGGGCATCCCACGCTGGAAACGTTTCTTCCGTATTACCTTCCCCCTCATCCTTCCGGGTATTTTTGCCGGGGCGACGATCGTCTTCATCTGGAGCTTCACCGAACTGGGCACCCCGCTCATGTTCGATTTCTACACCGTCACGCCCGTGCAGGTCTTCTGGGGCATCCAGGAAGTCCAGGCCAGCCCACGCCCTTACGCCCTCGTCGTCGTCATGCTCGTCATAGCCGTTGCCCTCTACATGCTCGGCAAGTTCGCGCTCGGCGGTAAGGCCTACCAGATGCAGAGCAAAGCCTCCATCGCCGCGTCACCACGGAAGCTCACCGGCCTGCCCGGTTACGGTGCCACCGCGTTCTTCGCCTTGCTCATCTTCGCAGCCGTCCTCCCGCACATCGGCGTCATCCTCTCGTCCTTCACCGTCGACGGTTCGTGGTACCGTTCCATCCTCCCGCAACAGTGGACGCTCGACCACTACACCGGCGCACTCTCCCACGACCTGGCCACCGGCTCGATCCGCAACAGCCTGTTTTACTCCCTCACCGCGATGGTCCTCTGCGTCGCTGCGGGGCTGACCATCTCGTACCTCACCGTCCGCGTCAAGGTCAAGGGCGGTTGGCTGCTCGACTCGCTGGCCATGCTCCCCCTCGCGGTGCCCGGCCTCGTCATGGCGTTTGGCTACATTGCGATGACCCTCGCCTGGCCCTTCCCCCAACTCGCCGCGTACTTCAAATCCGCCGGCCTGCCCACGCTATCGAGCCTCATGCAGGTCACCGGTCAGAACCCCAACCCGGCCCTGCTGCTTGTCATTGCATACGCCGTGCGACGGTTGCCCTACGTCGTCCGCAGCGTGAGTGCCGGCCTCGAACAGACCTCCGGGCAGCTTGAAGAAGCCGCCCTGAACCTCGGGGCCTCGACGCTCACCGCCATCCGCCGGGTCATCGTCCCGCTGATCATGGCCAACATCATCGCCGGCGGCATCCTCGCCTTCTCGTTTGCCATGCTCGAAGTCAGCGACTCGCTCATGCTCGCCCAGAAAGACCAGCACTTCCCCATCACCAAAGCCATCTTCGAACTGTACGGAAGACTCGGCGACGGCCCCTACATCGCCAGCGCCATGGGCGTCTGGGGTATGGCCTTACTCACCGTCACCCTCGTCGGCGCAGGCCTGCTCATGGGCCGCAAACTCGGTGCAATCTTCCGGGCGTAAATGAGATAAATCATGAAGTCATTCAACGGCGGATTCAATTCCGAAGCGCAACACCGGGTAAGAGGTTGAGGACCTCGGCGGGTGTACGATATTTGAGGCACTTGCGGGGACGATTGTTGAGCATCTTCTCGACACGTGCAAGTCGGGCGGGGGTGATCGATCTAAAGTCGCTACCCTTGGGGAAGAAGTCGCGGAGCAGGCCGTTGGTGTTTTCGTTGGTGCCCCGCTCCCACGGCGCGTGGGGGTTGGCGAAGTAGACCTTGAGCCGCAGCGTGCGTTCGATGGTTTTGAAGTCGGCAAACTCCTTGCCGTTGTCGAAGGTGCTCGTCCGCCGCAGCTTCCCGGGCAGGCCACGCAACAGCGCACAGGTCGTCGCGGTGAGCGTGGGAGCGGTCTTGTCCTTGAGCTTGCCCAGCCTGGTGTACCGGCTCTTGCGTTCGACGTGGGTCACGATCAGGCCCGTGCCCTTGGCGCCTTCGACGGTGTCCGATTCCCAATCGCCGAAGCGTCTTCGGGCGTTGACGATTGCGGGGCGTTGCTCGATGCCGACGCGGCCGGGGATCTGCCCGCGTCCCCCGGAAGTTGGGCGTTGGCCCACGATCCGCGGCCTGCGACGCGGCCTGCGGCGACGCAGTTGCTCGTACCAACGCTCGCCGAGTTGATGGCGTCGGTAGACCCAGCGGTAGATCGTCTCGTGCGTGACCCACATCGCCGGGTCGCGTGGGTAGTCGAGCTTCAAACGTTCGACGATCTGCTGAGGCGACCAACGCTCACGCAGCTTGTCCCGGACATACCGGCCCAGTGCGTGGGCCTTACCGGGGGTTCCGGGTGAACTCCCGGGGACACTTCCGGGGGCGAGTTTGTAGCGTTGGTTGGCTTGCGTGCGTCGTTGCACAGCCAGGCGTTGGGCCGATTCGTAGTGGTAGCCGCCATAGTCGTTGCGGTTGCGGGCCAGCTCCCGCCCGATTGTCGCGCGGTGTCGGCCGATCCGTTGCGCGATCACGGCGTCAGCGAAGTCGGCCCGGTGCATGTGGGTGATGACGTAACGCTCGTCTGCGGTAAGATGGTTGCGAGGCATCGCGGGCTCCGGTCGGGATTGAAGTCGTCGAACAACCTCAATCTACCGAACGACCCGTGATGCCTCCTGTTGTTTACCCGGTGTTGCGCTTCGGAATTGAATCCGCCGATCATAAACGGAGATAAAACAAAAGATGACTGGGTTTCTGAATTGGGAAAATATGGTGTCAGGAACGGAGAAGATAAGAAACTATGAAAGCCGGCAATGAAAAGGTGGCAATGAAAAGGTGTCAGGATGATTATTGATGGTGGTGGGTAAGATCGTCAGTTTTGGCTCATAAATAGGTGATGTGGTCCACAAGTGGGTATCCCGGAAACCCGCCCCCCACCGGCCCCGGTCCAAAATGTTGGGCACTGCCCGTATTACCCTTGTTTCATGCGGCTTTTCTCTCGTAATGGTATAACAACCCGCCCAACATTGCATGCCGGTGGACGGTGCCGACTTCATGGGTCGGCGGCGGCGATTCGGTCGCTCGGATGGAGATTGGTTCGTTGTTCATAGCGAGCGGTCGATTGCCCTTGCCCTGGTGCGGGCGCAGGCGATTATAGTAATCTGACCTGCCCCCAATTCATGTACCAGTGGGTATGAGAGTCGGTGTCTGGGGTTCTGTCGCTTGCTGGGCCGTAGCGTAGGCGAGGGGCGCAGCCCCGAGCCGCAGCGGAGGGCCAGCAAGCGACGCGGCGAACTCGGCGATAACGTCCTGAATATTTCGCACATTTGAAGAAGCAGCTCTCATGCTGGAAGGTGTTGTTGGGAATCGCAACCTTAACCAGACAGGAGAGCTGCCATGGACAGTGTATCGGTTGGTTCGGTGGAAGTTGAGTCGGGAT
>WGMF01000041.1 GCA_016125215.1 Phycisphaera sp.
ACTTTAGATCGATCACACCCGCTCGACTTGCACGTGTCGAGAAGATGCTCAACAATCGCCCCCGCAAGTGCCTCAAATACCGCACCCCCGCCGAGGTCCTCAACCGCTTGCCCGGTGTTGCGCTTCGGATTTGAATCCGCCTCTTAAAGTTGCCGCCGACCTGCATAATTAGCTCAATAGTTTGTGCTGTGTAGATGACTTGATAATCGCTTTTTTCCACTTTAAAATTAAGTGCTTCGTCTGCCACCGAACATACTGTTGATGGTCCAAACAAGAATTGTTCACCGTACCATGTGTTACCACAGGCGTACTTAAGTCGATACGTACCGGGTGGAATGTGAACAGTCGCCGTCATGCCCGAATGAATGAAGAGCGTAGCTATAGGAGCTCTTGTTTGCCATTTTTCGATCTTGACAAAGTGATGTCCCTCTTTTTCATTCGTTATCACGGTTAGTTCGGGTTCAGCTATGCCTGCGTACCAGTATTTACTGGAGCCATTTGTTGGTAACGGGAGGGCGGGCTCGTTGAAAATGGGTGCGGGTGGCGGGGGTGTGGCACGAGTGGAGGGCTGTTCTGTTGTGCTGTGTTCGTAGACCAGAGATTGAACGATAGCGATGAGGATCACAACACACATCACGATCAAACCCACAATCGGTACGTACTGATGGCTCTTTGATTTAGGCGGCTCTTGGATCGGCCTGGATTCTGTAACAGCGTCTGCATCGACTCGATAAACATCAACATGAACCGGATGAGTGCTGGAGTCAGGCGACCAGTCGAATGACTCTCGGCACTTCGGGCACGTAACACGTAACGTGCCTCGATTTCTAGGCACTCTGAGCTTGTGACCGTTTCGACACGCGATCGTGGTAGAATCCATGATCACACTCCTGTAAATCCCCAACAATCGACCTGAACCGGTTTAAACCGCTTGTAGATCGTCGGGGACGTATTACCTCAATTCATCGTGGCTTACCCGAATTGACATTGTCACGGGTACGTCACCCCCAGTCGGTCATAAATCAGGGCCCGCCTCGAAATGCCGGCGCATTTATATCATATCAATACCGCTCGATGCCCCTGACCCCTTCCCATTCTTCGTGAGATCAATCCTCGACGAATTTAAGCTTGCCACTATATGACGACAATACCCCCCCGTCCATTATTGGGGGGTGGGGGGTAAATCCGAAGGTCGCGCGCAACACCCCCCCCTCCCCCCCTCCCCGTCAATCGGTTACTGCTCATTGGGCTTTGTCGCGTCTGCTTCGGCCTGTTGATGGGCCAATCGCTCGTCGTGCGCGGCGTGTATTTTCTCCAACTGCCGAAGCTCCTCCACCGTCAAGAGGTCCAGGTCCATTTTGGCCGGGCCGGTCTTTGGGTCTTGTGGGCTAACCACCTCCAACGGTTGACAGGCCTTACCCTCGGCACGTTCAATCAACACCCGCCACGCATTGCGTCGCACGTTGGGATCGGGGTCGGCTGTGTCGAGCCACAAGTGGGCGCATGCCTTGGCGGACATTGACGCACGGGGATCGTCGAGCACCCGCTGCAATTCGTCGGTGGTCATGTCACCGTGAACCAAAATCCAGCGTCCGGGCTTCTGGCCACCGACGGCCGTCCCGCCCGGGTTGCCGCTCTCCCCGGGCTTGAACCGTGTCGTAACGCCGACGCTATGGCCGGGCATGAGGCGTCCGTCTGTGTCGCGGTCCCCCTGCTGCTGTGGGCGTTTGTTGTCGTCTGTCATGGGTTGGCCCCCTGTGAAGAAGTGTTCACCAATGCCATCATCCTCGCCCGGGTGGTCGCGTCCAGTGTCGGCCACGCCGCGACAATTTGGGCGAGTTCGGCGTCCAACTGCGCGCGAATCTGCGTACAGCCGGGTGAGATAGGCTGTTTATCCCGTGTATTTGGGGAAAGTTCGAATCCCGTCGGGGTCACTTGGCTTGTCCTGCAAACGCGCACGGCGGTTGCGGCGGACCGCATGCACGGCCCGATTGTGCGGTGACCTGAATCCTTTCCCTTCTACCCACCTGACATGTTTGACCCGGGCCCGGTGCCGGTCGCCGCGGTGAATTTTGTGTGGGGATGCTGTGCGGGTCTCGGGCGGTCGGTGTCGGGTTCGTGTATCGATCAGGCTTCACTCGTGTGGGTTGACGTGGGCCGAGCCCTGTTTGGCGTAGGTCTCGACGATCTTCTGCACGAGGCTGTGACGGACGATATCCGTTCCGTCGAGCGTGACCATGCCGACCCCCGAGAGTTTTCTCAGTCGGCGGGCCGCGTCGATCAGGCCCGACTCGCGCGGGTCTTCGAGGTCGATCTGTGTCGTGTCACCGGTGACGACCATCTTGCTGCCGTGGCCCAGGCGTGTGAGGAACATGAGCATCTGCATCTTCGTGGTGTTCTGCGCTTCGTCGAGGATGATGACCGCTTCGTTGAGCGTGCGGCCGCGCATGAACGCCAGGGGGATGACCTCGATCACGTCCACGGCCATGAGTCTTTGGATCTGCTCGAAGTCCATCATGTCGTGCAGCGCGTCGAGCAGGGGACGGAGGTAGGGGTTGACCTTCTGCTGCATGTCCCCAGGGAGAAAGCCGAGCTTTTCACCGGCTTCCACCGCCGGCCGCACGAGCACGAGCTTGCGCGCCTGCCCGCGCTTGAGCATCGACGCCGCGACGGCGACGGCGAGGTAGGTCTTGCCCGTGCCCGCCGGTCCTGTGCAGAGGGTCAGGTCGTGTTGCTGGATGGCGTGGACGTAACGCGACTGGCCGTCGGTCATCGGGCGGACACGCCTGCCGCGCAGGTAGGCCTCGATGCCCGGGTCGTGGGATTCGTGCGGGCTTTCGTGGCTGTGGGCGTGGGGTTCACTCACCGAGTCGTGTTCAACGTGTGCGTGGGCGGTGGCGATCTCATCGAGCAGGGCCTGGTGGGTGAGCGGTCGGTTTCGTTTGGCAGCGGACTGCAGTTTTTCGACCACACGGGCTGCGCGACCGACCGCGTGACTCTCGCCGGAGATGCGCAGCGACCCGTCGCGCGCGGTGATCGACACGCCCAGGCTCTCGCGGATCACCTTGAGGTTGCGCTCGGCCGTGCCGACGGTGGCTAACCGTTCGTCGCCGTGGGGCAGGAGGATGGTCAGTTCCAATACGGTTTCTCCAACGGGGCCGTTTGGCCGGTAAACTTGTCGAACGATGCCGACCCGTCTGTCACGTACCTGTCTGCCGCTGATTTTACTCGCTTTGCCCCTCTTCCGGGGGTGCGTGGGGATCGAGTCGCACGCCATCCCCGGGCCGGCGAGCGTCACCGATCAAGGCAGCACCGCACGGTTCCTGGCGCAGGCATCACGATTAAAAGGGGACATCGAGCGCACGGTCGAGTGGTGCCACTGGGGATTGCTGCACATCAGGCAAGATGGCCAGACGCTTCGGGCCGCGGCGGTGCTGCCCAATTCACGCGATGCCCAGGTCACGGTGGAACTTGGGGCCGGCCCCGACACACAACGCGATGTTGCCGTCACCGTCAAGGTCGGCCCGTTTGGTGACCCCGAATGGGAACGGGTCTTCCTCGACAACTTCCGGGGGTCGTTGCGTGAAAAGGCCAGACCGGTCCGTGATCGGGGGTTCACGTTACCCGATTGAAAGTCAAGGGGGCGTTATCCGCAGATGACGCGGAATCCGCAGATGATGTGCCCGATGTTTTATGACGAGACAGGCAGCGTACGTGTTTGTACCGCGTGCAAGCCGGTCTGCCTGCGGACGTGGTCGGCCAGGTCTTTTGCGTGATTGTCATCGTGTGCGACCGTGTAGAGTGTCGAGCCCGAACCCGTGATGTGGACGGGTTGGTGCAGCGCGTTTTCGATTTTGATTTTGATCTCGCGCAGCACGGGTTGAACGGTACAGGCCGCGTCGGTCAGGTCGTTGAAGGGGCCTTCGGGCGGCAGGGGCGGATGTTGTGCAAGTGTTCGCACCCCGGTTTCATCGGCGGTCTTGTTTGCGATGTCGGGCGTGATGCGGTCGAAGGTTTGGAAGACCGCGCGGGTCGGGCAGGCGGCGTCGGGGCCGGGGAAGATCAGTACGAGATGGACATCGGCTGTGTTGGCACAGGGTTCCAACACTTCCCCCGTGCCGGTCACGATGGCGGAGGGTTTGCCCATCAGCGCCGCGACCGCGAAGGAGACATCGCTCCCCAACGTGCGACCGATCCGGACCAGTGTGGCTGTGTCCAATCCGAGATCAAACAACTTGTTAGTTGCCACCATGACCCCGGCCGCGTCGCTCGAACCGCCCCCTAATCCCGCGCCGGTGGGGATACGCTTGCGCAGCGTCACCGCGATGGGCAATTGCCCGCGTGTATGCGACTGCATCAGGCCGTGCGCGCGATACGCCAGGTCTTTTTCCAGTGGCCAGTCCACGCCGCCGCGCGGGGGGGCCGGTGCGTCGTGTGCGAATGCAAGATCAAACCTCGACTCACCGCCGTCGAGCCGATCAACGGTCAATTGATCCGAAAAATCCACCGCCACCATCCAACTCGCAATCGGGTGCATCCCCTCCCCGTTGGGCCCACCAAACGACAAAGCCAGATTCACCTTGGCCGGGCACGCCAGTTCCACTCGTAGATCATCAATCATAAATCATCAATCATCAAGGGTTCGCTCAAACATCAGACATCAAACATCAGACATCAGACATCAGACATTCCTCTGCCTCACGTCACCCGGTCGAGCAGCCGATACCCGATCGCCTCGGCCACGTGGTGTACCTGAAGCACCTCCTGACCCTCGATGTCGGCGATGGTGCGGGCGACCCGTCGGACCTTGTCGTATGCGCGGGCGCTCAGGCCCAGCTCCGAGACGGCCTGTTTCATCAGCTCCGCACAGCCCTCGGCCATCGGGGCGAGTTTGTCGAGCACCCGTCCCGAGAGCGTGCTGTTGGGCTTGGTGGTTGAGCCGTTGCGTTGCCACTGGACGTTGCGTGCGTCGTGGACGGTCTTGCGCATCGTGGCGGTATCGGTGCCCCTCGACAGGCCGGCTAACAGGTTGTAAGGCACGGGCGGCACTTCGACGTGGATGTCGATGCGGTCGATGAGCGGCCCGGAGATGCGCGAGAGGTAGCGTTCCATCTCGCGCTGGCTGACTTCGTCGGTGGGTTTGTCGCCTTTGGGTGTGGGGTTCATGGCGGCCACGAGCATGAAGCGTGCGGGGAAACGGATCGCGCTGTGCGAGCGGGCGATGGTGACGCAGCCGTCTTCGAGCGGTTGACGCAGGGTTTCGAGCACCGGGCGTGGAAACTCGGGCATCTCGTCGAGAAAGAGCACGCCGTGGTGCGCGAGGCTGACCTCGCCGGGTTTGGGGATCGTACCGCCGCCGATGACCGCGACGCTCGAGGCGGTGTGGTGGGGCGTGCGCACGGGGCGCTGCGTCATGAGGGCCTGTCCCTTGGGGACTTGGCCGACACTCGAGTAGATGCGTGTGACCTCGAGAGCCTCGTCACGCGAGAGGGGCGGGAGGATACCCGCCAGCGCACGGGACATGAGTGTCTTGCCCGTGCCCGCCGGTCCGATCATCAGGATGTTGTGCGCGCCGGCCGCCGCGATCACCATCGCCCGCTTGGCCGCCTCCTGTCCCTTCACGTCGCCGAAGTCCACCCCCGGGGGTTGCGATTCGAGCAGCGCCTCGGCGTCGATATCGGGGTAGGGTTCGATCTCGTATTGTTCGTTGAGGAACCCGACCACGGAGGCCAGCGTGTCAGCGGGATAGACGCTCACCGCGTTGACCGCCGCGGCTTCACTGGCGTTTTCGGTCGGGACGATGATGCCGTCGAGTTCCAACTTGCGCGCGAGGATGGCCAGGTTGATCGCGCCGTGGATCGGGCGCAGCCGACCGTCGAGCGCCAGTTCGCCTGCAAAGAGCAGCCGTTTGTGCCTCTGCGACCGGATGACCTGGCCGGCGAGCAAAAGACCCACCGCGATGGGCAGGTCGAAGCTCGGCCCCTCTTTTCGGATGTCGGCCGGGGCCAGGTTGATGAGCAGCCGCGACATCGGGAACGGGTAGCCCGAATTGACGATGGCGGACCGCACACGCTCGATGGACTCTTTGACGGCTGCGTCGGGGAGGCCGACGATGGTTGTTTTGGCCAGGCCACGGTCTGCCACGTCGACCTCGACCTCGCACGCCAGGGGATCGATGCCTTGGAGGACGAAGCTGTGTACCTGCGCGAGCATGGGCGAGAGTTTAACAGGCCCGGACGCGGGTTGTTGGGTCAATCATCTGATAAGTTCCCGCATTCCATCCGATCGGATAGAGTCGTGTGCTATGACACTCCTTCTGCCCGGAACAGTGATAATCAGGGACACACCCGAAGACCTCTTCGACGCGCTGGGGCATTCGTTCATGGGCGCAGCCAGACGCGCGGTGGCAGACCGGGGGGTGTTCCACGTGGCGCTCTCGGGGGGTTCGACGCCCGAGCCGTTTTACAGGTTGCTGGTCATCGATCCACGCTTCCGGGGTATCCCGTGGGAGGCTACGCATGTGTGGGTCGTGGACGAGCGCTGCGTGCCCCCGGACGACCCCCGGCATAACTATTCAATGATTAGAGAGTCGCTGTTAGAGCACGTCCCGATCCTTCCGGGTTCGTGCCACCCGATGCCGGTGCTCGAGGGCGGGGGTGATGAGCGTTATGAACAAGAACTGCGCAGCCGGGTGGAGTGCGGCGGTGATGGATTGCCCCGGTTGGATTTCGTGTTGCTTGGGATGGGAGACGACGCCCACACCGCGAGCCTGTTCCCACGGTCGGACGCCAACCGTGTTGTTGATCGATTCATCACCTTCAACCGTGGCCCGCACGTCACGCCGCCGGACCGGATGACCATGACGTTCCCACTGCTCAACGCCGCGCGGGCGGTTGGCGTCCTTGCGGTGGGTGCCAAAAAGCGGGCGACACTCGGTCGCGTGTCGGAACACCTTTCGGAGCATCCTCCCGACCCTGTGACGCTGCCGATCACAGGCGTGCAGCCTCGGCTGGGTGAGCTGGCATGGTGGTTGGACACCGCGTCGGCGGGTGTTGAGTAAATACACCTATACCTGCTCCACGCATTGCACAAGGCATGGCCAACATACGTATACGATTCCACCCGTCACCCGTCACCCGTCACCCGTCACCGTTAAACTATCCGCATGGCGATGATGCTCGTCACCGCTTGGCTGCTCGTCCTCACGCTGGTCCAGGCGGTGGTGCCGATCTCCCCGCAACTCTGGTGGGATGTGGACCCCAGGCTGAATCCCGAGGGGATGCCCGTCACGAGCCTCGGCCCGACCGCGATGGCGTGGCTGCACGTGGCGATCTTGATTCTTGCCGGCGTGGCGATGGTGTTGCACGTCCGCAAGGGTGGGCTTGTGCGGTGGGGGAGTGTGGCCCTGGCGTGGGTCGGGGTGCTCTTTGCCGGCTACCACGCCTTGACGGGCGAGGCGACTAACATCCTGTTATGTGGGAACTGGATCGCTTCCGTGATCGCGGCGCTGGCGGTGCTGCACCTGTGCGAATGGGAACGCCCACGGAAGCTGGTCACGGGTGCGCTGGCGGGGATCGTCGTCGTCATGTGCGCCCAAGCGGTGTGGTACGTCCTCGTCGAGCACGGTCAGACCGTCAGGATGTTTTATCAGGATGAGGCCAGGTTCCTTGCCTCACGCGGTTGGGTGAAAGACTCGCCGCAATACCTCATGTACGTCCGCAGGCTCACGCAGAGCGACGCGACGGGGGCGTTCGGGTTGTCGAACGTGCTCGGCTGCGTGGCGGGGGCGCTGGCGATGCTGTCGCTGGGCGTCGGGGTCTGGATGATCCGCAAGCACACCTCGCGTGGGGTGTGGCTCCTGCTTCCGGGGGTGGCAGGACTCGTGGTTGTGTTGTTGAGCCGATCCAAAGGCGCAACGGTGGCGGTAGTGCTGGCCGGGGTGGTCACGGCCCTCGCCATGATGGCGTTGCGTGACAAGCGTTGGACGCCCTCGGTCAGGCTTTCTTTGGCCGCTGGGGTGGTCCTGGCCTTGGGCGCGGTGCTGGTGCGTGGCGCGTTGGGTCCGCCGCCGACCGCCGACGGTGAACGGAGCTTACTTTTCAGAGGATACTATTGGCAGGCCGCCGCCTCGATGACCGCTGACACAGGCTCTGGGCAAGGTCTGCTCGGCCGTGGACCGGACGGTTTTCATCAGGCGTTCCCACGGTACAAACCGGAGCTCTGCCCCGAAGATGTGACGAGTACTCACAACATGTTCATCGATTGGCTCACGATGCTCGGCGTCGGGGGCGCGGGGTGGGGCGTGCTTGCGCTTTGCTGGTACATGACGGCCTGGCGTCACCTTGGTGTTCACGAATCTTCACCACCCGGGAAGCTCGACCTCGCACCCGGCGACATCGGCTATGCCTTGCTCGTGGCGATGGGGGTCTTCGGCTTCCAATTCCTGGTCCAGCGGTCGCAGTTCCTCCCGGAAACGCTGCTTCTTGGCCTCTTGTCTACAGCGATCTATCTCGTTGTCATCGCGGTGTGGTTGACGGCCGGCGTGGTCGGTGTGCGGGGCATACGGGTCGGTCTGGTGGGAGCCGTAGTGGTGCTGGTGGTTCACAGCCAGATCGAGATGACGTTCTTCCACCTCGGCTCCAACGCGGTCGCGTGGATGCTGCTGGCTTGCGCCGCTTCGGGCACACCAAGCCCCGTTACCCGCCGGCGAGCATCAGACAATCTCCCCGCGGCGATGGCTGTGCTTGGTGGCGTGGCCTTTGCTGTGTTGATCGCGGTGCCCGTGTCGGAGCAGCAGCGCCTGCTCGCCAATGCCGCTGGATATGCTCGCACAGGCGCGGTGCCCCTTGCGATCGATGAACTCAAACACGCCATCGAGGCCCAGCCGCGCGACGCATCGGTTTATGCGGATATCGCCCGGCTGTCGATGGAGGGGGCAAGTGAGCGGGATGTATCGCGTCTAACACACAAACCAGCCGGTCCTGTGGAGGATGCATTAGCGACCATTGACGGTGGATTGGCATCGCTGCCGGACAATCCAAAGCTACTCACAGCCAAGGCGAATCTGCTGGAGTTCCACGCACACACGACCGGCCAAGCGGCGACTCTGGGGGCGGCGGATAAAGTCTGGCAACGGCTGTGTGCCCTGCAACCCTACGATGTCCAGACCCGGCTGCGCCACGGTGATCTGCTTTGGGCATTGGGAGAAACCGATGCTGCGCTGGTGCAGTATCGAACCGCGCTGGAGGTCGACAAGAATCACGACCTCGACCCGCTTGTGAAACTGCCCGAAGTGGATCATCATCGCATCGAGCAGCGCATCCAACAACTTCTAGACGCGATCAATCCCGCAACCCCCACCGCGCCTTGAGTTCGCCGGGCGTGGCCGGTTCGATGGTTCGGCCCTCGGGGAGGATGCGTTTAATCAGTTCGCCGTCGGCCTTGTACCACGAGACTTGTTCACCCTGGTCGGGGGCCGGCTCACTGGTGACGACGACCGGCGCCGCGCCGCCGCGTTCGATCTTTTCCGTACGCAGCGAGATCTTGCCGGTGGCGGGGAAATAGGCGTAATACCCAAGTTCACCCGGTGGGGCATCGGCCAGGAGCGGCGCGATGAGGTAGACCTCGGCCGCGGAGACGTAGCCCTTGTCCGGGATGTCCCACTTGGCCTCGTCCCGGCCGCTGGGCGTCTGGCGCACGACGCTCACGCTCTTGCCGTCACGCACACCGGTCTCCACCCACGACATGTTGGGCGGCGCGGACTTGTCGTTAACGGGCTTGCGGTTTTCGACGGCTCGGGTGGTGGTCTTGACGGACCAGACCTCGCTTGTGCGGTCGAGCGAGACGAAGAAATTGCTCAGCGAGTCGTAGGCGTTGTCGCCGATCTGGATGCGCGCCTGCACGTCCACACGGATACCCTTCTTGCCCATCACTTCCTGTTCGGTCGATTGCTGCTTCATGTAGCCCACGTCCTTGTTGTTGAGGACGATGCGGTACCACCGCTCCTTTTTGTCGGCTCTGAAGATTCGGCTGTCGGGCATGGACTTGAGCCAGGCCTGTCCCGCTTCGATGAGCTTGCCGTTGCGTTCGTCGAGTTTCTGCGGTGGTTCGAGTTCGACGCTGGCCAGGATCGCTTCGTAGGTCGGCTTGACCTTGTCGAAGAGTTCTTTGGACGTGTCGAGCTGGAGCATGACGACGGTGCGCGGGTCGACGAGGACGAGGGCCTGCCCGACGACCCACTTGTGGTCCTTGTTGTCGACGACGCCGAAGTAGATCGTCGAGCCTTTGCGACCGGCCAGGGCGTTGTCGTCCTGCGAGAGGATGACCGCGTCGGGGTAGACCGTGCGGAGCTGGTCTATGGCGGTCCGCTTGATGACGGGCATCGTCAGGTCGGTCTTGCTTTTCTTGATGAAGACCTTGACGCCATAGCCCTCGGGGCTGGCCATGCGGAGCACCGCGTCGTCGGCGGTGAGTTCCTGGAGTGTCGCGCCAAGCGGCGGTCGCAGCGACAGGCCGTAGCCCCGCTCGTGCCAGCGTTCGTTGGAGAGTTTGTCGCCGGCGTCGTCGGCTGCGAAAGACGGGGTTGCACAGACGGTCAACAGCGTGGCCACGCTCAACACCCCCAGCCACGCCCTCGGCTTCGTCAGCACGCGGCGCGTGGTGGGTTTCACGAACGTCTTTTCAGGATTATGGCGAGGGTTCGTCATCGGTGTTCCCCTGTGTCTGTGGGTCGTGTTGGATTTCGTCGGCGCTCCAGGGCATCATCGCAACGATCTGCCGCGACGTGGCGGGGTGGATGAGAAATTTCCTGCCGTTGAGCCTGTCCCACTCACCGCGGAGCTGGGCGTGACCGTTGTCGTCGAGCAACCGAACGTCGTATTCGAAAGTCAAAAGCGGCCTGATCGCAACGCGGTAGGTTGATTTCGTGTTGTTGTCGTCGGCCCGTTGGGCTTCGATCCGGCTGGGCATGGGCGGTGCGTTGCCGATGAACACCCACGCCAGCGCGTCGATCGGCCCCGTTGCGTCTTTTATCGGCTCAATCGGCCAACGATCTTCGTTACCGGGCAGAAGCAGCGCCGCCGGCTCGGGCATCGACCATTCGAGAGGGTATTGTCGGACGGTCTGGCCCGATTCATCGCGGACCTGGGTTTCACGCGACATCTGTATCGTCCCCTCGTGCAGCACCATCCGACGGGTCGGCTCGCGCACCATCCCGGCGGGTGATTGGATGAAGTGGTTGAACTCCATCGCAAACGGGTCGCTCGAAGTCGAGACGCGCCATTGCGTGTCGAGCGTGTGTTGTAGACCGTCCCGGCTGAGCAGGTGGACCCCGGTGCGCCCCTCGACGGCAGGCGTGCCCGAGGTATGGCCGTCGTTGCCGACCGCGGCGCTGAGTTCCCTGACCCAACCCACGGGCTGGTTGTTCGATTCGATCCACGAATAGATCGTGTCGGCTAAGGGTTGCAGCAGTGAACTGCGTTGGGCGTCGGCGATCTTCTGGCCGACCTCGATCAGGGTGGGGCTGAGCTTGTTGCCCAGCGAGGGCGGCGTGACGCGGTCGAGTATGCGCTGGCCCCATTCGAGGCTCGCTTGGGCGTCCTGGGCATCGAAACAAAAATCGATCAGCACGCCGTCTTCAGCCCCGTCGTCGCCGAGGTACCAGAGCTGCCTCGACCACGGCTGGTTCGGGATGGGGTAACTCATCCGCCAGAGGGTGTGCGAACCAAAGGATGCGCGCACAATCGCGTCATCCGGGGGCGCGTGGTTGAAGAGGTTGATGTAGAGCGACGACAGCAGGGTCCTTGCGGAGAGGGGGTCTTTCGTGTCATCGAGTCCAACACATGCTTCCCTGCGGATTCGCATCGCGCAGACCGTGGGCGGGCCGTCCGTTCGGATCACTCGGAGCGTGCCCTTCGGATCGCTTTCGTCTTTGACGAGGCGTGCGTCACCGGGCAGCGCATGGGCCAGACCGACGCTCAGGCTTTGATCGGTTGTGGCGTCTTCATAGCGGTCGATGGCCAGGCCCTGTCCGAGGTTGGCAAGCAGATGCTCCGCCATGGCCGCGGTCTGGCCGCCGTCGTCGGTCGGGTTTCCGCCCATCACGGTGATCGCCCAGTATCGGCAACCATCGAGCGTGAGCAGCGCCATCACCCACGTGTGCGAGGTCGAGGCGTCGTTGCCCTTGACCGAGACGTAGGCCAACTGTTGACCGACGAGCTGCCCCACGCGCAGCGGCGTGGTGTTGATGCGCATGACCGCGTGTTGGGGTTCGTCGCCGAGTTTCTCCGCCATCATCGGCTTGAATAGCGCGGCCGGTGATGTGGGCGCGACGGGGTAGAGTTCATCGATCCACATCTTGGACCGTCCGTCGGAAGAGCGCAGGACGGTGGAGTTTTCGACGAGGTCGCTGCCGTGGACCGGGCCGGCGGAGACGGTCTGCCACTCGCGCGGCAGGTCCACGCTCAGGCCCCCAACGCGGACGGAGCGGGTGAGCAACACCGTCACCCCGAGCGAGAGCGCAAAGAGCACAGCCATGATGACGGTGAGCACGACGCCGCGCGTCCTGGGCGACTGGATGAGAGGGGGTTTCATACGAAAAATCATAGATCGGTCGGCGAGCCACGCCAACCGTGTGTGAATCACGGGGGGTGCCACTGGCGGCTCGCCCGCCAGTGAAAAAGACGAACGTTCAAAGCACAGGTGGACAAGCCGCCAGTGGCACACGATTGAACACAACCTGACACGCGGTAGGAATCCCCGGTATGAACAGATTCATCAAGAGTATTGCGGGCCCTCACGCCGCCCGTGCGAGCGGGCCAAGCGAGATCGTCGTCGGTCCCGCCAGTGCCGTGGCGAGCGTGTTGGATCGCAGTTGCATGGGGCAGAGCTGCTCGACAAACGCCCTGGCGTGATGGGAGATCGACAGGCGAAGAGCGCGTGACCGCAGCGCCTCGATGCAGGCGTCGGCCCAGTCACGGTCGTCTTTGGCCAGCAGCGCGTGCTCGCCGTGACGCACGCCCATGTCTTGCGTGGATTCGCTGTGTGCCACGACCGGCCGACGCATGGCCATCGCCTGCAACATCGGGAATCTTGCCAACCCCGGCTCGGCGTGAGGCGACACCACCAGCGCCGCGTCACGGTACGCACGCACCGCCTCGAAGGTCTGACCCACGATCCGCAGCGCCGCGTTGGGGACCGCCTTGGCAATGCGGGGCCAGAGTGTCCGGGCAAACCGAGCTGTCGCGCTGCGTCCGTGCTCGTGTCGGCAATCGGCGTGAACCACAACATTCACGCGAGATTCTTCCGGTCGATGTCCGAGCAGTTCTTCGTGGTAGCACGACAGGTCCACCGCCTCGGGCAGCACGAGCGTTTTGCACCGCGAGGTGAGGTAGCGGTGGCCATACTCGGCACAACCGACGGTGAGCGTGTCGCACTCGGAGGCGACCTCGAGTTCCCAGCGCAGGTGCGCCTCTGCCCTGTGCCGATGCCACGAACGGACCGGGCGTGTGGACTCGCGCTCGGCCCGGCGGTGCAGCGCACTGCGCGGGGTCCAGAGGTCACAGATACGAACCGGCGCTTCGAGGCTCCTGGCCACGCCCCACATCGACGGGTGCGTGCAGACAATCGCGTCGATCTCGTGCCCGCCTGCCCACGAGCGTGCCAGTCGATTGACCGCCGTCAGCCCCATGAGGCGGCCGGCCCACGAGGGCTCGGTGAGGCTCGTCAATCGCCCCAGCGCATCGGTCGTCCATGACCGCGGCTGGATCACCAGCGCATGGGCCAGTTCTTTGGCGCTGCGCCACTGTTGCATGTGGATCGGCCCGTCCGTGACCGATGCCAGCAGGACCCGGTGCGACAGACCCGCCACACGAAGCAGTTGCCACGCCCGTGCGCGCTCGGCCTGGCCCATCGCGTCGGGCAGGCAGTGGCTGAGCATCAGCAGGCAGGGCTTGTCTTGCGTGTGTCGGGTCATGCTTGCGGTGTCCGCTCTCTCAATCCCTCCGCCCCGTTGCCGTCGATCCCTCTTTCACCCTCCGCCCCGTTGTGTCCTGTGTCTCTTTCGGGCCCTGTGTGATCTTGGGTCTGGGCTTGCGTTCGACCGTCCAACGTGCGGTGATGTCCATCGTTGTGTTCACGCCGCTTTACGTGCGTGACTCCTTGAGTAGGTGTAACCGTAGCGGTATCGATACCCGTAGCCGTAGCGGTAGTATTGGTGCGAAGAGCGTTTCTGGTCGGTGGCAATCAGACCGGCCGCGGGCGCGTCGTAGCTCGCCAGCGTGCGGATCGCCTGCTCGACGAGGGGCCGGGGGGTCTGGTTCATGCGAGCCACGAGCAGCACCTCATCGCTCATCGCGCCGAGGATGCCCGCGTCGGCAAGTTCCACCACTGGCGGCGTGTCGATGATGACGTGGTCGTAGGTCTGCTTGAGTGTGCGGAGGATCGACGCCATCGTGCCGGAGGTCAGGATCGAGACCGCCTTGTCGGCCACGGACTCGCCGGCGGGCAGGATGTGCAGGTTGTTGTCGCCCACACTGATGATCGCGTCGGCCAGGTCCACGCCGTCCTGGATCACGTTGACCACCCCGGGTGTCTCGCCCAGGTCCAGCAGCTTGGCAAACTGCGGCAGACGCAGGTCCGCCTCGATCACGATCGTACGCCGGTTGTGCAGTTCGGAGAAGATCAGCCCCAGGTTGAGGCTCGTGATCGTCTTGCCCTCGCGCGGCGTGGCGCTGGTGATGGTGTGGATCAGGTGGCGCCGCTGACGGTTGCGGGCGAGGATGCCCGTGCGGATGGAGCGGTATTCTTCCGCCATCACGCTCGCCGGGTCGGTCAGGCCGACCAGACGCTCGTCTACCGTGCGCTCGACCGCGTCGCTGCCGGCCGATGATTTGCTCACGCCGGCTGCAACGGGTGCGCTGTGTTCGACAACCTCATTGACCTGACTGATCGAAACGGTTTGGTTTTCGGTGGTGTGGGTTTGCGTCGTGTCGGGTGTTTGAGTGGGGGCTTGTTGCTGCGCGGCGTCAACGAGTTGGCTGAGGTTCAGCGCGGGGTCGGGCTGGGCGCTGGCGTGGGTCGTAGGCGCAGCGGACTCGACCGCGGGTGTCGCGTCGTCGTCGCCGTTGAGCCGCAGGCCGCCGGGGGGCAGCGTGGGGGCGTTGTCCCTGCCCTTGTTGGGCGAAGGATCGTCGCCGGCCTTGTTCAGAGCGTCAAAGATGTAACCCATTAGAAGTTCCCCGCTAGGCTCAACGGCGGCCGATCTTCCTCGATCGGCGTCGGGTCGTTGAAGCTTGGGATCATGTCCTCGACGACACGGCGAACCATCGCCGGCGTCACCTCTCGAGTCTCACGGACCATGCCCAGCAAGAGGCAGTTGTCACACGCGACGTTGATCAGTCTCGGGATCCCCCGGGTGAAATTGTGCACCTCCCGCGTGGCCTGTTCGCTGAACGAGACCTGCACGTGCTTGGGGTCCACGCTGGCGGCGGCCAGACGGTGGTGGATGTAGGCCGGCGTCTCCGAGGCGCTCATGGCACGCAACTGCTTGGCCATCACGATGCGCTGTCGCAGCGCGTTGAGCTTGGGGTTGCGGATGCGCTGGCGCAATTCGGGCTGGCCGATGAGCACGACCTGCACGGGCTTGGCGGTCGAGGTGTCAAAGTTGCTTAACAGGCGAAGCTCCTCCAGAGCCTCATCGCTGAGGGTCTGCGCTTCATCGACAAAGAGCACGACAGGCCTGCCGTCGTTGAGTTGTGCCAGGAGGTATTGCTGCACACGTTCGAGCATCCGGCCGTGGTCGTCGCCGCGGCGTGATCGGATGTTCAGGGCGCGGAGCAGTTGGCGGACGACGCCGTCGCTGTCACGGTGGCCATGCAGCACCGAAACGATCTGGGCGCGGTCGCTCAGGCGTTCGCACATGGTTCGGCCGACGGTCGTCTTGCCCGAGCCGATGTCGCCCGTCACGAGCACGAAGCCCTTGCGCAGGCGGATGGTGTATTCGATGGCGGCCAGGGCCTCACGGTGCTGCTCGGAGGCGTAGAAGAACCGCGGGTCGGGCGTGTTCTCAAAGGGCATGGCCGCCAGGTTGTAGAACTGCTGATACATCGACACTCACTCCTGGGGCTTGTCGCCTGTGGGGGCCGGGGTCGGGCTTGCTGTCACGGATGCGGGCGCGGCTGGGTCTTGCTTGTTCACACCGATCATCGTGGCGGACTTGTTCTTGATCTGCGCGAAGACCGCGGGCTTTTCGAGGTTGAGGTAGAGCACGCTGGCCATCGCCACGACGACCGCCGCCATGACCGCGGCGCTGCCGGGGAACAGGACATAATTGTGCAGCCTGCGGACGCGGCGCTGTTGCGAGTTGATGATCTCGCTCACCGAACCGAGCAGCGGCAGGTCGAAGGACTCGGCCAGTTTCTCGCCCTCGGAGAAGGTCTGGTCGGCCCGCTGGGCAAAGAAGACGCCAAGCACGCCGGCCACGAACGCCGCCGCGACCGCGAGCATGAGCAGTTGGATCACGTTGGGCGAGATCGGCAGACGCAGGGCGTCGCAGGGCTTGATGAACTCGAGTTGGACGCCGCGGTTGCCAAGCTCAGCGGTCTGCGCCATGCGGACCCGGCGGAGGTTGTCTTCCCAGAAGGCCAGTTGGCGCTGGACCTTCTCGACATCGCGGGAGATCTTGCGGTAGTCGGCGCGGATGGGGAAAAGCTCGTCGGATGATTTGGCCAGCTCGGCCTTGCGGGCCGTCAGGCCTTGCAACTCGCGCTCGACCGTGCGCAGGTCCGCCGTCGCCGTGGTGATCTGCATCTCGAGGTCGGCGTACTTGGGGTTGGTCTGGTCGCTCGTCTGGCTGACGACCTCTTCGTCGGTGTTCTTGATCTGTTCATCGAGGGACGCGACGGTCTGACGCAGCGCCGCCACGTCGGGGTGCTTCTCGGTCATCTTGTACTGGTCGACGTAGAGCGAGAGCGTCTTGGCGGCGTCGCGTCGCTGGGCTTCGAGTTGAGCGAGGACGGGGTTGCGGGCGCGTGTGACCACGGGCACGGTCCTGGGCGTGTTGGCCAGGGCTTCCTGCAATGTCCCGATGCGCATCCCGGCCGCGTCACGCCTGCGGGTGGCGTCGGCGATCTGGTCCTGCAGGCTCACGATCTCGTTGGGCAGGCCGTTGGGGCTGTCGGGGAGCAGTTGGGCGTGTTCGATCTCGAAGGCGACCTGTTTGTTCTCGAGGTCTTCGATGAGAACGCGGTTGCGTTCGACCTCGTCGGAGAAGAATTTCTCAGTCTGGTGCAGGCGGTCGTCGAGTTGCTTACGTGTGCGTGTGATGTAGTTCGTGACGAGCGTGTTGACGACCTGCCGGGCGACCTGCGGGTTCTGCGCGATGAAGCTCACGCGGATGCGGTCGACGCTGTCGGAAGCGATGTCCCGCTTGACCAGGACCTTTTTGGAGAGTTCGTCGCCGATCGCCTGTTTATCGAAGAAGCTGTAGTTCTGCTCGAAGAGGGGTTTGAGGTCTTCGATGGCCTGGTCGATCGCCGGTCGGCCGGCCAACTCTTCGACGAGCGTCACACGGGGGTCCTGGTAGTTGCCCGAGACACCGCGGTTCATGATCTCGGTCAGCACCATGTCGGTCCGTCGCTCGAAGACCGCGTCGCCGCGGTACTTGCGGGGCAGGAACATGGCCACGACGAGGATGACACAGGCCGCCATGAACGCCGGGCCGATGAACCGCCAGCGGAACCTTTTGAGGGCGTCCCACGCGTCGAAGGCGGTGAACTGTTTGTCTTTGGTGTGTCGGTCCATGTCTGGCTTTCTCTCGCGGGGTCTTTCCTGAACGGCTGACAATCTGTGCCACACTTATCGCTGTGTTTCCGCCGAGCCGTAGGGCTGGGCCCTGAAGCTCGAATAGATGTCGGTCGGGCCGGCCACGGTCGAGGCGGCGGGCTGGATGGGCAGGAGCAACTGCTGGAACGCCAGGCCGACCGCGGCGAGCGGGTTGGCGGGGACGTAGATGATGTCGCCCTCCTCGAGCACAGCGTTGAGTTCGGTGTCGCCCTGCTTGACCATCTTGTCGAGGCTGATCGTCATGCGTTTGATCAGTTCGCCCTTGCTGTTGGGGCGGAGGACCTGGATGCGGGAGGGGTCCGCCAACCGGGTGGGCTGCGCACGGGCGAGTGTTTCGAGGATCGTGTTGGCACCGTTGTAGGGGAAGGGGCCCGCCGTGCTGACCTCGCCGAACACGAAGATTTTCTTGGAGTTGAACCCGACCACGCGCACGCTCACGTCGGCGTCTTCGTAATACTCACGGGCGGCCTGCTGGAGTTGGGCGCTGACCTCTTCACACGTTCTGCCTGCGACAAAGACGCTGCCCAGGAGCGGGAGCGTGAGCATGCCGTCGGGACGGATGGTCTCGGAGTGGCCGTTGAGCTCACGGACGCGCTTGGAGCTGATAAGCACGACGTCGGGCGGGCTGAGGCGGTACTCGGTGCTGGTGACGAGGGGTCGTGGTTCCTTGATGAACGCGCTGTAGTCGGTGTAGGTCTTGCACCCGAACGATCCGCAGAGCACGACCGCGGCGCCCAGGATCAGGGCCAGGTTACGGGGTGTGTTGGGTTGGCGTTTCATGTCGTCTCTCCGTCGGTCGGTCTTGCGATTACAGTGCTGAGCGGTCCCACAGCCGGGGCACGGTGCCCAGGATCAGGCGCAGCTCCCCCAGCAGGCTGCGCGTGCGCAGGTAGCGCAAGTCAAAAGCGAGCTTGCGTCGCATGCCCGCCAGGTCGTTGGTGTATCCGTTGCGCAGTTGGGCCAGACCCGTCAGCCCCGGCAAGCCGGCCAGCCGTCTGTCGATGCCCGGCAGCTTCGTTCGCAGGTCGTCCATGATCTCCGGCCGCTCGGGCCTGGGTCCCACCAGGCTCATGTCACCCGTCAGGATGTTCCAGAGCTGGGGCAGTTCATCGACGTGGCTCTTGCGCATCCACGCACATCCGGGGAGGATGCGCGGGTCGTTCTGGGAACTGAAGCGGGCCCTGCCGTCGCGCTCCGCGTCGCTGCGCATGGTGCGGAGCTTGTAGATGCGGAAGAGCCAGCCGTTGTGACCGACGCGCCATTGCGAGTAGAACGCAGGCCCGTTGTCCACGGACTTGATCCACAACACGCAGATCGCCAGCACCGGCAGCAGCATCACCAGCAGCAGCAGCGACACGACGAAGTCCATCACCCGCTTGCCCGCGTGGTAAAAGGCTCCCGTGTGCGGTGTCCTGCCCGGAGCAGACGCGTCCCTGTCGGGCGTGAGCGCCGGGAGTGCAACAGGTTGTAAGGTGGCTTGCGTCACGGTTCTTTTCCCTGCGGCCCTGTCAAGTGACGGGGCGGTCAAGGGTCGTATCGTCGTGATGGTGATTCCACTTAAGCACGGTGTGCGGATTGTGTGGTGTGCGGGGTATTGGGGGGGCGTGACAGCCGCGCGGGCTGATCGGGCGTTGACAGGCGTGGGGGATTTGAGCCGTGTAACAACCGTGAGGCGCTTCGGTGCGATAATCGCGTGCGTCTCCCGTGCGGGCTTGGGATATTCGCGGACAATCAGGGTCCGCTTTGACGCGGACACCGCGCCGTGTACGATGTCAAGCGTCGCGCCCGTAGCTCAATTGGATAGAGCGGCTGACTTCGGATCAGCAGGTTGGGGGTTCGAGCCCCTCCGGGCGTATTACATTTTTTTTATCAGCCCCTGATATCTGGTCCCGCGGCGGCAGCGGCGAGGGCCATGTTGTACACAGCGTAGTCAGCGTCCGGGTTGCGTGGCGTTCGGGTACGGGGGGTGCTCAGGGCTTCGTGACGATCCGCAATCGGTGCGACCCGGGGCCGAGGTTGCGATCGGTCGCTCCCGGTGTCCCGCTGAAGACCGCTTCATTGCCGGTCAAATCCATTCGCTGGATGTTGAGCGAACCCTCGATGATCTCGAGGACCACGTCCACGTGTTCCGCGTAGCGTTGTTGTGTCACCGAGCCGAATGTTTGGCCCGTGGACCAGAACCACTTCGTGTTTGAGTCCACGTCGGCTAACCGGAAACGCATCACGCCCGCCACAGCGGAGTAATGAAAGCCCGTCCACGCGAGCAGGCAGCCCCACGCGGCCATGGCTCGGATGTAGTGGTGGCCGCACTCCGCTTCGTCAAACGGGCTGCGTTTTCGGCCGTCGTAGCGCGAGCTGATGTCGCTTACAACCCGCAGGCCCTCTTCGAGCTTGCCCTGTTGGATCAGGCCGATGGCCACGACATATTCAAAGCCGGTCATGACCTCGTTGTAGTAAGGCATGGGGAAGCGTGGCCGATGGCCGCGCGGGTAGCTGGCCATGAGCAGGGCGGTCTCGTCGCCGAGCACGTAGCTGCGCATGTTGTTGAAGTGCCCGCGGAAGTTGGAACGACGGTTGTGACGAAGGATACTGGCCAGTGTGGCACGAACCTTGTCACGGTCGTGGATCGCGCCCAGGCCGGCCAGGTCGGCGTACATCTGCCCGACGAGCTGGTCGACGAGGCAGCCGTTGGCAAGCTGGAAGTCGGGGTCGGCGTTGTTCTTGGCACCCATGCCGACGTTAAGGCCCTTGAGGATCGAGACCCCCTCGGACGGCGGGCGCACGTGGTGTTCGTAATACTCACCATTGAATAGGTGTTCGTCCATCCATCGGCTGCCGCGTGTGAAGAGGTCGTGGCACGTGTCGGCAAAAGCGGTATCGCCGAGGTGACGCGCCATCTCTTCACAGGCTCGCAGGGCCGCGAGGTACCAGCCGGTCATCTGCGGGTTGGGGCCGAAGTATTCCACGTCCATCGTGTTGTGCTGGCATCCCTCCATGACACCGTCCTTGTCCGCATCCCACCCGCCGGGGAGCCAGCAGAACTCGAGCGCTTTCTTCGCGCTGGGCCAGAGTTTGTTGAGGAAAGCGTCATCGCCCGAGAGTTGCCAATCGAGGTAGAGACGGACGAGGCAGCCCATCTGACCGTCGGCGGCGGCGGCGGAGAACTGTCGCCCCGCAGCCAGGGGCAGGTCGACACGGAAGGCCATCAGGCCCAGCTCATCCGTGGCGTGATGGAACTCAATCTCGCGTGTGCCCCTGCTCAAGTTGCCAAAGAGCAACGCCAGCGTGCTCTCGTAATTCCAGACGTGCGTACACGACCCGTGGCAGCAGCCGGTGGTGTCGCCGCAACCCTCCCATGAATAAAAATACCCATCGGGCGTGCGGAAGCAGGTCTGCGTCCGGAGCGTCGAGACATTGAACAGGGCCGCCTCACGGACGACATCGGGCACGTCGCTCTCGACGACGGATCGCACGAACGCGACGGTCCGCTTTTCGAGGCTTGGAAGGTTCTTTGAGGTGTGCTCGGCGGCGGCCCAGGCGTCAGGGAAACGTGCCGTGTAATGGTTGCCGATCACGGGGTACTGGCCGTCTTTCCTGCGCCACCATGTGAGGCGGTTGGGGAAGTGCCACGAGATGAAGAACGTCACCGATCTGCTTTGGCCGGGTGGCAGTTCGAGGCTCACCGCGAGGCCGGCCATCGGGTGTTGATTCTGGCCGGGGCCGTCCTGGTCGGCGATCACGCCATCCTGTGAAAACTGCGTCCAGAATTCGAGCGAACCGCCGGCCCACGGACGGGTGTTCCATTGCGTGCGTTTGCTGACGGTCTGGCTGTTGAAAGTCGACAGCGCCATCGTGCCCCTGTACGGGTGATGGGGATCAAGCGAAGTGTTCTGCATGAACAGTCCGGTGATGTTTTCACCGTCGCGCGTCTGATTGATGTTGCCGGTGCCCTCACCGTGTTTGTGTTCGATCTCGAATTCCTTGCCCAGGTCGTTGGGCCCTGTGCCGATGAAGTTGGGCACACACCCGCAGACGGAGGCTTTGACGGTTTGGCTGCCGGGGTTGTGCAGGACGTAGCGCATCACCGCGACGGGCAGGCCGCTGGCCTCTTCATCGCCGGGCACGAGCGGGTTGAAAGCTTCGAGCCGAACTTGCAGGGGCAGCTCATCATCAGACAATTGAATAGACGCAAGCGGGTAGGCCGCGTCGAAGCGTGCGGAGGCAAATCGGGGCAGGCCGTGGTTGAGGGCTCTGGAACCCGTGGGGCCCTCGTAATCTTCCCAGGGCAGGGGGCCTTCGAGGCAGCGCGAGTGCGTCGCGCCCTTTGCATCCCGACACCACAGCGCAAAGAACGGTCCGATGCACTCGACGCCGCTGGGACGGTTGCGTGTCATGGCGGGGGTGAAGCCTTTAGCGGGGCGGTTCATCACTTCCCAGTCGCGCAGGTCGCCGCGCCCGCCGAGGCTGACGGTTCCCGTGCCGATGCCGCCGATGGGCATGGCGATGCGCGTGAGGTGGTCGCCGTCGTAACTTTTGAGCATCGGCCAAGGTGGCGAAGTGTGGGATTGAGCGGCACGGTCGGATGTTGAATGTGGCATAGGTCAGTCTCACGGGTTAATCGAGCGTCCACCGCAGCCCAAGGGCATTGAGCATGGCGGCGGCCTTGTGGCGTGTTTCGTCGTACTCGGCTTGGGGCTGTGAGTCGGCCACGATCCCGCCGCCGACGGAGAAGTCGACCCGCTGGGCGTGGGTGTCGAGCAGCATCGTGCGGATGGCGACGTTGAGCGTGGCGGTGTTTTTCGTGAGCACACCGACCGCGCCGCAGTAAGGCCCGCGCCGGACGGGTTCGAGTCCGTCGATGACCTGCATCGCACGCACCTTGGGCGCGCCGGTGATCGACCCGCCGGGCATCGTGGCTTTGAGCAGGTCCACGACATCCATCTGGCTGTGCAGGCGTCCGGTCACGGTGGCCACGCCGTGGTGGACGGTCGGGTGCGTCTCGATGGTGCGTGGCTGCTCGACGCGCACCGAGCCGTAGTCACACACCCGGCCGAGGTCGTTGCGGAGCAGGTCGACGATCATGTTCAGTTCAGCCGTGTCCTTTTCACTGTGGAGCAGCTCGCTCACCGGGTCGGACGCGGGACGTGTGCCCTTGATGGGTCGTGTGGTGATTTTGCGCTGCGCATCCATTTCGAGGAAAAGCTCGGGCGACGTGGAGGCCAGCGCACGGTGGCCGTCGAGTTCGAGGTAAGCGCCGTACCACGCGGGGGAGTGTGTAGCGAGTTGTTGATAGAGCGATCGCCCGGGGCGGGGCGCGTCGGCGTGAAAGTCGGCGGTGAGCCGCTGGGCAAAGTTGACCTGGAACACGTCACCCGCCGCGATGTAGTCCTTGATGCGCAAGACTCGCTGGAGGTAGTCACGCCGATCCATGTTGCTGCGCAGGGACGAGGCGGTGAAGGCGGGGCGGTCGTGCGTTTGCGCGTCCAACTTGGGGACGGTTTTGCGGTCACGCTCCGCCCACGTGCCACAGGCGCGCCACCGCGCCGTCAGCGCATCGTGGAGCAGATATCCCCCGCACCACGCCAGCGCCGCGGTCGGCCAGTCACGGTCACGCAAAGCCGTCGTCGGCAGCTTCTCGATCCATCGCCCCAGGTCGTATCCCAGGTACCCGATCCACACGCCATCGTTTGCATCCAGGAGCGCACGCAGGTCGGCAAACGGCCGGTGAGTGAATGTCACAGGGCAAGGCACGGGCCGGCGGGGTTGTTGCGTTGCGGGCAGCCACACACCCCTGCCCCCGTGTGGGAGCGCGGGGTCTTCGATGTAGTGCCACCACGCGCAAGGCTCGGCCAGTAACGACCAGCGTGCCCAACGGGGATCGGGCCGACCGGAGTGGAGCATCACCACGCCGCGGTCGCTTGGCCATCGGCGAAGCGCTTCGAGCGGCGTGAATTCCCAATCCAGAGCGACACCCGTTTCGAGCATCGCGGCATGATATGTCATTTAACCGGGTAGGCCACGGGACCCGGTGAACCGCGGCCAGCAAGCGGAATGCGTCACGCGGCAAGATGTGGTTGAGCATCCCCCAGCGTGGCAGCCAGGGCGCCCGCCGCGACGTAGCGTGGGTTGATCGACAGGGCCTGCGCCACTGACGAGCGGGCCGCGTCCTGTTTGCCCAGTTCACGCTGACAGATGGCAAGGTGGTAAAAGGTATCCGCGCGGTCGGGGTGGGTTTGTGCTTGTTTCGAGAGGCTCTGAGCCGACCTGGCCAGCAGCGCCCGCAACGGTGAAGAGGTCCGGGCCTGGTGTTGCGGCGCGCCGAGTTGAGCCTGTTGCAAGGCCCTGCCGATCACCGCGTTTTGAGACATGCCCAGCGCCCACTGCCGCCGTTCGCTCCGGCTCGAATGCGCAGCGATTTTTTGAGTGATTCTTTTGACCACCGACGGTCGGCCCAGTGCCATCGCGCAGACGCACAGGCCCATGGCCGATTCGATGTCATCGTGATGTGAATGGTAGAGCGTCCACCACTCCCAGCCGGCCTCGGCGAATCGGCCCACACGCATGAGCAGCGTTGCCAGTGCAGCCCGGGATTGCCTTCTGCAGCCCAGCGTTACCGCGCGACGCAGGCACTTGTCCGCCCGGTCCATCGCGCCGAGGTCTGAATACAAAAGCCCCATCTCGTGCCAGAGGTCCGCCTCCTCCGGGTGCTCGTTGAGCAGCAATCGCATCATCTCCACCGCGTCACGCTCACGGCCAACCGCGCGCAACAGACGGGCAACCGCCAATCGCTGTGAGGCTCCGTGCCGGTCCACCGGGTCGCTCATCAACAGGTCGATTGCGCGTTGCGGGTCTTCAAGCGCCACAAGGTGCGCAAGGGCACGTCTGGCTGCGCCGTCGGAAGGGCACAGGCGAACCACGTGCGACAGCTCCCGCGCCGCGACATCTTCATCCTGTGTCTCCAGGGCCAGGGCGGCGGCCATGCGGTGGGGGCGGACATCGTCCGGGCACATGCGACAGAGTCGATCGGCAATTTCCCTTGCCAAAGGTGATCGGCCCGAGCGCGCCAGCGCCTCGATACGCAGCAAGGCGACATGGGGGGCGTCACGCAGGTCGGGGTGGTAATGGTCGTGGGCGTCGAGCGCAAGCAGGGCCTTGTCCGGTTGGCCCTGTCGCAGCGCGGCACGGGCCTCGGTGATGCGGGCATCTCCACCGTCGGGTTCCAGTCGCAGCGATTCGCGGACATACACAGACGACCGCTCGACAAGCCCCGCGCCCAGTGCGAGTTTTGCCAGGTCCAGCGTGGAACGCGCCTTGGTGCCGCGGTCGAGTTTCATGCGGCGATCTCCCTTTGCAGCTTGAGCGCCATCGGGTGATCGGGTTGCGCTTCGAGCCAGAGCGTCAGGTTGTGCCCCGCTTCATCCGTCCGGCCCTCGTGGAACTGCCTGCGGATCAGGGCGGCACGGACATCGGGGTAGCCGGGGTATCGTTCGGCAACCCGGTCCAGCACGTCCGAGGCGTTGGGGCCGATCATGGCGTCGTCTTCGATCTTCGCAAGCACAAGCGCCAGTTGCGCGTTGTAAGGGTTGTGTCGCAGGCCACGGTGCGCCCAGCGTCGCGCATCGTCCGTGTCGTTTGCCAGGAGGGCCAGTTGCGCCTGTGCCCTGCAGATCATTTCGTGGTGATCCGCGTCGCGCAGGTTTTTGACCACGGTCGACAGGGCTTTGCGTAACAGGGCGATTGCCCACGGGTCCGCGTCAACGCTCTGCGCCGTGACAAGCGTCGGGATCACGCCGGGGCTGATCGTCAGTTCACAAGCCAGTTGCTCGGCCTGTGCCGTGGTGACCGTCGGCAGGTTGCCCGCTTCGACGATGTCCACAAGGTTGAGCCACTGGGCCACCAGGTCGTCCTGCCCGTGTTCGTCGTGCAGACGCAGGGCGATTTTCCTTGCGCTCTGGGTCAGGTCGAGCTGCATGAGCACGATCATGTGAATGACCATGACCAGTCGATCGTCCGCCACACCCAGGCGCTGGGCCTGACGGAGCGTCGCCAGCGCGTGGTCGTGTTTCCCACGTCGTGCCAACAGGGCGGCGAGCATCACCACCGCCGTTGCGGGGCAGTGATCGGAGCGGACCCATTCACTCAGGGCCAGCTCGGCACCGGCCAGGTCGCCTTGCGTGCATTGCGCCGCAATGCGCTCCAGCCGATCGGCGTCCGGGTTGTGGCGTAGCGCCTCCATGGCGCAGTGTCTCCTATGGGTTTCTGACCACGACAACTATCGGAAATCCGACGCGGGGGGATAACCCGCCTGTATCGGTCAGGTAAAACATGAGGGGCAGCCGTGTTATCGGTCGATCCCGTGTTGAGTACCCCAAAAGCTTCAACACGCCTTCGCACCGTGAACGACGATAAGGCATAATTCCCTCACCCATGCTCAACAAGCCACCAGGGCCTCTCCAGCAACAAAACCACTTCTCGGGCGTTGGATTCCCAGGAGCGAATCTCATGAACACGCATACCAACCGCAATCGTCCCTCCCTACGGACTCCCGGTTTATGGGTTGTGACCGTATTGTGTTTGTTCACCGTGGGCTGGTCCGCCCGGGCTTACGCCGACGACGAGGTGAGCCAGGAAAACGCGCTGCGTCTTTACAACATGCACTGGCGTTCCATCGCGGCGTACTTCGTCGAGCACGACGGGGCCTATACCTGCTTCCCGAACTATAAACGCGGCACCCTGAACAGCTCGGGCCAGACACAGGACGAATACAAGAAGTCGGACACGTACGTCCACACCTACCCCGACGCCAACGGCAAAGACCAATCGGTCACACTGACCAAACCCCAGGAAGAGATCGACGCCGCGACCCGCGCGCTGCCGTCTTTCAACCCGGGGGATTACGGTTACCTCCAGAGCGCCAAGGTTGCCAAGGTGCTCGACGACCAGACGATGATCCTCAAAGACATCAAGCTGATCGACGCATCGAAGGCCTACAAGGATTACGAAGACGACATGGACCTCGTCCGTCTGCAGGCGCATACGGGCCGGGAAACCGTCAGGCGTTCGCGTCACGACTCACGCTACCGCGCCGACGAAGTGCCCCCGATCGCCGAGACGCGCTACGCCAACAAGGAAGCCGTCGAGTGGCGTTTCGAGCAACGTCTCAAACTCATCAAAGCCCAGCGTAAAGCCGACGAAACGGTCATCGAGGTGCACGGCTTTTCCACCAAGGGCCTGCGCGAGGGACAGAATTGGCCAACCGCAACCACCGGCATCCAGATCGCCATCGTCGAGGGCAACGGCAAGGTCAACGATAGCGCCCTGGCCGTCCCCGGCTCGACCGTCGGCAGGGGCGTCACGGAAGAGCAGTTCAAGGCAATCCTGGCCGACCACAAGCTCGACCCCATCTCCTTCGGCAGGCTGCTCTACGAGATCAAGCGCCGGGACAGCGCGGGCTGGGAACCGCTGGCCTTGGCGGCGCTCAACGGGTAAACCCCACCGCAACCCCTCCATGAATCCGTCGGCAGACTCGCCGGTCAGGCCAACGCTTTTTGTGACAGCTTGCCCGCAACCTCGGCGTATTCCCGGAAGAGCCGCAGGTACAGACGATAATTGTCGTACGACACGCCCGGCGGGGTCTGGTGGTCGCAACTGACGAGGAACCCCCCGCGCGCCGCTGTGGGGAGCAGCCGCTCGAATTCCGCACGCATCGCGGCTTCGCCCTTGTCCATGGTCATCTTGTCGAAGTGGCCGATGTACAACATCCTCGGGTGTTGACCGCGCAACACGGCGATGTCCACGCCGGCCTGTCGCTCCAGGGGCAGGATGCCGTCCAGCCCCGCGCGACCGAACCAGTGCGCCGCGGTGGTGATGTCGCCGTCCGAATCGATGATCGACTTGATCCCGTACCTGCGGAGCGTGGGGATCACCATGTCGTAGTAGGGCTTCATGAACTCATCGAATAAATCTTCGGAGAGCATCGGGCCGTTGTTGTAGCTCATGTCCTCGGCAAAGGTCATGAAGTCGGGCGTGCAGATCGAGCAGATCGACTCGATGACATTCACATGCCACCGCGCCAGGTCGCCATTGATGCGGTGCATGAGTTGGGGTTGATCGTAGAAAGCGTAGAGATGCCTCTCGATGCCCAGGAGCTTGCGTGCGAACCAGAAGAAGCCGTCCAGCGTGAACCAGAGCGCAACCCCGCCGTCGGCCTGCTCGTGCTTGAGTTGCACCCAGCGCTGCGCGTTGACCGCATCGGCAGGGTAGAGCGAGGGCAGGATGCGTTCGTAATCGGATTCGTTCTCGATGATGCCCGAGCCGTGACTGCGAGGTCGTGGACAACCGGGGCCGTCCGCCCTGAACCAGTGCTGCTTGTAGACATCAAGCCCGAAGTGTCTGCAAATGTCGTAACGGTCCGTGAGTTGTGCGGGCAACCCTTCTGTGTGCCACCGTTCGACCGTCTTGTCCCACCAGCCCGCCCACTCCAACACCGGCAGGCGGTCGAACGGCTTGAACTGCATCACCGCTTGGAATCGTTCTCGGGTGTTCATGGCCCGAGATGATCTTCGGAATAGGTTGTCTTATCAACTCCCAGCCGACCTGCCAGGCCGACTCTACCGCCCGTGCCGCCGCGGGAGGACGAGCATCGGCAGGCCGACGAGCACAACCCACAGCGTGGCCGGGCTGGGGATCGGTTGGTTGAGGATGCCGTCGATCCACGCCCGGTTCGACGAGATGCGCGAGACGTAGCCCGCGGTCGGGTCGGCGGGTAAGGCGACGTAGGTATTGGTGTTGGTGTCGAAGCCGCGTTCGTAGTAACCACTGCCATCATAGAGCGCCGCGTCGATAGGGTTCACGTTGTTGATTGCATCCGAAGCCGAGGCGTAGAACGGTCCAGAGGTGGCCCAGATGACGCCGGCAAGTTTCCACGTGCCGCCGTCGTTGATGAACAAACCGCCGCCCGAATCGCGGTCCGCCAGCGCGGAGGAATCCCCCTCGGCCGGCGTGGCGTTGGGGCCGTTGGCGGTCGGCGCGGTGAAGTTGATCTTCAGCACAGGCGCGTTGTTGTTGGAGCCGATGGTCAGCGTGGTGGCTTGATCGATCGAGCCTGTGCCCCATGTTTTGTTGCCTGCTGTGGGAGTGTCGTTCCACAACCAGCCGTCCTGTTGTGCCGGGTTCATGGGGTTGTTGGCCGCCGCGCCGCGTGTCACGCCGTAGCCGAAGACGACAAAATCTTTGCCCGCTTCATTGGTTTGGGCGTAGAGGGGTGCCCAACTGGAAAAGGTTTGTTGCGTCTGGAGGATGCGCAGGTCCGTGCCGGGCTGGTCGTAGATTTGCGTGACCGTGTAGGGGTTGCCGTCGTAGGTGAAGGTCTTGCCGACCGAGCCGGCGAGGTGCTTGGCGGTGAGGACATAGTTTGAACCGACGACCGTGCCGCCCCCGACACGCCACTGACCCTCGTATGACCAACCGCTGTTGGAAAGTCCGCCCGTCGGCGCGGTGGTGTTCACGCCGTTGCTGCCGTTGTTGATGACCGCCCGAGCGGGTGGGGCCATCAAGACCAACGCCAACAGGCCGGCACAGAGGGTCGCGGTGGTTTTCATGATCGAAAGGCCTTCGGAGCGTTTAATGTGCATCGGTGATTCCAGTAAACCCAAGCCGGGATCGGATACTGACACGGAACCCATAGGATACCTTCGATATGGGCGCAAGCCAATGATAATTTTACGGGTCAATGCGAGGCCCATGGGCACTGAAGTGCCCAAGCCTCAACCTCGGCTCCCGGGCTTGGGCACTTAAGTGCCCATGTCCCCCTAACCCATGTCCCCCCCATAAGATGTTCCCCTCAATCCCGGCTCACGGTAAACTCCCCCCATGCCCCGGACCCGTATCGTCTCGAATACCCCCAACGTGACCTATCAAGGCCGACACCGCTTCGAGCACTGGTACCGGGACAACCAGGTCTACTTCATCTCCGTCAAGTGCCACGACGCGGTACACGCCCTGGCCTCCGAGCGGGCCAAGGCGATCTTCTGGGAACGCTTCGAGCACTACACCGCACAGCACGGGTTTGTCCCGTGGGTCACGTCACTGCTCGATAACCACTACCACACCCTGGGCTACCTCCGACTTGGCGAATCACTCGGCCCGATGATGCGCCACATCCACGGCTCGACCGCCAAGCTAATTAACGACACGCTGCCCCAGCGCCTCAAG
Organism: Phycisphaera sp.; assembly: GCA_016125215.1. GTDB lineage: Bacteria > Planctomycetota > Phycisphaerae > Phycisphaerales > Phycisphaeraceae > RI-382. The sequence continues at coordinate 30,055 of WGMF01000041.1, forward strand.
CCTTTCTGGGCGCAGAAGGTCCGGGGTGATTACTTCGACGGTTGCATCCGAGACGAAACCCAGTGCCGACGGGCATACGTTTACACGTTACGCCAGAGCGTTCGGCACGGCATCGTGAAGGATTGGCGCACCTACCCCCACACACACGTCCGTGTCGAGCTCGACGCCGGTGTTAAACGCGCGCTGGATCTCAAGGCGTTTCTCGAAGGCGTGCCTTACAAGCGTTACATGCAAAGCCCAAAACAAGGTCCAAAGCCCGAGGCCCATGGGCACTGAAGTGCCCAAGCCCTGAGTTTGATCCTGCCTTGGGCATGGGTACTTCGGTGCCCATGTCTTCGCATCACGCCTCTTCGTCCTCTTCCGCGATGCGGGCGACGCCGGCCAGCGTGTCATCGTCCTTGAGGTTGATGACGATCACGCCCTGCGTGCCGCGGCCGGTCTGGCGCACGTCTCCCGCGTCGATGCGGACGATCATGCCCCCGGTCGAGATAAGCATCAGGTCGTCGTCGGGCGTCACCGCCAGCAGGCCCACGACGTCACCGTTCTTGTCGGTGGTGTTCATGTCCCGCCGACCTTTGCCGCCCCGGCTCTGGGCGCGGACCGAGCCGTCCTCGGAATGCACGAGATATTCATCCAGCGGCGTGCGTTTGCCAAAGCCGCCGGACGTGACGGTGAGCAGGTCGAGCTTGTCGTCCTTGAGACACCGCACCAGCCCGACGACCTCATCGTCATCAGCCAGGTCGATGCCCTTGACGCCGGTGGCGTTGCGTCCCATGGCACGGGCGTCGTCTTCGTGGAAACGGATGGCCATGCCGGACTTCGTGCCCAGGAGGATGTGGTCTTCGCCGGTGGTCCAGGTGACGCCGATGAGCGAGTCGTCCTCACGCAGGTTCAGCGCGATGATGCCGGACTTGTTGACGTTGCGGTAGTCCTTGAGCGCGGTGCGTTTGACGATGCCCTTGGCGGTGGCGAACACGAGGAAGTTCTCGCTCTTTTCAAAGTCCGTGATGGGCATGAACTCGCAGACGCGCTCGCCCTCGCGCAGGTCGATGAGATTCACAATCGCCCGTCCCCGGCTCGTGCGTGGGGCCTCGGGGATTTCGTAGACCTTGATCTTGAACACGCGCCCGGTGTTGGTGAAACACAGAAGGTCGTCGTGCGTGGAGGAGACAAACAGTTGTTGGGTAAAGTCCTCGTCCTTAAGGCTCGCGCCGATGACGCCCACACCCCCGCGACCCTGCGTGCGGTACTCGTCGACGGGCTGGCGTTTTACGTAGCCCGCGTGGGTGATGGTGACGATCACCTGCTGCTCGGGCGTCAGCGCCCCCAGGTCAAACGCCTCGACCTCGCGTTCGTCGAACCGCGTCCTGCGCTTGTCCGCAAAACGCTGCTTGAGGTGCGTGGTCTCGTCTTCGATGATCTGCTTGACGCGCTCGTCGCTGGCCAGGATCGACTCGTACTCCTCGATCTGCGACAGCAGCTTGGCGTAGTCCGCCACGAGGGTCTCGATGGCCAATCCAACGAGCTGGATCAGTTGCAGCCGACCGATCGACTCGGCCTGCACGCGCGTGAGTTTCGCATCGCCCCCGGAAGTCTGGTTCAGGAAACGCTGGGGGATCTGCGGCGCGTAAGGGTGATCCGGCGGGATGCGGAAGCCCCTCGCGATGAGTTTCTCGATGGCCTCCTCGCGCGTCCGTGACGAGCGGATGAGCCTGATGACCTCGTCGATATCGCATACCGCGTAGATCAACCCCTCGATCCGGTGGGCCTCCTGCTGTGCCTGCTTCAAACGGTGGGCGGTCCGCCTGCGGATCACGTCGATGCGGTGCTCGATGTAGAGCTCAATGAGTTCCTTCAGGCTCAACGTGCGCGGCTGACCCTTCACCAGCGCGATGTTGATGATCGAGTAGGTCGATTGCAACGGCGTGAGCTGGTAGAGCTGGTTCTCGACCGTGACGGGGTCCGCCCCACGCTTGAGCTCGATCACCAGACGCATCCCGCCGCGGTTGGACGACTCGTCCACCACGTCGCTGATGTCGGGCAGGCGGTCGCTCTTTCGGCACTCGACGATCTTGCTGATGACACCATCGTTCTTGGAAACTTGATATGGCAACTCGGTAACAACGAGCAGGTCGCGGTTGCCCTTGGTTTCCTGGTGGATTTTGGCACGGACGAAGATTCGGCCACGCCCGGTGGCGTAGGCGTGCACGATGCCGGAGCGGCCACAGATCACCCCCCCCGTCGGGAAGTCCGGGCCTGGCACGATCGCCATGAGTTCGGATAAGTGGATCTCGGGCTTGTGCAGCGTGGTAATGATCGCGTCGCAGATTTCGCCGAGGTTGTGCGGCGGCATCGAACTGGCCATGCCGACGGCGATACCGGTCGAGCCGTTGACGAGCAGGTTGGGCAACCGCGCGGGGAGGTAGGCCGGCTCGTCGTATTGCTCGTCGAAGTTGGGTTGCCACTTGACGGTGTCGAGCTTGAGGTCGTCGAGCATCTCCATCGCGTGGGCGTGGAGGCGGGCCTCGGTGTAACGCATGGCCGCCGGCGGGTCGGGGTCGATCGAGCCGAAGTTGCCCTGCTTATCGATGAGCAGGTAGCGCGTCTTCCAGTCCTGCGCGAGATTGACGAGCGTGGGGTAGATCGCCTGGTCGCCGTGGGGGTGGTACTTCTTCATCGTCTCGCCCACGATGCCGGCACACTTGGAGTGCTTGCGACCGGGAGAGAGGTTCAGGTCGTTCATGGCGACGAGGATGCGACGCTGCGAGGGCTTGAGGCCGTCACGCACGTCGGGCAGCGCACGGTCGATGATCGTGCTCATCGCGTAGGTGAGATACGAATCGGACAGCTCGCGCTCGATGGCCAGGTCGACGGCTTTACCCACGACGGGCGGGCCATCGTTCTGCGGGGCTTCGGGGACGGGTGGCACCGGGGGATTGGGGGGCGTGTTTTCCATGAAATGGAGTGTTCCGGGGTTGTGTGCGGTCATCCCCGGATGAGCGGTGAAGCCCAGCTTTGGGGAAAAGAAAATTATAGCTTTTTTCGGGGTGGTTTGCGCGCTGTCGTGGCCGGTTTCCACAGGTGAAATAGGGCTAAAATTGCGGCGAATCATCGCGGCAATTCAGGGCGTATTCACCACAGAGGACACAGAGAAGAACCGATGCGAGGGAAAACCGCAGATGACACAGATTTTGCAGATACGTTCCGGAATGATTGCCGCAGAGAACGCAGAGAACGCAGAGCGCGATCAAATACAACAACCAGGCTTTGCCTTGTCTTCTCTGCGATCTCTGCGATCTCTGCGGTGAATGATTGGATGTATCAAGGCTTGTCAGTGATGAAGGGCTTGTCGGACTGATAGAGCGCGATGCGAGCGTCGATCTCGTGGGCCAGGTCGGTGCGTTTGAGTTGTTCGGCCAGCGCCTTGGCCTCTTGTGCGGTGGTGACGGCCCGCGTGAATTGCCCGTCGGCGGCCAGCGCGATGGCAAGGGTGTCGAGGGTCGTGGGTTCTTTGTTATGCGTCAGTTCACAGGCACGCTGCGCCATAGCCAGGGCCTGTGCGGGGTTGCGGTAAGCGTCATCGGGGCAGGCGGCAAGGGTGCGTGCGAGCAGATCGAGCGCCGCCGGCCAGTTGGGTTGCCGGCCAAGACTCACATTCAGTAAGTCCACGCCTCGCCGGACCTGTCCGCTGTGGACCCACGCCCTGGCCAGTCGCAGGATCGCCTCGCCCCGACCGGGTTGGAGCTTGAGCACCTGCGTGAACTGCTCCGCGGCCTGGGCGTATCGGGACAGGTGCATCATCGCGTCACCGAGGTTCATCCGTGCATCGGTGTACGACGGGTTGATCTCGACAGCCCGTTGCAGGTGGGCAGACGCTTCCTCGTAACGCCCGCTGTCCATGAGCAGGACGCCGAGGTTGTTGTGGGCGTCTGCGAAATCGGGGTTGAGTTCGAGCGCTCGGCGGTAATGTTCAATGGCCTTATCGCTTTGACCGGCCATGGCGAGGATCGCGCCGAGGTTGCCGTGCGCGGTGGCGTCTTGATCGTTGATCTTGAGCGCGAGGGTGTATTGTTTAGCGGCGTCTTCGAGTCGGCCGGCCTGGGCGTAGGTCGAGGCCAGCGTAAGCAGGTGCTCGGGCTTGTCGGGTTCGAGTTCGACGCAGCGTTTCATCTGCGCAATCGCGTCGTCGAGCTTGCCCATCGATAGCAGGGCGGTGCCCAGCCCCACGTGGGCATCGAGGTTGTCGGATACGAGCGCGAGGGCTTTTTCATACTGCGTCACCGCGTCGGAAGGCTTGTTGTCGAGCACGAGCGCGTCGGCGAAATGGACGAGCAGGTCGGCGTCGCCGGGGTAAAGCGCCAGGGCCTGGCGATAGGCTGTGATGGCTTCGTCGATATGGCCGAGCCGGGCCATCACGCGGGCCCAGCGGGCGTGGGCGTCCACACTGTCGGGGTGGTTCTGGCACGCAAGCCGGTAGAAGGCCGCGGCTCGCTGGTCGTCACCCACGAGCGTGCAGGCGTCCCCCGTGAGCAAGGCGACTTCGAGATCATTGGGCTTGAGCTTGATGGCCTGTTGCGCGTGGTCGATCGCGCCGCGCGTGTCGTGTTGCTTGGCCAGCACCACGGCCAGCCGGGCGTGCGCCAGCGGTTGGTCGGGCAGAAGCTTGAGCGAATACTCGAAGCTCTTGGCCGCCTGTTCACGGTCGCCGCCCAGCTCGTACGCCCAACCGATCCCGGTGTAGGTCTTCACCGCCCGGGGCGCGAGCTTGAGGGCCTTGCGGTAAAGCTCCACCGCGCCGGCGTAATCCTTTGCCCGCATGCGCAGGTACGCCAGGTTGTTCACCGCGAGGTAGTTTTTGGGGTCGGCTTCGAGCGCCTTGTTGAACAGCTCAAGCGAACGGGCGTCGTCGCCTTGATTCAGCGTGTAGACGCCGAGGTTGTTGTAGGCGATTGATGCATCCGGGTTGCGGGCGATCACGCTCTGCCACAGCGTCGGGATGTCGAAGTAACAGTGTGTTTGATTAAACGTGAGCACCGCCAATCCCAGAACGATGCAGGCCGGCACTCCGCTGCGCAGCACGGTGGGGACCCCCGGAAGGTCAAGGCATGCGATCACCGCCGCGCTCAGAAGCACAATCAGCCCGAGGCTTGCGTGGTATTGAAAATGGTCCGCCACGAAGGAGTAGATGAACGGGTAGACGTTGAGAAACCCGATGGCCGGCAGGAGAGTCCCGCCGAAGAAAAGCAGCGCGACGAGCACCCCCCGTCGGTTTTGCGCTTGATGCGGGCTCACCGTGTTCAAACGCCGACGATGCCAGAGCAAAACAATCACCACCAGTGCCAGCGCAGCGCCGGGGTAGAGGTACGCCCACGCATCCGCCGCATCGATGGCCCACCGCGTGTAAATGAAAATCAAGGGGTGCGGCCAGACGATCTTGCCGGCGTAGAACCACACCGCGCGCCCGGCGATGAGGCAGCGCTCGAGAATTGAAAAATCAAACTCCGCGCCCCGTGCGCCGACGTGCGTCTGTTCCAGGTGCGCGGTGTAGATGCCAAACGCCGCTCCGATGACAAAAAAGGGCAGCACCGCAAGCACGTCACGACGGGTGATGCGCCCGCGTTGCCAGTAGACGAGCAGCAACACCGCCGCCGGCCAGGAAGCCGTGACGGATTTACTCAGCAGGGCCATGACAAACAACAAGAGGGCCAGCCACCACCAGCGCCCGTGCCCGGTCGCGCGGGGCGAGCCGAGCGTGTCGTAGTGAAGATAGGCCCACAGCGCAAGCAGGTAACACAACCCAGAAAGCACGTTCTTGCGTTCGGTGACCCACGCGACGGATTCGACGTGGACTGGGTGCAGCGCGAAGATAGACGCCGAGAGCAGCGCGACGCTCCAAGGCAGCCGCAGCCGCTTGAGGATCAGCCAGAGCGCCACGGCACTCAGCGCGTGGATCATCACGTTGACCACGTGGTAGCCCGTGGGGTGCAGGCCCCAGAGCTGGTACTCGGCCCAGAACGTGGTGTGGACGAGCGGGTAATACTGCGGCAGCGACTGCGGCTCGAACCACGTGCGGTAAAGCCCGCCCCGGTCACGCAGGTTTTCGTTCTGTGTGACGTAGTCGTCGTCGTCCCAGATGAAGCCCGATCGCAGCGCGGGGAGGTAAGCCAGGAAGGTCGCTGCGATGAGAAGGCCCGCGACCACGGCGGGGCGTTTGTCGATCAGGCGCTGGATGAGCGGGGTGGTATCGGGCAAGCGTGGTGAGTATCGCGCCCCGGGGGTGATGGAGCAAGGCGGGCGTGGGCGATACGCTGTGGTGATGGACGTTGACCGCTTGCCCATCCACGGTGTGCGTGACCGGATCGTTGCCGCGGTGGCGGGCGACGGGCGGTTGACACTGCGTGCGCCGACGGGTTCAGGCAAGAGCACCCAGACGCCCGGGTTCTTGCTGGAATCGGGCGCGGTCAAGGGTCGGATCGTCGTGCTCCAGCCGCGCAGGCTGCCGACGCGCGTGCTGGCGCACCGTGTGGCCGGTGAGATGGGCACGCCGGTGGGTCACGTTGTGGGCTACCGCACACGGCACGAGTCGGTGGTGAGCGACGCGACCCGGATTGTGTTTATGACGGAGGGGTTGTTGTTGCGTCTGATGGTGAACGGATCGGGGGCCGGCGCCGGGGTTACGTTGGCAGGCGTCGGGGCGGTGGTGCTCGATGAGTTCCACGAGCGAAGCCTGAATAGTGACATGTTGTTAGGGTTGGTCCGGGGGATCCGATCAGGCGCAAGACCCGACCTCAAGATTGTGGTGATGAGCGCGACGCTCGACACGCGCGCCGTGTCGGATTACCTGGGCGGCGAAGTGGTCGAGGCGGGTGGGCGGAGCTACCCGGTGGAGGTGGGGTATCTCGATAAATCGACGCACAGACCCGTGTGGGACCTTGCGACCGACGCGGTGGGAAGCGTGCTGCGCACGCACTCCGAGGGCGACGTGCTGGTGTTCATGCCGGGCGTGTATGAAATCCGCAGGGCGGTCGCGGCGTTAAGAAGCCGGTTCAGCAACATCACGGTGCATGCGTTGCACGGGCAGATGACGCCCGGCGAACAGGACGCGGTGATGCGAGAGGGTGAGGCGCGTCGTGTGATCGTCTCGACCAACGTCGCGGAGACATCGCTGACGATCCCGGGTGTGCGTCACGTGGTGGACAGCGGGCTGGCCAGGACGCCGCGTTTCGATGTTCGGCGGGGCATCAACGTGCTGCTGGTCGGGCCGATCAGCAAAGCCTCCGCCGACCAACGCGCCGGCCGCGCCGGTCGCACCGCGCCCGGGACCTGCACGAGGCTCTGGACGAAGTTCGAGGACAAGGGCCGCACCGAGCACACGGCTCCGGAGGTGGAGCGTCTGGATATGTGCGAAGCGTCTTTGTTGCTCAAGTCGATGGGTGTGACCGACGTGGCTGCTTTTGACTGGATCACGCCACCCCCTCCGCGTTCGCTCCAGCAGGCTCACGAGGTGTTGCAACTCATCGGCGCGGTGGACGAGATGGGCGGTCTCACGCCGACCGGTCGGGAACTTACGCGCCTGCCGATCCATCCACGGCTTGGGCGTGTGTTGTTCGAAGCCCGTCGTCGTGGCTGTGCGCATCGGGCGGCGCTGTGGGTGGCACTGGCGTCGGAGCGACCGATCACGCTGACAAACTCAACCCGGGGCGGTGAGGGAAAACAGACCGGCACAAGCGATTTCGAGTCGCTTGAACACAAGGTCGCCGCCGCGGTGTCCGCCCGGTTTGACGAGTCGCGTTGTGCGTCGTTGGGTGTGAGCGGCAGCGCCTGCCGTGAGGTTGTGGCCACACGCTCGCGCCTGCTCGACGCTTTGGACAGGCCGGGGCGCGACACCAGCGACGACCCGCGCGATACGGCTCGGTGTCTGCTCGCCGGTTTCCCCGATCACCTGGCGGTGCGACGCAACCGCTCGAATCTGTCCTGCGCCCTGAGCGGGCAACGCGGCGCCGAACTGGACCGCCACAGCGCTGTGCATGACGCCGACCACCTGATTGCCCTGGACATGCGAGAGGTGTCGGTCGGCAAGGGCGTGAAGAGCGTCCTTTCATTGGCGGCCGCCGTGGAGATGGATTGGTTAACCCACGATCTGCCGGGCGGGGTGGTCATACAACCTGTTACCCGGTGGGACGAAGAGAGCAAGGCGGCACAGACTTACGAACAGACCCGGTGGCGTGACCTCGTGCTCGGCGAGCGTTTGCTGCACCAGACCGATCCCGACGCCGCGGCGCAGGTTTTAGCCGACCGCGTCCACAAAGGCCTGCTCAAGCTGGAAAAATGGGACGAGAAGTGCGACCAGTGGATTGCGCGCGTGCGCTGCGTCGGTGCGTGGTTCCCCGAGCGCTCTTTGCTCATGTATGACGAGTCGGACCTGTCGGTGATCGTGCTCGAGCTCTGCACCGGCTGCACCCGCGCGAGCCAGTTGCGGGACAAGCCCGTGCTTGATGCGCTGCGTAGCGCGTTGTCGTGGGAAGACCAACGGCACGTGGACCAGATGGCGCCGACGGAGTTGCCCTTGCCCAGCGGTCGCAAGATGAAGATCGAATACGCTGCGGGCTCACCGCCTCGTGGCCGGGGCAAGATTCAGGATTTTTACGGTCTGACTCAGACGCCGCGCGTCGCCGGTGGCCGCGTGCCGGTGTTGCTCGAAATCCTCGGCCCGAACTTCAGGCCCGTTCAGGTCACCGAAGACCTCGCGGGCTTCTGGGTCAATCTCTACCCCACGCTCAAGAAGGAACTGCAGCGGCGTTACCCCCGGCACAAGTGGTTGTAGCCCGACGCGTCGCGTTCAAGACTTGCCGATCGTTATCGGGCGGGCCCCGATCTGCGTGTCCTATGCCAAGGGTGTGGTGTGTTAATTGGAATTGCGGTATCGACGATAACGACTTTGTCTTTGGGAGTTTTTTAAGGCACCGGCTCGCGGCACGGAGGGTTATGAAGCAGCCGCTGAATATCGTCCGTCTACTTATTGAGATCATCGCCGCCGTGGCTTTGGCAGAGGTGGGGGTGATGTTTGTCCTGCCGGTGTTGGCGCCGGACGCCACGGGTGCGTTTGAAGCGATGCTCGACGCGGGGATGCTCTCGCTTGTCGCCGGGCCGATGATCCTCTGGCGCGTGACCGCGTCGGTCGGTCGAGCGATTACCGATCCTTTGGTGGATGAAACCCGACAGAGCCGCGGTGTCGTGGCCGCTACATCGGTTGCCGTTCTCGCGGGTGTGGTGATCGCTGTGCTTGCGGTTCTCCAGACCCGTCACAGCATCCACGCCGACGCCTTGCACCGTTTTGAATCGATGGCCGACCTCATCAAGTTTGAGGCTCAGTCCCGCGCGAACAGGGTGATCTACGGGCTCAAGGGCGCGCGGGGCACGTACGCCGCGAGCAAGTCGGTCGAGCGTATGGAGTTCCGCGGTTACGTCACGTCGCGCGACCTGCCCGCCGAGTTCCCCGGCACGCAGGGCATGGGGTTTATCAAGAAGGTCCCCCGCGCCGAGCTCGAGTCTTTTATCCAAAAGCAGCGGCTCGACGACGCTCCCGATTTCGATGTCTACACCCAGGGACACAACAGCGTGTTGTATGTTGTGACTTTTATCGATCCGCTCGAAGAGAACCTGACCTATTGGGGCATGGACCTGTCCAACGATGCCCGGGTCTCGTCCGCGATCACCAAAGCCATCGACAGTGGGCAATCGACCGTTACGGACAATCGACTGGTTGTCAGCCGGGGCCGAGATGACCCGGGGTATCTTTATTTCGTGCCGGTCTACAGGAATGGGACCAAACCCACTACGCCCGAGCAAAGACGGGCGAACCTTGACGGGGTATTGTTCGCGCCGATCCGATATCGGGGGGTCTTCGCCGGTTTGACCGACCCGTTCGACGGCATGGTCGAGATGCGTCTGTCTGAAGCGGGGGATGGTCGTGTGGATGCGGGGCAACGGGGTGACGCGTTGAGAGTCACACCCAGGCCAGTCACCGCGGTTCAGTCTTCCTCGGACACACCGTTGTTTATGACCGAGCGATCGATCCGTGTCGCCGACCAGACCTGGTCGATCCAAGTCCAAAGCACAGCGGCCTTCAAAACCACGGTCAACCAGGGCCTGCCTTTGTTGGTCGGGATCGGGGGTGGGATTCTCTCGACACTCGGTGGGCTCGTGATCTGGTCACTGGCGACCAGCCGTGCAAGGGCGCAGCGGCTGGCCCATACGATGACCCGTGACCTTGTTGCCGCGAAGCAGGCGGCCGAGACCGCGATGCGCGACAACGCCGCTCTGCGGTCGGGTCTTGACAACCACGCGATCCTTTCCATCACCGATGCGACGGGTCACATCATCGACGTCAACGACGGCTTCTGTCAGATCAGCGGCTACAACCCCTCTGAATTGATCGGCCGCGACCACCGCATGTTCAGCTCGGGCCACCACCCCAAGGGTTTCTTCACCCAGATGTGGAAGACCATCAAGTCGGGACGATCCTGGCGGGCCGAGGTCTGCAACCGGGCCAAAGACGGCGGTCTTTACTGGGTCGATACCACCATCGTGCCTTTCGTCAATGCGCAGGGGCGGATCGAGAAGTTTGTTTCGATCCGGTTCGACATCACCCACAAGAAGCGGGCCGAGGAGGAGAACGCCCGGATGGGGGCGATCATCGCTTCGACCAACAGCGCCGTGGTCAGCGTCACGACCACCGGCCGTATCACGACCTGGAACCGCGGCGCGGAGGAACTTTTCGGGTACACCGCCGACGAAGCGGTCGGCATGACGATCGGAAAGCTCATGCCGCATGAACGCCGACATGAGGAGGCGATGATCCTCGAGGCGATCTCCAAGGACAAGGTCGTCGAGAACCTCGAGACCCAACGGCTGCACAAGGACGGTCGGCCGGTGGATCTCTCGGTGACGGCTTCGCCGATCCACGACAAGACCGGTCAGGTCGTGGGCGCCGCGATGATCGCCACGGATATCACGCAACAGAAAAAAGCCCGGGCGGAGCTGCTTGCCGCGCGTGAGCAGGCCGAGGCCGCCAACAGGAGCAAGAGCGAGTTCCTGGCCAACATGAGCCACGAGATCCGCACACCCATGACCGCGATCCTCGGTTACACCGAACTGCTCAAACGCGAGGGCGACATGAGCAAAGCCCCGCCGACACGGCTGGAATACCTCGACACCATCCAACGCAACGGGGAACACCTGCTCTCGATCATCAACGACATCCTCGATCTTTCGAGGATCGAAGCGGGGCAGATGGAGATCGATTGTCAGGAGACATGCCCGCGCCAGGTCATCGATCAAACGCTCGCGGCGTTACGCGTCAGGGCCGGGGAAAAGTCACTGGCGTTCGGCGTGGAATACGTCGGACGGGTCCCCCAGATCATCCAGACCGACCCCGTCCGTTTCAGGCAGATCCTGACCAACATCGTCTCCAACGCCATCAAGTTCACGGACAACGGCGGCGTCCGTCTGGTCATCACACACGATGAAATCCAGCAACGACTGCGGATCGAAGTCCACGACACCGGCATCGGCATGACCCGTGAACAGATCGACAAACTCTTTAGCGCTTTTGTCCAGGCCGACGGCACGATGACGCGGCGGCACGGCGGCAACGGGCTGGGCCTGAACATCAGCAAACGATTGGCCAAGATGCTCGGCGGCGACATCACCGTCAAGAGCACGCACGGCGTTGGCAGCGTCTTCACCATCCTCATCCCCACCACGCAACCGGCCGAACGCAACACCACCAAGGGTGAAGCCCGCGCCGCGTGAGGGCACACAGGCTAGCGGGCACGGCGGGCTGATCACACGGCTACGCACCGGTCCGTACACCGTACGACAACAGGGCCGTCGGCTATAATCTCCGCAATGGGTAAGCGTCTGATCGTGATTGTCGTGCTGGCCTCGGCCCTGGCGGGCTGGCTTTTCTATAACCAGTCACGTCAGGAGCCGCCCAAGGTCTCGGGCTTTATCGAAGCCGACGAGGTCCGGTTGGCGTCCCGCGTCGGCGGCAGGGTGTCGGCCGTCCACATCCAAGAGGGCGACACGGTCAAGACCGGTGATGGGCTGATCGAACTCGAGCCTTTCGACTTGTTGGAGAAGAAAGCCCAGGCCGCCGCCGATCGCGCCGCGCGTCAGGCCGAGTTGGATGCGCTGATCGCAGGGCCCCGCAAGGAAGAAATCGCCGCTGCGCAGGCCGGGCAACGCCACGACGAAGCCATGGTCGGTCTTGCCCAGCTCAAATACGACAGGCTTAAGGAGATGTTCCAGCGCAGCGCCGCAACGCCCGATGAGCGCGACACCGCCCAGCAGGACCTCAAAGCGGCTCTGGCCACGCTCGAAGCCCAGCAGCAGGTCGTCGCCGAGATGCTGGCCGGCTCGCGTGCCGAGGATATCGAACGCGCCCGCGCCGCGGTCAACGCCGCGGAGGCTGCGCTCAAGGTTATCGATGCTCAGATCGCTGAACTGACGATCACCGCGCCGGTCGATGGTGAGGTCGAAGCGCTCGACCTGCAGGTCGGCGACATGGTCGCGCCCAACGCCCCGGTCATGGCACTGCTCATCACCCGATCCCTCTGGGTCAGGGCCTACGTGCCCGAAGATCGGCTGAATCTTCAGGTCGGCCAAACGCTGCCCGTGACGGTGGATAGTTACCCGGGCAAGTCATTTAGTGGCCACATCACCTTCATTGCAAGGCAGGCCGAGTTCACGCCCGGCAACGTCCAGACCCCTGAGGACCGTGCCAAGCAGGTCTTCCGTATCAAGGTCACGCTCGACGAGGGCCTCGACGTGCTCCGGCCGGGAATGAACGCCGACGTCTGGCTCAACGGCAAGGTCGAATGAGCCATGACCCACGCAGGCCCCGTCATCGACGTCAGGAATATCTCGCGCCATTTTGGTGAGCTGCGCGCGGTCGATGGCGTGAGTTTCCAGGTGCAGCGCGGTTCGATCTTCGGCCTGCTCGGGCCCAACGGCAGCGGAAAGAGCACCATGATCCGCATGTTGTGCGGCGTGCTCGGACCGACCGCCGGCAGCGCGACCGTGCTCGGTTACGACGCGGCCTCGCAGTCCGAAGCGATCAAGCCCCGCATCGGGTACATGTCGCAACGGTTCAGCCTTTACGGAGACCTGACCGTCGAAGAAAACCTCGATTTCTACGGTCGCATCTACGGGCTATCCAACCAGCGACTCGAAGAACGCAAGCAAGCGGTGCTCGAGCTGACCGGTATCGGAGACAGGCTTGAACAACTGGCCGACCACCTCTCGGGCGGGTGGAAGCAACGGCTGGCGCTGGCGTGCGCGCTCATCCACGAACCCGACCTGGTCTTTCTCGATGAACCGACCGCCGGCATCGACCCCGTGGCACGAAGGCAACTCTGGGACCTGCTCTTTGATCTTTCGAGCAGGGGCGTCACGCTGCTGGTCACCACGCACTACATGGACGAAGCCGAGCGGTGCAGCCACGTGGGTTACATCTCCAACGGCAAACTGCTCGTGTGCGGGTTGCCGGAGGACCTCAAGAAACTCCCGCAGGTCACGCCCGAAGGCTCGACACGTTACGAGATCGACGTGCCCGACCCCGCGCACCAACTTGCAAAACTGCGCGAGCTTCCGGGGGTCATCGACGCCACGCTCTTTGGCCAGAATATTCACGCCCTGATCTCGGATGACGTGGGCGCAGACGCGGTGATGCAACAGCTCGACGTGCCACCCGATCACGCCGAGGTCCGACCGATCACACCGACACTGGAAGATGTCTTTGTCACACTCACCAAGGCGCAGGGACAAAACGGTAAGACCCCAAGTGAATCGCAGACGGCAACCGATTCGGACACCCCGGCTTCTTCAGAAGGGGGGGCAGGGGGGGATGCCAAAGCAAGCGGGGATGCCGATCAACCCGAGGCTTCAAACAACCCCACCGCCAGACCCGCCGTCAAACGCCAGCGCAGCCTCAGCGGCTTTTTCGCCATCGCCCGCAAGGAGTTCATGCACATCCGTCGCCAACCGACGACGCTCTTTTTCATGTTCTTCATCCCGGTGTTGCAGTTGACCATCTTCGGCTTTGCCATCGACACGCAGATCGAGCACATCCCGATGGTGGTCTACAACCTCGACGGTCGGAGCCAGAGCCGGGAGCTCGTCGACGCCTTCGTGAACACTCGGACGTTCGACGTGGTCGACAACGTCCACAGCGACTGGGCTTATCAGGAGGCTTTGCTCTCGGGCGACGCGAAGGTCGGCCTGCGGATCGGGCCGGATTATTCGGACAAGTTGCTGCACGGCGAGCAGGCGCAGGTGCAGGTGCAGATCGACGGGAGCGATTCGCAGGTGGCCACCACGGCGTTGCAGGCGTCGAGGCTCATCGGGTTGATGCGGTCGATGGGGATCGCGCGGGGCGCCGCCGAGTCCGCCCGCTTCGGCCCGGCGCGGGACGCCCGTGGTGAGGTCGCGCTACCTATCGACGTGCGCCCCCGTTTGCTTTACAACCCCGACCTTCAGAGTTCGCACTTTTTCGTGCCGGGGCTGGTGGGCATCATCTTACAACTTGTCACACTCTTCCTGACCGCCTTTGCCGTGGTGCGTGAGCGGGAGATGGGCACGCTCGAACAGCTCTTCGTCACGCCCGTGGGCAAGTCTGGGCTGCTCATGGGCAAGCTCGCGCCCTACGCGGTGGTTGGCATGATCGAATCGCTTTTGGTGCTTACGATCATGACCGCCGTCTTCCGGGTGCCGATACGGGGAAGCATCCCACTGCTGCTGGGTTTAGCGTCCATTTTCATTGTGTGCGCATTGAGCCTGGGGCTGCTCATCTCGACGATCGCCAAGACGCAGATGTCGGCGATGCAGATAGCCTTTGGCATCATGCTCCCGAGTATCCTCCTGTCGGGTTTCGTCTTCCCCCGCGCCCAGATGCCCGGGCCGATCTGGCTGGCGACGTTCTCCATCCCCGTGACCTACTTCCTCGAAATCCTGCGCGGCATCATCCTCCGCGACGCGGGGTTCTTCGACCTGATCCCGTGGGTCTTTGGGTTGAGCGTGTGCTGCGTCGTGCTGATCACACTGAGCGTCTCACGCTTCGACAAACACCTGGCGTGAGGCGGGCCGGTCGTCGTGCCACTTGGATTTAGAGCAGCCATCAAAATGAACCACAGAGGAACAGAGGCACAGAGAAAAACAGCGAGATGAGCACGCCAGGAATGAACATCTCACTATTTGCCGCAGAGAACGCGGAGTTCGCGGAGAAGACCCTCTTAAATCCGTGTTATTCCGAAATGTCTTCTCAGCGTTCTCTGCGATCTCTGCGGTGATGCTTTGAGGTTCGATGTCCGAATACTCGGTCCCCGTTTTCTCTGTGTCTCTGTGGTTATTCAGTTAGGTGTTCTTAGCTCTTAAGCGTGAGCGCTTCACGCGCCGCGAGGGCCTTGGCGCGGGCCTCTTCGGGCGTGGTGCCCAGGACGGTCAGGTGGCCCATCTTTCTTCCCTTCCGGGGGTCGTTCTTGCCGTAGAGGTGGAGCTTGACATCGCGGTGATCGAGCAGGGCGTGCCAGTTGGGTTCGCCGTGCTGCCAGAGGTCGCCGAGCAGGTTGGCCATCGCGGCGGGGGCGTGGAGTCGGGTGGAGCCCAGGGGCAGGCCACAGATGGAGCGGACCTGTTGCTCGAACTGGCAACTGACGTGCGCGTCGATGGTGAGGTGGCCCGAGTTGTGCGGGCGGGGGGCCAGCTCGTTGATGAGCAGCTTGCCCGACCGGGTGAGGAAGAACTCGACACAGAGGACGCCGACGACGTTGAGTTTTTCCACGGTGGCACGGGCGATGTCGATCGCCTGGCGTTCGATCTTGTCGCCGAGCATCGTGGGCGTGACGCTGGTGTCGAGGATGTGGTGGACGTGGGTGTTGAGCATCGGGCCGAGGCTGGTGAACGAGCCGTCCATCCCGCGCACCGCGACGACGGAGAGTTCGCACTCGAAATCGATGAAGTCTTCGAGGATGGCTTCGTCGGTCTTGAGGGATGCCCACGCATCGCCGGCGTCGGTGGGTTTGCGGATCACGCTCTGGCCCTTGCCGTCGTAACCCCACGAGGCGGTCTTGAGGACGCCGATCGGGGTGGGGGATGCAGCGCCGCGCTGCACGAGGGTGCGGTTAAGTTCTTCAAGTGAACGGACGGGGGCAAAGGGCGTGACGGGCAGGCCGGCGTCGCGGAGGAAGGTTTTCTCGCGCAGGCGGTGCTGGGTGGTGTGCAGCACGGAGCCGGCCGGTCGGACGGGGGCGTATTTAGCGGCGGTATCGGTGGCCGCGGCGCTGACGTTTTCAAACTCGAACGTGACGACGCTCACGCCCTTGGCAAACCTGGCCACGGCGTCGAGGTCTTCGTAGTCGGCGTTGATTTCGAGGTCGGCCACCTGGCCCGTGGGCGTGTCGTTGCCGGGGACGAGGACGTGGACACGGTAGCCCAGGCGACGCGCAGCGATGGTGAACATGCGCCCGAGCTGGCCGCCGCCGAGCACGCCGAGCGTCTGACCGGGGAGGATGGGGGCGATCGCAGGGGAACTACGCGTGGTCACTCGAGAGTGTCCCCGAGGACGCGCTGCGTCTGTTGTTCACGGTATTTGTGGAGTTTTTGGCGCAGTTCGGGGCGGGAGTTGGCCAGGATGGAAGCGGCAAGCAGCGCCGCGTTTTTGGCGCCGGACTCGCCGATCGCCAGCGTGCCCACGGGCACCCCGCCGGGCATCTGCACGATGGACAAAAGCGAGTCCATGCCCGAGAGCGCCTTGCTCTGCACCGGGACGCCGAGCACGGGTAAAACGGTTTGCGATGCCACCATCCCCGGCAGGTGTGCGGCGCCGCCCGCGCCGGCGATGATGACCTCCAGACCGCGCGACTCGGCGGTCTGTGCGTATTCGTTCATCCTCCCGGGGGTGCGGTGGGCCGAGACGATCTTGCACTCGTGTTCGACGCCCAGCGAGTTGAGCACGTCCGACGCGTGGCGCATGGTGTCCCAATCGCTCTTGCTGCCCATGATGATGCCGACGAGAGGCCTGGTCATAGTTCGGATCCGGTTGCGAGTAGTTTATGACATCGCTGTGACGATGGCGAGTGGGCACGGGTACGATTCGGAGTGGCCCGTCCCAACACGCGGCACACGGGGTGCTAAGATTCTCGTCCCATGGCGCAGTCAACCGACCTCATCACCCTCCCCGCCTCTTCGGGCGACCAGCCGCTGCGCCGCGACGTGCGTGTGCTGGGGCTTGAGCTTGGTCTGGTCATCAAGAGGCTGGGCAGTGAAGAGTTGTTCAACCTTGTCGAGCGGGTGCGCGGTTTGTCCAAACGCAGGCGCGAGGGCGACGCCGGTGCGGACGGCGAGCTAGAGAACCTCATCGCCTCGCTCGACGAAGCGCAGCTCTGCGACGTGATCCGCGCGATGTCGACGTTCTTTGACCTGGCGAACCTGGCCGAGGACCGCCACCGCATCCGTGTGCTGCGCCAGCGTGAGGCCGAGGCCTACCCCGCCCCCCGGAAGGAATCGATCGGGGCCGCCATCGACTTTCTTTCGCAGAAGGGCTTCACCGCCGGGCAGATCCAGTCGCTCATCGACGCGCTGGATATCGAACTGGTCTTCACCGCCCACCCGACCGAGGCCAAGCGGCGCACGGTGCGCAACACGCTGCGCAGGTTACGGCGTGACCTGATCGACATGGACCGCGACGACCTGCTGCAGCGTGAGCGCGACTACCTGCTCAACCGTGTGCGCATGGACGTGGGCTGCCTGTGGGAGACCGACTCGCTGCGCCCCCGCAAGCCGACGGTGCTCGAGGAAGTCAGGCGGGCGCTCTTCGTCGCCGAGTCGATCTGGCGTGTCAACCGCTGGCTCTACACCACCATGCGTCAGGCCCTCAAGCGGGTCTACCCCGAGACGGCGTTCCGCTTCACGCCCTTTGTCCATTTTGCATCGTGGATCGGCGGCGACCGCGACGGCAACCCCTTTGTCACCGCTTCCGTCACGCGGCAGACCCTGGCCACGCTCCGCGCCGCGGCGCTGGCCAAGCACCTCGACGAATGCGAGCGACTCTATTCAGCGCTAAGTCTCTCCACACGCTTCCACGGCGTGAGCGACGAAGTGATCCGGGCCATCGACGAAGCCTGCCATTCGATCCCCGGGGCCGACAAGATCGTGGCCAAGGTCAACGAGAACGAGGTCTATCGGCGGTGGCTCGCGGTGATCCGTCACAGGCTGCGCCACGCGCTGCACGCCTGTGAACACGACGACCCCCATGATGCGGTGGCCTACCTTCAGCCCTCCGAATTACGCCGTGACCTGGGGGTCATGGACCGCAGCCTGCGTGAGAACGGCCACGCGCAACTGGCTGAACTGGCGATGGAGCAGTGGTTCGACCGCATCGACGTGTTCGGTTTCCACCTGGCCCGGCTGGACATCCGTGAAGACGCCCGGACGCTGCGCGACATCTTCACCGAACTGTTCAAGCTCACCGGCGCGTGTTCGGATTACCTGGCCCTCGACGAGCCCGCCCGTCAGGCGCTGCTGCTCGATGAGTCGCACGATGAAAAGCTTGTGCAAGCCCTGGCGACAATTCAACAAAAACAACTCTCCGAGCGCGCCGCCGACACGCTCGAACTCTTCAAGATGCTCCAGTCCACGCTGGCCGCCAACGGCCCCGAGGCGCTGGGCGGTCTAATCATTAGTATGACCCACCAGCCCAGCGACGCGCTGGCGATGGTGTTCCTCTCGCGCCTCGGCGCGAAACTGGCCGGCTGCGCGCGGGTGACGCCGCTGCCGATCATCCCGCTTTTTGAAACCATCGAAGACCTCGAGCACGGGCCGGGCATCCTCAGGTCGCTGCTGGAATGCCCCGCCTACCTGGCCAACGTCCGCGCGACACAGAGCGTGCAGGTCTGCATGGTCGGGTACTCCGACTCGACCAAAGACGGCGGGTACCTTGCGTCGAACTGGCACCTCTACAAAGCCGAACGCGACCTGGCGATCGTGGCTAAAGAGTCCGATGTCATCCTCACGATCTTCCACGGGCGGGGCGGGGCGCTGGGGCGTGGCGGCGGTCCCGCGGCGCGTGGGATCCTCTCGCTGCCCCCGTCTTCCGTGCGGGGCAAGCTGCGCATGACCGAACAGGGCGAGGTGCTGGCCGAACGCTACGACGACCCCGAGATCGCGTTCCGCCATCTTGAACAGGTGACGTGGGCCACGATGATCGTGACCGCCACCGGCAGCGACGTGGCCCCGGACCACTGGCTCAAAAAGATCGAACAGGCCACCGACAGCGCTTACAAGGCTTACCGCTCGCTCGTGACCGACCCGGGCTTCGTCGATTATTTCCAGCAGGCCACGCCCATCGGCGCGATCGAGACGATGAACATCGGCTCACGCCCGAGCAGGCGGCGGGGCAAGAAGCGCCTCGAAGACATGCGAGCGATCCCCTACACCTTTGCGTGGACGCAGAACCGCCACGTGCTCACGGCGTTCTATGGTTTAGGCACGGGGCTGGAGGCGGTGGCGGGGGGCGACTGGACCGAACTGGCGATGATGTACCGATCCTGGCCGTTCTTCAAGGCGGTGATCGACAACGCGGCGCTGGCGCTGGCGAAGTTCGACGCGACGATCGGTCAGAAATACGCCGACCTCGTGGATGACCGGGAGATCGGCAAGCGCATCTGGAACG
This sequence comes from Phycisphaera sp., assembly GCA_016125215.1. Lineage (GTDB taxonomy): Bacteria > Planctomycetota > Phycisphaerae > Phycisphaerales > Phycisphaeraceae > RI-382. Next base: position 49,784 of record WGMF01000041.1, read on the forward strand.
CGATCCAGGATGAAGCGCGTCGATGCACAACGGCGATCACGTCCATCACCGGCGAGTCGACCCTGCTTGCCCGCACGCCCTGGCTTGAGAAGTCGATCCGCCTGCGTAACCCCTATGTCGACCCGTTGAACCTGATCCAGGTGGAGCTGATGCGTCGGTTGAAAAAGCTCGTCAGCGACGGGGCGGACGACGCGGCGGTCGAACGCAACAACGAGCTGCTTCGGCTGTGCGTGCAGGGCATCAGCGCCGGGCTGCGCACCACGGGATAAACTCGCTGCGCCATGTCTTCCTACAACGCCCCCAAGCTCTCGGCTGTGCCCTTTGACAAGATGCCCCCGGCGTTTCACGCGCGGGCGTTCGGCGTCGAATACATCCGCCTCGAAGAGCCCGACGGCGGCGAGTTGTATGTCACGCGCTACGGCTGGCCGGTGCTCGAACACCTGATGGCCGACCAGTGGTACCTCCACAACGCCTACGCGGTCAGGGGCACGAAGCTGCCGGGTGCCACGGGCAGTGTCTACCGTGTGCCGACGATCAATAGGCGTGGCAGGCGGCGCGACCTGGTGGTCAAGTTCTCGCGCTTTGCCCAGGACGTGCCGATCTACGTGGCGACCAACGCGCTGGACATGGTGCCCCCCGAAGCTTTGGCCAACGCCGAGTTCAACGGCCCGTTCGAGGAGTTCGGCCAACTCATGCGTCTGCGTCGCCCGCACCCCACGCTGCCGGCGGTGCGCACCAAGCGGCCTTTGGCCATCTACTCCCCGCCGCGCGAGTACCCGCTCTGGCAGCTCGGCCGAACCAAGGGTCGGTTCATCCATTACCAGAAAGACCAGATCGACTCGCAGCAGCAGGACCCGGGCACCAGCGCGATCAACCTCAACATCCAGAGGCAGTACGTGCTGCTCTATCAGTGGGTGCGCGGCGAGAATGCGGAGTATTACTTCGATCAGGGGTTGCTGACGAAGGATGAGCTTCACAGCCTGACGCAGCGCGTGGTCGATGCGTTGTCGGCCAGGGGCTTGGTGGTGCTGGACAACAAGCCGCGCCACTTCATCCTGCGTCCGAGGCACGGCGGTGATGAGCCGATGCGTCGCAACGGTGAGTTGGTTTACAACCTGGTGGACTTTGAGCTGCTCAAACCCAAGGCCACGCTGTGAGCGAGTGTGTCGAGACTGGGGTGCGCTGCTGGCGAGGTGTGAGTCTGTGATTCAAACAAAGGCTTTTTCACTGGCGGGCAAGCCATCAGTAGCACCCAAACGAAAGTGATTTTTGAACAGAACCCCTAACAGAATGATCCCCGACGCCAGCATGGAAATATCTTGAGCGTCGATACAGAAACCGCAGATTTCGCAGATGGCACAGATTCAAGGCAGGTATTCCCGATCTTCAATCTGTATCGATCTGTGAAATCTGCGCAATCTGCGGTAACTTCCCCGCTGCCGATGTTTCTGATGCACCCGTCAGGATTCATTTTGATGGGTGTTCAAACACTCACGCCGCGGGGCGGGGGGTGTTGTCCGGGTCGGGGCGGGTGAAGTGGTAGCTGTCGCCTCGGGTGGCGGGGGCGCTGCGCAGCGGGCGCGGGGGGTGTTGGCGCTGGAGGATCGCGCTGATCGATTCGGGGATGGTCGAGATGTTGATCGGCTCGGTCGCTTCGGGATCGATCAGTTCGACGGTGGCGTTTTCGTTGTGCCTGGGCATGGGGGTGTTCTCCCGCTTGGGGGCTTGTTTGGGTTTGGACTTACGCAAGAGTTGATCGGAGAGCGACTCGGCTTTGGGCCCGACGCAGACGTGGCCGTCCACCATCGCGCCGTCGGCGACGGTCAGGCGGGGGGTGAAGACCTGTCCGATCACCGCCGCGCCCGGCAGGAGTTCGAGGCCGTCACGTGCGACGACATCCGCTTCGACGCGGCCGGCCACACGCAGCATCCCCGCGACGACGCTGCCCTTGATCCTGGCCGACGAACCGAGCTCGAGCATCCCCGTGACGCGCAGCGTGCCGTCGAATTGCCCGAGCACGAGCGCGTCGTTGTCGAGGTTGAGTTCGCCTGCGATCGTGCAGTCAGCCCCGAGGGTGGTGCGGTGTCGCGTGATCTGGGCGGCGGCGTGCTCGTTCATGGAGTGGCTCCCGTTTGGGGGGGTATGGGTCGTGTGGTCCATAACATCGGCCAGCCGGGGGCGGGAAGCGGAAATCTTGAGCGGTTCTTTCCGGAATCGCATGACAAGAGGTGTTATCGGGCGTATCCGGACGCGACTTGAGCGATGCGGTAAGCTTGTGAACCATGGACGACGCACAGAGGCGCAGGATTCTCCGTCAACACGTGCAGACCGACGCGCTGCTCGGTGTGGACGCGGTGCCGATGGGCCTGGAAAGGGCTGGGGATGCGACAGAAACCGGTGGGCTTGAACCACGGTCGGCCCGGGCCTCGACCCCGCCCGTCGCTGCACAAGCGACGCAACCGGCACAACCGGCACAACCCTCTGCGCCGCGTGGTGAGGAGCTATTCCCTCAGCCGACTCGCCATTCCAAACTCGACCGCTCCGCCAAGCTCGAATTGTTCCGGTCGATGGACGAGCACGAGGTCCGTGTCTGCACGAAGTGCGAACTTTGCCGTGCCAGGACGAACACGGTTTTTGGCGAGGGCGATGTCGATGCGCGGTTGATGTTCATCGGCGAGGGGCCGGGGCAGAACGAAGACGAGCAGGGCCGACCTTTTGTGGGCAGGGCGGGGGAATTGCTGGACAAACAGATCACGGCAATGGGGCTTGAGCGTGGGCAGGTTTTCATTGCCAACGTGGTGAAGTGCCGACCGCCCAACAACCGGACGCCGACGCCTGTGGAGGTCGATGCGTGCTTCGATTACCTGCGTCGCCAGATCAGGGCGATCGGGCCGGAGGTGATTGTGACGCTCGGCGGTCCCGCGACGAAAAAGATCGCCCAGACCGACCGGGGCATCACCTCGATACGCGGCACGTGGCACCGCTACGAGGATCAGGGCCTGGTCATCCCCGTCATGCCGACCTTCCACCCGGCTTACCTCCTTCGGGCGTACAACCTGGACAACCGCAAGAAGGTCTGGTCAGACCTGCAGAAGGTCATGGCGGTGCTCGCGGGTGAAGAACGGCCCGGATAATTATCGGCCCTTGGCTGAATTTGACGATTTCACTTCCGGATTTCATTTCCGACCCAAGTCGCCCCTGAAAAAAGTCGATGGCGAACCTGAGGCTTGCCCTGCGCGCAGGCCCGGTGTCCGACCATCCCTATCCCGAGGCGTTCTCAAGCATGAAAGCTCACAAGGTCGATAACTCACAAGTGACCGCGCTGACCACCCTCCCCCTTGCTGTGGACGGGTTCGAGCCTCCGCTTCGCCGGGGGGGTCGGTCTCTCGACACCCGGCCCGCCGGTGTGCGGGAGAAGAAGATGTTCGGTCGTATGTTGGCCATGTGGGCACAGGGGACTTTAGCCGGCCCGGTCAAACTCGAATGGGATGCGGAACAGGACGCCACAACCCCGGTCAACAAGCCGGGCAAACGCAAAAGCGGGATCGAGGCGCTGCTCAAGAACGATTGGAAGAGCATGTACCGCGGCAGCGTCCTGGATGATTGACTGATTGATTGAATGATCGAATCGAGTCGTTTCGCCGGAAGGTCCAGGGTATGGGTACGATCACCAGTGGCGTCGGATTGATCAGCGGCATCAACACCGCGCAGTTGATCGATCAACTGTTGCAGATCGACGCACGCCCCAAGACCCTCGTCCAGAACAACATCGCGGTCCTCCAGAGCCAGTCCGTTGCGTTCCAGGACGTCAACGCCAAGCTCCTGTCTCTCAAACTCACTACCGGCAGCTTCTCGAGCGCCAAAACATTCAGCGCCACGACCGCCACCTCCTCCAACGAGAACGTCTTCACCGCCAGCACCTCCGCCTCGACCGTGCCGGGCAACTACGCCTTCACGGTATCACGGCTCGTCTCCACCCAACAGGTCATCACCAACGGCTTCAAGGACCGTGCCAGCGACCCCGTCGCACCCTCGGGCGGCACGCTCACCTTCGAGTTCGGCGACGCGCGACTCGACACCGATACCGAGCTCTCCACGCTCAACGGCGGTGCCGGCGTGACACGCGGAAAAATCCGCATCACCGACCGCTCCGGCGCCTCGGCTGTGGTCGACCTCTCCAAAGTCCTCACCGTCAACGACGTGCTCGATACCCTCAACGAGGCCTCGGGCATCAGCGTCACCGCATCGATCAACAGCTACGGCATCACCCTCACCGACAACACCGGCCTGGGCAGCGGCAACCTCACAGTGGCCGACGTCGGCTCCACCGGCACCGCCACAAGCCTCAAGATCGCCGGCACCAGCGCAACCGGTGTCATCGACGGCTCCGCGCTGAACACCATCACTCGTGACACCCTGCTCTCCGACCTCAACGACGGGCTGGGTGTGCGCACCGCCGGCACGGGCACAGCCGACTTCCGCATCCAACGCGCCAACGGCAACACGCGCGACATCACGCTCGCCGGTGCCGAAACCGTCGGCGACGTCATCGACCTCATCAACGCCGCTTACCCCAGCGGTTTCTCCGCACAGATCAACACCGAGGGCACCGGCATCGACCTGGTCGACGCCTCGCCGGGCGTGGGGTTCAACCTCAGCGTCACCGCGCTCAACAGTTCCAAAGCCGCAAGCGATCTGGGCATCCTGGGCACCGGCGCGACGACCTCGCGTCTCTCGGGCCAGGAGGTCGTCTCCACGCTCAACTCCAAACTCCTGCGCAACCTCCAGGGCGGCACGGGCGTGTCGCTGGGTTCGGTGGACTTCACCAACCGCGCGGGCGTCACGTCGAGCGTCAATCTCACCGGGCTGACGTCCGTCCAACAGGTCATCGACGCCATCAACGACGGCGCCACGGGCATCACCGCTTCGCTCAATTCCTCGGGCAACGGCCTGCTCATCACCGACACCACCGGTTCGACCGCGAGTAACCTCACCATCGCCGGCGCCGCCGCGACGAGCCTGGGCATCGCCGGCGACGTGGCAGACACAAAAATAGACTCGGGCAACCTCCAGGTCCGCTACCTCTCCGAAGCGACACGACTCGACAGCCTCAACGGCGGCGCGGGGGTCGCCAGTGGCAAGTTCATCATCACCGACTCGGCGGGCGTCAGCGCCACCGTCGACCTCTCACAGGGCAACGAGGTCACGCTCCAGGATGTCATCGCTGAGATCAACTCGCGCGGCATCGCTGTCAACGCTCGCATCAACGACAACGGCGACGGCCTGATTATTGAAGACACCGGACCGGGCACCAGCGCAATCAAGATCGTCGAGTCCGGCTCGACCACCGCGGCGGATTTAGGCATCCTCGGCGAGGCCGCCAGTGCAGGTGAAAACATCGACGGTTCGTTCGAGCGCACCGTCACCCTCGAAGCCACCGACACGCTCAACGACGTGGTCGACAAGATCAATTCCGCCGGCTACAAGGTCAAGGCCACCGTCATCAACGACGGCTCAGCGCAGAACCCGTATCGCCTGAGCCTTTTGTCCACGAAAGCCGGCAAGCAGGGGGCGTTCGTCTTCGACGACGGCGGCTTGGGATTCGGGTCCACCGTCCTCAACGAAGCCAAGGACGCGGTGCTTTTCTACGGCTCGACCGACCCGGCCAAGTCCATTGCGATCACCAGCACCACCAACACCCTCACCACGCTCATCCCCGGCGCGACCATCAACCTCAAGGGCACAAGCTCTTCTCCCGTCCAACTCGTCGTCAGCCGAAACGACGACAGCATCGTCGAGGCGGTCAGCAGTTTCGTCGATGACTTCAACTCGGTCATCGACTCGATCAACAAGTACGACAAGTACGACTCCGACACCCAGCAGCGCGGCCTGCTCCTGGGCGATTCGACTCTGGCCACCGTACGCTCGTCGCTCTACCGGCTGGTCAATACACGCAATGCCGACCTGACCTCTCGGTTCACCGCGCTGACGCAGGTCGGCGTCAAGATCGGCAGCGGTGCCAAGCTCTCCTTCGACGAAGCCAAGTTCCGCGAAGCCCTCGACGCCGACCCCGACGCCGTCCAGTCGCTCTTTACCTTCAAAGAAACCTCGACCGACGAGACCACCGGGGATACGACCATCACCAAAGCGGGCGTCGGTGTGAGGATCGACGAGCTTTTGGGCAACCTCACCGACAGCACGAGCGGCACCGTGCAGGTGCGCCTCGACGCCATCGACAAGCAGATCACGCTCGGCAACGACCGCATCGCCAAGCTCGACGACCAACTGGCCGCAAAAAAAGCACGCTACCAGGCCCAGTTCGCCGCGATGGAGACCGCCCTGGCGCAGATCCAGTCGCAGAGCTCGGCGCTCACTTCGCTCTCACAGTTGGCCGCCTCGGTCGGCAGTGGTTAAGACCGCCCGACAACGTCCGCTCGGAGTTATCCCCCGCTCACGACAGATACGGTCACTGACCGATACTAATCAGCCACGATGATCCCCAACGCACCCAACCCCTACCTGCGGACCAAGATCCTCACCGCCAGCCCGACCGAGCTGCGGCTGATGCTCTACGAGGGCGCCATCAAGTTCTGCAGGCAAGGCGCGGACATGTTGGCCAAGAAGGATTTCGAAGCCAGTTACAACGCCATCATGCGGGCCCAGAAGATCGTCCTCGAACTCTCCACCAGCCTCAACCACGACATCGCCCCCGAGCTGTGCGACAAGCTCTCGGCCCTGTATACCTTCATCTACAAGAAGCTCGTCGACGCCAACATGAACCGCCAGCCCGCCCCGATCGAGGAGTCCATCAAGCTCCTGGAATACGAGAAGGAAACCTGGCAACTTCTGATGAAGAAGCTCAACGACACCCACGCCGCCTCGGGCGACGGCCACGCCATCACCGGCGCCCAGCAGACGGCCATCAGCAGCCTCTCGCGCTCGGCCTGAGCGCATCAAACGCAAACGTCATCAGGCTTTCTCGACCTGAATCTTCTGCGCCGCCGACGTGCCCACGGTGATGGCCCCTCCGCCGTCACGATGGACCGTCACGCTGTCCGCCACAGCGTCACGACGCAGCACGCTCAACGACACGCCCGGCGTCAGCCCCTGCGCATCGACAAACCTCAAAAAGTCCGGCTGCTGGTCCGCCACACGCGCCACGCGCACCGGCGTGTCCACCGCGCAGTCCGCCAGCGTCGCGCGGGGCGGCCGGGTGTATTTGCCCTCGGCCGACGGGATCGGGTCCCCGTGCGGGTCGTTCGTCGGGTAGCCCAGCAGCGCGTCGATGCGGTCTAACACATTGTCGGAGATCGCGTGTTCGAGTTCCTCCGCCTCGTCGTGGACCTCGGACCAGTCGAGCTTGAGCACCTCGACGAGGAACAGCTCGATCAGGCGGTGACGGCGGAGCACGCGCAGGGCAAGCCTGCGTCCCGGGCGCGAGAGGCCCACGCCGGTGCGCGGTTCGTAATCGACCAGCCCCGCCTCGGACAGCGCCTTGACCATCGTCGTCGCCGTGCCGGGCGTGACACCCAGCGCCGACGCCAGACGCCCCATGGCCACGAGCGGGCCGTCCGTCCGCTGCTGGAGCGCGTAGAGTTCCTTGAGGTAGTTTTCAACGGTCTTCGTGGGCATGGCGTGCCGCCGGGGAGTGTTTTGACAGAGTGTACCAGTTTATTATGATAATGCCAATGTTGAATTTTGATTATTCAAAATACGGGCGGCGGATGGTCGTGGCGGGGGGGCTGTTCGCGGCGCTGTGGGCGGCGGCGGGGTGTGGGCCGGCGGACAATCCTGACAGCACGCAACCTGCTGATAAAACAAGAGTAACCGTCGTCTGCACCACGACGATGATCGCCGACCTCGCACGCCAGATCGCCGGCGATAACGCCGAGGTATTGGGCATCATGCGCCCCGGTGAAGACCCGCACATCTACGAAGTCCGCCCGCGCGACGCCCAGACGATCAACCGGGCCGACCTCGTCCTGGCCAACGGCCTGCACCTCGAAGCCACGCTCGGCGAAGTGATCGAGCACCACAAGGGCAAGGCCCGCGTCGTCTATCTTGCCCAGGACGAACGCATCACGCCGCTCGAAAGCCAGGCAACCAAAGGCGCACCCGACCCGCACTGCTGGTTCAACGTGCAATACTTCAGGGTCTACGCCCAGCGCACCACGGACGCCTTGGCCCAGACCGACCCCGCCCACGCCGAGGCCTACCGCACGCGCGGCCGGGCTTACATGGATCAACTCGACGCGCTCGACACGTGGGTGCGGGAGCAACTCGCCACCGTCCCGCGCGATCGACGGGTCATGGTCACCAGTCACGACGCCTTCCACTACTTCGGCAAGGCCTACGACATCGACGTGTACGCCATCATCGGTATCAGCACCGAGCAGCAGCCCCGGCCGCGCGATGTCGAGACGCTGACCGCACTCGTCAAGGACCGCAACGTCCGCGCCCTGTTCATCGAGACGAGCGTGAGCAAGACGCTCAACGACCTGGTCAGACGCATCGCCGACCAGAGCGGCGCGAAGATCGGCGGCACGCTCTACAGCGATTCGCTGGGCGATGCCGGCAGCCCCGCGCCGACCTACCTCGACATGCTCCGCCACAACACCACGACCATCGTGGACGCCCTGCGATGAACGCGACCCAGCCCCAAACGCCCGCGCTGTCCGTGCACAACCTCTCGGTCTCTTACGAGTCCAACCCGGTGCTGCGCTCGATCGCGTTTTCCGTTGAGCCGGGCCTGCTCGTGGGGATCATCGGCCCCAACGGCGCGGGCAAGAGCACGCTGCTCAAGGCCACGCTCGGCCTGATCCGGATCGACAACGGACAGGTGCGCGTCTTCGACCAACCCATCGACGCGGTCCGCAGGCGCGTGGCCTACGTCCCGCAGACCGGCGCGGTGGACTGGGACTTTCCCGTCACGGTGCTCGACGTGGTGCTCATGGGTCGATCGACCGAGTTGCGGTGGAAGCTCTGGCCCGGCGCACGCGACAGGGAAAAAGCCTTTGCGGCGCTTGAGCGTGTGGGCATGGCGGATTATTCACGCAGGCACATCCGAAGGTTGTCCGGCGGGCAGCAGCAGCGCGTCTTCCTGGCACGGGCGCTGTGCCAGGGGGCGGACCTGATGCTGTTGGACGAGCCCTTCGCGGGGGTTGACGCCGCCACTGAACGCGCCATCTTCAACCTCATCGACGCGCTGACCAACGAGGGCCGAACCGTCATCGTCGTCAACCACGACCTGTCGATCCTAAGCCGTTTCGACCGCGTTGTGATGGTCAACCAGCGTCTGATCGCGTTCGGCCCGCCGGAAGTCGTGGTCAACGAGGACAACCTTAAGCTCACCTACGGCGGTCGGCTCTCGCTGCTCGACCGTGCCGAGGCGGCGCTGCGGCCCGAGGAGGTCGTCAAGGCATGACCCTGACACTGGCATCGACAATCGCGGAATGGTCGCAGTGGTCCCGACCCTTTACATCCGAGTGGTGGCTGACGGCCGCGTGCGCGGCGCTGGTGGGCACGGCCTGCGGCATCCTGGGTTGTTTTGTCGTGCTGCGACGCATGGCGTTGATCGGCGACGCGCTGTCGCACGCCGTCCTCCCGGGGGTGGTGATTGCGTTTTTGCTCATGGCGCACTTCGGGATCGATGTCGCTTCGCCCACGGGCGTGGTCGGCCTGATGGCCGGGGCGCTCGTCGCCGGGTTGACGACTTCCGTGCTCGTCTCGGTCGTCTCGCGTCAGAGCCGGAGCAAGGAGGACTCGGCGATCGGTATTGTGTTCACCGCGCTCTTTGCGGTGGGGGTGATCCTCATCAGTTTCCTGCCGCGCGGCACGCACTTCGACCTCAAGTGTTTTCTCTTCGGCGATTTCCTGGCGGTGGGGGCGGCGGATTTTGTGATGCTGCTCATCGTGACCGCGGTGGTGGTGGCCTCCACGGCTGTGCTGTATCACCCGTTGAAGGTCGTGAGTTTCGACCCGACACTCGCGGCGGCGCTGGGGCTGCCGGTGATGCTGGTGCATTACGTGATGATGGGCGTGTTGTCTGCCACGGTCGTCGCGGGGTTGACCACGGCAGGCGTCGTGATGGTGGTGGCGATGGTCATCACCCCGGCGTCGGCGGCCTATCACCTGACCAACCGATTGTGGGTGATGCTCGTGCTTGCGGCGATATTCGGCGCGGTGAGCGGGGTGGTGGGGATGTCGCTGGCGTTTGTGTTCAACGCGCCGACGGGGCCGATGATGGTCGTGATCGCGTCGGGAATTTTTGCCATGGCGGCGCTGTTCTCCCCGAGCCACGGCCTGGTGTTTGATCGGCTGCGTCGCCGGAGGATGAGTCGTCACTTCGCGGGGGAGGACGTGCTCAAGGCGGTGTATCGGCTCGGTGAGATGGGTCAGCCGACGGATGTGCCCGGTGTGGCGCAGGCGGCGGGGCTTTCGCTGGGCAGGACGCACACACTTGCCGAAGCGCTCGGGCGTGAGGCGCTGCTAAAGGTGGTCAATGGTGAGCTTTCCTTGACCCAAGCCGGTCGGCAGCGCGCCAGCGAGATGGTGCGTGCGCATCGGTTGTGGGAGTCGTACCTCGCTTCGCAGACGGCGGTGGGATACGATTCGTTGCACGATCAGGCGGAACGCCTCGAACACGCGCACACGCTTTCCGATGAACTGAGCAGGGAACTGGGCGACCCGACGCTCGACCCGCAGGGCAAACCGATCCCCCCGGCGTCGGGATGAAAACGTGTGGCGGATTCAAATCCGCCTGTATCAATAGCCCCTACCCTTTGAAGGGGAGGGGTTGGGGAGGGGATGTGCCGCACGGCCAATCAATAGATTTCCATTTGCGGTGACTCGGAACACCCTCCCCCGGCCCCTCCCTCTGAAGAGGGAGGGGGGTATCCATGCATGTTCGCAGAGGCTCGCCGGCTTGGAACAAAACCCCGCCCAGCACAACGTGATTTTTTACGACGGCTCGTGCGGTGTGTGCCACCGGTTTGTGCGTTTTGTGGCGACGCATGATCGGGAGGGGCGGTTTCATTTTGCGCCGCTGGGTGGGGCCACTCACGGTGCGCTTCTGCCGGGGGATGCGGAGGGTGCGCCACGCGGTGTGGTGCTGCGATTATCGACAGGCAAGGTCTTTCGGCGCAGCGACGCGTCGCTGCGTGTGATGGCGCAACTCCCGCAACCCTGGCCACGCATCGCCGGGGTGTTGCGGTGGTTGCCGCGCGTGTTGCGTGAGTGGGGTTACACGGCTGTGGCGGCGGTGCGACGGTCGGTCCTGCGCAAGCCCGACGGGGTGTGCCCGCGTGTGGCGGATGACCTTGCCCACCGTTTTCATCCGTGAGGGCTTTGCGGTAGCATGTCGGTCATGCGTGTGATCGCCGATGCCGACAAGGTCAAGTCGCTCAGCGACGAGCTGTGCCGATCCATTGCCCAGGGTCTGTCGCCCAAGTCGGGTCAGCCGTGGGCGCTGGTGGGCCTGCGAAGCCGGGGCGATCTGCTCGCTCAAAGACTGGCCAAAACGCTCAAGCCCGAGCACGTCGGGTCCATCGACATCACGCTCTACCGGGACGACCTTTCCGAGATCGGGTCGCAGCCGCTCGTGCGCACGACGGAGATCGACTTTGCCATCGACGGGCTGAACGTGGTGCTCGTCGATGACGTGCTGATGACGGGGCGTTCGATCCGTGCGGCGATGCAGTCGCTCATCGACCTGGGCCGACCGCGTAGGGTGTGGCTGGCGGTGCTGGTGGACCGGGGCGGGCGTGAGCTGCCCATCTCGCCGGACTTCGCGGCTTTGGACCTCACGGGCAAGAGCCGACGCAACGCGGTGGGTGAGGACGAACTGGTCGAGGTCTATCTCGAACCGGCCGACCCGTGCGACGCCATCGTCGTGCGAAACCGAACGGAACAGGGAAACGCGATCCCGTGAGCAGACCCGACGACGACTACCGCTGGCCTCACAAGCACCTGTTGGGGTTGGAAGACCTCACACCCGCGGACCTGCGTCACATCCTGCGGACGGCCAGGGGCCTTGAGGATGTCAGCACACGCAGCGTGAAGAAGGTGCCCGCCCTGCGCGGGAAGGTCGTGGTGAATCTTTTCTTTGAAGACTCGACCCGCACGCGCGCGAGTTTCCACCTGGCCGCCAGCCGCTTGTCCGCCGACGTGCTCGAGTTTTCTGCCAAGGGTTCGAGCGTGGCCAAAGGCGAGACGCTGCGCGACACCGCGCGCAACATCGAAGCGATGGGCATCGACGCCATCGTGGTCCGACACCAGCAAAGCGGCGCGCCGCACCAGTTGGCCAGGTCGGTCCAGTGCAGCGTCATCAACGCCGGCGACGGCCAGCACGAACACCCGACGCAGGGCCTGCTCGATATCTACACCGTGGCACGACGGCTCGGGCGCGACGACTTTGACCTCACCGGCATCACCGTAGCCATCGTCGGCGACATTGCCCACTCGCGTGTGGCGCGCTCGAACGTGCACGGTCTTCGCAAGCTCGGCGCCGGCGTGGTGCTCGTCGGGCCGACGACGCTCCTGCCCCGCGGTTTTGCGGACATGGGCTGCGAGCTGTCGCACGATCTTGATGAGGTCCTGCCGCGCGTGGACGTGGTGAACATGCTGCGTGTGCAGTTCGAGCGCTTGCAGAGCCAGGCGTTCCCGAGCGTGCGCGAGTATTCGCGGTTCTTCGGGTTGACTGTGAAGCGGATGGAAAAGGCCAAGCGCGAGGTGATCGTGATGCACCCCGGGCCGATCAACCGGGGCATCGAGGTGGAATCCGCTGTGGCGGACGGCCCCAACAGCGCGGTGCTCGCGCAGGTGGCCAACGGTCTGGCGGTGCGGATGGCGGCGCTCTATCTCACCACCGGTGTGAACGCGGGTGTGAACACGGGGGGAAACGCATGAACACCCGGACACCACCCGATACCCCAACGAAACTTCCGGGGGGGGCGGGGTTGTTGCTTGTGATCTCCGGGCCGTCGGGCGTCGGGAAGACGACGATCACCCACCACGTCGAGCAGCAACTCGACGGCGTCTTCAGTGTGTCGGTTACCACGCGGCCCAAGACCGAGACCGACGTGGACGGCAGGGATTACACGTTCATTACGGTCGACGATTTCAAGCGCAGGCGCGACGCGGGTGAGCTGCTCGAATGGGCTGAGGTGTTTGGTAATTTCTACGGCACCCCCCGCAAGCCCGTGGACGAGGCGATTGCAAACGGCCGGTTGATGATCCTGGAGATCGACGTCGAGGGCGCGGTGCAGATCAAGCGGATCCTGCCCGAGGCGTTTTGCGTCTTCGTGCTCCCGCCCAATGAACAGGTCCTGCTCAAGCGATTACGCAAGCGTGCCCGTGAAGACGAGGCGGTGATCCAGAAGCGTTTTGCCAAGGCCAAGTTCGAGATCATCCGAGCCTGGGAGTGCGGGGCGTACGACCAGTTCATCGTCAACCGGGATTTGGATCACGCGGTGAAAGAGGCAATCTCGCTCGTGCGGGAGAGGATGGAGCGGGGAATGTCTGATGTTTGATGTCTGATGTTTGATGTAAAGAATCGATCCATTGATGATTGATGATCTCAGAGTACTCGCGTTTATCGAAATCAAATAGCATTCTCACCAGTCACCCTTCCGGGGGTCACCAGTCACCACCATGCAACGTGCGATTTTTCTTGACCGAGACAACACGATCATCCCCAACGACGGGGACCTGGGCGATCCTGCGCAGGTACGACTCTTACAGGGCGCTGCATCGGCCATTGCGTCGCTGCAGGGCTTGGGCTACCGCATCGTGGTCATCACCAACCAGGGCGGCGTGGCACGTGGCAAGTACACCCCTCATGATGTCGAAGCCTGTCACGAGCGTCTTAGCGAACTCGTTCGTCAGACTTCGGGCGGGGTCATCGACCGTTACTACTATTGCCCGTACCACCCCGAGGGCACGGTGAAGGAGTATCGACGCGAACACCCCTGGCGCAAGCCGCAGCCGGGCATGATCCTTCAGGCTGCCAAGGACCTTGATCTGGACCTTGAGCAATGCTGGACGATCGGCGACCAGTTGCGCGACGTGGCGGCAGGGAAAGCCGCGGGGACGCGGACGATCCTGCTCCACCCCGATGCGCGGGAGCGTCCGCCGTTGGACGCCGGTCACGTTGAGCCGGCTGTGTCCACGAGCCATGGCGGTGACGATTTGTCGAAACCGGACTTCGAAGCCAGGAACCTGATCGACGCGGTGAAGATTGTGGCGCAGCAGCGCAAGCCCGCCGTGGTGGAGGAACTGCGTCACGTGGGCGGACAACGCAGACCGCTGCCCCCGATGAACGAACCGGTCACGCCACGCAAGAGCGACAAACCCGACCCCGACGCGCGACCCTCGCCACAGGGATCGGTCAAGTCCGCCGTCGAGCCGTCCGCACGCAAGGCTCCCCCGCAAGCCGGCGCGATTTCGCTGCGCCAGCGATCGGTGGAGATGGATACACAAACAAGCCCGACGCAGGCCCCGATCGCGGTGGAAACAAGGTCCGTGCTCCCGCAGGTCTCCAAACCCACCGCAAGCCAAGCCCGTGTGCCCTCGGTAGAAGACACGCCCAAAGATCCCGTGCGTGCCCCGCAACCCGAAGCGCAAACCGAAGCGCAACCCGAAGCGACATCCCGTTCGCAATCGCCCGAATCGCAGGACACGCTGCGTTTGATCCTGCAGGAGCTTCGCAACCACCGTGCCCACGCATCGGGCAGTGATTTTTCAACCAGCGCCCTCGTCGCCGTGGTGCTCGAGATGATCGCGGTGATGTGTGTCGTGGCGGGGTTGACGGTAGCGTCCAACAGCGACGGCGCGTTTGTGCGCTGGTTGGGCGTGGGCGTGTTCGTGCAACTGGCGACCATCGCGGTGCTGTTGTTCCGCAGGTGATCGACGACGCGGGGCAAGGGTATACTTTCGACATGCCGTCCCAGAGGATCATGCCCGGTGAAGACCTGCGTCGCGCGAAGGTCGAACGGTTGCTCGTGATGCTGCCGACGTGGCTGGGCGATACCGTCATGGCCACGCCGACGCTCGCGGCGCTGCGCAGGCACTACCCCGGTGCCCGCATCACCGCGCTGGTGCGCAGCAACATCCGCCCGATCTTGCGAGGCTGCCCGGACGTGGACCGTTTCATCAGCATGCGCCCCAGACGCAAGGGCCAGCGCGACCCGCTGCGTGGCAAGGGCGTCAACCTGGCCCGACTCATCGCGCGCGGACGCTTCGACATGGCCGTCATCATGCCCAACAGTTTCCGCACCGCGCTGGTCGCACGCATGGCCGGCATCCCACGCAGGGTCGGTTACGACCGCGACGGCAGGGGGGGCCTGCTCACCGACCGCCTCGTGCCCCGGCGGGACGTGACCGGCAGATTCGTGCCGATCTCCGCGGTGGATTACTACCTCGGCCTTGCGCGTTACCTCGGTGTGGTCGACCCCGACCATGCCCTGCGCCTGACCACGACACCCGAAGGCGATGCCCGGGCTTTGGCATTGCTCAAGCAACTGGGCGCGGACGACCCGACGCAGCCAGCGTCACGCCCGCTTGTGATCTTCAACCCCGGGGCCAACTTCGGCCAGGCCAAGCTCTGGCCCGCCCAGCGCTTCGCAAAACTTGCCGACATGTTTGCCCAGAAGCTCGGCGCCTGCGTCGCCGTCTCCGGCTCACCCAACGAGCAGCCGATACTCAAACAAGTTGTGAGTCACGCCCGGTCCGCCGTGCTCAACCTCGCCGACGCGGGGATCGATCTGGTCACGCTCAAGAGCCTCGTCAAGTTCGCTTCGCTCCTGGTCACCAACGACACCGGCACACGCCACATCGCCGCCGCGCTGGGCACACCGGTCGTCACCGTCTTCGGCCCGACGGACCCGGCCTGGTCCGAGGTCCACCACCCGCACGAACGGCAGGTCTATGTCGATGTCTATTGCCGACCGTGCCAGAAGAAGCTCTGCCCGCTGGCCAACACGCCCGAGTTCCACCAGTGCATGACGAAGATCGAACCCGAGATGGTTTTCGATCAGGCCCGCGCGGTCATCCGTCCCACGCCAGTGATCGCGTCATGAGTGCCGACACAAAACAACCCCGCAAGGTGGCCATCTTCACAGAGTACCTCGACCCCCGCGCACGAGGCTCGAACCGACACGTCTACGAAGTGGCCAAGGGCCTGGCGCAGCGCGGCCACCACGTCACCGTTCTGGCCGGCTACGTACCCGCCGCGATCAAGGACCAGCCCTTCGAGATCGTGCGTCGATCCAAACGCAAACACTTCGGCCTGGCCTCGGCCTACCTCCACGCACGCTGGGCCAAAGATCAGGTCAACTCCAACACCTTCGACGCCGTGCTCTCCATGACACCCAACGCCCCGGGACACGTCGTGCAGGTATTGGGCGGGGCCTACACACACCACCTCCAACGCATGCGGCAATCCCGTCGGGGACTCGCCGGACTCTTACGCAACGCCGTCCAGTGGTGCTCGCTCAAACACCGCGTCTACCGATCCATGGAACGCTCTGCCCTGCGCAGCCCGCTCGTGCGGAAGATCGTCGTACACGGCCGCTACGACGAAGCGGGTTTCAAGAACGACACCCGACTGACGGTGCTGACCATGGGCATCGCGCAAGAGCGCCCACCCGCCCCGCAACGCATCGAACTGCGCAGGGTGATCCGCGCCGCACTCAACATCCCGCAGGAGGCCACCGTCTTTCTCTACGCCGGCATCACACCCACACGCCACGCGCTGGCGACGCTGCTCAACGCCGTCCAACGCATCGCGGTCAATGCCCGACCCATCCACGTGATCCTGGCCGGCTGCGTCAAATACCCGCAGCAGCGCATGGCAGCCGACCTGGGCGTGCGCGGGTGCGTGACGTTCGTCGGGTTCACGCGGGGCATCGATGAACTCTTCTGCGCATCGGACGTGGCGCTGCTGCCGACCTATCACGACCCGGTCGGTCGCTTCGGGTTCGAGGCGATGGCGTTCGGCCTGCCCCTGATCGTCTCCCGGCACACCGGCGTAGCGGAAACCGTCGAACGCGAAGAAGCCGGCATCGTCATCCACAACCCCGACGACGTGGAAGAATTGGTCAAAGCGATGTCCGCCATGTGCGACGTGGACCAACGCGCACACTACGCGGCCTCCGCCCAACTCGTGCGCTCAAGCCTCTCGATGGATCGCCACATCGAAGACCTTGAAAAACTGCTCTTCCCCGACCCGTGACGCTTCTGGCCCCTTATCCGGAAAAATAAATAAAAGGCATCTGGTGTGAACGCCATCAACTTTAGACTCACCCTCTCATAACTCCGCGCCACAGCGCGCGTTAGGCGTGGTTGCGCAGAATAAGACCTCCTGTGATGATGGTGGTGCTTCAACAACCTCACCACAGGAGGCCAAGGATGGCCAGTAT
>WGMF01000010.1 GCA_016125215.1 Phycisphaera sp.
ACTTTAGATCGATCACACCCGCTCGACTTGCACGTGTCGAGAAGATGCTCAACAATCGCCCCCGCAAGTGCCTCAAATACCGCACCCCCGCCGAGGTCCTCAACCGCTTGCCCGGTGTTGCGCTTCGGATTTGAATCCGCCCAGCTTCCAACACGATCACCATCAATACCAACCTGGCCTACAACGGCGCGGGTACTCGGACACTCACACTGCGAGGCAACAACACCGGCAATAATGCCTTCAACGGCAACATCACCGACAACGGGGCGTCGGCCGTAAGTCTTGCCAAGGTTGACGCTGGCACATGGATTTTGTCAGGCAACAACTCGCACAGTGGTGGAACGTCGGCCACCGCAGGCAAACTCTTCATCAACAGCGCCACGGCGCTGGGCACCGGTACGTTCACTCTCGGCGCCCTGACCTCCTTAGACAACACCTCCGGCTCGGCCATCACCAACGCCAACAACAACACCATCGCCTGGAACGGCGACACCACCTTCTCGGCCAGCAACGACCTGAACCTGGGCACCGGCAGCGTCACCCTCGGCGGCAACCGCGTGATCACCATCACCAACGCGCCGGGCGTGCTGACCTTAGGCGGCGCTATCGCCGGCGCGTTCAGCATCTCCAAGGGCGGCGGCGGCACCATGGCCTTCACCGGTACGAACTCCGCCTACACCGGCTTCACCACCATCAATCAGGGCGTGCTCATCATTAACTCGCTGGCCAACGTCGGCGGCGGAAACAGCTCGCTGGGCGCTCCGACCACCGTGGGCAGCGGCACCATCAGCCTGGGCTCCACCAACCTCAACGGCACCCTCCGCTACACCGGTACCGGCAACTCCACCTCCGACCGCGTCATCGACCTCAAGGGCACCACCGGCGGCGGTACCCTCGACGTGTCCGGCACCGGCTCGCTACTCTTCTCAAGCAACTTCACCGCCACCGGCACTGGTTCCAAGACCCTCACCCTTACCGGCTCCAACACCGGCGTGGGCGAGATCCAGGGCGCTATCGTCAATAACTCCGGCACCAATACCACCGCGCTGGCCAAGTCCGGCACGGGCAAGTGGATCCTCTCCGGCACCAGCACCTACACCGGCGCCACCAACGTCAACGGCGGCACCCTGGCGGTCAACGGCTCGCTCACGGGCACCAGTGCCGTCACCGTCGCCGCCTCGGGCAAGCTCGGCGGCAACGGCACCATCAACACCAGCTCCAACCTCGTGACCATCAACGGCACGCTGGCCTCGGGCAACTCCATCGGCACCCTGAACATCAATGACGATCTGGTGATCAACGGCACCGACGAAGTCGAGCTGGGCACCCCCGGCGCGACGCCGGCACTGGGCAACTCCGACCGCACCGTCGTCACCGGCGGCCTGACCCTCGGGGCGTCAAGCGTGCTGCAGCTGATCGACGACGCCAACGCCAGCTCGCTCGGCTCGGCCGGTGCGGGGGCCTACCGCCTGATCACCTACACCGGCTCACGCAGCGGCACGTTTACGAACGTGACCAACCCGCTCTCCTCGACGCTTCACGAGAAGGTCGTCTACAACGGCGTGAGCAATGGGTCTGTGGACCTTGAGCTCTACCGTCTTGCGGCGGCCAACACGATCACGACGCCGGTGAGTTTGGGCATCGTACACGTGGGCGACACGTTCAGCTCCAGCGTGATCTCCGTGCTCAACAACGTGCTCAACGACGGCTACAGCGAGAAGCTCGACGCGGCGTTTGGCACACTCACGGGGGCCGCGGCGACCAACGGCGGCTCAATCAGCCTGCTGGGCGCTTCGTTGACCGACAACACCTCGATGACGGTGACGCTCAACGACACGGCCACGGCCGGTGCCAAGAGCGGCACGGCGCTGGTGAGCCTCAACTCCAACGGCAGCGGCACCAGCGGGTACGGGACGACGGCGTTGACGGGCCAGATCATCACGGTCAACGGCCAGGTGAACGAGTACGCCTCGCCCGCGTTCGCCCTGGTTAGCGGCGCGGACTCGCTGACGAACGACAACGTGCAGGCGCTTTCTTACCTCTTGTCCTTCAGCGGTACGGCGGTGGCCAGCGGATCGGCAACGCTGTCGCTCAACAACCTGCTGCTGGCGGCGGGGTATCAGGACACGCTCAGCGGCACGTTCGACCTTTCGAACCTGGGCGTGTTCAACTCGGGCGGGTTCGTGGACAACTTCGGACCGATCACGGAGGGCAACGGCCTGACGGGTCTGACGGTGAGTTACACGGGCCTGACAGCGGGTGTGTACAACGGTTACATCCTGTTCAACCCGGTGAGCGGCAACGGCAGCGGGGACAGCAACCTGTCACAGGTGACGCTGAACATCCAGGCGAACATCACGGCGATCCCCGAACCGATGACGATGGCCCTCTTAGCCACCGGCCTGCTCATGGTCGCCGGCCGACGCGGCAGGTGATTGTCATAGTCGGTGCATCACCTGGACTTCGCACAGAAATTGATAGTTGAATCTTCCCATCGCTCCCGGTGTAACAACCGGGAGTTATGGTTTTATCTATGCTTTATTCGACTCAGTGAAACAATAACAAGACCACAAATATCGATTTCATTGTCGCTTCCGTACACCCCATTTTCCGCATTAAGACCATGATTATCTATTGTATTGTCGGATGTGTGGTGTATTATATAACACGACTCGCGAAGGCTCTGTCACCGCTTTCTGCGGATAAAACACCCAGAACAACCAAGATTCCCAGCTCTTTTGTGGTCCCGTATCGCATAGCGCGGTTGTTGTGCGCGAACATCAGGTCCAGTGCACTGAAAAAAAGTGAAAAGGAGTAAACCATGCAAGACAACGACATACGGATTGGATTGGATACAAATTTAGAAGACGGAAAACCTCTCGTTACCGGATCAGCCCTATCTCGTGAAAATACCACAGTGAGTCCTCGTTCGGTATCACACAGGAGAAGCAATATGAACCGCCATTATTCTCGATGTTTGACATTCGGCATCAGCGCTCTGGGCCTCGCCGCAGCCAGCGCGATGCTTCTCAAATCTTTGCCAACCTACGCGGCGACCGTCTATTGGGACGCCACAAGTCCCACGGGGACCCCGGCCGATGGCGGGAGCGGGACCTGGGTTGCTGGTGGGAACAATTGGCGCACCGCCACATCAGGCGGTTCACAAACCACTTTTACAGCAGGCAGCCAAGCCTACTTCCCCAACCCGGGTGCGGGGGATTACACGGTGACGGTCAGTGGTACGGTTCAGGTCTCCGGGGCCGCTACCAACACCGGTGCCGCGATCTTTTCGGCAGCCGACTCGTCACATCCGTACACATACGACGGTACCGGCACCATTCAGCTCTCCGGCAACGGCTACATCCACGCCAACTCGGCGGTGTGGTTCAAGAGCGGTTTGAACATTGACAATAACAACTTTGTCCTCACTTTCTATAACGGCGCAAAAGTGGATGCGTTGGTCAAGGGTTCGGGTGCCGTCAACAAGAACTCCAGCGGCACCGTCGCACTCAACAACACCGGTAACACTTTCTCGGGCAAGCTTACAGCCACAGAAGGAACCCTGGTCTATACCTCGATCAAGGACGTATCGGGCGGTGCCAGCGCGGTGGGTGCTCCTACCACGGCGGCCAACGGCACGATTGACCTGGGAAGTGGCGCACTGGCTATCAATTTCAAATACACCGGCACCGGGGACTCCACAAACCGCGTCATCAACCTGGCCGGCACCACCGGCACCGTGACGCTGGACATGAGCGGCACCAACACACTGACTTACACTAGCGCATTGACCGCTACAGGCGCTGGTGCCAAGACTCTCGCACTCACCGGTTCGACAACGGGCGTGGGTGTCCTCCAGGGCGCGATTGTTAACAACTCAGGCACCAACACCACCGGCTTGTCCAAGTCCGGCTCTGGGAAGTGGACACTCAGCGGAACGAACACGTTCACCGGTGCCACCGATATCAGTGGCGGTACGCTGCAGATCGGCGGGTCTGGCAGGCTTGGTCCTGCAAACTATGCCGGCGCAATCACCCTCAGCAACAACGCGCTGCTCCAGTTCAGCAGCAGCACGGGCCAGACCTTCAGCGGAAAAGTCAGCGGCACAGGCAATATCACCAAAGACACCAGCAACAGCGACCTCACGCTGAGCAACACCACCAACAGCATCAATGGCACCATCACCGCCGGTTACGGCCGCCTCGTCGCCGGTGCCGCCACCAACGTGAACGGTGCCAACCTGGTCCAAACAAGCCTCGGACAGTTGACCCTCAATGGCAACGGCGCGACCTACGGCAACGCGATCAATATCAGCACCACCGGGTATACGGCTACCTCCGGCGATGCCCAGAATAATGCCGACGGGGCTATCCGGCTCAACAATGGAACTCTCTCCAACACCGTTACACTCTCGGGCAACTCGCGTATCGGCAGCTACGGCAGTACCACCAACACCGTCAGCGGTCAGATCACCGGCGGCTACGGGATTGACTTCTATGGTATCGCACAAGGAAACGCCTCGACCAATTTCGTCATCTCCAACACAAGCAACGATTACTCCGGCGACACGACGATCTACAACAGCCTCTATAACTTGACATCCACCGCAAGCGTCACCTCGACAACACTCAAACTCGGGGCGTCTAACGTCATCCCCAACGGAACCGGCAAGGGCAATGTGGTCTTTGCCATCTTCAGCAACGGGCTCAACCTCCCCAACGCCACCGATGTCCTTGACCTCAACGGATACAGTGACACCATCAACGGCGTCTCCGTGAGCAGCGGCACGTTCAACACCAAGATCACCAACAGCAGCACGACAACCGCCTCGACCTTGCAGATCGGTGACAACGACGCTTCCAGCACCTACGGCGGCACCATCACCGACACGGACGCAACCGGCTCCCTCGCACTGACCAAGATCGGTGGCGGCACTTTGACGCTGACCAACGCCGGCACTTTCAACTACCACGGTGCAACCAACGTCACCGGCGGCACACTCCTGGTCAACGGCACACTATCAGCTAACTCCAATGTGACCGTCGGCACTAACGGAACCCTCGGCGGCACGGGCACGATCAACGGGGCAACGGTCGTTCACGGCGTCCACTCCCCCGGCAACTCTCCCGGCATCCAGACCTTCGGCGGAAACCTGACTTACTCCAAGGCCCTCCCGGCTGACCCCTCGCCCTCCGTGCTCTGGCAACTCATCGGTAACACCACGACCAACGCCTTCAACCCCAACGCGATCTTCGACAGTGTGGTCGTCGACGGCAACCTGGCCTTCACCGATGCCACCGACCTGGTCCTGAGCTTCGATAGTACTGGCACGGCGGTCGATTGGACCGATGCGTTCTGGGCTACCTCGCACACCGGCACAAACGGCTGGCTACTCTACAGCGTCACCGGTTCGATCACCAACGGCAGCAACCTGACCGTGGTGGCGGACAACTGGCTAGACAGCAACGCGGGTCAGTTCAACTCGCTTCGTGTCGGTTCGTTCTTTGATGTGTTCGTCGACCTCAATGGCGTTTACCTCAACTACAACTACGTCCCCGTCCCCGAGCCGATGACGATGGCCCTCTTGGCCACCGGTCTCTTCATGATCGCCGGCCGACGTGGCCGACCCACTGCGTCGCGGTAACTTGTGATTCACCGCGGGCACGCCCCGACAAAACGATCCTCCAAATATCCCCCGCCCAATCGAAACACGATGGGCGGGGGTTTTTTCGTGTGGTGTGGTCCAAGCCATATGCGAATTAACCGATTACCCACCCGGTCACGGACGACATCAAGCTCCGCGGCATGTCAAGCTCAGTCCGTAAAGGGTGACGCCTCGTAACAGCCCTCGACCTGGGCGACCCGGGGGTGATTGACAACCTCTCGGCCCACAAGGTCTATGGTGTGCGTGAAGCGATCGAATCGGTCGGGGCACGGGCCGTCTACCTGCCGCTGTATTCGCCGGACCTCAGAGGGCGTGTGAGATGCTTGGGTGTGCCACTGGCGGCTTGCCCGCCAGTGCTTAAAACGTACGGCTTTTTCACTGGCGGACAAGCCGCCAGTGGCACCCCAATACACACCATCTTGCTTTCACTCTGGCTTCTCACACACTTTCTCAACCCGCTCGAGTTGGCATCCGTCAAGCTCAAACATCAGTTGCGTTCAGCCGGCCACCGCGTGATGTTCGCGTTGTGGTCAGACGTGTAACGCCTGCTCGACCAGATCACCCCAGGCGACGCCCGGGGGATTCTTTTCTCGCTGCGGATACTCGCTATGGGTGGAGTAGACACGCTCTAGAACACCTATCAAAATAAGCTGCTCCGTCAACACAAGGAGTATCGGCTGTAGGGAAGCCACCGCAGATTGCGTAGATTTCACAGATTGATACAGATTGATGTCAGAGGACATCAACCTTTATTCTGCGTCGAATCTGCGTCATCTGTGGAATCTGCGGCTTCTGTCTCGACACTCACGAAAATCCCTTTGCATGATTGTCTACAGGTTGGTCATCCTGTCAGGGGGTCTTACTTTGTATATGATTTTTCTCTCATGACCGACAGTGCCAACTCCATGCCGCCCTTTGTCACCGGTGAACTCGCGCAGCTCGGCGTTGTGGTGACGGACGAACAACTCTCGCAACTGGCCCGTTTTCTCGACCACCTTCTTGACGCCAACACGCGGATGAACCTCACCGGCATCCGAGAGCGTGACGCCGGCTGGCGCAGACACATCGTTGACAGCCTCACCCTCATGGCGGGACTCGATGGGATTGATCCGGGCGCAGCGGTCATCGACATCGGCTCCGGCGGCGGCCTGCCGGCGATCCCCCTGGCGGTCTTACTCCCGGGGGTGCGTGTCACGATGGTTGAGGCCACCGGCAAGAAAGCCGATTACCTGCGCAGCGCGATCGAGCACCTGGGGTTGAAAAACGCTGACGTGCTCAACGGCCGCGCGGAGAAACTCGCACACGACCCGCGCCACCGCGAGAGTTATGATATGGCCACTTGTCGAGCGCTGGGGCCGATGCGGGAGCTGCTCGAATACACCGTGCCTTTCCTGGCTGTCGGCGGGGTGTTATTAGCCATGAAAGGCCCGACCGCCGAGCAGGAACTCGAACTCGCCGGCGACGCGATGGACATCCTCGGCTGCGGCGACCTGGCGGTCTACGACGCTTACCCCGAATCGTTCAATAACCAGAGCGTGATCGTCCGGATCGTCAAGGACCGGCCTACGCCCGACAAATACCCAAGACTCCCGGGTGTCGCGCGGCAGTCGCCGTTGTAGGAAGAATGGGTGATGGATAATTGATGATGGATGATGTAAGAGCTGATCGTTTCCCATCCGCCATCCCACATCCGCCAACATGCAAACCACTAGTCACCAGGCACTATTCACCACTCACCCGTCACCACTCACCTCCTCCCCTCACCCCTTGGCGTTCTTGGCGAGCTTGGCGTGAAACCCGCTCCTCTCTCCCCCTGCGCTCTCCGCGTCCCCCGCGTGAAATTTCCCTTTCCCTCCCGGTCGGCTGTTGTGCAGCACGATCCTGTGCAGCAGTGTCGGGCTGATCGCCTGGAGCAGGTCGACGATGCGGTAGTGCCAAGGGACGGTGACTTCGAGTTGCGGGTGGTCGAGCAGGTGGGCAATGCGTCGGGCGACACGGCGGGGGCTGATGCCGTGGCGGTGGAGTTGGCCGGCTAAGGGCGTGTAGGTCGGGTCCTCGAAAAACTCGGTCCGCACGATGCCGGGGTTGATGTAGCTGAACTTCACCGGGCTTGCGTGGTACTCGGCGGCGAGCGATTGCGTCATGGCCACCAGCGCCGCCTTGGCCGCCGCGTAGGCGCTGTGGCCGAAGGGCGCCATCTTCACCGCGATGGAGGTCACGTTCACCACGTGGCCCGCGCCGCTTTCGAGCATCCCGGGCAGCACCGCGTCGATGAGCATCGCCGGCGCGTGGTAGTGAAGACGCATCATCGCTTGGCGGTGTTCATCCGTTTGTTCACTGAACGGGATCAAACCCCCGGAGCCGGCGTTGTTGACCAGCACACGGACGGGGCTGAACTCGCTGCGCAAGCGCTGGGCCAGGGTCTTGACTTGTAAGGGATCGATCAGGTCCGCGGCCAGGGCCTGACTCGGGGCGGTGGTGGAAAGTTCATTGGCCAGTTCGTTCAGGCGGTCCGTACGACGGGCAACAAGCAGCGTGGCATACCCGCGCTCGGCCAGCACGCGTGCCGTCTCTTTGCCGATGCCCGAGGAGGCACCGGTGATGACCGCCAGTGGATGGCCCCGCCAGTCTGTGGACATGCTCCCACTATCGCGGTTTGTGTCCACAAGGTCAATGTCTGACGCGCGTGTGGATGTGTTTATGGACACGGGGCTATGATGAGTCCATGCGTTACCAATACTCCGAGTGGGACGGCCAAGCGTTCCCGACGCCCGAGAGCCTCTTCCCCTCGCCCAAGGTGATGCAGTTCATCATGATGTACGGTGAGAAAGCCCTCGACGCGATGGAACAGGTCGACGGGGACGAGGAGAAGCAATACATCGAGGCCATGATCGAGGCCGGCCTGCTCGAACGCGACGAAGCCACCGGGCAGATCAAACTCACGCCCCGGATGGTGACGGGCCTGGAGCACAAGGCGCTTCTCGAAATCTTCGACGGCCTCAAGCAAGGCTCGCGCGAGGGCCACGCCACACTTTCGCCGGGGCGCAGCGACGAACGGACCGACGGCTCGCGTCCCTACCAATTCGGCGACGACCTTTCCGAGATCGACCTCAACACCACGTTGCGCAACGCGATGGCCCGGCAGCGCAGCCAGACCCTCGACGGCCCGGTGACATTGCCCATCCGTTTTTCGGGGGACGATTTCGAGGTCTACCACACCGAGGGCCGCAGCGACGTGGCGGTCTGCCTGCTCATCGACCAGTCCGGCTCGATGATGCGCTACGGCCGGTTCTACCACGCCAAGCGCGTCGCGCTGGGGCTGCGCGGGCTGATGCGAAAACGTTTCCCACAGGACACGCTCGACATCGTCGGCTTCTATTCACTGGCACAGAAAATCACGGAGGACCAGTTGCCCCTCGTGATGCCCAA
The DNA here is from genome assembly GCA_016125215.1 of Phycisphaera sp. Classification (GTDB taxonomy): domain Bacteria; phylum Planctomycetota; class Phycisphaerae; order Phycisphaerales; family Phycisphaeraceae; genus RI-382. Next base: position 9,095 of record WGMF01000010.1, read on the forward strand.
GCCCGTGACGATCTACGACCACCGCGTGCGCCTGCGCATCCCGCTCGATCAGGCGATGCAAAACCCCAAACAGGTTCCGCTGCACTTCACCAACCTGCACCTGGGCCTGCGGCAGGCAAGGCAAATCCTCTCGCGGCGCGGCGCAGCGAACAAACAAGTCTTCATCATCACCGACGGCCAACCCACCGCGCACGTCGAAGCGTCGGCCAAGGGCACGGGCGACATGCTCCACCTCGTCTATCCGCCCTCGCAGCAGACCGCGGACATCACGCTGCGCGAGGCGCTGCTCTGCCAGCAACAGGGCATCCGTGTGGCGACCTTCGCGATCACCGAAGACTACTTCGGCATGGACTGGGTCGGCTTCGTCGACCAGCTCACCCGCCTCACACGCGGCACCGCCTTCTACTGCGCCAGCGACGACCTGTCCTCCACCGTGATCGAGAGCTACCTCTCCGGCAAGAAACGCAAGACGTTCACGGGGTAAGCGGGTTTCACGCGGGGGACGCGGAGAGCGCAGGGATAGGCAGAGGAATTTCTCGCCAAGCCCGCCAAGGACGCCAAGTTCCGAGCCATTGATGATTGATGATCTCAGATAACTCAATCAACCATCGTTGTCCCTGCTCACTCCCCACTCACCACATTCTCTTGGCGTCCTTGGCGGGCTTGGCGTGAAACCCTCCTGACCTTTCCCCGCGATCTGGGTGGCCCCCGCTTGAACCTCTTCCAGATACAATTTCATCATGCCGCAACTTCACGTGGAAAGTTTCGCGCTCGGGCAGTGGATGACGAATTGTTATGTGCTGCACGTCGGTGCGCGGGACTCGGCTTGCTGGATTGTCGATGCGGGGTTTGAGCCCCAGCCGCTTGTTCAATACATCCAATCCAGGAATCTTTTTCCGGGGGCGGTGATGCTCACGCACGCGCACCTCGACCACATCGCGGGGCTGCACACGATCCGCGCGCACTGGCCCGAGGTGCCGATCCACATCCACCCGGCCGAACGGCTCTTCCTGACCGAGCCGGAGCTGAATCTTTCGATCATGCTCGAAGAGCCGATCGTCTGCCCCCACGCCGACGCGACGCTCGGGCACGGACAGAAGATCGAGTTGGACGGGTTTGTCTTCGAGGTGCGACACACCCCCGGCCACAGCCCCGGCGGGGTGACGTTCTATCAAAGTGATAGCCACCTCGCGCTCGTGGGCGATGCGCTCTTTGCGGGGTCGGTGGGACGGACGGACTTCCCCACCTCTGACCCGGCTCAACTCGGGCGCAGCATCCGCGAACAGTTGCTCACACTGCCCGATGCGACGCGCGTGCTGCCCGGCCACGGACCGCAAACGACGATCGGCCGGGAACGCCAGAGTAATCCGTGGTTGCGATAACTGCGTTGGATAGCGAGACGGGATGAGCCTGTCGGGACCGGCGTGACACACGCCGGCTCGCCGAGGGTTACTCGGGCAACTCGAACGTGACGTAGACGGGCAGGTGATCGGAACCCTCTGCGTCTTTGTCGTCTTCGAGGATTTTGGCGGAACCCGCGACGACATGCTTGGCCAGCGCCGGTGAGACGAGGATGTAGTCGATCTTTTCCTGATAGGGCTTGATGCGATACGAGAAAGCCTCGGCGGGGAGGTCGGCGTGGACATCCACCAGCGCGGTCTTGCCGTCTTCTTCATCGAGTAGTTTTCGAACGGGCTTGCTTGCGGGGGTGTCGTTGAAGTCACCCAACACCGCGATCCAGGCTTCGGGGTCGTCTTGGAGCATCTTGTCGATGTGCCTGCGGACGGCGGTCGTCTCGGCAAGGCGCCAGGCGTCGGACTTCGTGTCGTTGCCGTATTTGGACTTGAGGTGCAGCACGACGACGGTGAGGTTGCGTGTGTCGCTGACGCCGAGCCGGTAGACCGCCATGTCGCGGGCAAAGCGTTCGTGCGCGTCCGATCCGTCGGGGTTCTTGAGGTCCTCGAATCGGTACGAGGTGACGCTGCGGATCGGCAGGCGGGAGACCAACCCGGTGTTCTGGCCGCGGTTGGAGTTGGTCGTGTCGACCGCGATGTCTTTGTAGTTGAGGTCCGAGAGCAGCTCGTAGGTCATGGCCTTGAGCACGCCCTCGTTCTCGACTTCCTCAATGCCCACCACGTCGGCGTTGATCTTCCGCAGGGCCGCGGCGATGTGTTCGATGTCCTTACGCGGCTTGGGTTGTTTGATCTCGTCCTGCGTGTAAGGGTCGTCGAAGACATCGGTCATCCACTCGACGTTGTAGGCGGCGAGGGTGATCTTTCGATCCTCGGCCAGGGCGTGTGTTTCAAACGCGATGACCACCAACAGGAAAACACCCAAAAGCAGTCGGTGATTAGGCAATCGAAGCGATCGGCGTGTGTTGCGGGCCATCCGTGGACCTTTCGAGATGGGTTGTGCCGCCGGTCAAGTCGCCGGTGGCACCCAGTTCAGTGGAGCTGACTCACGATGCGCCGGCGACGGCGGCGACTTCGGGTTTGTTGCGGGCGCGTTGGGCGAGGTCCATGTCGTGACCGGTGGGGCTTTTACCGGTGCGGATCATGGTGACGAAGCAGTCGAAGAGGTAGCGTGCGTCGTGCGGGCCGGGGCTGGCCTCGGGGTGGTACTGGACCGCGAAGATCGGTTCGCTCTTGTGTCGGAAGCCTTCGAGTGTGCGGTCGTTGAGGTTGATGTGGGTCGGTTCGCCGCCGACTTTTTCAAGTGAGTCGACCTCGACGGCAAAGCCGTGGTTCTGGCTGGTGATCTCGACTTTTTGTGTGTGGAGGTTCTGGACGGGCTGGTTGCCGCCGCGGTGGCCGAACTTGAGTTTGTAGGTTGAAGCGCCCAGCGCCAGGCCGAGCAACTGGTGGCCGAGGCATATGCCGAAGATGGGGAGCTTGCCCTTGAGTTGTTTGAGTGTGTCGATGGTCTGCGCGACCGCGGCCGGGTCGCCGGGGCCGTTGGAGATGAAGAGGCCCTCGGGCTTGTGTTCCATGATCTGCTGGGGTGTCGAGTCGTAGGGGAGCACGGTGACATCGCACCCGGAGTCGACGAGGTTGCGGAGGATGTTGAGCTTGGCACCGCAGTCGAGGGCGACGACGTTCATGCGTTTGTTGTCGCGCAGGACCTTGCCCTGAATGGGGGCCCAGTCGCCGAGGTTTTGTTCCCACCGGACGGTTTTTCGCTGGGTGACGGTTTCGACAAGGTTTATGCCGACGAGACCGGGGGATAGGCGGGCTTGTTCGACGAGTTGCTTGTCGGAGACTTCTTCCCGGGGCATCGTGCTGAGCACGCCCTTCATGGCGCCGTCGGTGCGGAGTTTGCGAGTGAGGGCGCGGGTGTCGATGCCGGTGATGCCGGTGACGTGTTGCGCAGCGAGCCACTCTTCGAGTTTTCGGGCGGCGCGGTGGTTGCTGACGGCGTTGGAGAGTTCACGGACGACGAAGCCTCGCACGAAGAGCTTGCGGGATTCGAGGTCGATGTCGTTGACGCCGGTGTTCCCGATGAGGGGGTAGGTCATCGTGACGATCTGGCCTGCGTAGGAGGGATCGGTGAGGATTTCCTGGTAGCCGGTGAGTGAGGTGTTGAAGCAGACCTCGCCGTCGGTGGTGCGCGGGGTGAGGTCGCCAAAGGCCTGGCCTGTGAAGACGCACCCGTCTTCGAGGGCAAGGCGTGCGGGGGGGGGTGGTGTGGGCATGGGGGGATTATAGGGCAGGGAGGGGAGGCGGGGGGGGAATGGATGATGTTTGATGTCAGAGTGGGGAGGGGGAGATTGATGATTTATGATTGATGATCTCAGAGGGTGTTTCCGAGACCTGCGAATAACATTGCCAATCACCAGTCACCAGTCACCAACCCCACTCCGGGGGTCATCCCAGTCGGAAGGCGCGGTAGACCTGGAAGGCGTCGCGGTAGAAGGGGATGAGTTTGTGGTTGGGGGTGACATGGTCGGGACGGTAGACGACGAACCACCTGCTGCCGGCTTCGACGCACCAGCCTGGGTGGTGCCTGAGGAACTCGACAACCTTGGGGTGAAGGAGTTTTTCGACCGCGGCGGGGTTGGGGCCAAAGAGGTGGTAGGGGCGCAGGGACAGGGCCTGCGTGGTGGTGATGGGGTGTTCGTGCGGGTCGAGGGGGAATTCTTCCGCGTGCGGGAAGTGTTCCGGTCGGAGGATGAAGCGTGGCAGCTTCTGGCGTTTGAGTTTGAAGACCACCACGGTGCATCGGTGTCGGTGCAAGCCGTTGCGTGTGGTGATGCCCAGGTCGAACGCGCGGAGGTCCGCGTTGAGGAATCGTCCCTTGACCGCGTTGCGGACGGTGTGTGAATGACCCGATCGGAAGAGGGGGAACCTTGCGAACCAGGCGCGGAGCAGGCCCTGAGCGGATTGGCGGGCCTTGAAATCGAACCGACCGGCCATGGCCCGGATGACGCCCCATCGCCGCAGTTCGGAGTGTCGGTAGAGTTCGCTGGCCGTGCCGACGGAGAAAGCCAGCACCGCCAAGAAGGTCAGCGCCTGCGTCCAGGCTTGCGTGGTGTATTCCATGAGTTCACCCCTTGTGACCGGTTCGGCCTGCCGTGATGGGCAGGCCGTTCCCACAAGGGTTATCGGGGATATGTTCAGCGACTTGGAGTTTACCGAGCCGGGACAGGCGATACAGGCCACATAGGGGTACGTTTGTATCGAATCGACAAGCGGGGGTAATGGAAAGAAATCCGCTGCATTGACTTCCGGGATTACATTCCAGCGGCTGACCTCCCAGCGTTTTATCTTCCGGGGTTTTAACTTCCGGGGGTTTACCTTCCGGGGGTTTACCTTCCGGGGGGGGGGAGTTTGATGAGGACGGGGGAGCCTTTGCGTGTGGCCAGGTCGCAGCCGCCGACGTAGAAGTTGCCCTCGTTGTCGCGGACGATTGAGCCGTAGAGGAGCGGGCGTTGGATGGGGTTGCCCTTGATGTCGGTCAGGTCGATGTGTGTGATGGTGGGGGTTCTGGTCGGCAGGTCGTAGGCGATCCAGTCGGAGATTTTTTCGCGTTTTTCGCCGTCGGCTTGCAAGCCAAAGAGGGTGTTGGTGCCCGCATCGGTGAACATCGTGGGGACGTAAGCGGAGTTTTTATCTCCGCGGTAGAAGCCTATCGGTTCGACCTTGGCCGCGGTGAGTGTTTCGCCATCGGGCGGGGGGATGACGTGGTAAAGGTAGCCCTCGTGTGTTGCAAAGACGACGGTCTTGTCTGCCAGGGGTTGGAAGGCGACGATCCCGTGCGACTGTTCCGGGGTTCCCGAGCCCAGGTAATGTTCGAGCGGGGTCTGGGCGAGCTTGTTGAGCTGCGGGTCGAACTCGACGAGCCAGACGCGAGGCGGGTCGCCGGTGAGCAGGCCCGGTTCGACACGTGGGACGTAGACGTGGCCGCGCGAGTCGGTCACGATGTTGCGGGAGGTGTGCGCCCCGACCGACCCGACGACGACGCGCCGCCACGTCTTGTCTAACAGGCTGTAACAGTAGAGCACGTGGCCGTAGTACCCCAGCGCCCAGAGGTGTTCGCCGTCGCCTGTGCCCAGTGCGATGAGCGCTTCGTCGGCCCGTGCCACGTGTTCCCATTCGCATCCGGGAAGCGTCAGACGCCAGAGGTGCGAGCCCCACTTGGGCAGGGTCTGCGTGGCGTCGTCTTCGCCCTCTTCGTCCATCGAGGTGAAATACATGTGCCCGTCGTTGGCCTGCACGATGCGCGAGTGGATCTTCATCTGGCTGATGCCGAAGTCCTGCGCCGTGCGGACGCCGGTGTTGTCCAGTGCGCTGACCACGTCGCCGTGGGGGACGATCTCGTCGGTCTCTGGACGGTACTCGTAGAGCCTGGCCGACCCGGACGAGTGCATGGAGACGCCGAAGTAGATGTGGCCTTTGTCGTCGTGGCCGAGGCTGCCCCAGATGGCAAAGGCGTTGTCGATCAGGGGGATGTTGAGGATTCTTGCGCCGGGCACTTTGAGCGGGTCGGTCAGGGACTGGGTGAACAAGGCGTTGTCCGCGGTATGGGATCGGGGCGGGGCGGTGGTGGGGACGAAAGGCAAGACACCGGGGTCGGTTCTTGTCACGATCGGCGAGTTCAGCGTGTCATCGTGGCGAGGCGCAGCGTTGAACGTGCGGGGCAGGGGTTCTTTTGTGTTGAAGTTGTAAAACGTCATCAGGCTCAGGACCAGAACGATGGCCCCGGCGAACACGCAGAAGAGCCAGATCGCCAGCGCCGGCCCCTGGAACCTGCGGACACGGTAGCGGGCGCGTTTTCGCTGCGGGTAGGGCATGGGCCGTATCTTAATCGGTCTGATCCCGTGTGCGATGCAAATCTTCGGGATATGGCCCCGACAGGGGGTTTCTGGTCCGCCTGAGCCGGGTGTGAGGGGGGTAGGGGTGGGCAGGAAGAGCCCAAGGCCCAAGCCCGTGTCCGGGGCGATTTGCATCCCCTTGGTGGGTGGGTACAATATGTGGCTCGACCTGACCCGCCTTAGCCCCCCTGCGTGAGAGCCCGCCATGCCACGAGTATGCCAGTTCACCGGACGCAAGACCGCCACCGGCAAGAGCTATACCCACCGCGGTAAAGCCAAGTACCTCGGCGGCGTCGGCACCAAGGTCACCAGCAAGACCCTGCGCAAGTTCAAGCCCAACATCCACACCGTCACCGCGATGGTGGACGGGTCGCTCAAGCGCGTGAAGGTCTCGACCAAGGCCATGCGCATGGGCCTGGTCGTCAAACCGCTCAAGCGCAAGTACGCCTACCGCCCCGAGGCGCAGCCATCCCCGACCGCCGAGAACTGAAAAATAATTTGTCGATCACCCGCCCCGGTGCGCCACGACGCCCGCCGGTGTGTGGCCTATGATTCGATAAGCGATGCAAGGGTCGTCCCGCGAGCCATCTCACACACACACACGCCGCGCGCCGAACAGACCCCGTTGGACAGTTACCGACACACGACCATTGAACCCCGCATGAAGATGCGTGAAACTCTCCCATGAACGACCGCGACGACGCCAAACGTCAGGTCCAGCAGGCCACCGACATCGTCGAGCTGGTCGGCTCGGACATTGCGATCAAGCCGCGCGGCCGGGAGTTCGTCGGACTCTGCCCCTTCCACGACGACTCCAAGCCCTCCATGACCGTCGTCCCCACCAAGCAGATTTTCTACTGCTTCGTCTGCAACACCGGCGGGAGCGTCTTCGACTGGATGATGAAGTATCACAAGATGACCTTCATCGAAGCCCTCAAGGCCCTGGCCGACCGCGCGGGCATCAAGCTGCCGGAAAGGTCGCGCTCTCAAAGCCACACCGGTGAAAACGCCGGCCCGACCGACCGCGAACTCATCGCCGCCGCCAACGAAAAAGCCGTCCTCTTTTACCAGCACATGCTCCGCGACGCGCAGCTCGGCCAACTCCCCCGGAAGTACCTCGAAGACCGCCACATCAACGCCCAGATGATCGAAGAGTTCCAACTCGGCTACGCCCCCGACAAATGGGACGCATTAGCTAACTACCTTAAAGAAAAGAGCCACGACCCGCGCCCCTTCGAGCTGGCGGGCCTGATCGCCCAACGTGACTCTTCACATCAGACATCAGACATCAGACATCAGACATCCCACTTCGACCGCCTCCGGCACCGCCTGATCTTCCCCATTGCTGACGCCCTGGGCAGGCCCATCGCCTTCGGCGGCCGCATCCTGCCCGGCTCGACCCGCGAAGACAAATCCGACGCGAAATACCTGAACTCCCCCGAGCACGCGCTCTTCGATAAATCCGCCACGCTCTACGGCCTGCACCTGGCCAAGAAGGCGATCATCGACTCACGCACCGCCGTCATCGTCGAGGGCTACACCGACGTGATCGCCTGTCACCAGGCCGGCGTCCGTAACGTCGTGGCCACGCTCGGCACCGCGCTGACCGCCAAACACGCCGCGGTCCTCAAACGCTTCGCCGAGAAGGTCGTGCTCATCTTCGACGCCGATGAAGCGGGACAGAAGGCCGCCGACCGCGCGGTGGAGGTTTTCTTCACCGAGAGCCTGGACGTGGGGGTGTCGGTTCTGCCCGATGAGATGGACCCAGCCGAGCTCCTGGAGACCTCCGACGGCAAGGAGCGTTTTGAGCTTTGTGTCGCCCACGCCAGCGATGCGATCGACTACCAGTTTGCCCGACTTCAGCAAAAGTTCGATAACCTCGACACGCTCACCGGTCGGCAGAAGTTGGCTGAGCAATACCTCCAGACGCTGGCGCAGCTAGGCATCCACCGCTCGAGTGCGATCCGCCGGGGTTTGATCGTGCAAAGGTTGGCCGCCATGCTCCACCTGAGCGAAAACACGGTGGAACAGGCCCTGGCAAAGGCTGCTCGCCGTGCGCCGTCCGCACCCCCGTCAACCCCGGAACAGTTTGACCAGATTACCCAACCGCCGGATCAGCAAGGTTTAACCGGCCCGCAAGATTTGTTGCAGGAAGAACTTGCCGCGACGATAAGCGCGACTAGACTTAACGCCGTTCGTCAGGCCCAGCGACACCTGATCGGTTGCCTGATCCAGAAGCCCGAGTTGTTCCACACGCCTCTCAAAGATGGCCGAACACTCGACGAGGCCCTGCCCCCCAGCGACCTGCCGGGGCTTGACGAACGCAGGCTCTACCAGCGCCTGTACGATCGGCTGTGTGAGGCCCAGTCGTGCGACCTGGCGGACCTGCTGACGGAACTGGCTTCCGACGGGCAGGCGGTGCTGACTCAACTGGCCACACGCTCCGACCACGAAGTCGCCAGCCAGATCGGTGCCAACACGGAGGCGCTTGTTTCAATGTTGATCGACGCGGCCGAGTGCATCCGCCAACTGCACCGCGAGAGGGAGTACGAGCAGACCAAACACATGGCCTCCACCCACACCGACAACGACGCCCACCTCAAGCGTCTCATGGAGCACCACCTGAACAACCCGTCCCGCACCCGCATCGCACGAGTCAGACACTAACACACGCAAGTTAACCCACAGTGACCCGAACGTCACCATTGAGCTAAATCCACAAGCGTCCACGACCGACAACACCACGACACAATGACCCTGGAGCACCCCCTGTGACCATGACCGACCTTCATCCCGCGGTGGCAGAACTCATCGAAGCCGGCAAGACCCGGGGTTTCATCACTTACGACGACCTCAACGCGCTCTTGCCCGACGAGATGGTCGACCCCGACAAGATCGACGAACTGCTCATGACCTTCGAGGGCCTGGGCGTGCGGATGCTCGACGCCTATGCGCCCGAGGCCCGCGCCGCCGCACCGGTGGTCAAGCCGACCATCGCCGCGATCAAGAAGCAAGAGCACCCCAAGACCGCGCCCAAGCCCGTGCTCGACCCCGAGCTTGCGGCCGAGGGCGTCGACCCCAATGAGCCCGAACCCGTCATCGATGAAGAGGAGATCAAGAAGGACCTGGCACAGGCGATCCAGGAAGCGACCAGCCGCCGCATCGACGACCCCGTCCGCATGTACCTCACGCAGATGGGCGAGATCAGCCTGCTCACCCGCGACGAGGAAATCCGACTGGCCAAGAAGATCGAGACCACGCGCATGATCTTCCGCCGCATGGTGCTTGAGAACGATTACTCGATCCAGTCCTCCGTGGAAGTCCTGGAGATGGTCAACGAGGGCGACCTGCCCTTTGACCGCACAATGAAGATCTCCACCGCCGAGGAAGACGCCAAGGGCAAGATCGCCTCGCGTATCCCCGAAAACCTCAAGACCGTGCGCAAGCTTCTCGAATTCAACCGCGAAGACTGGACGCTGCTCGAAGAGAGCCGACCCAACAAGAAGACCGCTGAGGAAATCCACGCCCGCATCCGCACCCGTCGGCGAAAGATGGCGACCCTCATCGAAGAGCTTTCTCTCCGCACGAGCAAGATCCAGCCCCTGCTCAAGAAGCTCCGCGCCATCAAGGCCAAGATGGTCGAACTCCGCGACACCCTCGCCGACGCCCAGAAGAACCCCAACCGCCACGACCCCGAAGACATCATGGTCATGCGCGAAGAACTCTCGGGCCTGCGCTCGCTCGTCCTCGAAGAGCCCGAAGACCTCGAACGCCGGGTCCGCAACATCACCACCGTCTTCGACGAATACGAGCGTGCCAAGCGCGATCTGTCCGGCGGCAACCTCCGACTCGTCGTCTCGATTGCCAAGAAGTACCGCAACCGCGGCCTGTCCTTCCTCGACATCATCCAGGAGGGCAACACCGGCCTGATGCGCGCGGTGGACAAGTACGAGTACCGCCGCGGGTTCAAGTTCTCGACCTACGCCACGTGGTGGATCCGCCAGGCCATCACCCGCGCGATCGCCGACCACGCCCGCACCATCCGCATCCCGGTCCACATGATCGAGACGATGAGCAAGCTGCGCAACATTGCCAAGGACCTGTTGCAGGCGCTGGGTCGTGAACCCACGATCGAGGAGATCGCGGAAAAAGCCAAGATGCCCGTCGCCGAGACGCGGCGCGTGATGAAGATCTCCCGACACCCCATCAGCCTCGACCGTCCCGTCGGTGAGAGCGAAGACTCCTACTTCGGCGACTTCATCGAAGACGAATCGGCTGACAACCCCTCCGACTCCGCCACGCAGGAGATGCTCCGCCATCGCATCGAACAGGTGCTCAAGACGCTGACCTACCGTGAACGCGAGATTATCAAGCTCCGCTACGGCATCGGCGACGGCTACACCTACACGCTTGAGGAAGTCGGTCGCATCTTCAAGGTCACCCGCGAACGTGTCCGCCAGGTCGAAGCCAAGGCCATCCGCAAGCTCCAGCACCCCGTGCGTTCGCGCAAGCTCGCGGGCTTCATCGACGGCTCGTGGGAGCAGGAAGAAGAAACCCCGGCAGCCGAGACCGCCGAGGCTTGAACGGTTACACGCAACAAAAAAGCCGACCCGCGAAGGTCGGCTTTTTTTATGCATACTATCTCTGCCGGGGCGGGGGTCGTCGGCCGTCGGGGGCGTTGGCCGGCGGGGCGGGTGGCCTGTTGGGATCGTTCGGTTCGGCCTGGCCTTCACCCTCACCGGGCGGCGGGCCGGGGTCGAAGTTCGTGATACCGGGGCGGTATTTTTCAGCAAGGTTCTTTGCCACTTGCGCGGCCTCGCGTGTCTCTTCTTCGGGCGCGTCCTTGTAACGGTGATAGAGTTCGTTGAGCCGACGCGCGGACATTTCCACCGCGTTGTCGTGGCCGCTCTCGACGGCTCGCTCCGTGACGAGACGGATGCGGATGACCTGCCGCATGAGCGGGTTGAGGCCCGGCCGATCCGGGTCGTCATTTGAATCGACCGAAGGGGGCGGGGTCATCGTGCCATCGTCGGTCGGCCCGAAATTTTCCTGGGGCAGCGGGTCGGTCGACGGGCTGGGCGTGGGCAAATCCTGCGGCGGTGCTGGGAAGGCAGGCTCAGACGGCCCGGTCGGGGGCGGGATAGTTGGCGGATTGATGACGTCTACAGTTGGCTGTCTATCGCCAGTGAGATCGTGCGGTTCGATAGGCGGCGTGTTGAGATTCGCTGACGTGTCGGGCGTGTTCAACGGTGATGGGTTTGTCTGCGCAATTGTGGAAACCGCCGAGGGGCTGTTGCCGGTGACCGTTGATGGTGTCGTGGTCTGTAGCGTGGTGAAGCCGGCCATGAGTCGATAGAGGATCATCGCCAGCAGCCCGACGACGATGCACGCCGCCACAACTCCGCCGACGATAAGCATGGGGAGCACACCCGATTTTTTGCGCTTCCTGCTTGTCTCATAGATCACGGTGCCAGCCGTGGGCGCGGGGGCTTGCGTGGCACTGGACAGCGCATCGAGCAGGGGCGACCCATCGTCGCGCGGCGGCGGGGAGGGCCTGGGGTCTTGAAGCGGTTCGCTGCCGGCCAGCGCTCGCTCGAGGTCCTTGAGCATGTCGGCTGCACTCGCGTAACGGTCGTCCCGTCGTTTGGCCATCGACTTCTGGATGATGTGCGCACCGATGAGCGGGAGGTCGGCGATGGTCGAGCGCGGGTCGGGCGGCGGCTCGGTGCAGTGGGCGTAGAGCATCTGCAGCGCGGTGTCGCGCTCGTAGGGTACGCGACCTGTGAGCATGGCGTAGTACGTCGCGCCCAGCGCGTAGATGTCCGTCCGTGCATCGACGTCGGTGTTCTGGCACTGCTCGGGGCTCATGAAGGTCGGGGTGCCGAGCACCGCGTTTTTCTGCGTGATGGCCAGGTCCTCGGTGTTGAGCGATTTGGCCAGGCCGAAGTCCGCGACCTTGGCGTGGCCGTCGGGCGTGACGAGCAGGTTGGCGGGCTTGATGTCGCGGTGGATCAGGTCGGCCCCGTGCGCCGCGATCAGCGCCCGGCAGGCGTCGGCGGTCAGGCGCGTCGCCTGTTCAAACGCCATACGGCCCTTGCTGTCGAGAAGGTGTTGCACACTGACACCGTCGACAAACTCCATCGCCAGGACGCAGGTGGTCTTGGTGCGTGCCACGTCGTAAACGGTGACGACGTTGGGGTGGTTGAGCCGGGCGGCTGCGCGGGCCTCACGGACAAAACGCTTGAGCGCTTTGTCATCGTTGGCCACCGCTTCGGGCAGGAACTTGAGCGCGACCTTGCGGTGCAGCACGGTGTCGGTCGCTTCGTACACCGCGCCCATCCCGCCCTGTCCGAGCAGTCGGTCGACCTGGTATTTGCCGAGCTTCGACCCCACCTTGATCGACGACTCCCCGCTGATCGTGCGGGGACGCGACGAGGGGCCCTGCGAGGTGAGGGTCAGGTCCGAGGAGTGGGAGGGGGGTTTGTCCGCCAAGGCAAGGTGTCCCGAGGAGGGGTGCTCGTTGATTTATATCGGCCGCTCGCTGAGCCCGCACCAACAGAAGGGTAGAAATAAGCCTTATCCTGACATCATCTTACCCAGCGGACGCACGCCACGGGCTGCCCCTGTCAAGTTTCTGGGCTCCGTGTTGTTCAGCCCCAGCGAATAAAACACCCACAGTCGGCGTTATCCATGCAAAGGCTGTTTCCCGGCGTACCCTCCACACCCCGACCAGCCCAGCCTATGATTCCCACATCGAGTTGTTGACTTGGATACACCCAACCCTACAAGGAGCCTTGTGATGACCAGACGAATCGCTTTGCTGATGACCGCCGTGTTGCTGTCGCTCTCTTCGATCACGCTCGCCGGTGCCAAGGTCGGCCAGGCTGCGCCGCAATTCGAACTCAAGGATGTGAAGACCGGCCAGACCCACAAGCTTGCCGACTTCAAGGGCAAGGTCGTGGTCCTCTTCTGGCATTCGACCTCGTGCCCGTGGTACCGCATGCGTGAGAACGGCGGGTACGACCGCGTCCTCTCCCCGATGGCCACGGAGTACGCCGGCAAAGACGTGGTCTTCCTTGCCATCAACTCCAACAAGACCGAGGACGTGGACAGTATCAAATCCTACATCACAGAACACAACACGCCCTACCCCATCCTCAAAGACCCGGGTAACAAGGTCGCGGATGAATACGGTGCCCGCACCACGCCCCACGTCTTTGTGATCGACAAGGACGACAACCAGACCGTGCGCTACATGGGCGGCCTGGAAAAATCCCCACCCACCCCCGAGAAGTGTGGCCAGATGGATGAGCAATACCTCAGGCCCGCCATTGATGCCGTCCTCGCCGGCACCGAGGTCGCGGTCAAGGAATCGCCGAGCAAGGGCTGCTCGATCAAGCGCGAGCGTTGAATCCCGCGTAAGTCTTGTTAAAAGTCAGACCCCCCAACCCCACTTGTCCGCTCCGTGAAAAACGGGATGGGCATGGGGTTTTTTTCAGCGCGCGATCATGCGATACAACAGGCTCGGTTCGAGGTCGTCCACCAGTGATTTGGGGGGGTGTCCGATATCCTCCAGCAGCGCGTGGGCCGCAAGGTACCCGCTGCGAACCGCGCCCTCCATCGTGGCGGGCCAACCGGTCTGGCACCAGTCGCCTGCGAGATAAAGATTGCCTATCGCCCCCCGCGCGCCGGGGCGGAGCTTCGCACTCCCGGGGGCCGCAGAAAAAGTCGCTCGCTTTTCCTTCACCACGCGACCGGTGATGAGCGTTGCACGTTGCGCGCCCGGCACGGAGGAGCGTACTTCACGCTCAGCCATCGACAGGATCGACTCAGCCGACTGGTCCACAAGGCCGTGCGCGGCGCTCACCACGGCGTGCAGGTGTTCGCCCCCGACCTCGGTATCGTGGCCCTTTTGGAAGACCCACTGCAACGGGCTGTCCATCAGCACCAGGTGCGGGTGACGCATCACCGTCGAGCCGTCCGGGTTTTTCATCCACAGGTGGATGCCGATGATCGGACTGACGGCAAAACGGTCGCGGGGTGTGAGTCTTGCGTCGTCCCGCGCCATCGCCTCGTTGCAGAGTTTGTCCAGCCGATCGAAGGGTAACGCACTGAGATAATCGTCGGCGTAGATTGTGCCCGAGCGTGTGGTTTGTAGACCGGCAACCCGGACTGCGTGATACGTGAACCGCTCCGCGCCGGTCGAGAGCATAACCCTCCCGCCGGCGGCCTCGATGACCCGCTGGGCCGCGTCGTAGAGTTGGACCAGCGGCACAGCCGAGACGCCCATGACGTAGGCGTCGGGGTGGTTGAGGAAGCCCTCCTGAAAAACCTGGATCGCGTGCGACGCGGCCATACGCTCGGGCAGCTCGTTGATCGCGCTGATGGCAATCACCGCCCAGAACTTGCGGATCAATTCTTCGCCCTGGTTGTGGGCACGGAGCCAGTCGAGGAATGAAATCTCTTCAAGTGCTTGCGCGTCGCGCCCCCGGAAGTCGGCCTTCATCACCGCCAGCATGCCCAGCGACAGTTCGAGCTTCTGCTTGAGCGTGAGCGTCCTGAACGCCATGAGCGAGCGCGTCATGTGCAGCGGCGCGGGCAGGTCATCAGCCACGAGTGTGTCCACCGCGCCGCTGTGGTCGGTGAAGTAGAGCGTTCTGTGCCACCGGATGCAGTGCTCGACGCCCAGCATACGGTAGAGGTCGAGCAGGTTGGTGCAACAGCCCAGGAGCACGTGCTGGCAGTTGTCGAGGGTTCTGCCGGTCTGCGGGTCTTCAAAACTTGTCGCCCGACCGCCGAGGCGCTGGCGTGTCTCGATGAGCGTGACCTTGACCCCCGCGCGCGCCAGGCGAACCGCCGCGGCGATGCCCGCAAGACCGCCCCCGACGACGAGCACCGTGTGAGGCGAATCGGCCTGTGATGTTGAGTGTGTGTCTCGGACGATCATGTTTGCGTGGCTCGTCGGGCTTGCCGGGCGGACTTGATCGCAATGACCGCCTTGGACCAGCTCGAAAGGCGGACCCGTTGCGTCAGGACCGAACGCGGTGAGCGGGCGATCTTCTCCAGCAACCCCCGGTAGATCCGCATGATCGCCAGGCTCGTCCCCCGGCAGTGCGGGTCGACCATCGCGTCCAGCGGCGCGGAGCGTTCGTAAAAATCCATCGCACGCTCGCACTGGAACGCCATGAGCTTGTCGAAGCGCTCGTCCGCCTCACGCTTGCCGATCTTTTCTATGAATTCGTCGCCGTGGTATCCAAAGCGTTCAAGCTCGTCCTGCGGGAGATAGACGCGGTCGCGGTGCGCATCTTCCACCACGTCGCGCAGGATGTTGGTCAGTTGCAGCGCGTAGCCCCGGTCGATGGCCAACTCTTTCGCTCGATCACCGCCCGACTGGCCCCACACCGCGATGCACACCAGGCCCACCGTCGACGCCACCTTGTAGCAATACCCCCGCAGCGCCTCGAACGATTCGTAACGGTGTTTGACAATGTCGTCGCACTGGCCGTCGAGCATCGCGTGCAGGTGCGCCGGGTCGATGGGGTAGTGCGCCATGACGTGCCTGAACGCCGGCCAGAGTGTCGGTTCGGATAGGTCCTCTCCCGGGACCGGTTGACCCTTCAGGGCCTTGTGCATGTGACCGCGGAACTCACCGATCCTCGCAATCCCCGCGTCGCCGCCCGACCGCTGGACCGCTTCATCGGCCAGGTCGTCGCAGGCACGCATGAAGGCGTATACCGCGTAGAGCGCGCTGCGCTTCGGCTCGGGCGTGAGCTTCAATCCGTAGTAAAAATTCCGCGCCCGGCAGCGCGTAATGGATCGGCAGAGCCTGAGCGACTGGGCCACCGTCTCGGGTGAGTCCGCACGCCCCTCCAACACGGGATTTTGCACCGCCAAACTCAAGCTCGTCCTCCACTCAATCCCACCGACGATGCCAGCTTCCCCGCGATGGCCCGCATCATCAGCACCACCTTGGCCCCCTTGGACAACGAGGGGCGGTGTTCGAGCGTGTTGTAGTTCAATCGCTCGATCATGCGCAGGATCGACTCGCCCCCGAGCGAGAAAAGTTGGATATCCGGCCGCACGTCCGACGCGACCATCGGCAGAAGCGCCCGGCCCTCCTCAAACATCGGCCACGTCCGGCCCACAAGCTCACGCAACGTCGCACGGTAAGCCGGCAGCAGCGCGGTCACCTCCACCCCCGGCGGACACGCACGACACGACACCGCTCCATCCTTGTGACACGCTTCATCGCTGCGCACGAGCTTGACCATCGTGTCGATATCTAATCCATGATTAGACGCCACTTGCGAGGGGAGGTAGACGCGGTCGCGTTCGAGGATATCCCGGCGGACGTCCTGCCAGAAGTTGGCCAGTTGCAGCGCGGTACACGTCGCGTCGCTCAGGCGCTGTCGCTCGTCATCCCGGTACCCGCAGAGGTAGAGCACCAGTCTGCCCACGGGGTTGGCGCTGCGCGTGCAGTAGTCGACCGTCTGCTCCCACGTGCGGTAGCGCGTCACGCTCTGGTCCTGTACAAAGGCGTCAATCAGGTCGTCGAACGGCTTGCGTGGGATGTCGCACTTTTCAATCGTTCGGCTCAGTGCCACGAAGACGGGGTGGCGTGGGTGGCCGTCGTAACACCGGTCCAGCTCCCGCCGCCACCACGCGAGCAGTTCCCGGCTCTTGGCCGGGTCGCCCGTCTCGTCACCCAGGTCGTCCGCCCATCGGCAAAACGAATAGACATGCCGAAAATCCTCACGCAAACGCCCGGGTAAAAACCAGCTCACCACCGTGAAGTTTTCGTAATGCGATTCGGCCAGCCTGCGCGTGTAGTCCGCTGCGCGGTCGTAGTCGAGCTCTTCGCAGCGCTCGGGGCCGAAGCGGTCGAGTTCGGGCAGGATGCTCTGGGAAAGGGCCATGAAGTCGATTTCCTCGAATCCATTATCATAACAGGCCCGCTCTACCGAGTGACCCCGCCCCCGTTGATATAAGCCCCCCGGAGATTCCCCCTCGATGTCAGACGCTTACCCCCGAGTCGGCCACCTCAAGACCCCCGAAGCCTTCAAGGCCCGCCTCGGCGAGCTGGGCCTCCACCTGCCGATGGACCAGACGATCATCAGCCGGGCCGACGGCTCGCCCATGTCGCAGCCGATGACGCTCAACGCCCATGGCCAGACCTTCACCGTCGGCAACCGATGGTGCATCCACCCGATGGAGGGATGGGACTGCACACGCGAGGGCAAACCCACCGAGCACACCACCCGCCGATGGAAGCACTTCGGCCTCTCCGGTGCCAAACTCATCTGGGGCGGCGAGGCCTTTGCCGTCCAGCACGACGGTCGCGCCAACCCTAATCAACTGTTCTACACCCCCGACAACGTCGAGCCGATGCGCGACCTCCTGCGCACGCTCACCGACGCCCACGTCGAGGCTTTCGGGTCGCACGACGGGCTGATGGTCGGCCTGCAACTGACCCACTCCGGCCGATTCAGCAGGCCCAACGACAAGAAAAAACTCGAACCCCGCATCGCCTACCACCACCCGCTCCTCGATGCCAAGTTCCACATCGACCCCGGCGACACCGCGGTCGTCCTGACCGACGACGAGATCAAACGCCTGATCGACAACTACATCGTCAGCGCCAAGATGGCCTACGACCTCGGGTTCCACTTCGTCGACGTCAAGCACTGCCACGGCTACCTCGGGCACGAGTTCCTCTCGGCCTACGACCGGCCCGGCGAGTTCGGCGGCGACCTCATGGGACGCACCAACTTCCTCCGACGGATCATCCAGGGGATCCGGGCCGAGTGCCCGAACCTCTTCGTCGGAGTCCGTCTATCGCTCTTCGACATGCCCCCTCATCACCCCGACCCCCGCCCCCGGAAGGGTTCCCCCGGGAAACTCGGCCCCGGTGTGCCGGATGATTTCTCGGGCACCCTCCCCAGCTACCCCGGCTTCGGGTGCAAACGCGACAACCCCCTGGAACTCGACCTCGACGAGCCTATTCAACTGTTAGAGATGATGCGCGACGAACTCGGCGTGGCGATGGTCAATCTCTCCGCCGGCTCGCCTTACTACAACCCCCACATCCAGAGGCCCGCATACTTCCCGCCCAGCGACGGCTACCAGCCCCCGGAAGACCCGCTCGTCGGTTGCGTCCGTCAGATACAAGCCGTGCGCGAGGTCAAACAACGCGTCCCCGGCCTGCCCATCGTCGGCACGGCCTACACCTACTTCCAGGAGTGGCTGCCCCACGTCGCTCAAGCGGTGGTCAGGGATGGGTGGGTCGATTCGGTTGGGCTTGGGCGCATGGTGCTTTCCTATCCCGACATGCCCGCCGACTGCGAACTCTTCGGCGAGCTTCGCCGTGCCAAGCAGATCTGCAGGACGTTCAGTGACTGCACCACCGCCCCACGCAACGGGATCATCTCCGGCTGCTACCCGCTGGATGATTTCTACAAGAAGAGCACCGAGCAGAAAGACCTCAACGACGCCAAGGCGGCGCTGCGCGAGCGGTTGAAAGTGCTGTCACAAGAATGAGACGTGGGCTCGATCTATGTGTGCCACTGGTGGCTTGTCCGCCAGTGAGATCGTTGCACATGGGAACACTGGCGGACGAGCCGCCAGTGGCACACACAGACTCACACTTTGTTACACCGCGGCCCTTGCCCGCCACGAGCGCCTGACCCACACCGTGCGCACAAGCAGGAAGACGAGCACCCCGGCCAGCAGGATCGCCAGCGGTGCGAGGATGATCGCCAGGAACGACAGCAGCGTTGACGCGGCGGCCTCGACACTCGATACGATGAAGTTGCCAAACCCGGCTGTGGCGACACTCGACGCGGCGCGTGTGGTGACCGTGGCGGATTGCACGACCGCCGCGACCCCGCCGCCGGCGATGATGGCCAATGACCATTGAAGCATCGGGCTTAATCCCGCGACGGCTGCCGCGGTCAGGACCGTGCCCGCGACGACGGCGGCGGGTGTGGCCATCGAATCGAGCAGGTTGTCCAGCCAGGGGATGTAATAGGCGCAGATTTCCAGAACCGTCGCCACGCTGAACGCGACGATGGCCGGCCACGAGCCGATCCATTCAAACCCGTGTGCAAGCTGCAGGTGCCCGCTGTGGGCAGCCAGGCTCATCACGAGCAGGGGCACAAAGATGCGAAACCCCGCCGCGGCCGCGAGGCCCACACCCACACAGACCGCTAACAATGCTTCGACCATCTCAGGCTCCTCTCAGAGGGATTGTGCGTCGACGGATTCTATGCGATACCCCCCCGGCTTGTCACGCTTTTTTTCACTCGATGCCCAAACTCGTTTCCAGCCGGCACGTCGCGTTCAATATCAACGGCTTGCTTGACCACCCGATCCCACGCGCAACGCTACAATCACCTTCGTTAAGACGAACCCCGACCCGCGGAGCACCTCCATGAGCACCGGCCCCATCACGATTTTTCAGCGCACCGAAGACGCTGTCGCCTATCCCGCGGGGTCGGTGGTCTTCAAGGTCGGCGACCCGGCGGACTGCCTCTTCGCGGTCAAGACCGGCAGTGTCGACATCGTCGTCCACGGCAAGGTCGTCGAGACGATCGGCGAGAACAACATCTTCGGCGAGATGGGCCTGATCGACAACACCGTCCGCAGCGCCGACGCCATCGTGAAGACCGACGCCCAACTCGTCAAGGTCGACCGCAAACGGTTCATCTTCCTCGTGCAGCAGCACCCGTTCTTCTCACTGCAGGTCATGCAGCTATTGGCCGACCGGCTAAGGAAGATGAACGAAAAGGTCTAAGAGATTAGCCGCAAATGAACGCAAATGAGTGCAAAACAATCCCGATGTCACGGCGGGATGGCTCTCAGGTCAGCAACAAGACAAACGATCTTTTCTCTGATACCGGCCGCCGGATCGCATGGATCGATCCGCGTTTATTCGCGTTTATTCGCGTTCATTCGCGGCCAATCCCGGCCCCTTTATTTTCAATCATCCGGCAGGTCCACAATGCGCAGCCAGACCGGTTTGCCATGGATCACGTCGAGGGCTTCCACTTCGCCCAGCGCCTTGATGAGGTCGCCCAGGCGGGCCTCGTGCGTGGTGATGACCACGGGCACGACCTGGCCCGCATTGGTCTCGTGTTGAAGAACCGCTGAGAGTGAGATGCCGTGGTGGCCCAGGATGGTGGTCACCTTAGCCATCACCCCCGGGATGTCCAGAGCGCCGATGCGGATGTAGAACCGGCTCCAAAGATCGTCGAGCGCGATGACCTGTGCGTGCGGGGCCTGGTCGCTGGTCAGGTGCATGTGAGAGAAGGCGATCGGGTACCCGCCGGAGGCCACGTTGAGGATGTCGCTGACCACAGCCGAGGCGGTGGGGAATCGGCCGGCGCCGCGTCCGTAGAACATCGTCTGCCCGACCGCGTGACCACGCACGACCAGCGCGTTGTAAGCCCCGTGGACCTGCCCGAGCAGTTCCTTGCGCGAGATGAAGCAGGGCATCACGTTGCAGCTCAGGCCGACCTCGCCCGGCCAGCGTTCGCTGATGGCCAGGAGCTTGACATCGTAACCCAGCTCCGCGCCGAAGCGGATGTCTTCGAGCTGGAGCTGATCGATCCCGTGACAGGCCACCGCGTCACCGCTCACACGGACGCCGAACGCCAGCGACGCCAGGATGGCCAGTTTCTGCGCCGCGTCGGCGCCGGAGACGTCGAGCGTCGGGTCGGCCTCGGCGTAACCCAGGCGCTGCGCCTCCTTGAGCGCGTCGGTGTAGGACTCGCCGAGTTGGGTCATCTGCGTCAGGATGAAATTGCACGTGCCGTTGAGGATGGCAAAAAGCCCCTCGCACCGGTTGGCCATCAGGCCGAATTGAAGCGCGGTGATGATCGGGATGCCCCCGGCACAAGAGGCCTCGAACGCGATCGAGACGTTGTGCTTCCTTGCCAGCGCAAAAAGGGCCGGCCCACGCGCCGCCAGGAGGCTCTTGTTGGCGGTCACGACGTGTTTGCCGGCTTTGATCGCGCGTTCGACGTAACCGCCCACCGGGTCGATCCCGCCGGCCACCTCCACCACAATCGGCATGTCGGGCGTGGCTAAAAACGCATCAAAATCCCGCGTGACCTGGGACGTATCAAACAACGGGCCTCTGTCGTCGCTGCACGCCTTGCCCGAACGTGTGAGCACACGGCGGATCGCCACAGGCTGACCCAGTCGGCCGGCGTAAAGGTCGGCTTCATCGCGCAACAACGCCGCGACGCCGCCGCCGACGGTACCGCAACCGATCAAACCGATGCCAATGGATGGTGAACCCGACACGCAAGCACACTCCGTGACGAAAAGATGGGGCAGGATACCATCGGTCCACACGCACAGCCACCCGCGCCTCAACAGGCTACAATGACCGCATGCCCGTCTCCGTGTCGACGCAAACTCCCGATGAACCGATGATCCAGCCCCTGTGTGCGGTCTTCAGGCGATTCATCAAGCAACAGGGTCTGAAGTTCACAAGCGAACGCGCGAAAATCCTCAACGCGGTGCTCTCGAAAAAAGGCGTCTTCGAGGCGGAGGAACTGCTCTACGAGATGCGTCAGGGCAACGACCGCGTCAGCAAAGCCACCATCTACCGAACCCTCAAGCACCTGATGGAAGCGGGCATCATCACCGAGGTGCTGCTCGACTCGCGCCAGTCGCACTACGAGCTGACCTTCGGCAAAAAACCCACCGGCCACCTCGTCTGTGTCGAGACAGGAAAAGTCGTCGAAATCCCCAGCCCCTGGCTCGAACCCGTCCGCGACCGCATCTGCAAAGAGCACGGTTTCGAGCCGCTGAGCCACCGTTTCGTGATCTACGGATTGTCACCGGAGGCGAGGCGTTCCTCGGATATAAAAAGCAGAGAATGATCCGCAGATGACGCAGATGGGGAATTGCTCTTGCATTCAACAATATCTCTGGAAGCCGATTGCGCTTATTTTTATGCGATAGTGGGTCATCAGGCTTTGCTTGAATGGCTTGACAAAAAATCAAGGCAATCGGTGTTCTGTTTGATCCGACATCAATTCAAACTTTTTAAATCTGCGTCATCTGCGGATACTCTTCACTCCCCCTCATCCAGGTCCGATTCCTCGATCGCGCGGCTGACCTTGTAGTCGCCGCTGATCCATTTGCCCAGGTCGATAGTACGGCACCGATGGGAACAGAAGGGGAAGTGGGGGGTGTTGGGCGTGACGGGTTTTTCGCAGATCGGGCAGGACGTTGCGGATGTGCGGGTGCCTGACAGGATGTTAGGGTGTGGAGTAGCGGGCTTGATTTGGCTCCCCTCCCCTCTTAGGGGAGGGGCCGGGGGAGGGGTTGTCTTCTTGTTCATTGGGCTTGTGTTATTCGAAACACACCCTCCCCCAACCCCTCCCTCTGAAGAGGGAGGGGGGCTTGACGACGCCAATCTCCGCGTTGTCAAGGCTTCGATTCGTTTGGCCCAGGCCTTTCCCGCGCGGGCGGTGATGCGGCGGTGCTGTTCGCCGGCGTGTTCGAGTTCGAGCCAGAGGGTGTCGTCTTCGGAGAGGTCAGCCAAACGATCAGCCCATTCGATCACGACGATGGCGTGGTCGGTGAACTCGCGCGTGCCCGTCGAGCCGTCCCAGCCGATCGATTCGATCTCGCCCAGGCTTGTCAGGCGGTACGCATCCACATGGACGAGTGTGAGATCGTTGTTGCGTGTGGGGTATTCGTGAACGAGGACGAATGTCGGGCTGGCGACGAGTTTGGGGTCCACGCCCAGGCCCTGTGCCAGGCCGCGCACGAGTTGCGTTTTGCCCGCGCCCAGTTCGCCGACGAGCGCGATCACATCGCCGCCGCGCAGGAGTCGGGCAAGCGCTTTGCCGAGGGCCTGCGTCTGTTCGACGCTTTGGGTTTCAAACTCGAAAGACCTTGCGTTCACGTGTGATGCTCCCAGCCGAGTTCGGTCGCGGCAATCTTCTGGCCGTTGGGCAGTTGCACGGTCACGCCCGGTGGGCCGGGTTGCATCACGCCGATGGTGGTGATCCGCACACCCTCGACGCCCGTGGGAAGAAGCGTGCCGGCGGGGACGGTGAAACACAACTCGTAATCCTCACCGTCCGCCAGCGCGTGTCGCCACGCCGCTTGACCGTCACGCGCCGCGGCGTGTTTGGCGGCGGTACTGATCGGGAGTTTAGAGGCTTCGATCACCGCGTGCAGCCCCGACATCTCGGCGATGTGACCCAGGTCCCGTCCCAGCCCGTCGCTCAGGTCGATCAGGCTGTGCAGGGTCTCCATTTTGGCCAGCTTGCGCGCCAGATCGATACGGGGTTCGAAATCGAGGTGGTGGACGCAGCCGGCCAGGTCTTCCATCGCGCCGCCCAGTTCACCGGTCACACACACCAGGTCGCCCGCTTTTGCTCCGCTGCGGAGGATCGGCGTCACTCCGCCCGGCTCAGCAAAGAGCGCTACGGATAGCACCATAGGCCCGTCGTGCATCGAGACATCGCCGCCGATCAGCGGGCAGCCGAAGGCCAGCGAGGTGGCTCGCATGGAATCAAACAGTTGATTAGCTGTGGCTTCGGCCATCGACCGGGGCAGGCACCCCGCCGCGACCGCCGCGACCGGCAGCGCCGCCATCGCCGCGACATCCGAGAGGTTGCGCGTGACCACCTTGCGGCCGATTTTTTCAATGGGGGTGTCGGGGGCAAAGTGGACGCCCTCGACCAACTGGTCCACGGTAACTAACAGTGTGTTATTGCCAAACCGCACCGCGCCCATGTCGTCGCCGGGCGGGATAACCACCGACCCGGGCAAGCGGGCGTTGGCGTCGTAGACGTGCCTGAGCAGCTCGAACTCGCGCATGACGGGATTGTATCCGACATGTCACTTTGCGAGCTTCGCAATCACACGCCACGCGTCGTGGGGCGAGAGGCTCAGGCCGGTCTGGGCGTTGAAGTCGGTGACGAGCTGGTCGAACTCGGGCGTGTAGGGCAGACGGTCCCGCAACGAGAGCTTGCCCACCACGGCTTCGACGAGTTGCGTCAATATTTCTTCATGCTCGCTCGAAACCGCCGGTGGCTTGGTCGCCGCTCGACCCATGCGGGGCAGGTTCCCCGCTTTGCGCAGGTTGTGCAGCCGATGAAAAAGCTCCGATCGGCTCATCCCCCCGCGCGGCTCGTCGTCGTCGCCCGTTCCCACCACCGCGGTGTAGATTGCCTCGAACTCATCCGTGTAAGGCAGGTCATCGAGTGTGCGTCCCTGTTTCTGGTAAACGCTGATGAGCAAGCCGTCGTCGGAGGTGTCGAAGAGGGTGGGGTTGGTCATAATTCACCGATCAAACTGCGCATCGAACGCCAGTGACGACGGCTTGAAGTCGGCTTTCTTGACGAAGGCCGCGGCCTCGGTGGCGCCGTGTTCGCGGTCCATTCGGCCGTCTTCCCACTCGACGGAGAGCGGGCCGGCGTAGCCCACGTCGTTGAGGGCGACGATGATCTCCTCGAAGTTGATGTCGCCGTGGCCCAGCGAGCGGAAGTCCCAGTATCGCCGCGGGTCGGCAAACGATGCGTGACCGCCGAAGACGCCGACCGTCCCGTCGCCGTGGCCCCACCACACGTCTTTCATGTGACAGTGATAGATTCGGCCGCCGAACGTGCGGATGAACTTGACGTAGTCCACGCCCTGATAGCCCAGGTGGGACGGGTCGTAGTTGAAACCGAAGCGTTTGTGGTTCTTGACCGCGTCGAGGGCGCGCTGGGCGCTTGCGGTGTCGAAGGCGATCTCGGTCGGGTGGACTTCCAAGCCGAAGTTGATGTCCTGTTTGTCGAACTCGTTGAGGATCGGCGTGAAGCGTTTGGCAAAATCGTCAAAGCCCTTCTGCCAATACTTCTGGTCCGTGGGGGGGAAGGCGTAGATGGAGTGCCAGATGGATGAGCCGGTGAAACCGTTGACCACACCGGGGAAGTCGTCCTTGTTTTTCCTGCCCGGCTTGGCGTTGAGGAAAAGCCGACACGCCTTGGCGGTCTCGATCATCTTCTTGGCGGCGCGCTTGCGGACGCCTTCGGGTTCGCCGTCGCCGTACACATCGGGCGGGAGGATCGACTTGTGACGTTCGTCGATGTTGTCGCAGATCGCCTGGCCGACGAGGTGAGATGAAATCGCATACGCGGTCAGGCCGTGGTCGTTGAGGATTTCCCAGCGGGTCTTGACGTAGTTCTTGTCCTTGAGGGCCTTGTCGACATCGAAGTGGTCGCCCCAGCAGGCGAGCTCGACGCCGTCGTACCCGAAGGACTTGGCCTTGGCGCAGATGATGTCAAAAGAAAGGTCAGCCCATTGACCGGTGAAGAGCGTGACGGGACGTGCCATGTGTGGACTCCTTGTGGCTGAAAGGTGGGTGGACGGGTCAGATAGTTTGCGCTGCGTCGAGAGGACGATCAAACCTGTGATCGCCTGCGGTCCATTTCTGGGTCGATTGATCGGGGAAGACGACAGCCATCGTGACTCCCTCGGGCACGTGAGCCTGACCGATGAGCCGACCGTTTTCTCGTCGCCACTGGACCTGGATCTCCCCGACCGGAGAGGGCACCGTTGCCGCGGCGTGGTCGACTTCTCGGCAGCGGCCGGGTGTGAATGCGACGCCCGTCCAACCGGGGGCCGTCTGTGTCAGGCCCGCCGCTGAGTGAACCAGGTGGTAACTCGGGTGCGCCGACCATGCGTGTGAGCAGGAGAGGCCCTGATCGGATGCGTATTCCCAGTCTTCCCAGGTGGTGCCGGTGGGGATCATGCGTGCCCAGTATTGGCGGATGTGTCGCACGACATCGTCGTGATACCCCATGCGGTCGAGCGCTTCGAACACATAGGTCGCCCAGAACGCCGACGGCAGCGCCGCGTCGGGCTTCTCGTCGCGCACCCACGGCAGCAGGAGCTCGGCGGTCCACATGGGATGGCGTTCGGGGCACAGACCCGTCAGGATCGCCAGCGTGGCGTCATGTACGCTGCGTGGCCCCACAGGCTCTCCGCGCTCATCGAGCGCGCCGACGATCAAACCCTGTCCCGGTTCGATCAGGTGCTTTTTCACCAGAGCGGTGTGCTGGTCCAGCCGTGCCTGCCACGTTCGCGCATCACTCGTTTTGCCGGTCACGTGCAGGAGCGTGACGAGGTGTTGCAGGGTGTAGAGATACCAGATGTTCAGGAACGTGGGCACGTGGCTCTTGGGCAGTTTGCTCCAATCTTCAAACAGCCAATATCGTCTGTCGTAAGCGAGCAGGCCGGTGCGTTGATCGCGCGCCTCGGGGCTATCGAAATACTTGAGGACTCTCTTGATCCCCAGCCAATGCTGCTTGAACAGGCGAGGGTCCGCGGTCTGGAAGTAGTGGTCGTAGACCGTGAGAATCCAAGTCAGCGAAAAGTCGGGCAGGATGCAGGAGTAGGCGATGGTCGGCGCGTGACCGAAGGTCAGACCGTTGGCGGTGGTCTGGCCGGCGATGGAATTGATCCCTCGTGCGAACAACCGGTCGTCGCCGTCGAGGTAGAAGGTGTTGCATGCCTGCACCCTCGCATCGCCCCACCACTGGGCCTGCTCACGCCACGGGGTGTCGACGTAAGCATCCAAAGCGCAGACCTGCTGGGTGTGTCGGCTGATGGCGTGGATGTCGTTGAGCACGCCGTCGGAGCACTCAAAGCGTCCACGCATGTTGAACGGGTAGCCCGCCGTCCGCACCGACAGACGCACCCGCAAGGGTGACGTGCATTCCCGAGCAATCACGGTGAGGTGACGGAAGCCCAGGAGGTGGAAGAACTCGTGCCGGTTGTCCCCGGCGCGAAGGGTGAGGCGGTTTGCCAGGGCGATGTGACAGGCCTCCCCCGGTTCGATCGCTTCGGGCCGACCGGTCGTCAGGCACTGATCGTGTTGGAAGTCGATCACCTCGCCGCCGGTCGCGCCCCGGATTTCCACGATCAGGTTGCCCACGATGAGTCGGCCCATGTCCAGTGTCACCGCGCGCAGGCTTCCCGTGCCGGTGGGTTCGAGCGTAAACCCCGCTTCATGACCGTCGTGTTCCATCGCCGGGGTTGGCTCGACGTCCCAGCGGGTGATTTTCCGCAGTTCATTGACCCAGCCCCATGAGACGTTTTCCCACGAACGGTAGGCCGGGTCCACCGCCGACGTGGTGTGGGCGGTGACACGTTGTGGCGCGACCAGGGCCTCGCGAAGCAGCGGGATACCGCGTTCTTCGAGGGTGGGATAGGGCTCCCGGCTGGCGGGGAAGGCGGTCATGTTCTGGCCGCGCAAGACCTGTGTCCGTGTGCTCCACCCGGAGACAGGGGTATCGCCGCGAACCCACGACCCATCGTCGATGCGCAGGTCCACGTGCTCCTGGAAGTCGAGTTGCATCGACAACCGGGCGGTATGTGGGGCGTGGGCGGGTGATCGGCGCATGTGCCATTTGACCGCGTCAAAAGCCTGCGCAACCGTCTTGTCCTTGAATGCGCACAGCAAACCTGCCACGTTCTGGTGGAGGTATTGAAACGTGGAGATGCCGGGGTTGTAACCGATCACCGCCAGCGTGTTCGCGCCCATGCGCAGGTGTGGTGCCAGGTTGATCTCGTCGTAGGGCCAGTGGGCCTGATACCCACGGGCCGGCCCCCGGCAGACGAACGTGCCGTTGACATACAACTTGTAAGCCTTGTCCGCGGTGATGAAGAAAGGGCACCGCCCCGGCACGCTTTGAAGCTCGAAATCCTTGCGGAATTGGGCGTAGTGGTTGTGCAGGTAGAGCATGCACTCGGGCCAGACCCAGGTGGCATTTCGCAGCGGGTGTTTGCGGGGCAGTGGCTTCATGGGGTGTTCCAGGTGTCGGCGTCGTGACCGGGATTATCTCGCGGGGATGTGGCGGGAGAGGGCTTCGAGCGCATCGCGCAGGCGGGTCACGATGGCTTCGGGGTAGTCTTCCCGTGTCGGGGTGATCGGTCTGCCGAAGATCACGGTCGATCGGCTGGGAGTCAGGAAGTGCCAGAGCATGTTGTGTTTACGGGGCGTGCCATAGAGAAACTCCATTTCAAATGGTTGACAGGGCAAAAACATGAACAGGTGTAGAAAGAAGTGCGAGCCTTCTGCTGATCCGTGGGCCTGGCGCGGTAACTCTCATTGCAGCGGACACCCACAGGGAGCTCTGAGCGGCCCGACCGGGATTGTTTCGGGACCGGAGATGCTGGGCGTCGGGGAGGGATTGGCACCGGAGGGCATGCTCATGTTGCTCGGTTGGCCGTCCGGGTCGGCCTGCGCGGTGTCGCCGACCAAGGCGTCCCACCAGTACCAGTGCCCCGCTCCGCGCGTCAGTTCATGATCCAGCAGCGTGCGGACACTCCCGTCCGCCATGGCGAAGTTCGCGCCGTCCTTGCGTGTGTGCCGATAGCCGCGGGATGGATCGTGCGATTCAACGCCGTACCAGTTTGCGTAGTTTTCGCTCGCCCACGTGCCGTACGAATCTGACGTCACGAGTGTCTCTACGATGTCGGTCGGCTGGTCGCCCAGCGTGATGATCTCCGACGGGTTGGGGATGCGTTCGCTGATCCCGCTCCACTTTTTGAACCGCATCAGCCCACTGAGCCCGATCGAGTTGACAAACTGATCGTTGGTGGCGTCGTTGTAAGATTCTCGTCGGCGTTCGTCATCGTCCTCGGGGCACCTGAGCACACCGACGGGCGAGACGCCGACCCGGTTGGCCACGTACGGGGCGAGCCGGGTTCTCCAACTCACTTTTTCAGCCTGAGTCCAGACCGTGGTCCACTGGCCGTGGTCGGATTCGTACTGCGTCTGGGCGAGGTGGGTCTGGCGGAGGTTGGAACCGCACACGCTCTCCCGGGCGACCGACGAGGCCCGGGACATCTCGGGCAGCAGGATCGCGGCCAGTACCGCCATGATGCCCAGGCTCACGAGCACCTCGATAAGCGTGAATCCGATTTGTCGCCCGCGCTGAAACATAAGTTCGCCATTATACCGCAACACGCCCCGGGGCACGTGGCACGGTCATTCTTCAATCGGCTGAACTTTTGATAGTTCAAGCATGGCCTTGCGCAGTCGCTCAACGATCTCTTCCGGATTCTCATCCGGAGTGGTGGGGAGCGGTCGCCCAAACCGCACGGTGGATCGGCTGGGCGTCAGGAAGTGCCAGAGCATGTGGTGTTTGCGTGGGGTGCCGTCGATCCAGACCGGCACGATAACCGCCTTGCCGCGCTTGGCGATGACGCCGACGCCCTGCTGGAATTCTTTGAGATCACGGTGCTCGCGCTGGAGGGCACCCTCGGGGAAGAGCCCGACGATGTCGCGCTCCTGGAGGGCCCGGATGATCGCGCGGATCTTGCCCATGTCCGAGCCGTCTTTCTCCAGCGCGATGGGCTTGATGGCGTTCCACAACGGTTTGGCGAACCAGAACTGGTATTCAGTAAGCATGAGCCAGCGGACGGTGCGTGGTGTGGCAGCCTGCATGAGAAACGGGTCGAGGCCTGTCGTGTGGTTGGCACACAGGAGCACCGGCCCGTCGGCGGGGATGTTCTCCTTGCCGATGACCTCAAGCCTGTGCCAGACGAAGACCAGCGCCCGGTCGAGCCGCCAGAAGAAATTGACCAGGCGGTCCCTGCCCGGCCGGGGCGTGGTGTGCCGCCACAGCGCGTAGACCACGATGCCGAACATCGACACCGCAAGGGGGTAGAGGCTGTAGATCAGGATCGTGTCCGAGTCGGGCAGACCGGGGACGCTTCGTTGAACGGCCGGCATCTGCCAGATCATCAGCAGCACAAGCACCGCGACGATATTGGAAAACACCTCGCGCACGCCGCTGACACGCCCGAGGACGAAGTTGGGCACGATCGCCTGTGTCATGGTCGTGACGAGGATCATCACCGAACCGCCCGCAAAGCCGATGAGCAGTGCCATGGCCATGCCAAACGCATAGATCGGGATCGCGGCCAGCAGCGCCATGCCCACGCCCGTCAGTGCGATCATCACCAACAGCATCACGTCCACTTCCCTGCGCATGTTGCTCCACGCGACGAAGCCCGCGCCGAGCAGCATCCCCAGCCCAAGCATCGCGCTGATGTTGGCAAAACTGCTGAGGTAGCGGTCCGGCGGGACCAGGTAACTGACCTTGCACAGCGCCCCGACCGCCTGCGACACGACCATGGCCACGGACCAGATGACCGCGTTGAGCAACACGAGCCTGAACACGGGGCGGTGGATTTGGATGTAACGGATCGCGCGCGAGAGGCGCACCCATGTGCTCAATGTCATGTCGGTTTCAAGACCGACGTGGGGCTTGGGGCGGATGAAGGCCCAGAAGGTGCCCGTGACGAAGTAACACGACAGGCCGACCATCACCGCGGTGCGGAGCGAGACCATCTCCAGGAGTTTTCCGCCCACGACCTGTCCGATCATCGAGGCGATGACGCCGATGCCCACGATCATGGCGTTGGCGGGGTTGAGCTGTTGCGGGGGGACGATCTGGGGGATCAGGGCGTTGCGTGTCGGGCTGAAGACCGCGGCGCAGCAGCCGACGCCGAAGAGGATGGCGTAAACCTTCCACGCATCGGTCTGGGGGATGGCGGCGGCCATGAGGTCGGGCGGGATCATCCACCACGCCAGCAGCAGCAGCAGCGCGCGTCCCTCGTCGCAGGCGAGCATGAGCCACTTGCGTGGAACCGTGTCGGCCAGCCACCCGCCGATGGGCGAGATCAAAACATAAGGCAGGAAGAACCAGAAATAGATCGCCGCGCCGATGGCCGAGGCGCTGGCCCCCGCCGCCAGCACGCCGAGCATCGGCAGCGCCGCCATTTCGATCATGCGGTCGCCGAATCCCGAGGCGGCGACGCTGGACCAGGTGAGTTGGAAGTTGACGTTCCGCCAGATGGGGCGGGGGCGGTTGGGTGCGGCGCTGCTTTCGTTTGCGTCACTCATGCCCGCGTGAAGATACCAGAAGGCCGCGAAAACAGGGCGATAAAAACGAAACAGCCCCGCGCGAACGGGGCTGCCCGGTGTTATTCGTTTGTCACGCGCTTGTGGGGATTCAGAAAACCTTCTTCATCGCCTCGACGCACTTGGTCAGCGCGGGGACGGGGTTCTCGACGTCGCCCTCGTATTCGAGGATGAGCGGTCCGGCGAAGCTGACTTTCTTGAGCGCGTCACGAAGCTCGGTGAGGTTGATGTTGCCCTCGCCGACGACCACATCGGTCGGCTTGCGGTCGCGTCCGAAGACAAAGTCCTTGACGTGGACGGAGTAGAGCCGATTGCCCGCCAGTTCGACATACTTGAGCGGGTTCTCGCCTGCCGCCAGCGCCCAGGCGGTGTCGAGGCACAGGCCCACGTGCTGCGTCTTGGAGAAGACGTACTTGAGCATGCGGGTCGATCCGAGCCAGTCGTACCCGCCGTGGTTGTGGATGGCCAGGTGGATGCCGCTTTCCGTGGCGACCTTGTCCGCCAGCGCGAAGTTGTCGGGCATGTGGTCGGGGTTGAAGGTGATGCTCATCCGCTTGGCACCGGCCTTTTTGCAGAAGTTGATGCGCTTCTGGATGGCCGCCTCGTCAAGGCTCAACCCTTCGACGCCGATCGACACGATGCCGACGCCCGCGTCCTTGTAGGTCTTGATGACACTGTCGAAGGTCGATTCATCGTTGAAGTTGGCGTGGGCACCGCAGACCTCGATGTTGGACAGGCCGATCTCTTTGACCAGCTGCGCGACCTTGGCGTTGTCCTTGAAGTGACGGAAGCACCAGCTCTGAACAGCGAACGTGTTGGCGGACATGGGGGAAGCCTTTCAGGGTAGGGGGGTGATGTCTGAAGTCTGATGTTTAATGTGTGATGTTTGGGGGAATGGACGATGTCAGAGAAATCCATTGATGCTTGATGATCTCAGATTGGGTTGTCACGGAAAATCATCGACTTGTCACTTGTCACCGCAGGGGCACTGAAGTGCCCAAGCCCGCCAACCGCTCACCATTCTCAATGCGTGGCCGATCTCAGGAACTCGATCACGGGCAGTTTGCCCACGATGGGGTTGAGGTATTCAGCAAAGCTGTCGGCGATGTTGTTGTCGTCGACGATGTACCGTCGGTCGAGCGTGCGGGTCTTGCCAGCCACGTCGGAAAGTTCGATGCGCTGGTACTCGACGCGGTAGGGGTCGTTGTTGACGCGCTGGATGGCGATCGATCCGTCGAGGTCGCCGCCGAGCGCAAGGTCCGCGGCCTTTCGGCCGGCCTTGCGGGCCTCGTGGGCGTCGGTCGCCGAGACACACCCCGCAAAGCTCCGCTGGAGATACCCGAACGTGTCCGCACGGACGCGCAGCTTCTTGCCGAGGTTGTTCTTGATGTGGATGGCCAGGAAGTCGCCCAGCGCACCGGAGCCGGAGAGCTGCACGTTGCCGTGCGAGTCCTTCTCGACGTGGTGACCCTGCTCGATGGCCAATCGGCTGGCGATCGGTTCGTGCTTGTCGTCGGCGATACCTTCGGAGACGGCGATCAGGCACCGGCCGTGTTTCTTCATATTGCGGTCCACGTCGGCGAGGAACTTGTCGCTCTTGAACGCGACCTCGGGGACGTAGATCAGGTGCGGGCCGTCTTCGGGGTTCTGGCGTGCGAGCATGGCCGCGGCGGTCAGGAAGCCGGCGTGCCTGCCCATGATGACGTTGATCTTCACCCCCGGGAGAGCGCGGTTATCCAGGTTGTCACCCATGAAGGCACAGGCGACAAAGCGCGCCGCCGAACCGTACCCCGGGGTGTGGTCGTTGTGCATCAGGTCGTTGTCGATAGTTTTCGGTACGTGGAAGCATCGCAGCTCGTAGTTCTGCTTGCGTGCCAGTTCGTTGACGATCCGGCAGGTGTCGGAGCTGTCGTTGCCGCCGATGTAGAAGAAGTAGCGCACGTCTTCCTTGGCAAAGCTCTCGAAGATGCGCTGGCAGTATTCCTCGTCGGGCTTGTCGCGTGAGGAGCCCAGGGCGCTGCTGGGGGTCTGGGCGATGCGGTCGAGGCGGTCCTGAGGGATGTCCTGCATCTGGATGTACTGGTGATCGACGATACCACGCACACCGTGCAGACAGCCGAGCACCTTGCCGATGTTCGGCTGACCCCGCAGCGCCTCGACGACGCCGACGAGCGATTGATTGATA
The DNA here is from genome assembly GCA_016125215.1 of Phycisphaera sp. Taxonomy (GTDB): domain Bacteria; phylum Planctomycetota; class Phycisphaerae; order Phycisphaerales; family Phycisphaeraceae; genus RI-382. The sequence goes on from WGMF01000010.1 coordinate 42,539, forward strand.
ACCACGGTCGGGCCACCGGATTGGCCGACCACCACGTTGCCCTTGAGGGCGGAAGACTGATTCATGGCGACTCTCGATAAGTTAGGGGAAAACAACGTCGTCCCGTTTGGGGACAAAGCGGTCATTTTAGGGAGTGCGCGGCCGGTCGCAAGCGGGGAGAATATAGCCGCCGATGAACGCAGATGAACGCCGATAAGGCAGAGAGCAGAAACTTAGAACAGATTCAGGCTTTTGGCATCTGAGTTTTGTTTGCTCGATTTGATGCGATACTCGGACGCCTCTTCATCTGCGTCCATCTGCGTTCATCTGTGGCTGGGCCTCACCCGATCTCGGCCAGCGTGCGTTTGGCCAGCTCGACCTGTTGCGGGTCGCTCAGGCGGGGCAGGGCGCTGGTGAGCAGTTCCTTGGCTCGCTGCTTGCGGCCGAGGTAGCGGGCGTGGAGCAGCGCGAGCATGAGCTCGACCTGTTCACGGTGGGCGTAGCGGGGGTAATTGTTGACGAACAACTCGTAGGCGTGGGCGGCCTGTTCGTGCTTGCCCTCGTGCATGAGCTGGTTGGCCAGGTCGAGCTGCGTCTGCTCGGGCATCACCTGTCCGGGGTCGAGGGCCAGCAGCGCGAGGTATCTCTCCGCGGCGCCGGCCAGGTCGCGGTTGTGGACGAGCGTTTGAACCTGCGAGCGGGCCGCCATGAGTTCACGGTCGCGTTCGTTGATCTTCGGTGCTGCGCCTTTGGTCGGTGTGCCGGTCTTCGCGCCGGCTTCCCACGGCTGGTAGCCCTGACGGGTGAGGGCTTTGAACTGTTCCCTTCGCCGGCGTCGCTCGGCCAGGGATAACAGGTCGTAAGGCTCGCGCGGGATGAGTCTGGAGAAGAGCAACCCCATCCCCACCGCAAAGCCCATCAGGTAGCCCGAGAGGTGCGCCATGTAGGCTACGCCGCCGCTGTGCATGAGCGAGAGCACAAGGTTCTCACCGAACTGCAGCAGGATGAGCAAAAACCCCGAGACCTCGAACGCCCCGATGAAAAAGAACCAGTAGGCGATGGTGATGTTCGTCAGCGGGAAGAGCGCCAGGAACGCGCCGGTGACGGCACAGACCGACCCGCTGGCGCCGAGGACCGGCGCGGTGTCGAGAAGGCTGTGCCCGATGCCCGCGACGACGCCGCCTGTGAGATAAAAGAGCAGGTAGGCCACGTGCCCGAAGCGGTCTTCGACGTTGTTGCCAAAGACATAGAGGAAGAGCATGTTGCCCGCGACGTGGAGCAGGCCGGCGTGGAGAAACTGGTAGGTGATGAACTGCCACCAGTGCGGGTAGCTGGGCATGAGCATGAATCGTGCCCACTGCTCCTGCGGGTAGAAGCGGTCGGTGAGCACGAAGACGACGATGTTGATGAGGATCAGCGCGCGGTTGACCCAGGGGGTTCGCTTGAGGGGGCGGTCGCTGCGGATGGGGAAGAAGAACATGTCGGTGATAAGAGCCGGGGGATAACAGGTTGTCAGGGTCGGGCGGCGGGGAATGGGTATCCCGCATCAGGGTTCGGATTCACTCTCCCACGAGCCTGAGTCCGTGCCCGTTCCGGAATCCATTCCCTTTTCGGTGTCGGTACCCGTTCCGGTGTCCATTCCCGAGTCGGCGGGAGCGACGGCGGGTTGATCGGGTCCGGGCATGGCTTCGTCCGATGGGGGCGAGTCCTGCGGAGCGGTGTGGCCGTCTTCGGGCAGGTCCGTCGTCGGCTGGGATTGGCTGGGATCGACCGGACCGGAACCCGGCGGGGTTTGAGCCTGCGTGGTCTGTGCGTGACCCACGGTGGAGGGCGACTTTCGACCGTAGCGCCACCACACGCCCACCCCCAGTGCCACGAGCAGCGCCATCATCGTCACCAGCAGCCAGACCGCGGTGCGTTGCGTGCGTTTGACCGCGATCATGTGCGCCAGGTGTCGCACGTTGGCCTGTGTGTGGGCGTTGACGGGTTGCGAGGAGTTGATCGCGGCGGCAAGCGAGGCGGAGGGGTCCTCGGCAACGGCCTGGTTCTGTTGTGTTGAGCCGGTGACCCCACGCTTTTGTTCACTGGCAATGGACTGTTCGAGCGGTTCAGCGTCACCGAAGCGCTGGGCGATCGGCAACATGCCGGCCCGTGTGCGCGGAAGGGCCGGGTCGTCGGCACTGGGCCAGATGGGGTCGGATTCCGTGGGCACGGATTCGGTGGGGGCCTCTTCGCTCGAAGGGGCTTCACCGCCGCCGACGGTGGTCGTGCTCACTTTCCGAACGTAGCGCGGCTCGACCGCATAGTTGTGCTGGCAGTATGGGCACGTTGCCACCGCGCCCAGCCGCACGAACTGCGACTTGACCGTTTTTTTACAGCTTGGGCAGATGACCCGGTAAAGCATAGCCACCTATCGTAGCTCAATCCGCTGCCGCGTCCCAATGGCCACTGTGGGTAGAAACCTCGGCGTATAATCCAGCCATGACCGTGGCGCTGCCGATCCTCGAAACCCAACCGATCCGCCCCGACTTTGCCACCGGGCCACGCGACCTGGACTCGGTCAGACTCATACGTTTATCGGTCACCGACCGCTGCAACCTGCGTTGCGTGTATTGCATGACCGGCGACGGCATCGATTATGCGGATCGTGACGAACTTTTACACGCTGACGATTTCCTCGCGGTGGCCAGCGCCGCCGCGGAGATCGGCGTGTCACACTTCAAAATCACCGGCGGCGAACCGACCGTCCGCCACGACCTGCCACGCATCATCGAGGGTTTGGCTGGGCTTGACACACGTGAACCCCTCGACCTCTCGCTGACGACCAACGGCTTGAACCTCGAGCGCATCGCGCCCGACCTGTGCAGGGCCGGCCTGGGCAGACTCACCATCAGTTGGGACTCGATGAACCCCGGGACGTTTGACCGCATCACCGGCGGCCACTTGGGGCATGAGGGATTACGCCGACTGCTCAGGGGCATCGATGCGGCGGTCCGGGCGGGGTTTGAAAAACTCAAGATCAACGTCGTGGTGATGGCGGGCGTGAACGACCACGAGGCGGTCGATTTTGCAAGGCTCACGCTTGACAAGCCGTGGACGGTACGGTTTATCGAATACATGCCGTTGGGCGAGAGTGTCCTGACAGACGACCCGGCTCGGTACACAGTCGACAACGAGCTATTGCGAAACACCATCGCAAAGAGGCTGGGGCCATTGCAACGTGTTGAGCGCTCGAGCGAACCGGGCGTCGGGCCGGCGGAGGTTTACACGTTGTCCGGTGCGGTGGGGCGGTTGGGTTTCATCAGCGCCATGAGCAGGCCCTTCTGTGAAAACTGCAACCGTCTGCGTCTGACCGCAAGAGGCGAGCTGCGCAGTTGTCTGTTCGACGGGGGTGAGGTGAGCGTGCTCGACGCGCTGCGTCCCGTGCCCGACCCGGGAAGGCTTGTCGAACTCATGCGGCGGTGCGTCGCCCTCAAACCCGACGTACACTCGGCCCGAGGCAACCGCGCCATGAGCCAGATCGGCGGTTAGCCCGAAGAGCGTTCTGAAAGACCCGAACACAGGTGCGTGTGATATGGTGAATCTACCTTCCGGCGTACGACTCGAGCGCAGCGACATCGGCCACGAATACCTCAATGTGGCCACCGATGCCGCCGAGGCCACGGTCTATCTCCAGGGCGCGCACGTCGCGCACTTCCAGCCCGTCGGCGAGCAACCGGTACTCTTCATGTCGAGCATGGGTCTGCCCCAGCCGGGCAAGGCGATCCGCGGCGGCGTCCCCGTCTGTTTCCCGTGGTTTTCCAGCCACAAAACCGACCCCTCGATGCCGATGCACGGGCTGGTCAGGCAACGCAACTGGCAACTCGACTGGGCTGACCGCGACGAGCTGGGGCGCATCGTGCTCGGGCTTTCGATCTCGTGGGACGAGTCGATGTTCACCGCTTTCCCCGGCCGGTTCAAGTTGTCTTTGAACATCACCGTGGGTCGTGAAATGGAGCTGGCACTGACCGCGCTCAACACTGACAACCGAGCGTGGACTTTCGAGGAAGCGCTACACACTTACTTCCACGTGGGCGACATCCAGAAAGTCAGCGTCGAGGGTCTTGCCGGCGTGGGTTACAGCGACAAGGTCGACAACTTTGCCAAAAAGATTCAGAACGATCAGCCGATTGAATTCACCGGCCAGACCGACCGCGTCTACCACCAGACCGCCGCCACGTGCGTGGTCCACGACAGGGTGCTCAACAGGAAGATCGAGATTGCCAAGCAGCACTCTCTCACGACCGTGGTGTGGAATCCGTGGATTGAAAAGGCCAAAGCGATGGATGACTTTGGCGATGACGATTGGCGGCGGATGGTCTGCGTCGAGACCGCCAACACGCACGAACAGGCGGTCACACTCCAACCCGGCGAGTCCCATACGATGACGCTGGGCGTCCGTGTGATGTAACCCCGGGACGCTCTCGTGGTGCGCTGCCGACGGTTCAACCGAGTTTGTCCAGCGCCACCCACAGCGCTTCGAGCAGGTCTGGCGGCGGGAGCACGTCTTCGTGGCCAAGCGTTGCCAGCGCCTTGACCATCGGTTTGACCGCCGAGAGGTGGCCCTCACGGTAGGCCTGCACGAGCAGGGGGACCGTGCCCTCACACTTGATGAAACTGAGTTTGGCTTTTTCTTTGATAGGCCCGTCGATGAGCACAAGCGACGCGGGCAACGCAATGGCCAGGCGCAGCGTCGCGGCCTCGGAGGGTGTGGCAGAGCAAACACGTTCGGGCAATTGTTGGAGCGGCTGGTCCTGCACAGGCACGATGTAACTTGGTAATTCCGGGATCACGTCGCGGACACACGAAGCGACCTGCGCCGAGATCGCCACACGACCGTAGAGTTTTTCCAGGAGTGAGTGCTTTCGGATCGCAACAAGGGCGCGTAGGGTTTTTTCGCTGATGACGACCGGGCCGTCGTCGGTGGTGAGTGTGCCGGGGCGGGTGGGGGGCATGGATCGGTCCGGGGATGAATCTTTCGTGATGCGGTCAAAAGAAGCCCGCGTGTTTGTCTGTCACTTTACGCCCCGACCCGCTTCGGGTAAAAACTAGGGTCCGAGTCTGTGGGATCGGATTGGTAATCGCTATGCAATTGATGACCTGGACGATGGCGCGACTGGGGAGCAGGTTCAACCTGCTGCTCGAGCCTCACAAGCAGCGGGTGCGTCACTCCGCGCTGGGTCGGTTTCTCGATCGACCGATGGACCTGATGGTCGGGCTGGTCGAGCCGGACGGCACGCTTCGCACACTCCCGTTTACCCGCCACGGCCAGACGCTCTACGGGGCAGAGCAGTTTGAGCGGTTCAACTCCATCACCTACCGCGCGTTCAGCGAAAAGTATCGGCTGCGCTTCGAGTTCAATATCCACAGCGTCTTCTACCCGCAGCATGAAGAGGTCTGCCTCCTGCCGGCCGTCTTTCTGGAGATGCGCGTCAGCCCGACCCCGCTGGTCCGGTGGATCAAACGCACCGGTCCGACGCCCGAGCACGTTAAGCTCGTGATCCAGCTCGACCGGCCGGGGACGAAGATCACGACCTCGACCGACCTGGGCCCGCACATCGACATGAGTTACCGCAGCCCGATCAAGCCACGGCGGGAAGCGGGCGATGAGTTTGTCGATCAGGAAGTCCCGGAGGCCCAGAGCGTTCAAGTCTTCGAGCGCATCGTCAGCCTCAACGCGGATGCCAGGCCCGATGAGAGTGGTCGCGGACTGGAGATCGACCTGCCCGTCACCGAGGTCGGCAGCGGGACCAAGTGGCGTCTGGTCTGGGGGGCACACTGCGGCGATGCGGTCGCACACGTCGGCCCGCCCGGCACCGAGCCCAGGCCCGCACGCTTCCGCTACACCCGGCACTGGAAAGACATCAACGAGGTCATGCGCGACGCCGTCGAGAAACGCGACGAATACCTCGCGCTCTCCCGTCGGCTGGAAAAGATCGTCGAGCAGGCCCCGCTCAACCAGACCCAGCGACACCTGATCGACCATTCCATGCAGGCCTACCTGAGCAACACGTGGTGGCTCGATGTCGAGGGGCAGGACAAACACAGCGACGGGCACTTCTCCGTGTGGGAGGGCAGTTGTTTCTTCCACTCGACGGTGGACGTGGAATACAACAACGTGTTGTTCTACCTCTCGCTCTGGCCGCAGCTCCTTGCGATGCAGCTCGACCAGTGGACAAGCCACGTCAAGGAGCACGCCAAATCCAAGGGCCTGGTCCTCAGCCACGACATGGGCGCGGGTGAAAAAATCAACGGGCAGGCCTACGACCACGACATGCCCGTGGAGGAGAACAGCAACTTCCTCCTGCTCATGCAGGCCTACACGCACTGGACCGGCGACACGAGCGAAGCGGCGCACCACGCCGAGGTGATCGAGAAACTGGCGCGTTACCTGCTGTGGACCGACCGCGACGCCAGCGGCTTCCCCAGCGAGGGCATAGCCAACACGATCGACGACGCCCTGCCCGCTGTGCAGTTCTCACGCAAGCAGACTTATCTCGCGGTGAAAAGGGCCGCGGCGCTGCGAGCGGCGGCGGACATGCTCATGCGCGTGGACCGCAAGCCCGCGGCCAGGGAGTTCGATGAAGCGGCTGACTTTGCCCTGCCTCGCATCGAGAGCGCCGCGTGGTTGGGCGACCACTACGCGGTGTGCGTCGACAAGAGCGCGATCGGCCTGACCGATGCGTGGACCGGCGAGGCGCTGCCCGAGGTCCAGCTCACCGGCCACGACGCCTACTCCATCTACACAGGCAACGGGCTGCTCCTGCCGATGATGGTCGGTCAGGCCCCGCTGCTCGACCGCGAGCGGATGATCGAAGACTGCCTCAACGCCGCGCGCGAAACGCAAAGCCCCTACGGCTGCGGGCACACGTCGGCTGAACCCGAGAACGTCTGGGTCAGCCAGAACCTCTGGCGCGACCACCTGATCCGCTACCTCGGCCACAACGGACCCAACCTTGCCCCACGCTACTGGGACATGCAGGTCGTCGGCAACACGGTCGGCCAATCGCTGGGTTATGTCGACACCTACATCACCAACAACCTGACCTTCTACCCGCGCGGCATCACGAGCATCGGCTACCTGCTCGCCGCCCCGAGGCTCGTCATCGACAGGCTCAGCGCCGGCGGGTCACGCATCACCGTCGAACCCACCTGCGACCGCCCCCAACGCTGGCCCCTGCTGCCTTTGGCCGACTGGAAAGCCGGTAAGGTCCCCGTCTGCGTCGTCGATGCCGACAACAAGACCGTCCGCATCGAGGGCGAGTGCGACCCCGTCATCGTCCACGGCGGGGATAACTCGGCTTCAACCTCACTCATTGGTTAACACGCTGCGTCGGCTACAATGGATGGACTGACTTAACGAGGACGCACCATGCCCCAAGCACGCCGACCGGCTTTTACCGTCATCGAGCTGATGGTCACGATCACCATCATCGTCATCCTCCTGGCGATCCTCGTCCCCCTTCTCGGCTCGTCCCGCAAGGCCGCCCGCGTCGCGGCCTGCGTAAGCAACGTCGGCAACATCGGGCAGGGGATGGCGATGTATGTCAAGGACAACCGGGATATTTTCCCCCTCGGATGGAGCAACGCATCGGAATGGAACTGCGTGGGGATCAAAGGCTCACCCCTGCAGCGTTACCTCGGCTCGGAGTCGAATGTTGCGCACTGCCCGCTCGACGTGGGGTCGAGTGAGATCCCCGCAAACCAGGTCTTCAATGACACGACTTCGCTGAACACATTCAGGTCTTCATACCGATTCTTAGCCACACCTGCATCCGGTACCATCAATGCCGTTGTCGGGGTCTATCCGGTCAGTGGCAGGCGTTTCTCCGAGTTTTCATATCCATCAAAGAAGGTTGTGATCTCCGGATCGCCTTTTACAACCGGCACCGGAGGCGACTCGGATAAACGCAACCAATGGCACAACGCCATCACACCCATCGTGGCAGGCGTGGCTTTCGCCGACGGCAGCGGCAGGGAAACCGCCAAAGAGAGCACCTCGACAAGTTCCAACCTCAATACGCTCTCAAGACTCGTCTACTATTGATTTCCTCTGACTCCCATCACTCACCTGCCTAACCGATGTCTCAAGTCCTAGTCACCGGCGGCGCGGGGTTTGTCGGATCGCACCTGACCGAGGCCCTCCTGGCATCGGGCGATCGTGTCGCCGTGCTCGACGACCTTTCCACGGGCAATCGTGAAAACCTGCGGGCTGTCCAGAATCATCCGGGGCTGACTTTCATCGATGGTTCGATTCTCGACCGCACGCTTGTTCACAGGCTTATCCACGAGAGTGATACCGTCTACCACCTGGCCTCGGCGGTCGGCGTTCGACTGGTCATCGAGCAGCCCGTACGCACCATCCAGACCATCGTCGAGGGCACGGACAATGTGTTGACGGTTGCAAGGCAGACAGGCTGTCGGGTCGTGCTGACTTCCACGAGTGAGGTGTATGGCAAGGGCGTTCGCGTGCCCTTTGCCGAGGGAGACGACGTGGTACTCGGCCCGACCACGAGGCGGCGATGGGTCTACGCCTGTGCCAAGATGCTCGACGAGTTTCTGGCCCTGGCACATCGGCACGAAGGGGGGTTGCCCGTGACGTGCGTCCGTTTGTTCAACACTGTCGGCCCGCGGCAGTCGGGGGCTTACGGGATGGTTCTGCCGCGCTTCGTAAAGCAAGCCCTGGAGGGGGGGCCGATCACGGTCTACGGCTCGGGCGAACAGACGCGCTGTTTCTGCCACGTGCTCGATATCGTGCCGGCGCTGATCGAACTCGGTCGACGCTCTGGGATTGGCGACTGTCCGGACGTCGTCAACCTCGGGAGCGACGAGGAGGTCTCCATCAATGAACTGGCCCGGCGGGTCTGGCAGGAGGTCGAACTGACCCGTCAGAAGGGGGGGGATCCCGCAGCCGACGCTACCCGACAACGCATCGAACACATCCCATACGAACAGGCGTATGTGGAGGGTTTTGAGGACCTGGGCCGACGGGTGCCTGACCTGACCCAGGCCCAGCGTCATCTCGGGTTTAACGTCACACGTAATCTGCAACAGATCATCCGCGACATGATCGAGTATTCCTGTGAACAATAATCCATAAAAAGTGACTGATGCGATTTATGCGTCTTCTGGTCGAATCAAATTAACGACATCAGGTATTGATTGACGTACAAAACGTCCCGAAAACCAGTTGGCATTTATTATTTGCCGCCTGTTTTACTCTTGTATTGACCGGAATTTTTCCTATGATCTAAGTGGATTCGAATAGTTCCTCATCATAAATGCTACGAATTCTCCTTCCCTCCTGCTCCGAGTCGTACAATCAAGACAAAGCACGCCAGGTTCAAAAGTCTTTAAGCACGATTTTGAAGCGAATATAAGATTATGACAATTAGTGTTTGGCGAATTCAACGCGGCATCCAGGACTGAATCGAACTTAATGCAACAGGCAATAAGGCTTGCGTCCGGGTATGTTTTCAAAATGAAGGTAGCTCGCCTGTGTCGTTCCGTATGAAATTCAACTTTTGATCCATCAATCAGGGACAGGTGGAATGGAAAACAACAGTTCCAAGCCCGGCGGCAACGTGGGGAGTAGCGACCTCAAGGGCCAGCGGATCGGACGCATCCTCCGCAAGCAGGGCAAGGTCACGCGGGAGCAGGTCCAGGAAGCGCTGCAGATGCAGGCCCAGCGTCGGCTGCCATTAGGGCAGCTACTGGTCGAGTTGGGTTACATCAACAACGACGATGTGAACTCCGCCTTGGCCGCCCAGGCGGGCATCGGGGAGATGGACCTCGAGGCCTCCGACATCCCCGCTTCCGCTCTCAGCGCGATCTCCCCCGAGATGGCCCAGGCCTACCAGGTCCTGCCCCTGCAGTTCGACAAGGCGACCAACACCCTGACCGTCGCCCTCAAAGACCCCAACAACTTCCGCGCGCTGGACGACCTCAAGCTCCTGATGGGCTACAACGTCAAGCCCGTCGTGGCCGACCCCAAGGTCGTCGAACGCCTGATCGCCAAGCACTACCAGGGCGAGGAGGAATCCCTCGCGGCCCTGGTGGGTGAACTGGCAGAGGACACCACGCTCGAACAACTGGCTGACCGGGGCGAGTCGATCGACCTCAACGTCCTGATCGAAGCCGCGGAGGACAACAAGGTCAAACGCCTGCTCAACCTCGTGCTCATGCAGGCCATCAAGGACAAGGCTTCCGACATCCACTTCGAGCCTTTCGAGGACGAGTTCAAGATGCGCTACCGCATCGACGGCGTCCTCTACGAGATGATCCCGCCCCCGCGCCACCTGGCCATGGCGATCACCAGCCGTATCAAGGTTATGTCCGACCTCGATATCGCTGAACGCCGACTGCCGCAGGACGGCCGCATCGAGTTGACCGTCGGCGGCAACCCCGTCGACCTGCGCGTCGCGGTGTTACCGACGATGTTCGGCGAGTCGGTCGTCATGCGTGTGCTCGACCGCTCCAACGTCTCGCTGGACCTCGAGCGCCTGGGCCTGCGTACGGATGACCTGGAAGTCTGCCGACAGCTCATGCGCAAGCCCAACGGCATCGTCATCGTCACCGGGCCGACCGGCTCGGGCAAGACCACCACGCTCTACTCCGCGCTCAACGAACTCAACGACATCGAGACCAAGATCCTCACCACCGAGGACCCTGTCGAGTACGACCTCGACGGCATCTGTCAGGTGCAGGTCAACGCCGAGGTCGGCCTGACCTTTGCCAAGGCCCTTCGCTCCTTCCTCCGGCAAGACCCGGACATCATCCTCGTCGGCGAGACGCGCGACCTTGAGACCGCGCAGATTGCGGTGCAGGCCTCGCTCACGGGGCACCTGGTCTTCACCACACTGCACACCAACGACGCGCCCTCGTCGATTGCGCGTCTACTGGACCTGGGGCTCGAACCGTTCCTTATCACCGCCACGCTCGAAGGCGTCGTGGCGCAGCGTCTCGTGCGAAAGATCTGCACGCGCTGCAAAGAAGCCTACCAGCCGACGGAAGAGGAACTCATGGAACTGGCGCTCACCCCCGACGACGTCGAGGGCCGGGTGTTCTACCGCGGCAAGGGCTGCGACTACTGCAACAACTCCGGCTACAAGGGCCGACTGGGCCTCTACGAGATCATGGTTCTCGACGACGAACTGCGAGAGATGATTATCCAGAGCGCCTCGACACAGTTGCTCCGCTCCGAGGCCCGCAAACGCGGGATGCGCACCCTGCGCGAGGTCGGGCTGATCTACATCTTCGACGGCCTGACCACCATCACCGAAGTCGTCCGCGAAACCCTGGCCGAAGAAGGCTAACCCCCGGAAGCCCCCCCCCGGAAGTATTCCCCGTAGCAAAAAGATCGTCGATGGCATAATAACAGCCTGTAAGTCAAAAAAATAAAATCCATCAGACATCAGACATCAGACAACCAGTCACTAGTCACCAATCACCAGTCCCCCACGGAGTTCCCGCCATGCCAACCTTCCAGTACGAAGCGCTCAACGACGCGGGCAAGCCCAAGAAGGCCACGATCGACGCGCCCTCGAGTGACGACGCCATCGCCAAGCTGCGGACGATGGGTCTGTTCCCGACGTCGATCCGCGAGCAGAAGGTCAAGAAGACCCGTGAAGCCGCGGCGGGGGGCAAGGCTGCGCCGGGGGCGGGTGCCAAGCCCGGCGGCAAGAAGAAGATGGGCGAGATCTCGATCCAGATTGGCGGGGTGAGCACCAAGATGCTCACGCTTTTCACCCGTCAGTTCTCGACGCTCCAGGACGCCGGCCTGCCCATCCTCCGATCCCTCCAGATCCTTGAACAACAACAGAAGCCCGGCCTGCTCAAGAACACGCTCCGAGCCGTGCAGGAAGACGTCTCCGGCGGGGCCACGCTCTCCGACGCCATGGCCAAGCACCCCAAGGCCTTCGACAAGCTCTACACCAAGATGATCGCCGCAGGTGAGATCGGTGGCGTGCTCGACGTCATCCTCCAGCGTCTGGCCATGTTCATGGAAAAAGCCGCCAAGCTCAAACGAAAAATCATCGGCGCCATGGTCTACCCGGCCGTGGTCATCACCGTCGCCGCCCTCATCGTGCTGGGCATCATGATCGTCGTCGTGCCCAAGTTCGAGAAAATCTTCGACGACTTCCAGACCGAACTGCCCGCCATGACGCAGTTGCTCATGGGGTTCAGTCGATTCCTCATGGGCAAGTCCGGCCCGCAGGCGCCCATCCCCGGCGTGCTCATCATGCTCCTCTCGCCGGTCATCATCTACTTCGTCATCAAGCTCGCGCGTAAAGCGACGCTCGGCCGAAAGATCGTCGACAACGGCATCCTCATGTTCCCCGTGATGGGCAACCTCGTCGGCAAGACCGCCATCGCACGCTTCACACGAACGCTCGGCACGCTGATCTCAGCCGGCGTCCCCATCCTCGACGCCATCAGCATCACCCGGGAGACCACCGGCAACTACGTCTTCTACAACGCCCTGGGCAAGGTCCACGACTCGGTCCGGCAGGGTGAGAGCTTCGCTGAGCCCCTGCGTCAGGCCAAGGTCTGCGACAACATCGTCGTCAACATGATCGACGTCGGCGAAGAGACCGGCGACCTCGACAAGATGCTCATGAAGATCGCGGACAACTACGACGAAGAGGTCGACGTCCTCGTCGACGCCATGGTCTCACTCCTCGAACCCTTCATGGTCGTCTCCCTGGGCGCCATCGTCGGCTTCATCGTCGCCGCACTCTTCATGCCCCTCGTCAAACTCATCCAAGCCGTCTCCTAACCCCCCCGGAAGTGTTCCCCTTAGCCAACTGGCCAAAGTCTGTGTAATAACAACCTGTAAGTCAAAAATAAACTCACCAGTCACCAGTCACCAACCACCATGCCCCCCACCCGCACCCAACCCGCCGCCATGACGCTCATCGAGATGATGCTGGCGATGGCGGTGATTGCCGGCGTCCTGGGCGTGCTGGTGATGGTCAGCGAATCGCTCCGGGCTGAGAACGCCCAGAGCCGAACACGGGCAAGGCTCACCACGCTGCGTGCGGCGCTGGTGCGTTACCACGACAAGCACGGCGTCTGGCCCGAGGGCGATACCAGCCACGCCCTGGGCACGCTCCTGGCTGACAACGATGTCGCACAGTTGGTCATCCCCCTCGGCCCGGTCTGCGGGATCGACGGCCGCTGGCGGCTGCGCGACGGATACGGTGGCGAGATCGTCTACCGCCTCAACACCACACACACCGACGACCCCGACCACCCCACACGCACCGAGGCCGACTTCGTCTCGCCCGGTGCCGACGGGCACTTTGGCAACAGCGACTCAAGCAGCGAACCCCGCAGACAGGCCGCCGTCGACAACCTCTACGGCTCGGACCTCGAAGCCGTTGCACCGTGAAACACAACCACACGGGGTATCGATCGACCCCATGAGCCACACGACCATGTCCATGAACCTACCCGACTTCAGGAACCGACCACGACACGGGCAGAGGGCCTTCTCCCTGCTCGAACTGCTGGTCGTGATCTTCATCATCGTCCTGCTCGTGGGTCTGTTGCTGTCGGCCCTGTCGAAGATGAAGGAGCAGGCCAGGGAGCGGCGCACGCGGGTCATCCTCACGTCGCTGCGTGCGATCCTCGACGAATACACGACCGCCACCGCTTCGCCGATCACCGCCACGTCGATGACCGACTTCGTGGCCACGGTCAGGCAGCTCCCGGCCGCCAACACGATGCTCGAGGGCCTGCAGCGTGACGCCTACGACCGCGACCAGGGCCGGGTGTACGACGCGTGGGGCACCGAGGTCGCCTACCGGCTCGTCTCCAACAAGGGCGGCACCGAGTTCCTGCCCGTCCACTCCACCCCGTTCTTCGCCTCGGCCGGCCCGGACAAGAAGTGGGGCAACGCCCAGACCAGCCCCACCGGCACCGCCGCCGACAACCTCTACAGCTACGACATCGAGTAAGCCCATGAACAGCCGACCTTACAGATGGATAGTCACCGCCTTCACGCTTGTGGAGTTGCTTGTGGTGCTCACGGTGATCGTGATCGTCCTGGGGATCGTCATCCCGGTGGTGACGACGTTCCTTGGCCGGGGCGAGATCGAGAGCGCGGTGAACACCATCAGCGTCGCGGCGCCGACGGCCCGAGCGTACGCCGGCAACGGAACGGATGATGCGACTATTGGTGCGACCTACAGCGGTGCCGCCATGCTCTTCACGCCGGCCAATGAAATCCGCTTCGTCCAAAACGACCAGAGGGCCAAGTCCACGGGCGGCAACTACCTCGAAGCACTAGGCACGCCCGTCAATGGTTACAGGGATGTCACGGACCTGGACTACCTCAAGCTCCCCGAGGACGTGGGCGTGGTCGGCATTGCACGCGGCGCTTCGGGCGCGGGTGGGCTTTACCTCTACGCCCCGCCCTTTGCCATCCGCTTCAACAAGAACGGCGGATTGGTCGCGGGGATCAGCACGGGCACGGCGGGTGACGACCGGATTGTGTTTTACGACGCCAACTACGATGGCCAGTACCGCGTCAGTGCCGGAGCGGGTTACGACCGGGCCACATATTACGGGCAGTCCTCGAGCGCGCCGTACGACCCGGCGGGCTGGGACCCCAGTTCCTACAAATACCCCGCCTCCGGCGCGGGCCAGGACGCCAACACGGGTAAGTACAAGCTCCCGTTCGAGTACATCGAAACCGTCATCGGCGTCGCGGTCTTCTCCAAGTCCGAGTTGGAAGGGCAGGGGCTGGACCTCGCCTCCCAGGGGGTCACCGCCACCACCACGCAGGTTTCCAACGCCACCCGCAACTGGATCCTCAGCAACACCAACGGCACACCCAACAGCAAGATCATCCTCTTCAGCCGACTGACCGGCAACATCATGCGGGAGTAGACCGTGACCGACCACACGCCTGACAACTTGTTACATCCCAAGCCCGTGCGCCGGTCCTGCGCCGCCGTCACGCGACATCCGACCGCCCGCCGCGGCCGCTGTGCGTTTACCCTCATCGAGCTCTTGGTCTCCGTCACGATCACGCTGATCCTGTTTTTCATCATCAACCAGTTGCTCTATTCCTCGAGCCAGGCGGTGAGCATGGGCGCCGCCACGAGCGACATGATCTCCGCCTCCCGCGCGATCGGCGACCAGGTCCAACGCGACGCGAACAAGATGCTCGGCCCGTCGGACTCGGGCCTGCTCGTGATCGTCAACACGCAACTCCAGTCCACGCTTGCCTCGCCCAACAACTACATCCCCATGGTCACACCCAGCGGCGGTGAGGCCAAACGCAAAAAAATCCGTTCCGACCACCTGGTCTTCTTCCGCGACGCCACGGGCATGGAGCCAATGACGGCATACGACAATACTTCGTATTCCAACTCGGTCTCGAACCCCGGCTCTGCCAAGGTCTGGTACGGGCACGTGCGTCGCGTCGGTCCGCAGGGTTTTGATTACACGGACGCAGACTGGACTACAGGCGCGGTAACCGGTACAGGTGCGGCTATCGGCGACCTGAACTCGGACACCACCGGTTACAACCAGTTGGCAAACCAATGGACTCTTGGCAGACAAGCGGTACTGACAAGCACGACATCGACAAAAAACGTGGCGTCGAGTTTTGCGTTTAACGCCACAATCAACACGCCGTTGTTGGCAGGACACCTGATGTGGAACGGCACATGCGATGTCACCACATATACGCTCTCAACATTTGTTGGCACACTCACAGACGCCAACTACCTGACCGAGGCCCGTAAACTGACCTACGACCCGTCGCAGACGAATGGCCAGCGGCTGCGTGCCAGTATCGTGCCGGGCTTCAACGCTACCGCCGGCTTTGACAACTTCCAGAGTTGGCGCATCGCCCAGACGCACAGTGTGCTCGCGCCGCGTGTGAGTGATTTCATCGTAGAGTTCGCGGGGAAGTTCGACGCGGCCAACGCAGGCAGCCCCCTTGACACGGTCGGCGGTTCCGGTGCGGACAAGGACAACACCCTCTGGTATTTCGGGATCGGGGGTGCCAAGTGGTCCGGTACGGCCGTGCCTGCGGTGGGCGGGAATTTCCCGTTCGTAGGTGCCGGCGGGACCGGCCCAGCGCCCATTTTCGACACAAGTTCGGGCACGTTCGTCTTCCGCCACGGCGCTACCAACACCTGGCCCCAGCTTCTGCGCATCCGATACCGACTCTGCGACCGCAACGGCAATATCACCGACGGCAATCTCCTTGAACCCGCCGATGCCAACGACCCCGGCGTCGGGCGGTGGTTCGAGGTGATCGTCAAGGTCAACCGCCAATAGTTTCCTGGCCCTTTAGGAGTTTGCCATGAAAACCACAAAACACAACCAGCCGGTGATGACCGCGTCAGACCCGCGACGCAAAGGCTCTGTGCTGATCCTCGTGGTGGTCATCATCGTGATGCTCGTGCTGCTGGGCATCTCGTGGATGGGCATGGCCCGGATGGACCGCAAGGCCACCGCGCTGGTGACACCCAACTACATCGACTCCGTCGTCGCCGCGATCATCAACCAGATCGCCGGTGTTCTGGCTGACGACGTACGCGACCCGACGACGGGGTACATGTTCCAGCAGTCGAAGAATATCGAGACATTCGACATGCCTTGGACCGATTCGACCGCGTCCTGGACAACCGCGCCATCTGCGGTGCTCAGCGGGGGCATCACAGGCCCGAGCGCGGACGGCAATAAGAACGACGACATCTGGCTGGCGTCCACCGCGCCAACCTCCGCCGGGGTCTGGCCTCACATTACCAACCTCAACGGCGTCTTCCTGCGTCTGCCCACGGGGGGTAACAAAACACCCACCGAAGCGATGGTGAACAACACCGATTCAAACGAGAGGTGGCGACGCGACACCGACGCAGGCATCACGGGCGGCGGGATCTACGACATGGACAACAACACCGCGTCCTACACCTACGTCGGCACCGATGCCGACGGTGACGGCATCCGGGACAGCAAGTGGACCTGGGCCCCGATCACGCGCATCGGCAACGCGATGTTCGTCATGGCGGTGCGCGTCATCGACCTGAGCGGGCGCGTGAACCCGTATGTCTCGACTTATCGCTCGACCACGACACAGGCGGACTCGCCGCGCTGGTGGTACCCGGCGGACCTGGATATCAAGAGCGCGCTGGGCGGGGCCGGTGACGTCGACACGTGGGGCAATACCCTCTACGCCGGTATGGGTGGTCAGGCCGCGTGGCGTGAGGCGTTCTGGTTTGACAACGCCGGGCCGTACTTCGGCTTGCCCGGTGGCGACACGACCGCGCCCCTCGTCAACCAGGGCCAGGCCGCAGGCACCGATGCGCGCGACGGCATGGAACTGCTCAATGGTTTTGGCCTGAACAACACGGGCTACACCGCCAACATCGAAAACTTAAGCGATGGGATGCAATCCACGCTGCGTGGCAACGCCACCGAGGCGGACTACACCGCGGTCGGTGCCGGTACGGTCACGAATTTCTTCTACAACAACGCCCGTGCGCGGGTGACGCGGTACAACGGGACCGGGCAGGCGCAGCTCGACCAGACGGGCAAGGCGTATGCGTCGAACATCCGGGCTGACGACCTGATCTCGAACGACCCCGCCACCGCGCTGGCTGCGCGCACGGCACTGGTGAACCTTTTGCAACAGACCGACATGCCGTTTAGCGCTTCAAACGCCGTGACACCGTTCGGCAACCCCTCGTCCCTCTCGTCGACTCAGGAACAGGCTGAGCAGTTTGTGGCCTGCCTCGTGGATTTCTTTGACAAGCCCGACACGACCGACCCCACGCTCCCGCAGGCCGACAGCACGATCACGAAGGTCGGCTCGCGCTACGGCATGGAGGCGCTGCCGTTCCTGACGGAGTGTTACATGCAGGGGCGTTACATCCTGCAGGCCAAGAACGGCACGTCGCCCAATTTCACCTACACCTTCCGCATCGACCCCGGCACACCGATCGGTTACGCGATCGAGATGACCAACCCGTGGTCCTCGCCCGTGCGCAACCTTGAGCACGTGCGGATGCGTTTTATCATGACCTACCCGGACAACTCGACAAAGACCGTCTACCTGCCCTCACTTCAGCAGACCCCGCAGGCCAACGACACCCTCTACCAGATGGTCAACGGCGACGGTAAGGGCAAGAGCATGGCGCCCAACACGGGGATGGTGTTCTACAAGAACCAGCCGGGTGCGGGGAACATGATCGGTTCCACGGCACCCAACAATCAGGTCGAACCCATCGCGAACATGACCGGAAAAAACTGGCGTGTGATGGGGGATGCCTTTGCGATGCCCATGCCCACCGCGCCCTCGACCGAATACAACCTTGCCATCGAGCTGCAGGTGAAGGTCGATCCGACATCCAATGGCAACGTCGATGAATGGATCACCTATTCCCGAATGCAGCGCAAGTCCGACGACTCGGACAACCCGATCAGCTACAGGACTCTGAATCTGCCCTTCGAGATGCTCTCGGGTTCCACGAATGTCGATGTCCCTCCGGCGTCCATTCCGAGTCCCAGTTGGGAGCGTTATGCCCAGCGTGTAGCTTACGTTCAGTCCAGCACAACGACCGACCTGACACTCAACGTCATCGGTGCCGTGAGCCGATCGGGCCCAACGGTCAATGATTACGCGAGCAACGGGAAAGACGGCACGGGCACTGCCAGTTCCTCGCCCATCGCTGCGCCCACGACGACCACGGGCGACAATATCTCCCTGACCACCAACGTCGGGAAAGTCGGCAGGTACTTCAAGACCGGTGGCGCGGCGACCAACATCAGCTATTGGACAACCACGATCGATTCCGACATCAACACGAAGACCTACCGTTTCGACGATGTGGGGCTGCGTTACCCGACGGACCTGATGCGGGTGATGTGGGTCGGCCCGACGCCGACGCAGACGTATGCGGAGGTCTTCCGTCTTGCGGCGGCCCAGACCCCGGCATCGGATATCGCGGGGTTGGCCGACGCCCTGCGTGCCCGCATGATGCATCCCCGTTATAACGACACATCAACGAATCCGGGCAACCGTTGGATACCCAGCACGCAGCAACTCATGGACCGCATCACGACCGTGCCGTTGCTCAACGCCAATCAGGCGGTTCTCGGCAAGATGAATCTTAACGCGGTGCTCGACATGGACGACAACCGGGCTTTGCTCAAGGCGTGCCTGCCCTTGGTATCCACCTCCGTTGTCAACAAGGACAACCTGGTGAACAACCTCTTGAACATGAGGCAAGCCACGGGGATTACCAATCGCCGACGCACGGGTCTCAAGGGGTACGCCAGCATCGGTGAGTTGCTGCAGGTCAGCAGGAAGTCCACAAGCAACAGCCTGGGCCTCACCGACGGCACCGACGCCTGGGCGCAGGACGGAGTCTACACCGTTCAGGACCCCGTGGGCACCGGACAGCAGGTCGCCTTCGACGGCGGGGGCAAGGCGATCCGCCCTGTGTCCGGCAACTACTTCTACATCGATTCGGACGGCAACGGCGCGCAGGGGAGCAACGAGCCAACCTTCCGTGCCACGCCCAGTGACCGCGAAGAGGAGGTCCGTCTCGCGGGGTACCTGATGAATCTTTTCAGTGTGCGCAGCGATTACTTTGCGGCCTACGTCGTGGTGCAGGGTTTTGACGCCAACGACTTCACGGCACCCTACGGCGGGTCGGCTCGGTTCATGGTGATCTATGACCGCAGCAACGTGACGTCGTCGGTGGACGCGGCGCGTGTGGTGGCGGTGCGCAGGATTAATTGAGAGACATGTCGGTTGAGGGTGCCGGGGGCAAAGGGTTCACGGGTTCAGGGACCCACGGTCGGAGACCGTGGGCATTCATTTCCGGATTTAACTTCCGGGGGGGGGTTAGCTCAGGCCGCTGAAGAGGAAGTATTCCATCAGTTCGTGACCGAAGGCGATGTGGAGGTCGGATAGAGAGGCGTTGCGTTCGTTGAAGGGGCGTTTGAGGACGCTGTGGATGCGTTTGCCTGCCATGGCAAAGGGGACGGGGGTGGCGTCGTGCTTGCGGGTTGAGACGGAGGTGTAGTGATCGGGCATGACGAGCATGCGCCAATCGGGGCTGTGTTGTTCGAGGGCCGAGAGCAAGGGGCCGACGACGTGCTGATCGATGGCTTCGATGGCGGCGACCTTGGTTTTGGCATCGCCCGCGTGGGAGGCTTCGTCCGGGGCTTCGACGTGGACGCAGACGAGGTCGTATTTGTCCAGCGCAGCGATGGCGTGCTTGCCCGTGGCGGCGTAGTCGTTGTCGTGGTAGCTCGTCTGGCCCGGCACGTCGAGGCGGTCGAAGCCGATGAACTGGGCGATGCCCGCTAAAAGATCAACAGCGGTAATCATTGCGCCGCGCAGGCCGAAGCGAGACTCAAAAGTTTCCATCACCGGCTTGCGTCCCTGACCCCACGGCCAGACGTGCGTCGCGGGCATGACGCCGGCCTCGGTGCGTGCCTGGTTGATCTCGTGGTCCTGGAGGATGACCTGGCTCTGCGCGATCATGTCGTGGAGCAACTGGGCATACGGGCCGCCTTTGGGCAGGTGTTTGCGGATCGGCTCGCCGGGGATGTCGTGCGGCGGGGTGGTGACGAGTTCGGACCAGTCGCGTGGCTCGGCGTTGCGCAGGTGAGCGGAGGCGTCGACCATGATGTTGCGGTAGCTCACGCCCGGGTAGAGAGTCATACCGGGCAGGTCGAGTTGTTTGGCCAGGCTGCGCAGGAGTTGCTCGCCCTCGTCGGAGGAGATGTGGCCGGCGGAGTGATCCTGCATCAAGCCGTCGATCACGGTGACGAGGTTGACACGGAAGACCCAGTCGGTTTCGTGGAGTTCGATGCCCAGCGCGGCGGCTTCGAGCGGTGCCCGGCCCTTGTGGTAGTGGGTCGGGTCGTACCCGAGCAGGCAGAGGCTGCACACGTCCGAGCCGCAGGGCATGCCCTGTGGCGTGGTGGCGACGGTGCCCTGTCTGCCCTCTGTGCTGATGCGGTCGATGCTGGGCTTGCGAGCGGCCTCGAATGGGGATTGGCCCTCGAGTTCGTCGAGCGGGTGGTCGGCTGCCCCGTCGGGGATGACGATGACATATTTCATAGGCAAGATGATATCAGCGCGAAAGTAGGGGGGTTTACGCAGACGTCGTGTGTGTGTTCTCGGTCTGGCCAGTCCGCGTGGCCGTCGCAATCGTTACGCCTTTCCACCCCCGGCAGTTGGAAAGCGACAGGGCGTTAACCGGGGGAAGGGACAAGCCGATGGGAGAAGTGACGAGAGTCCGTTTGCTCACACCACCCTTGGGGGCTTTACCTTGGCACAAGACATCCGCATCGGACAGATCCTGATCGAACAGGGCGTGCTCAACGAGCAGCAGGTCTTCGAGGTCATCGAAGCCCAGAAGAAGCAGCACCTGCCTTTTGGCATTCTTGCCGAGCGCATGTTCGAGGTCTCGATCGAGAGCATCGAGCGTGCGTGGGTTGAACAGTACCTTCGCTTCACGGGCGAGATCGACTTGAACGAGCAGAAGATCGACGTGCAGGCGCTCAAGCTCATCAACCGTCGCCAGGCGTGGCAGTTCGAGATCCTGCCGCTGCGTTACGAGGCGACCGGGGAGTTGCTGATGGCGGCCAGTGCGTCACGGTTGGCACGGGCGGTGGCGTTTGCCGCCAAGCGGCTCAAGCCGGTCGTCTATTTCCGTGTGGCCCAGAGCGAGCAGGTCCGCAAATTCCTGGCTGAGCACTACCCGATGCCCGAGGTTTCGGACGAGATCCTCAACCGTGCCAAACGGATCATGACCCGCCCGGCGGTGTGAGGAATCAGTTCACCGCCAAGTCGCCTAGGTCGCCAAGAGAGCCCGGATTATGACGGCATAAGCAGATTTCCAGGATCGACAGGTTCTCGTTCTGATTCCGAGTCAGAATAGGAACACTGAGTTCTGATCCCGTCGATCCTTCCTATCCGGTTACGCTGTCCACTCTTTTCAGGCCTTGGCGTCCTCGGCGTCTTGGCGGTTAATCCCGTTCTTATCGGTCCCGCCTCGCGTCCTCGAACCGCCGCTACAATAGGCCGATACCTGTAATCGGGGCGTCACGGGCAATCCCCCGCGACGCGACGGAGGCCTGCTGTTGAACCAAGACGACCACGCGCCACGATCGGACGTGAAACACTTCGTCCTCGACACCAACGTGCTGCTGCACAACCCGGCTTCGCTGTTCATGTTCAAGGACAACGAGGTCGTGATCCCCTTCGCGGTGCTCGAAGAACTGGACAAGTTCAAGAAACAGAACGACGACGTGGGCCGAAACGCCCGCTCGGTGATCCGTCGGCTCGACCAGTTGCGCGCCAAGGGCAAGCTCAACCAGGGCGTCACGTGGAACGGGCACGGCGGGAAGATCCGCGTCGAGTTTGCCACCGACCAGCGGCCGCAGTGGCTCAAGGAAGATGCGCCCGACAACCGCATCATCGCCGTCGCATGGCACCTGCAGGAACAGGGCCACCGCGCGGTGCTGATCTCCAAGGACATCAACGTCCGCCTCAAGTCCGACGGCCTGGGCATCCCCACCGAAGACTTCGAGGCCCAGAAGGTCGATGCAGACCACCTCTACACAGGCTACATCACACTCGATGTGCCCGGCGAGGTGATCGACACGCTCTACGAGGAAAAGCAGCTCGAACTGGCCAAGATCGAGCAGCATCTCTCGCACGCAACCGGCAAGACGCAAGGAGAGAACACAGCGGAGCAACCCGAACAGGACGGCCCCGACGCCGGCACTCAGGAAGACGAACGGCTGCCCGCGGTTCAGCTCTTCGGCAACCAATTCGTCCAGATGCGCGACGCGCTCGACGAATCCCACACCGGCCTGGCGCGGCTGCTTGGGGATACCGAGTACCTCATCCCGATCCACGGCCCGCGCCGCCCCGTGTTCGGCATCATGGCTCGCAACCTGCAACAGACCATGGCGCTGGACCTGTTGCTCGATGACGAGGTCAAACTCGTCACGCTCCTGGGCACGGCGGGTTCGGGCAAGACGTTGCTTGCGATTGCCGCCGGGATGACGAAGGTCGTCAGTGAGCAGCGGTACGACAAGTTGTTAGTCGCCCGCCCCATCATGCCCATGGGCCGGGACATCGGCTACTTGCCGGGGGACAAAGACGAAAAACTCGCGGCCTGGATGCAGCCGATCTTCGATAACCTGGCTTACCTTCTGTCCACACGCGGTTCGGGTGCCCAGAGCGCCGACAGCAAGTCCCCCGAGCAACGCATGAAGACGCTCATGGCCTCGGGGCAGGTCGTTCTCGAACCCTTGACCTACATCCGCGGTCGCTCGATCCCGCACCAGTTCATCATTGTCGATGAGGCCCAGAACCTCACGCCCCACGAAGTCAAGACCATCGTCTCCCGCGTCGGCGAGGGGACCAAGATCGTCCTGACCGGCGACATCGCCCAGATTGATAATCCCTACCTCGACTCGTCCTCGAACGGCCTGTCGTACCTCGTCGAACAGCTCAAGGGCCACACGATTGTCGGACACGTCACGCTGGCCAAGAGCGAGCGCAGTGAATTGGCTTCCCTGGCGGCGGCCAATCTTTGAGAGGGGGATGGGGTGGGTTTATGACGACGACCCACCCGAAGGCGTGATTGTCAAACAAGTTATGGGATCAAGCCGGTGACCCGTGTGCAGGTTAAGATTAAAGACATTTTCGACGATGTTAAGATGGGAAGATTGACAAACCATAAACCTTGACGTATATTCAACTTCGATCAGACGTGTCTCGAACGGCGCCCGGTTCTTCGACGAGCCGTCGGCGACAATAGCGGTGCGTGAGGAAGGCGAGAAATGAGTCCAGACCAACACAATCCATCCGAGCAGAATCCAGAGGCGTCGGTCCCGCAGAAAGACGACGCCAAGCGTCACGCGAGGCGGGCGTTTTTACGCACGAGCGTGGTTGTGGGTGTGCCGTTGATCATCACGTTTTCGTCCCGGTCCGCATGGGCGGGTAAACGAAAAAAGAGCGGCGGAACAACCCCCCCTCCAACCACGACCGTCAACGCGACGCTCAAGTCGCCAGCTCCCTGAAGCGCACAGCACAGCCCTTGACACACCCTCAAGCCCAGCCTGCTGGGCTTTTTCTTTGCTCAAATATTCTGGCACCGTCCGTCCGCCTGTTGCGGGCAGCCCGCCGTTCTGGCCGATGGTTTGGTCATGGCGTTATCACCGTCACAGAACCCGATACCTTGGGTCGCCGCACCCGACCGCAAGCTCACGTGGCGAACCTGGGACGAGGCGGAGACTGTGGTCTACGACCCCGGATCGGGGGACACGCACGTCCTCGACCCGATCAGCGCCCTCGTGCTCGAAAGGCTCGAACATCAACCCATGACCCGTGATGCGTTGTTCGAAGAGGTCGGTCGGGAACTGGGCGTTGATGTGGATGCCACGTTGCGTGGGCACGTCGACAAAACCCTGGAAGATTTCGACGACCTGGGACTCATCGCACAGGGTGAAGCGTGAAGGTCGGCGAACTGACCATCACGGAGCTTGGGCAACGCCTGGCCTTTGGCGGCGTCGACCTGCACGTCGGGCCGATCATCGTGAGACTCAAGACCCGCATCGCGTCGCTCGTCGAAAACTTTGCCACGTTATATGCCGACTACCCCATCGACACCCGGACCGGCCTGGCGGACATCCGCGTCACGATCGATCGCCCGAAGAGTCTGCGTCGATACCTCTGGCCGCTGTCGGTCTTCAAGCTCGAGGGCAGGCAATGCTTCGAGCCGTTCGCGCTCTCCAAGGCCTTTGCGATGTTCGAGTGGGGTTTGAACTGGAGTGTGATGAATGACGTGCATTGGATGCTCAACATCCACTCGGCGGTCGTTGAGCGCAACGGGTTCTGCGCGATCCTGCCCGCGCCGCCGGGCTCGGGCAAGAGCACACTCTGTGCCGCACTGGTCAACCGCGGTTGGCGGCTATTCTCCGATGAGATGGCGCTGATCCAACCCATCGACGGCCGCATCCGGCCCATGCCCCGACCGATCAACCTCAAGAACAACGCCATCGAACTCATGCGCAGCTACGCCCCCGACGCGGTGTTCGGCCCGCTCTTTGAATACACGCAAAAAGGCGCGGTCCGTCACATGCGCCCGCCGATCGATAGCGTCGAACGCATGCACGAAACCGCTCTCCCGTCGTGGGTGATCTTCCCGCGCTACGAAAAAGACTCACCGCCAAAACTCACGCACTATTCCAAGGCCCAGACACTCATCCGTCTTGCCCAGAACGCGTTCAACTATTCCATCCTCCGGAAGGTCGGCTTTGACACGCTGGCCACGCTCATGGACCGCTGCGATTGTTACGAGTTTGTCTACTCGAACCTCGACGACGCGGTGGAGACGTTCAACAACCTCAAGCCCACCGAGGCCGCCGGGGCGGTGTCGCCATGAAAGACGCGAGCTTCATCCCCGGTCGGCTGCTCATCGACCTGCTTGCGGACCCCCGGAAGGTGGCTGGGGTTTCACTGCGCGATTGGGACCGGCTTGTGCCGTTGGCACGTTGGGTGCGATTGTTGGGACGGCTGCGGGCCGGGGCGATCGACACCGGCGTCTATCCCGATCTTGACGGACACGTGCGGAATATCCTCGACAGTTCGTGGACCGTGGCCCAGGACCAGAACGCGCTGATGGCGTGGGAGGTCAGCCGGGTGCGCGACGCGCTGCGGGGCATGGACGTGCCGATCGTGCTGCTCAAGGGCGCCGCTTACATGTTGTCGGGGTTGCCGCCCGCGAGGGGGCGCTTTGCCAGCGATCTGGACATCATGGTCCCCATCGACCGCATCACCGAGGTCGAGGCCCGCATGACCGAGAAGGGCTACTCCACCTTCGTCCACGACCCTTACGACGATCATTATTATCGCAGGTGGATGCACGAGCTTCCGCCGATGGTGCATCGCAGGCGCACGACCGTCATCGATGTCCATCACACGATCCTGCCCCGTACCACGCGCATCAACCTTGACCCACGGAAGTTGTTTGAACGCGCGGTGGACATCCCGGGCCAGGGGGTCAAACGCCTGTGCGATGAGGACCTGATCCTCCACAGCGCTGCGCACCTGTTCTGCGAAGGCGAGTTCGACCTGGCCATCCGCGACCTGTGTGATATGAACGACCTGTTCGCACACTTTGCCGATCAAAAGGGGTTCGGTGGAGCACTCCTGGCCAGAGCGCAAGAACTCGACCTGCTCGGCCCGTTGTTCTACGCACAGCGATACACGCACCACTTTTTTGCAACGCGACACGACACCCCCGCGCCGCAACCCTCTGCCTGGTGTGTGAAACTGATGGACTCGCTCGTCCACCGCGCCGCGATCCCGGCCCGCCCCAATGAATCGACATCCGCACGCCGCCTTGCCGCCTGGGGCCTGTTTATGCGAGGCCACTTCATCAAGATGCCCCTGCCGCTCCTGGCCATGCACCTGACCGTCAAATCCTGGCTGCGTTTCACACACTTCGTGCAGCGGCTTTTTGAGAAGAAACCTCAAGACGCCTGACCCGTCAAACGGGACTGCTACAATCTTGAAAACGCGGCCGAGACGGTCGCGCGGGTCCGCTCACTTACCATTCAGGAGGTCGCAACATGGCAGCCTCATCCCAAGGGGTTCAAACGTCCACAATCCAGCCGCGTCCCAAACGCCGATGGCTCAGGCGGATCGTCATTGCGGGTGGGGTGTTGCTGCTGCTGGTCTTGCTTCTTGTCCTGCTGCTGCCAACACTCGTGAGCACCGGGCCCGGTCGGCGATATGTCCTCTCGTTCGTCAACGGTTCTATCCCCGGCAAACTCAACGCCCAAAGCCTCAGCGTCGGCTGGTTCAGTTCGACCCACATCAAGGGCCTGCAGCTCAACGACGCCTCGGGCAAGTCCATCGTCTCGGCGGACGAGGTCTCCACGCAGGCCACCGCGCTGGGCCTGGCACAGGGGGGGCTTGACCTGGGCGCGGTGAAGATCGTCAACCTCAAAGCGGATATCGAGCAGGACGCCCAGGGCAACCTCAACGTCGTCAAGGCGGTGCAGGCCCAGGCCCAGGCCCCGGCCCAAACTCCCGCGGCAAACACGCCGTCTTCTCCCTCTTCATCGCCTTCGCTTCTCGAAAAGCTCAAGCTCAAGTTCGAACTCGTCAACGCGGACATCACCTACCGCGCCCCCGGCATCGATCCGGTGCAGGTCAACAACCTCCACATCACGACCGATGTGCCAACTCTGAGCGACCTCAAAGCCACCGTTTCAGCCGACATCACACAGGCCGGCGACAAGGGCAGGATCGACCTCAACGCCGCCGCCAAAGACCTCTTCTCCCCCTCGGCTGCGCTGACGCTCGACAAGGCCCAGATCGACACGACCGGCACGATCAAGGGCCTGCCCATCGGCGCGGTGGACAGGCTGGCCAAGCAGTCCGGCAGGCTCGTGGCGCTGCTCGGCCCATCGCTCGACGCCGACCTGAGCGTCAAAGGCGACATGGCCAACTTCACCGGCAAAGTCAACGCACGCAGTCAACACCTCACCGTCGATGCCAAGGTCCAGGGCAAGGACAACCAACTCACCGCCGACCCCGATACGCTCGTCAAGCTCCACGTTACACCCGATGCGGGCAACGCCTTCCTCTCGGGCAGTGGCGACAACAAGGAGCCGGTCAGACTCCTCGACCCCGTTGACGTGGAACTGCGAGTCACTTCGGGCGGTGTGAAACTCAACAAGACCCAGGTTGCCACCGACTCGGTCAAACTCGAATCGAACTGGTCCATCAGCAACGCCCGCATCGACGCCCCAGGCGGTGTCGGTCAGGTCAGGCTCACCAACACGCACGGCCAAATCTCGCTCGACGGGTCCAACGACGGCAAGGCCACGGTCACGGTCCTCTCCAGCGCCTCACTGGCCGGCGGCGAGGGCGGGATCGATGTCACCGCGACGGCTAACAAGTTGTTAGGTGACAAGGCCCAGCCCACGTACACCGTCGACGCCACCCTCAAACGCTGGCCCACCGCCACCGTCGATGCCCTCTTGCAACAGGCCGGCCTCGTCCGCGACTCGATCGGTCCCGTCCTCGACGCAAGCGCCCACGCCATGCTGGCCTCCAACGACGAAGGCGAACTGAGCACCGGTAAGGTGACCCTGACCGCCAAGAGCGACCGTATGGACACGCGGCTCGTCGGTGACATCGACAAGGGCTTTTTTAACCTCGACACCAAAAACTCCCGCCTCTCTGCCACGCTTGTGCCCCAACTCGTCAAACGATTTGCCCCCAAAGAAGGCGCCGCTTCAGAGATCAATCTTCTCGAACCGGTGCAGGCAAACGTCACCTTCGACCGACTGAGCCTGCCGCTGGCGATGGAGAAGATCGGCGAAACCTCGCTGGCCATGACGCTCACCACGTCGCCCATCTCGGCGGACCTGGGCAAGGCGCTGGGGCAGGCGCAGGCGCGCAACGTCAAGCTCACCCTGACCACCGCGCCGGTGAAACAGTCCGTCGATGCGACGCTCGACCTCTCACTGGTCCGCAACAACGCCCAGTCGCCGCTGACCGTGAAAGCCCACGCGACCGAGATAATCAGCAAGGACGGCAAGCTCAACGCCGGTGGCGCTGTGACGGCGCTGGATGTTTCGTCGACACGCTTCGATCCGGCCATGTTTGTCCCATCCGACCAGCCGCTGCCCGCGTTGGAAAACGTCAAACTCGTCGTCAAACCTTGGAAACAGGGCGGCCGACTCGATGCGACGCTCGACGCGGTCGCGGTGTCGGACAGGCAGCGCGGGCCGATCAATGTCACCGTCGCTTCGCCCGATCCGCTTGCGAAAAACCTTGAGGCGACCGTCAAGGCCACGCTCACCGATCTGCCCGTGCTGCTGGCTGACCGATTGGCAAAGATGGATGGCAAGCTCCTGGCAGCGCTGGGCGACAAACTCGACCGTGTCGAACTCACGGTCGTCCGCAACACGGGCAAGCCCGACTCACTGACCGCTTTGGCCAAGTCCAGTTGCGTGGATGTCGATGTGGCCGGCTCGCTCGAGGCAAGCTCGGGTCTTGTCAATCTGCGGGACCAATCGCATGTCCAGCTTGACCTCACACCCCAGCTTGTCAACGCGCTCTACCCGCCGGGCAAAGCGCCGATCCAACTCACACGCGGCGGGACCGTCCGTCTGGACCTCGACCGTGCAAGCATCGCGGTCCCTAAACTCGCGGCCAACGCCCCCAAAGACGCACAGGCCCTAGACCTCTCACGTTCGAGCGTCAAGGCCACGGTCGCGGCGCCTCAGCTCACTTTCGTGGATACGAAGACCCGTCAGCCCATCGAGGTCAAAGACCTCAAACTTGCGCTCGACGCAGCCAACCCCCGGAAGCAGGTCGTCGTGGACCTTTCGGGTACGGTGCGGGCTGGAGAGGCCCAGTCCAACACACCCCCCGCGCCGATCCGGTCGCACACCACCGTCTCCGGGTTGTTCGACAGTCAGGGCAAGCTCGACCCCGCACAACTGGCTTTCACCACCGACACGAAACTCTCGCAGGTCCACACCGCGCTCGTCGCGCTGGCGGTGTCGCAACTCGATCCCCGTTATACCCAGGCGCTTGGACCGACCGTCTCGCTCGATGTAGCCGGCACCTACCCCGGCAATCTCGATATCAAAGTTGATTCGAAGAACGTCAAGCTCCACGCGCCGCTGGTTATCGACAACCAGCGCACCGTCACGCTCAAGGAGCACCTGACCGGGCAGATGGAGATCAATTCCGAAACAGCCCAGTTGCTCGGGTCGCTCAGCCCCGTGCTCTCGGACGCCAGCGGCGCGCCCAAACCCGCGACCCTGTTCATGGATAAAAATTCCTTCCGCTTACCGCTGGGGCAGAAGTTCGACCTTTCCAAAGTCCGTGTCGAGGGGCGGGTCGAGCTGAACACCCTCACACTCAACCAGAGCTGGCTGGTCAAGGAGTACGCCGGCGGCTTGGGATCGACGCTCGAGGGGCTGGGCAAGATCACGGGTGGCGTCGGCGCGGTGCTCCAGATCGTCGGCCAGGCCACCAACAGCAGCGACGTGATGAAAGTCACCAGCACGCTCGACAAGAGTATCAACACGCTTAATCAGTGGTCCGCAGGCAAAGCCGATTACACCCTGACCCCCGCGATCTTCTCGCTCGAGAATGGCAAGCTCCACACGCAGGACATGTGGGTCATCAAGGACGACCTGCGCCTGGGCATCCAGGGAGACGTGGACCTTGTCGGTAATCAGATCGACATGAAGCTGGGCATCCCGGCACGCACGCTTGTCGCGCAGGTGCCGTTGCTCTCAGCCATCAAGGGTTTCTCACCCACTCAGGTCTTCTCATTACCCATCAAGGGGACGATCGGCCAGGCGCAGGTCGAACGCAAGCAACGCGACAAGCTTTTCGGTGAGGTGATGGTCAAGTCGCTGCTGGGTCGGCTTGGCCAACTGGCGGGCGACCTGCTGGGCCAGCGGGACAACCTGTTCGGCAGTGAGTTCACGCCGGCCAAGGTGACGTGGGACCACATGCCGCCCTGGCCCAACGAACAGGCTGCGCCGACCGAAACCGAAAAAGCCCAATCCGCTGAGCAGGCCCAACAGGCCCAGGAGCAGCCCAAGCCCGAAGAAAACAAGAACGACCGCGGGGTCAAGCCGGGGCAGTTGCTCGACAACCTGCTCCAGAACATCCTCCCGCCCAAGGAAAGAAAGAGCAGCGATGAGTGAGTTATCCCGTGTGGTCGTGGTCGATGCCTTCGGCGGCGTCGAGAACTTACAGATTGTTAGTCAGCCCCTGCCCGACCCGGCCGCGGGGCAGGTACGCGTGCGGGTCACGGGCATCGGGATGAACCACGCCGACCTGATGGCACGGCGGGGGGAATACAAGATCTCATCGGGCGAACCGCCGTTTACGCCGGGCCTCGAAGCGGGGGGCGTGATCGACGCGGTGGGGCAGGGGGTTGAACGGTCGCGCATCGGTCAGCGGGTGACGCTCGGTGTCGATGCGACGCGACGCGCAACGGGGGGAGGCTCCAACTCCGGCGGGACTTATCGCACGCACTATCTCGTGGAGCAATCGCAGGCGATCCCCGTGCCCGACGCGGTGCCCGATGACCAACTCGGTGCGCTGTGGCTGCCTTACCTCACGGCCTGGACCGCGCTGGTGTGGAAGGGCCCGATCAAGGGAGGGCAGATTGTGGCGCTGCCCGCCGCATCGAGTTCCGTTGCCCTCGCGGCGGCCCAGATCGTCAAACGCCTCGGGGGCATTGCCGTCGGCCTGACGACCAGTCAATCGAAAGCCGACCGCATCCAGCGGCTTGCCACGTCACGCTACGACCACCTCGTCGTCACACACGACGCGCAGCGCAACATGCTCCCCTGGCACAGGGACATCAAACGCATCACCGACGGTCGCGGCGTCGATGTGTTTTTCGACCCCGTGGCGTCGGGGGCTTATCTCAACACGGAAATCCTCTGCCTCGCGCAACACGGACGGATTTTTGTTTATGGTTTACTCGGCGAGGTCGGGCCTGTGGACGTGACGCCGCTCATCCGCAAGCACGCAAGCGTCACGGGCCTGGCCCTGGGGGAGCTTGCCGCCGCCGGGCCGGGGGAGTTCACAAGGGGGTATCACGACATCCTCTCGGGCTTTGAGAGCGGGGCATACATGCAGCACGTCGACCGTATTTTCGAACTTGACGACGTACGCGAGGCCCACGCCTACATGGAAAAGGGGTCGCACGTGGGCAAGCTGGTGCTCGTGCCTTGAATTTTATTTTGAACACCTGTCAGAGTAACCGCAGAGGCACAGAGAGGGGGCCGGAGTGATCCGCAGTTTCCTCGGATACAAACCGGAACAAAGCCAGTTTCAACACAGAGGTCACAGAGAGCACAGAGAAGAACAGACATGATATGGGTCTGACACAAACTGGTTTCTCAGCGTCCTCTGCGTACTCTGCGTTAAAAAAAATTCTGTCATGATCTGTGAAATCTGCGTGATCTGCGGATTGTTTTCCTCTGTGTCTCTGTGCCTCCGTGGTTCACTTTGATTTGAAGTTTCGGTCCGTCACATCAGCGGTATACTCTCCGCATGGCTTTTGCCCGTCTGGCTTATCTCGGCAGCGTCACGCTCGGCACCATAGACGGCATCGGGCAGTTCACACGCTTTTCGTTTGAGACGGCGTTCTGGACTTTGCGCGGCGCGGGCAAGTGGGGGCGGTGGCGGCTCATCATGCCGCAGCTCTTCAACATCGGCACGCGGTCGATCCCGGTGGTCATCCTTGTCGGCGCGTTCGTCGGGATGGTCCTGGCGGTCGAGGCCTACCGGCAGTTTGCCATGATGGGCGTCGAGTCGCGGTTGGGTGGGATCATCGATGTCTCTGTCGTTCGGCAGATCGGCCCGGTCCTCGCGGCGGTGATGATTGCCGGCCGTGTGGGCGGGGCGGTCAGCGCCGAACTGGGCACGATGCGCGTCACCGAACAGATCGACGCGATGCGTGTCATGGGCACCGACCCGGTGGCGTACCTCGTCGTGCCGCGGCTCTTGGCGTGCCTGTTGATGCTGCCGATCCTGACGATCCTGAGCAACCTCGTGGGGATCGCCGGGGGCTACCTCATCTGCACCAAGGGTTACGGGATCAACGGCCACGAGTACCGCATGTTCTCCAACATGTTCGTGAGCAACTACGACGTGATGTCCGGCCTGGTCAAGAGCGTGTTCTTCGGCCTGTCGATCGGCCTCATCAGCACGTACAAGGGCTTCTACTGCCGCAGCGGCGCCGCCGGCGTCGGGCGCGCAGCCACCGAGGCGTTCGTCACGAGTTTCATTGCGATCATCGTGCTCAACCTCTTCCTGGCCAAGTTCCTCAACGACATGTATTACGTTTTCTACGGCTACGACCGCGCGATGTCGGCGATGGGGTAAGGGGGCAGAGATAACAAGGTGTTAGTCTCCCCGGCCGAG
The DNA here is from genome assembly GCA_016125215.1 of Phycisphaera sp. Taxonomy (GTDB): domain Bacteria; phylum Planctomycetota; class Phycisphaerae; order Phycisphaerales; family Phycisphaeraceae; genus RI-382. The sequence continues at coordinate 75,540 of WGMF01000010.1, forward strand.
TTGGGGGCGGAGCATCCACAGGAACACGGGGCCGCCGACGATGGCGGTGAAGATGCCCAGGGGCATCAGACCGGTCTGGAGGAAGAGGTGGATCAAGGCGCTGGAAGCGTCGGCCAGGAGGATGAGCATCGCGCCGAGCAGGGCGGAGGCGATCAGTAGCGGACCGTGGCGTGGGCCGACGTAGAGCCTGCCGACGTGCGGACAGACGAGGCCGACAAAGGCGATGGGGCCCGCGAGCACCACCGCGCCGGCGGCCAGGATGCTGGCCACAGCAAAGAGGATCAGGCGCAACCGTGCGACGTGGACGCCCATGCTCCGCGCCTCGGTCTGTGAAAAGCTGGCCACGTCCATCGCGCGTGACTGCATGAGCACCAAGCCCAGTCCCGCCAGTGTCACGCACGCCACGGGGACGAGCGTCGGGTAGCCCACGTTCTCCGAGAGGTAGCCCATCATCCATTGGTTGATCTCGACCACGATGCCCGCAGGCCCGGTGATGTAGTTGGCAAACATGATGATCGCGCCGTTGATCGTGCTGATGACGACACCGGTGAGCAAGAGGCCCAGCGGGTCGATCACGCCCCGGCGGCGCGACGCGAGCAGGACGATGGACATCGTGGCCCCCGCGCCGACGAGCGCGCCAAGATGGATCGCGCCGAGCCTTTCATAGTGTTGCACCATCACGCCCGCGCCGGTCAGCAGGAGAAGCGTGAGCCTTTGGAGGATGACGCCGACGGCGGCGCCGCTGGAGAGGCCGAGGATGAACGGTTCGGCAAGCGGGTTACGCAGGAGCGCTTGGAGGCAGACGCCCGAGACGGCCAGGGCGATGCCGATGGTCGAACCGGAGAGGAGCCGGAAGAGTCTGAAGCGCCACGGTCCGCCGTCGGCAAAGGGCCAGTCGATGGCGGTCGGGCCGATCGTCAGGCGCAGGACGACGACGAGGGCAAAGAGGACAACCAGTGCGATGAGTTTTGCGGTGGTTGAAGGGAGGGCGTGCGTGTTCTTCTGGAGCGGTGGCATCGGGCTTACGGGGTCAGGGTTGTGCGCCATCGCCCGGCTTCGGGGCGGGTGTGGATTGGGGCGTTTCCGCGGACGGGTCGGACTTCATCACGGCGTCGACCTGTTCCGCCAGGTCGGGGTGGATGGCCTTGGCCATGGCGGCACCGATCTCGACGAGGTTACTCGAGGGCAGCAGCACGAGCGGGTCGTTGATGAGGACGATGCGTTTATCCTTGACGGCGGGGATGTCCAGGCCACGGAAAAACGCCAGGCGGTCGTCGCTGTCGATCTCACCCAGCGGCGCGGCCTTGGGCATGAGCAGCAACACCACGTCGGGCTTGGCACTGCCGGGGGCGGTGAGCATTTCCTTGTCGAGCGTGGGCGCGGAGCTCTTGGGGTCTTCGATGCAATTGAGCCCGCCAACGGCCGAGAGCAGTTCGTTGAGGACGGTGTTCTGTCCCGACGCCATGACGGGGTTGGTCGAGATGACCATGAGCACGTAGGGCCTTCGTCGTTGCTCGGTCAGGCGTGTGAGACCCGAGAGGTGTTTGAGTTCGTTGAGGTAGATCAAGAGCGCCTTGTCTTCGACGCCCAGGAGTTTGCCGAGGCTCGGCGGTCGGTTGGTGTCTTCGCCGGGCAGCGCGGCGGGCGCGTCGAAGAGGATGCCGAACGATTCGTTGATCGTGTTGGGGTAGGGGTAGGTGACGAGCGTGAAGCCCTCGCTGACGGATAAGGATTTGAGTCGTTCCGGGACGCCGCTCTGCGCGGACTCCATGGTGAGGACGAGCGTGGGGTGCACCCCCGCCAGGGCCTCGGTGTTGACCTCGAATGAGTTGCCCACGACGGGCAGGTTGGCGGGGGCCGCGTCGTCGTTCTGGGCCACGCCCACGAGCATGTCCGACCTGCCGAGGTCGACGATCATCTTGGTGATCGACGGGGCAAGAGAGACGATGCGTGGCTGTTTGATCTCGTAATCCGGCGTGGTTCGGCTCTGTTGCGGCGGCCGGTCACACGCGGTGAGCGTGGCGAGCAGGCACAGCAAGATCGCCGATAAAAACCGCATCAATTTGACAGATTCGCGGGGCATGGTCCGTGATCCCGTGTGATAGTGATTGAAGGGTGAGGCTGTCATGCTCTTGTCCATCGGTTCGATGGCCGTTTAGGTGTAGGGCGGGGGAGGGGTTCAGGGTTCGACCGAGTCGGTTGGCGGGGCGACGGTGTCGGGTGCCGACTGCGCCGGCGTGCTGGATTCGGTGACGGGCTCGAGCTCGGTGTGGACCTCGTCAAACGCGGCACCGTCGCCGACTCTTCTGAGGAGAAGATAAATCCACGTCTGCGAGGTGAGGTAGAAGCTCACCGCGTAGGCCGCGAGCAGGGCGATGAAGAGGTTGACCCAGATGCGCACGACAACGGCGGAGGCTTTGGTGTACCACGGCAGGGCGGTGAGGTCCATGTCGTAGGTCAGGTGCCCGAGGCGCGGCCGGGGCATGATGGCGACGAAGCGGTCGAGTCCCGCCGCGTTGTGCCCGATCACGCCCATACCCACGCAATACTGCACAAGCCAGAGCGTGAGGAAGATGACCGCGCCGACGAAGAGATAGGTGATGGCCCCGTAGACCAGTGAGACGACGGTGTAGAAAAGCCAGCGCCACGGGTGCGCCCAGACGTAGCTATATGAACGGGTGAACGCGTCGAACGCGTCGGTGCCCTCGACGGCGACCGCGGGGTAGACCAGGCCGACGCCGCCGATGGAGATTGCAAGCGTCATCGCCATCGCCAACCCGACTACCAGCGCGACGACAAAGACCAGCCCGCCGACCACGTCGAGCCCGGGCACGTTGAAAAACACAAACCCCCCGACCAGCAGCAGCACCGCCAGCGCAGCGACAAGGATCACGGGGATCAGCGGCGCGACCGCGAACGTGGGCCATCGGCGGTAGGCAAAGAGCACGGCGTGTGTGATGGACGGGGTCTTGTTGATCGTCGCACCCAGCGCCGCGGACCGGGCGACCGCGCCGCCCAGCAGCGACCACACCGCCAGCAACCCCAAGGCGTAGAGCACGGTGAACGTGGTGTGCGTCGACCAGAGCCAGGAGGGGATGGTCATGAGCATCCCACGCAATGCCGCGACGACGCTGACCGACCCGGGCACGGGGTTGAGCGCTTCACGGAAACCGAAGTTCAGCGCGCTCGATGACGTGACGATCTGCTCGAAGCAGGCCAGTTGATTGTCGAGCGTGGTCTCGAACACGCCGCGCGGTTCGAGTCGGCGGACGGCTTCGATGCGGGATTGTTCTTCACGTGCCAGTTCCTCCATCCGCCAGCGGAAGCTCTCGGGCTTGGACTGGTCCTTGAGGGCCTCGATGCGCTTACGGTTCTCGGCAAAGGCCTTTCGGACCTCGCGGACCGCGGCGTCGAAGTCGAGCTTCTGGCCGATCTCATCGGCCTGCATCCGCACGCCGGCCGATCGCAGGGCGTCTTCGAGCTGGTCGCCGATCCGTTTGGGCTGAGCCTCGCGCCACTGCCTGAACTCGTCCGGGCTGAGGTTGGCGTAACGCTCGACTTCGCCGGGGTAGACCCGCGTGCCAAAGAACTGGTCGAGCATCTGGTCGAGCATCGTCCCGCCTAGGTAGATCAGCACGACCGCGAGCAGGGCGGTGAGCAGTCGGCTGGGATGGATGGCGATCCTGAACGAATCGAAGAGGCGGAGGAACGGGAAGAGGGCGTGATAGTCCACCCGCTCGATGATGGTGCGTGGCTGTTCGGGGGTCATGGTTCAACCGGGGTTGAGGGGATCGCCGGGGTTGATTCGGACGCGCGTTCGATGGGAGGCCCTGATACGGTCATCATAATAAGGCAAAGCGATACGCCACGCGCCTTGGGTTTCCCCGCAACGCCACGCACACGATGAGCACAAACCCCATGACCCCCACGCAGACTCTTGTTGTCCATCAGGGCGCGTTGGGGGATTGGGTTTTGACGTTCGGTTTGCTCAGGGCACTGGGCGGGTCTGTTGCGGTAGCCAGCCACCCCGATCACGGACGGTTGGCGGGGTACGCGATAGCGGGGATCGAATCTGAATCGGTCGATGCGCCGGTGTGGTCCCGGCTTTTAGCCGACGGAGCCGGCGTGTGCCCGGTGAGTTTGGCGCGGGCGTCGAGGGTCGTCAGTTTTGTTTCCGATGGCCACGACGCGTGGGCACACAATGTGCGCAGGCTCGCGCCGGACGCGGTGTGTTATTTCGTATCTCCCCGACCGCCGAAAGAGTGGCCGCATCACGTCACACGGTGGCACACGGAACAACTTGGGCAACAAGGCTGGGCGATCTCTCCACGGTTACCTCTGCGTCGCGTGAACCCCGTCGGCCCGCTCGTCATCCACCCCGGCAGCGGCGGCCCCCGCAAGTGCTGGCCGATCGAGCGCTTTCTTGAAGTCGCGCGATCGTGGCAGGCGTTGGGGCAAAGCGTTCGATTTACCCTCGGACACGTCGAGATGGAAACGATGCCCCCGGAAGTGATCCGGACAATCCGTGATGAGTTCCCGACCGACATTCCGATGGACCTGCCGACGCTCGCCGAACTCATCGCAAGGGCACAAATCTATCTCGGCAACGACGCCGGCCCGACTCACCTCGCAGCGCAGCTTGGCATCCCCACTATCGCGCTCTTCGGCCCGACCGACCCCCGGACGTGGAGGCCCATTGGGCCGAGCGTCACGGTGTTACACCCGCTGGAACTTTCACCGATGAGTTGGCTCGATGCGTCAAGCGTTCTCGACGTGTTGCGTGCCTCGCAGCGCAGCGGGGAGTAACGCCATGGCGAGCAGCGCGAGCAGCGCCCCGACGCCAAACGCCACCGCCGGCCCGTAGTAAAGCCACAGCCCCGCCGTGAGCAAACTCGCGGGCAACGCGATCACGCCCACGACAAAATGAAACAGCCCGTACGCCATGCCGCGCTTTGTCGCGTCTGGCGAGAGGTCCGAGACCAGCGCCCGCTCGGGCCCCTCGACCAGCCCGAAGTAAAGCCCGTACACCGCAAAAAGCGCCCACACCCACACCTTCCCGCCCACCAGCGCATACCCCGCAAAACCCAGGTAAACCAGCCCATAAACCCCCCAGCCCAGACATACCGCCTTGCCCCGGCCGATGCGGTCGCTCAGTGTTCCGCCCCACGTCGAGGTCGATGTCTTCACAACGTGCAGCAGCGACCACAGGAGCGGCAAGGCCGCGTTGGCGCTCTGTTCACTCACCCCGCTTGCCCGCAACTGGTCGAACGCCAACAGCAGTAACAACATGTCACTCGAATTGCCCAGCGAGAAAACCACCATTACGCCCAGGTAACGCTTCATCACCGCGCTCTGCGCATGCCACGACGCCACGAGCGAGAGCTGCGAAGACTTGCCCGGGTCGCTCTTGATGTTTTCTTTGTCGTGCACGAACAGCAGGATCACCAGCACCGCCGCCGCACCCGGGATGACGCACCACAAAAACAGGTCGTCGATCCCCACCAAACCAAAATAGAGCAACCCCGATGCGAGCAACCCACCCAGCAGCGCGCCGGCATGGTCGAGCGAACGCTGCACGCCAAACGCCCGGCCACGCTGCTCGGCAGTGACATGGTGCGAGATCATCGCGTCGCGCGGCGCGCCACGGATGCCCTTGCCAAAACGGTCTGCCAGGCGCAGGCCCATCGCCCCCGCGCCGCCACCCGACAACAGCAACAACGGCTTTGACACCGTGCTCAGCCCGTACCCCGCGACCATCCACCACTTGCGCCCGCCGGTGCGGTCCGACCAGTGGCCGGAGATGAGCTTGCTCAATGAAGCCACCGTCTCGGCGGCGCCCTCGATCAACCCCAGCCACGCCACACCCAGGTGCAGCGTCGCCATGTAAAACGCGGGCAACAGGCCGTAGATCATCTCCGTCGACATGTCGGTGAGAAAACTCACCCACGCCGTGGCCCACACCACCCCCGGGAGGGGTTGCTTGTTTTCGCTCATCCGAACGATTGTCCCACCCCCGGACCGCAACGCAAGCGACGCGCTAGCGGTCGGTCTTGCCACGGGCTACCATACCCCTATGAAGATCCTCCTTGCCAACCCCCGCGGCTTCTGCGCCGGCGTCAACATGGCCATCCAGTGCGTCGAAGAGGCCATCAAGATCGTCGGCACGCCCCTCTACGTCTACCACGAGATCGTCCACAACCGCCACGTCGTCGACCACTTCATCAAGCTCGGCGTCGAATTCGTGGATGGCATCGAGGACGTGCCCGCAAACTCGACCGTTATCTTCAGCGCCCACGGCGTATCCCCCGCCGTCCGCAACGCCGCCAAGGCGCGTGGCTGCACCATGATCGACGCCACATGCCCCCTCGTGACCAAGGTCCACATGGAAGCCATCCGCTACGCCCGCCAGGGGTATCACATCCTGTTAGTTGGTCACGCCGGCCACGACGAAGTGGTCGGGACCGTCGGCGAAGCGCCCGGGGCCATCACCATCGTCGAGTCCCCGGAGGACGTCGAGAAGCTCCCCTACACCGACAAGGACCGCATGGTCTACCTCACGCAGACCACGCTGAGCATGGACGACGCCAACGTCATCATCAGCGCGATCCTCAAGCGTTACCCGCACGTCAAGGCTCCGCCCAGCGAAGACATCTGTTACGCCACGACCAACCGGCAACGAGCCGTACGCGAATTGGCGGACACCGCCGACCTCGTGCTCGTCGTGGGGTCGAAGAACTCGTCCAACTCCGTCCGCCTGACCGAGATCAGCCAGAACTCCGGCACGCGCGCTTACCTCGTCGACGACCGCACCGAGATCGACCACAAATGGTTTGCCGGCGTCAAGACCGTCCTCGTCACCGCCGGGGCCTCTGCGCCTGAGCACCTTGTCGAAGAGATCGTCGAAGACCTCAAGTCCAACTACGGCGGAACCGTCGAAGAGACCCACGTCGTGGAGGAAGACGTGCATTTCGAACTGCCGTTGTCCCTGCGTGTCCTGCGCGACGGCAAGCCGGTCAAGGCGCGGGTGTGACGATGTCCATGTCCACGACCTCGTCCACTTCCAACGCTGCGCAGAGCTTTTCAAAATCAAACTGCCGAACGTTGAATTTCAACTCACTGGTCGTCAGGTTTTTCAATGCGAGGGCGATCCGCGTCTGACGCAGGGGCAGCTCGACACGGATGTCCGTGGCCAGTGTTAACGGCCTGGTGCCGGGGAATCCCGGGGCTGTTTCGTTACCGCCGTCCGCCGGGATTTCCCAATCGGATAACTCACTGACCGCCGTGATCCTGCCGGTCGTGTCTTTGACCTCCACCCGTCGGGCTCGGGCGGTGTCGTGGTCGAGATAGACCGTGCGGCTGAAGCCGGGCTGTTCGATGACCCAGGCACCGAAGGCCCACTTGAGTGTTTGACCGGTGGCCGGTTCGGGCGTCAGCGCGAGCTTGACCATGTCCAGCAACGCCGGCACATCGGAGGGATGCAATGGAAAGGGGCTGTCGAAATCGGCGGACGCCATGCGAGAGAGCCTGCCGACGTAGGCGACCTTGTGGTCCGAGTCGGTCAGGTCGAATAGCCAGTAGCGTTCGCTGTCGCACCCGACCCAGAAGAGCGTCTTGCCGAGCTTGCCGATGGTCAGCGCGACCTTGTCGGGCAGCATCACGATGAGCTGCCCCTCGCCGGTCTCGAAGCGCGTTCGGGTGGCGTCTTTCTTGCGGTAACGCTTGACCTTTTCTTTCCACTTGATTTCGAGCGATGCGCGTGCCCACACCCTGTCAAGCCCATTCACCGCGAGGTTGTGCCGACCGATCAACTCCGTCACCGTCGGCGTTTGTGCGGGTCGCTCCCGATACTCCGGTCCGGTCACACAACCGGTGATGAGGAGGAAATAAATGACCACACACACGACCCCCGCGAGCAGGTCCGTGCCGGGCCGGTCTGCATGATCCGTCACGCCGTCAAACATGTCCGGTTGATGGACCGGGGCGGCACGCCCCGGCTCGCCGACTCGAGATGGATTATGCACTGCAACCGTGTGGCGTTTCACAGCTCGGCCTCAAGAATCTGCCCGAGTTGCTCGGTCACTTGCGTGATGCGCGACTCGTCGAGCTTCGGGTCGAGGATTTCAATCGTCTCTTCCTCGTTCCACTTGCCCAGCGGTCCTTTGGCCGGGTCGAGCTTGGGCGTCGTCACCCACCACTGGTGTTCCAACTCGCCGACGTTGCGTGTCTCTGTCCGGTCGTAGCGCAGCATCTTCTTACGCAACAGGATCAACGCGAGCACAAAACGAAACGCCAGGCGGTCAGCGTTGTCCGTGTCCGCCAGTCGCCGCAGAAGGTTCAAGAGCACCGCGTCATCCACAAACATCCTGCGCTTCTGGTTCGGCTCCGGCACGGTGGACTTCCAATAGGAAAACACCCGTTCGGGCCGCTTCCCAGCGTCCCACGCTTTCATCGAGACATCCACACGCTTAAGCCCCAACGCCGCCGCCGCGTTCTGACCCTGTTTGCCTTCCTCTTTGACTTCACCGGGTTCAACCTCGACCAGCGTGGCCATGAATGGACTACCCGGCTCAAGCGGTTCACCCGAAAGCGCACAGACCCCCGTGGGTTTCTCAACATCGTAGGCAGGGGCGTTGAATTGGGACATGGTGTATTTCTTAGCGTCTCTCTTGGCGTCCTCTGCGTCTTGGCGTTTAAACTTCTTACTCGACCCCGAGCATCCGTGCCGCCGCCGTCGCGGTCTGGTCGATGAGCGTCGCAATCGTCATCGGCCCGACACCCCCCGGCACGGGTGTAATCATCGAAGACTTCTCCAGCGCCGCATCGAAGTCCACGTCGCCGACGTTCCCGGCGTTGTACCCCGCGTCGATAACGATCGCGCCTTGCTTGATCCAATCCCCTTGCACGAACTTCGGCTTGCCCACCGCCGCGACGACGATATCCCCCAGACGCACGACTCCCGGAAGGTCGACGGTGCGCGAGTGACAGATCGTGACCGTGGCGTGCCGGGAAAGCAGCATCATGGCCATGGGCTTGCCGAGGATGGCGCTGCGGCCGATCACCACGGCGTGCTTGCCCTTGAGGTCCACGTCGTAAGCATCGAGCAGCCGCATAATCCCCGCCGGCGTGCAGGAGCCAAAGCCCATCTCGGGGCGGTCGAATGTGATCGCGCCAAAACTCTGCATGGTGACGCCGTCCACGTCTTTGCCCGGGGCGATGGCCTCGAAGGCTAACCGTTCGTCGATGTGTTTAGGCGCGGGGTGCTGGAGCAGGATGCCGTGGACGGAGGCGTCGTGACTCAGGCGCGTGATCTGGGCCACGAGTTGTTCGGTCGTCGTCGCTTCGGGCAGTTCGATCTTGAGCGACTTCATGCCCACCGCTTCGCAGCGCTTGCGCTTCATCGCGGTGTAGGTCACGCTGGCCGGGTCAGCCCCGACGAGCACGGTGGCCAGGCACGGCGTGACGCCCGATTGGGCGATGATGTGCCGAACCCGCCCGGCACAGACGTCGAGGGTTTCCTGGGCCACGCGTTTGCCGTCCATGAGCGTCGCGGTGGTGGTCATGGCTTGATTATACGGTTTAAGGAGGCGTGCGTAGACAGTCGCTAGAATCTCGCACCATGCAAGGTGCCATTATCTCCATCGGTGACGAACTGACGCTCGGGCAGACGGTTGATACCAACAGCGCTTACCTGAGCCAGCAGCTTGTGAAGCGGGGGATTTTCCCGCGTTACCACGTGACGGTGCCGGATGACCGGGGGCAGATTGCGCGGGCCATCACACACGCGGCGCAGACGGTGCCGGTAGTGCTCGTGACGGGCGGGCTTGGGCCGACGGAAGACGACCTGACGCGCGAGGCGCTGGCGGATGCGATGGGTGTGGATTTGATACTCGACGAGGCAAGCCTGCAACACATCAGCTCGTTTTTTGCCAGACGCAACCGCCCGATGCCCGAGCGGAACAGGACGCAGGCGATGCACCCGCGCGGCGCGGAGGCCATCCCGAACTCCAACGGCACCGCCCCCGGAATTAAAGCCAAGTTGCATGATACGACCATCTATGTCACGCCGGGTGTGCCGCGCGAGTTGTATGTGATGTTTGAAAAAACCATCGGGCCGGAGCTGGACAAGCTGGCCGGCGAACGCGCGATCCTGACCACCACGCTGCACACGTTCGGGCAGGGCGAGAGCGATTTGGCGGCAAGGCTCGGACACCTGATGCAGCGCAACCGCAACCCGACGGTGGGGACGACGGTGTCCAACGGCTACGTCTCGGTGCGTATCCGCAGCGACTTCCCCCGGAAGTTGGCAGAGAATGAATTGAATCAAGCAGTGCATGCGGTCAAGTCGGCCCTGGGCGCGATCTGCTTCGGGCGTGACGACCAAACCCTCCCTGGGGCGGTGGTCGGGTTGCTTGTCGAGAAAAAGCTCACGATGGCTACGGCGGAGAGTTGTACGGGCGGGCTGCTGGGGGCGATGGTGACGGACGTGCCGGGGTCGAGCGTGGTCTACGTCGGCGGGTGGGTGACGTACTCTAATCAAATGAAAGCCTCGCAACTCGGGGTGCCCCCGGAAGTGATCGAGGCGCACGGCGCGGTAAGCGTTGAGACGGCTCGCGCGATGGCGGTGTCGGCCAGGGAGCGCAGCGGCGCGGACGCGGCCGTCTCGATCACCGGCATCGCGGGCCCCGACGGTGGCACAGCCGAAAAACCGGTGGGGACGGTGTACGTCGGCCTTGCGCTGCGGGATCGAGCACGGGTGTTTCTGCTGCGCCTGGGGGGCGACCGTGAAACGATACGCGACCGGGCCGCGAAGAGCGCGCTGCAGTTGCTGCGGCTGTTGTTGATGGGAGAAAAGACGACGGGGGTGACGTGGGCGGAGGAGCAGTAGGGGGAATGGATGATGTCAGAGTGTCAAAGCCATTGATGATTGATGAATGATGATCTCAGAGTTGAAAGACGGTCGCCCCCTGGATGTTGACCGGGCTAAATAAGATTCCCGTCATCCGTCACTCTGCTATCCTGTTTTCCGCATGGACGCGACGCCCTTCCAACCGATTGATATCCACAGCCACCTGCTCTATGGCATCGACGACGGGTGCGGGGATATCCACGAATCGATCGAGTGCGTAACGCGTCTCAAGTCATTGGGCTACGTGGGCACCGTCTGCACGCCGCACATCTGGCCTGAGCTTTACCCGCTCAACACAATCGAGCACGTGCGGGGCTGGACAGCCCAGTTGCAAAAAGAACTCAGCGACGCGGGCATCGATTACAAGGTCTGGCCCGGTGGCGAGGTGCGCCTGCACGCCAAGCTCATCGACCAGTGCAAGGCGATGGGCGTGCCGACGCTGGCCGACTCGCGGTGCGTGCTGGTCGATGTCTGGTTCGACAAGTGGCCCAAGTGGGTCTTGCCGATCTTCGAGTTTTTGCTCAAGGAAAACTATCAACCGATCCTCGCGCACCCCGAGCGGATGAACATCCCCAAGGAACTGCCCAAGCGCATGGAGGACCTGACGAAGATGGGCGTGCTGCTCCAGGGCAACTTCCGCAGCTTCACCGGGGAAGAGGGCTACCACGCGGATCGTTATGTGAGGCAGTTCATGGACGAGGGACGTTACAGCTTCCTCGCGCTGGACATGCACCGCCCTGAGACGCTCGACGCCAGGCTCGACGGGATTCAACTCATGGCCGCGGCGTATGGTGATGGGCGTTTCAAAGAGTTGGCGTGCGACGCTCCGCGGAAGTGGGTATTCGCTGACTAGATTTGATATTGGGCGACCCCGCATAGACATGCGAGGCGGTCATTGTTTGTTTTCGATGTGCGCGGTCTGGGGGTATTTTGCTTTGACGGACTCGGGTGTGAGGGCCTTCTTTGCCTGGTCGTCGTTTTTGAGTTGCGCCTGCCAGAAGGCGGTGGTGAGGTCGATCACGCATTGGAGTTGGTCGTTGTTGCGGGGGCCTGCGCCGGGCCAGGGGGCTGGGCCGGTGATGCCTCCGAAGTTGTGGTGGGCGTCGTTGACCCAGAGCAGGGAGATCGGGCCTTGGGGGGCAAGATCGAAGGCTTCACGTCGCCAGGTGCCGGTTTTGTTTTCCTGTCCCTTGATGGGTGAGCCGTCGTGGTCGCCGGTGACAAAGAGCAGGGGTTTGCTGCCGAAGTGGGAGAAAGATTCTTTGTTGAGTGACCGCGTGGTGCCGTTGGGGCTGATGGCCATGAAAGCGGTGGGGCGGTCGTCGGGGTAGCTGATGGATTGGCGCAAGACGTTGAGCGTCATGCCTGCGATGAGCATGGTGGTGTGGGCGCCGAAGGAGTGTCCGCCTACGCCGATGCGTGAGAGGTCGGCCCGGTCTTTGAGGCCATCGATTTGAGACACGACCCGGTCGAGGTTGTCGAGGACACACTTGACGTCTTTGGGTCGGTCGTCCCACTCACCGAGGACCTGCGGGCTGTTGACCATGTTGACGAGTGAGCCGTGCTTGCGGCGCTCTTCGGGGGTCATGAGGCTGACGGAGTCGCCGAAGGTCGGTTGGATGACGATGAAGCCCGCTTGGGCCCAGGGCTTGATGAGGGGCTGGTAGCCGTCTTTGGACCCCAGCGCACCGTGGCACCAGATGATGACGGGCAGGTGGTCGCCTAGTGTGGGATAGGTGACGCGTAGGGGGATGTCTTTGTCACGGGCATCGTCGTGGAGAGTGAGTGTGGGGAGGGCGTTGATGTCGAGGGGGGTTTTTTCGCTGGGCATCGTGCGGTCGGCCTGGGCTGGGGCGGTGTGGGTGGCGGTGAGGTTGATGAAAAGAGCCAGCAGGATAAGCCCGATGCGGTTGGCGGGTATGGGCGGAGTTGGGATGGGGTGTGTGAGCATGTTTGAATCTCCGATGACTTTACCGCCGATGTGTGAAAAAGGTTGCGTGGTGGTGGTTTTGCGCTTGACCAAAGCCCGTCGGTGGGATTTAATGATTTGCGGATGTGTTCCCACTGTTGTTCAGGCATCCAGACCGATCGGACGAACACCAAAGGCCTTGGTGCGTCCAAGGTAACAGCACGAAACATCCCCCCGAATGACGATCAAGCGTGAAGCCCCCGCGGGCTTGTTTTCCGCTACCATAGCCGACACAGCAAGGAGCCAACCATGGCCAAAGGCGACAGTTGGGGCATCGAGATCGGCGCGAACGCGATCAAGGCGTTACACCTCGTGGGCGATGCCAGGCACGGCGTGGCGGTTGCGGGTTACGAGGTAGTGCCCTTCAAGACGGTGTTGACCTCGCCGGACGTGAACGTCGAGGAGGAAATCCGGGTCAACCTCGATCAGTTGATCTCGCGTCACGACATGTCGCGCTCGTCGGTGGTGTTGTCGGTGCCGGGTCACATGGCCTTTGCGCGGTTTGCCAAATTGCCGCCGGTGGACCCGAAGAAGATCCCCGACATCGTGCGCTTCGAGGCGATCCAGCAGATCCCCTTCCCCATCGAGCAGGTCGAGTGGGACTACCAGGTCTTTTCGCAGGAGGACTCGCCCGACGTGGAGGTCGGCATCTTTGCGATCACCAAGGACCGCCTGCTCCAGTACCTGAGCAACCTCAAGAGCGTGAGCCTGAACCCCGACGCCCTGACGCTCTCGCCGCTGGCGGTCTACAACGCGATGGCATACGACCTGGACCTGGGCGACACCGCTTCGGGCGTGATCCTGATGGACATCGGCACGTCGAGCACGGACGTGGTCATCGTCGAGAACGGACGCATCTGGCTCCGCACATTGCCCATCGGCGGCAACAACTTCACCGAGGCCCTGGTCCGCACGTTCAACCTCTCGTTCCCCAAGGCTGAAAAACTCAAACGCGAAGCGAACACGAGCAAGTACGCCAGGCAGATTTTCCAGGCGATGCGCCCGGTCTTTGCCGACCTGGTCCAGGAGATGCAGAGGTCGCTGGGCTTTTACCAGAGCCTAAACCGCGACGCGAAGCTCGAGCGGGTGATCGGCCTGGGTTCGACGTTCCGCCTGCCGGGGCTGATGAAGTTCCTCAAGCAGCAGTTGCAGTTGGAGGTGACGAGGCCCGATGCGTTCAAGCGGTTGACGGTCGAGGGCAGGCAGGAAGCGGACTTTGCCCAGCACGCGATGAACATGGCCACGGCCTACGGCTGTGCGCTGCAGGGGCTGGAGATCGAGAAGGTCTCGGCCAACCTGCTGCCGACGTATGTCATCAAACGCAAGCTCTGGCGTACGAAGCAGCCCTGGGTGCTCGGCGCGGCGGCGGTGGTGGCGCTCTCCGCGGCGCTGAGCACGGTGAACTACATCATGAGCAAGAACGCCGAGGCCGCGGCCAGGCGAGAGTATGAGCAGCCGATCCAGGCAATCCTCAACAACGCCGACCAGAAGATCCAGGCCATCCGCCAGATCAAGAGCGACGACCAGCGTCAGCGGATCGAGAACCTGCAGCGCGTGCTGGACTACCGCGATGTCTGGCCCAAGCTCGTGGCAGACCTGAGCCAGGCGTTCGACGCCCTCGGACCGCAGGAGGCGCTCTACGGCTCGGATTACGATGCCATCAAGCAGGTCCCCCGCAACGACCGACGAACGATCAAGATCGACTCGATCACCGCGGAGTACCAGTTCGTCTGGGACGAGCAGGCCACGACCGATGATGCGCCGGCTTACGATGTCGATCCATCCCAGATCTGGGGCCACGGGTTGAGCGGGTCGTCGCCTGAGTCTTCTCCGGATGAGGGATCGCCGGGCGGGTCTCCATTCAGGGCGTTCCCGGGTTTGAATTCGGGCGGGTTCCAACCCGGTGAACTCAGGGCCCTCACGGACGAACAACGCCGTGCCACCGACCGCACCGCGCAGAAGCCGCCATCGTTCTTCATCACGATCAAAGGCTCGACGCCCAACCAGCGTGCCTCGACCCTGCTGGCTCATAACTACATCAAGTGGCTCCAGGACCAGCCCGAGAGCGAAACCCGGCCGTACCGCATCATCGTCGACGCGCAATCGATCAAGAAGCTCGAACTGATGCCCGAATCGGCTCTGCCCAATGCGGACACGAACGCCGGCCCATCGCGCGGGCCAGTCGGCCCGGTCGGTCGTGGTCAGCGCCCGCTGAACGTGGGACCCTGGTCGTCAGGCACCCCCGCGGCAGGCCCCGATGCCGAGGTCACCATGCCGCAAAACCCGTTGCACGAAGAGCCACGCAACCGCGACTGGCGGTTCGAGATCCAATTCGTGGTCCAGTTGCTGCCACCGGCCGAGGCCCGCGACGCTTTCCGTGGTAAGTCTTCCACACCCGGCAGCCCATCCGAGCAACCCCCCCCCGGAAGCACACCCCCCGGAAGCACGCCCCCCGTAAGCGTATCCCCCGGAACCCGTCCCGCTGACAACACACCCCCTAACCCGCAGGCCATGATGCCCGCGATGGAGATGCCCAGCGGTCAGGAGGCACGGTCATGATGAACCGATTTGTGAACTGGCTCAAAAACAACACCGTCCTCACGCTGGTGATCGTCGTCGCCCTGGCGTCGCTGGCGGACATCGCCTGGGTCTATTCCAGCGGCCTGGCGCTGCGCAAGCAGATGCAGGAGCGCCTGACCGAAGCGCAGCGCATCACCTCACGTTTGAAAACGCCCGTGTCGATCCCCAGCAAGAACCCCGACGACCCGGCCCAGACCGTCAACATCCCGGTCAACAACAAAGCCATCAGCGAGCTTGAGTCGGCCTACAACAAGATGGCCAGCGAGTATGAGCGCATCTTTGAGAACGCCCTGGCCATCAACAAAGCCGGCCACCTGCCCATGATCGAGGGCCTCTTCCCCGACCCGGGCATCGAAAACTTCGACAAGCCCTGGGACGCCAAGATCAAATACAAAAAAGCCCTGGCTGAGATGCTCATGCCCCCGTCACCCGCGCCGACCTATCCCCGCCTCGATGCGACGATGCCCCCGTCGCCCGATGAACTCAAGGAAGCCTTTGACGAAGTCCAGTCACGCTATCTCAATTCCAAATTCCCACCCAAGAAACTCGAAGAGCTCACCCCGGATGAAAAGGTCGAACTCTCGAACCTCCTGGCCAAACGCAAGATCGAGCTCACAACCCAGCGTGCCAAGCTCGCCCACATCTACGCCCGGACGTTCGACCCCGATTCCAATATCATCCCAGCAGACTTCCCGCTGCAGGTCGACCCGTGGGTCGTTTCCAGTGGTCGGCCCCCCATGGACGAAATCTGGGAGGGGCAGATGACGCTCTGGGTCCAGCAGGACATCGTCCGCGCCATCTCCATGACCAACCAGACCGACACGCCCGGCACGGACCTCGTTACCTCGCCCATCAAACGCCTCGTGACGATCCAGGTCATCCCCGGTTACGTCGGCATCGACACCGTCGGCGGGATCAAGACCCAACCGCCTTCCGCACCCAACCCGCCCACCACCAGCAACTCAACCGGCGGTTCCCCCAGCACGTTCTCTCCCACTCACCGCGAGGGCTACGGCGGCGTCTCCACCGCAGAGGCCTCCGCCGCCGTCTCCGGCGACATCAAACTCAAGGACGACTTCTCCCGATCTCCCACCGGCCGACGCAGCAACACGCTCTACGATGTCAAGCACGCATGGGTCGTCATGGATATGGACTCGCAGAAGCTCCCAGCATTCTTCGAGAACCTCAACCGCGTCAACTTCCAGACATGCTTGAAGATGCGGATCGACGCCATCGACGAATACGAAGCGCTGCAGAACGGCTACCTCTACGCGGGCGGCGACGTGGTGCGCGTCTCGATCCTCATCGAATCGATCTGGCTGCGCGACTGGACCACGCCACTGATGCCCAAACAGACCCGCATCCGATTGGGCATCGATAAGCCCGAAGAGACCACCGCACAACCGACGACCAACTGACCCACGACACCACGCCTTTTCGAGTTTCCGCAACCCGACTCGACAAAACGCAATACCCCCAGACCCACCGAATCCACACGGACCCGCACGACCAGGACGACCCCTATGAAATACCGCAATGTCAATTTCTTCGAGCGTCACCTCGAGAAGATTGTCGTGACCGTGGCCCTGGTTGTCGCGTGTGTCGTGCTCTACGTCTTCTGGCTCTCCAACCCGTTCGTCGTCAAGACCCCCGACGGGCAGGAGCTCTCGCCGGGCAAGGTCGACAAGTACCTGCTCCAGAAAGCCGAGACCGTCAAGCAACAGGTCGACAAACCCACGCTCCCCGACGGCATGACCGCCATCCAGGTCCCCGATTACACCGAAAACTTCCTCACCATGCGCCGCGTGCCCCTCAGCCCGCTCCAGTCGCTCAACAACCTCACCGACACGCCACTGGACCCGCGCGGCATCAACATGAACCTCAGCAGCTCGCGACCGGTCTACGTCCTGGCCAATCCGCCCGGACCCGTCTTGCCGCACGTCCGCTCCGATTTCGCCGTCATGCTCCCGACCGACCGCAAGGAAGAAATGATCCAGCACTACACGGCGCTGCTCCCCAGTGACGCGGACGCCAACTGGGCACGCGGCGTGGCGGCCAACATGGTCGACCAGATCGACGCGATGGTCCCCACCGCCGCCCCGCGCGATTTTGCCTACGTCAGCATCGTCGCGGACTTCGACCTGCAGGCCTACTGGAAAGCCTACGAAGCGCTGCCCAAGGGCGCACGCATACCCGAAGAGTGGCAGCGCCGCGCCATGGCCATCACCGACATCGAACTGCAGCGCCAGACCCTCGACCCCGCCACCGGTCAATGGAGCGACCCCGAACCCGTGGCCAGCCTCCCCCGGCTTGCGTCGATCTACAACGACCTCGTCAAGATGGACCTCGACAACAAAACACTCACCGCTCAACGCGTCCGCTACATCACCGAGCACCAGAAAGACATCGCCGACGTGCCTTTCCCCCCGATCACACAGACCCGACCCTGGTTACCGCCCAACACCATCCTCGACACCCTCTCCCCCGAACTCAAAGCCCAGTGGAACAACCTCAAAAAACAAATCGAAGAGACCCGTACCAAGATCGAAAAACTCGGCGGCTCACTCCCCGATAACGCCGCGCCCTTGTCCCCGACCGGTTTTGGCGAGTCCGAGGGCTTCGACATCCCCCCGTCTGGCCCGCGCCCAGGAAACAACCCCACGACAGGCCAACCCGCCAACCCCAACCAGCGAAGCATCGAACGCCTCATCCAGCAATACAACGAACTCCAGCAGCAACTGCGAAACTTCGAGGAAGCCAACAAGCCCAACTCGCAGCGACAAACCCCAGACGCTACCGGCCTGTTCCCCTCAGGAAGCCCCACGCAGCCCCCTCGCCCGGGCTTCAACGACCAGTGGTCCGATGATCCCATGAACGAGTCCGCCCCCGGAACCCCCGGAAGCCCCGGAACCCCCGGAGCCTGGCCCGGAGTAGCCCGACCCGGTGTGGGGCTGGGACCCGATGGCCAGCCGGCCGAACCCGCCTACCCCACGCTCCACCTCCTCACGCACGACATCACCGCGCAGCCGGGCAAAACCTATCGTTACCGCCTCCGTGTCTCGCTGCTCAACCCGCTCTTCAAACAAGACGAACTGGCCCCCGAACAACGCGAGACCGATTACAACAAACTCTCCATCGAATCGCAGTGGAGCGACTGGAGCGACCCGGTCAAAACACTCGACAACCAGCGATTCTTCCTCGTCTCCGCCACGCCGCAAGGCCAGGCCCAGCTCGAACTCTGGCGCGTCTACAACGGCCGCGCAAGACAGGCCCTGCTCGCCGTCGGTCCGGGCGACGCGATCACCCAGTCCGTCGCCATCGACGACGAGGACTTCCGCGGACAACTCACCATCCGCACCGGCGCCGTCGCCGTCGACATCAACCCCGACGCCCGCTCTCTGGACCCCGGCGCCCGAACCACCGTCGAACTGCTCTACCTTCAGGACAATCAGCCCTCCCTACGCTCCCGCTACGCCGACGTGGACGCCAAAGACCCCGACCGCCAGGAACTGCTCTACGACTACCAACACCGCGAAGTCGCATCGATCTCGCCGTGAGTGATCGGCATCAGGGGATTGGCGCGTGCCGCCCCCGGCTTGACCACCAGTGGCACACCTAAGCTTCTCGCATGCATCCTTATAATTTCCCCCGCGCCCATACCCACCACTACTCGCTTGGGATACCCAACCACTCGAGGTGGTTTGCAATCTTTTTCTTACCCATTATCCCGTGGAAGACAATCAGAGGGGTGGGTTCGCCGAACAGGGTGAAGGTATAGCCCATACGTGTGCGTTTGATTTCTATCGCATCGTCCAGCGGCAGCTTGACCAGCAGATGCGATTGATACCAATCCCGTAAAAAACTCGTGCGCGTTAGGCGCTTGTTAGGTTGCGCTCCCGCGTGGGGTCTGGGATAGTGGGCTCTTTTGGAAAGGAGTCCACCATCGACATCTCACTTCACAGCCCCGACGACGCGGCCGAAC
>WGMF01000042.1 GCA_016125215.1 Phycisphaera sp.
AATTCTGCCCGGCCGATTAAAACCAATGGGCTAATCCCCATGATTGACACCCTTGACCGCGTTCCCTTGTATTTCTGCGTGTGACCAGGCTCGCGCGCTACCCGAATCATCCCCAAGCCGTCGAGAATGTCCCAATAATGATATAAAAAATTACAATATTGATATTGACAAAGCAGATTATTATGGCACACTATATTCTATCGTATTAGGTACATTCCACGGGCGGTCCGTGAATGTCGTTGAGGTTAAATCCGCTTAATTGAGATTTAGCAGTCTGTATACCAAGGAGGACAAAGCCATGACACATTACAGAACTCTCGCAGCCGTCATCACAGGAACGGCTTTGATCGCGGGTGTCACGACAGCCGCAAACGCAGGCGTGATCACCGTTTCGACCAGCGCCCCGACGGTCGATGGGGCCGACGTGGCCAACCTTGTCTCCCCGTCCGGCTCGACGTTGATCTACGGCGACCGTCCCGTCCAAGGCCAGACCTTCACCACCAGTGCCGCCGCGGCCCAACAACTCGTCTCATTGACCGTCATGATTTCTGAAGGTACGGGATTGGTGTTTGACGGATGGAAAGACTATCGCATCCGATTCGGCACCCCTGATTCACCGCTGACCACGCTGGCTCCGACCATCAACGAAGTCGTGCGATATAACCCCGATCTCGACGTCAGCACGCAGTATTACTTCACCTTTACCTTCGACACCCCGATCGCACTGGCTGCCAGTACCGTCTATATGTTCGACGTGGGCGTGAACGGTTCCCAGGAAGGTTGGGGGAACGGCATTCCGAGCATCTATCAATCCGGCAACACCTACGCTGGCGGCACTAGAACCCAGGGCGCCAAAACCACGTTGGCCGCCTCGGACTATGGCGTCAGCGGTGCGTCCGGCAACGACCTGATCTTCCACGCTGACATCGCCATCATCCCCGAGCCGGCCTCCGTTGCCCTGCTTGCCCTCGGCTCGACGATGCTCCTGCCACGCCGACGAAAGTGACTGCAACCCGAGCCTTCTGGATCGGTCGGGAAAATCACAGCCGGGTAAAGGCCCGGATGAATGAACTTGACAGACACACCTGAATCTCCTCCAACGGCTGTGCGGGCTAAAGTACCACGCAGCCGTTTTACGGTTCAGAGGGGTCTACAGACTCGGCATCGCAGCATAGAATCACCAGACATGGATGCATTGCACCCACGACGCGTCTACCGGCTCAGAACCCCAAACGGGTTCACCCTGCTTGAACTTCTGGTGGTGGTGACGATTATCGTCCTCCTGATCGCGCTGCTGTTGCCCGCGTTACAAGCCGCTCGCTTTGCAGCCAACCACGCGGCGTGCGGAAGCAACCTGCGTCAGATCGCCATTGCCTCGATCACCTACACCCTCGACCACAACAAACGCTACCCCATCGGAAACACCCGCCCGGGAATCGAGACCTACACCCCGGTCAGGCACCAGTCGTGGACGTTGCCCGGTGGTGCGGACGTATCGGGCAACACGATGTTCTACCGTTCGTACAACGCCTTTGCCGGTTATTTCTCCGCCGGGAAATACGGCGATTACCGGGACCTGGGTTTTCGTGCGTCGGGGACATGGACCTGCCCGCAGGGGCTGCGCGAGGTGGATCGCAACCATTCCATGCCTTACTCCTACTACCCGGGCATGGCCATCGCACATACCTATTGGGACACCCCCGCGGATCAGTACAACCCGCAAAGCCCCAACAACAGGCTGTTGGCAAAATACACGTTGCTGAAGCTGCAGGACCCCTACGCATTCAGGCATTTCGGCAGTGGCGGTCAGTGGGTGCTCTACGACGTGCCGGCCCCAATTGCATCGGACCACTTCCAAGGCACCAACGGCTCGGTCACCAGCGCCCACATGATGGGGGGTGATCGTATCGCGGCCGGTGGACCATCAGGCGTGGGCACGACGACGGGTGTCGGTTCAGCCAACTTCGTCCTGAGCGACGGCAGCGTCAAGCGGTGGGACAACGCGACCGCGTCGAACCTGGCCACCACAACCTATTACCGTGGAAACCTGGGCAACGGACAGGACTACCATCGCTTTCCAAGAGACTGGTCCAGTTACTACGGCCCTTTGAGTTACTGACCCGCGTTGTTCGTATTTCAACTCTGACGGATATGTTCGACGATCCGGTCGAAGTGGTCAGCCACGCCCTTGTAGACGCGCTGCCGAAGCCACATGGATTCGAGCGCCGCCGCGAGGCTTGCGCGTTGCGTGGAGCTGAGCGTCACCAGGTCGTGCAGTGTCAGGCGGATGATGAAAAGGGCGGCACGCACACGGGGGAAGCCGACGATGATTTGCCGTTCGTGACGGACGACGACGCGGGGCGATGCGGGATCAAAGGGGGTCATGCTGGCGCGTGCGGGGTGCTTGTCGAGCTGGTCATCGAACTGCAAGCCCCAGACGGCCCGCTCCATCGCGGGCTTTTCGATCATCATCTTGACGATGGACGCCCCCGCGAGATTGAGCTTTTCCATCCCCGGCACCGGCGCGTGGACCTGGGCAAAACTCCGCCCGATCTTCCCTTCCGGGGCTTGCGGGGCTTGCGGGGCTTCCTGGGGTTCCGGGGCTTGCGGGGCTTCCTGGGGTTCCGGGGGCCAGCCGCTGGGAAGTCGCACATCGAGCATGGCTACCCAGTCACGGTCGTTTTCCAAACAAACAATTGCCAGGTCCTCCGCGATCTGTCCGCCGAGTGACTCGAACGTGCCGGTGTGGTATTGCTCCGCAAGTTGCAGGCCGTACGCCTTGCCGACTTCGCTGCGCACGAACGACCAGACATGTTGTAAGACTTCCGTCGAGCAATCGTGGTAAAGCGTCGTGGCACGACTTGCCGACTTGGCAACGCGGTAACGCTCAAGCTCCCCGTCACGCACAAACGCCGGCCCGTCAAGCGCCCGAACTCCCATCGCGGTCTCGTAACGCCCGGACTCGAAGGGGAAATGCCTCGGCATCAACCTATGGTGTGTCGCGTAGCTGCGGGGGTCAAGTCTGCGCAGCCCACCCCACACACGCACGCCGGGTGCTACTGGAGGATTTCGCCGGGTGCCACTGGCGGCTTGTCCGCCAGTGCTTGAAACGCACCGTTTTCACTGGCGGGCGAGCCGCCAGTGGCACACAAACATTTTGTAAGAATACACTCCTACTGCCTCTGGGGTTCGGGGTGGGTGTCGGTGTAGACCGGGCCGGTGTCGACGACCTCGAAGTCTTGGCCTTTGACGTGATTGAGCCAGTGCAGGTTGTCAGCGTTCCAGCGGTTGTCGGGACAGCCGGTGATGAACCAGTCGCTGCCGTTGTCAGCGAGCATCAGGCCGTATTTCTTCAAGCCTTCGAGGATGACGCGCACCTCCGGGGGGGCTTGTGTGGTGTCGAAGTCGGCCCGGAGGCGGACGCGCATGCCCATCGGGGGGAGGTTTTCATCGCGTGATCGGCTGGCAAAGTGCGTGGCGGGGTGGATGTAGCCGCGCTGGGTCATGCGACAGGAAAAACGCAGCGCGTGGCGCAGCTCGCCCTTCTCCACGATCTCGTCGTATCTTGCAAGGCCGGGGAAGATCGGCAGACCCGCGGCGTCGGCGCTGGTCCATCGTGGCGGGCGCAGGGTGTTGCTCGTGAGGTCCCACACCGCGCCCGAGCCGGCGGTCCAGCCATCGGGGGTCTTGATGGCCTGGTATAGCTCGTAGAGTTTTTTGTGGTCGTAGTCGATCATGAGGATGTGGCGGTCGCTGTCGAGCGGGGCGTCGGGGCCAAGCTCGATGGGCGGGTCGGGCGGGATCGGGTAGGCGACGCGGTCGGTCTCGTCGGGGTAGGTCCAGTGGGTGATGGTGATTTTCGTTTGGTCACCGGGGACAAGCGCATAGGGGATGCCGATCGGGTGGCCGTTCCACGGTGGGCCGAAGTCTGGGTGCAGACCTTTGTCCAGACCGATCGTGGATAACCATTGATTAGACTTAGGATGTACGGGCAGGCGTGAGATGTCGGTGTTCCACGCGTTGTCGGGCGGGAAGATCGCAAGAGGCCCGCGCGGGGTTTGGATCGTGGGCGCGGTCGTCGCCGGCTCCTGGCCTTGCGTCACACCGACCGCGGGACCGCACGCATAGCCGACGGCCATCATCCACAACGTCACACGCCACGACAGACGGAGAACGTACATACACTTCATGATGAACCTCGCGGGGTGCCACTGGCGGCTTGCCCGCCAGTGCTTCAAACGTAAGGCATTTTCACTGGCGGGCGAGCCGTCAGTGGCACACGGACTCTGTCCATATCGGCATGCGTTTCAATCCTTGTCCTCTGCCTGTGGATTGGATTCTGCAGCCCCCGGCCCGAAGGGTTCGACGTGCGCCGTCGCGTTGGCCTGGCCGAGCAGCGTTTCGATTCGGCCCTCGATCCGGCTGGCCAGAGCGTGCGAGTCGCGTACGTTCATGTCTGGGTCGACCTGGATGTGCATGTCGACCCAATGGAACGAGCCGCTGTGGCGGTGGCGGACTTTGTGGTAAGCCTTGATCGAGCCTGACGAGACTTCCTCGTCGAGGATGGTGCGGATGGCCTTGTCGTCGGCGGTGTCCTGTTTGTCCATGAGGCCACCGATCGAGTGCCAGAGCAGCCGCCAGCTTGTGAAGAGGATCAGCGCGGACATGAAGATCGCCACGAGCGGGTCGAGCCAGCTCTTGCCGGTCCACTGCACGAGGACGAGGCCGGCTAAAACACCGAGCGTCGAGAAGGCGTCGGTGAAGAGGTGCTTGGCGTCGGCGAGGATGGTGGCGTTGTCGAACTTTTTGCCCATGACGTGGACGTAGATCGCCAGTCCGAGCGTGAGCAACGCGATGCCGGCCATGCAATACGAACCGAGCTCGAGGCGGTCCTGCGGGTAGTGGCCGGTGACAAGTCGGCGGGTGGCCTCGAAGGCAATGACGACGCCGGCGATGAGGATCATCCATCCTTCAAGACCCACAGCCATGAACTCGACCTTGCCGTGGCCGTAGGGGTGGTCGCGGTCGGCGGGGCGGTTGGCCAGGTGGATGGAGTAAAGCATCATCCCGGCGGCGGCGACGTTGATGATCGACTCGAGCGCGTCGCTGAGCACCGCGGCCGAATCGGTGAGGATGAAGACGCCGGCCTTGAGCAGCATGACCCCGAGGCCCGCGATGAGCGTATTGCGTGCGACCTTCTTGATCTGCGGCAGTTGCGGGTGGGCCTGCGGCTCGGGCATGGGACCATCGTATCACGCCTGCGTGAGCAGACGGTATGCGTCGAGGTAGCGTTTGAGCGTCTGTTGCACGACCTCGGCGGGAAGCTCGGGGCCGGGCGGGCTTTTGGCCCACTTGCCCTGAGCGACGAGGCCTTCGAGATAGTTGCGGACGTATTGCTTGTCGAAGGCGTGCTGGTCTCGTCCGGGTTCGTATTGGTCGGCCGGCCAGAAGCGTGAGCTATCCGGTGTGAGTACTTCGTCGATCAGGATGGGGTCAGATGAACCACCGACGGGCAGCCCGAACTCGAACTTCGTGTCCGCGACGATGATGCCCCGCGTCGCGGCGTAGTCGTGCGCCATCGTGTAGATCGCAATCGACCAGTCATGCAATTTCGTCATCAGGTCACGCCCGACAATCTCACACGCACGCTCGAAGTCGATGTTTTCATCGTGCCCGGATGCCGCCTTGGTCGCCGGGGTGAAGATCGGCCCCCCCGGAAGTTTTTCAGACTGGCGTAAGCCGGATGGGAGTTTCACGCCGCACACGCTCTGGGTCTTTTGGTATTCCTTCCAGCCCGAGCCGGCCAGGTAGCCCCGCACCACGCATTCGATGGGGACGACCCGCGTCTTCACGCCGACCATCACGCGGTCTTTGAGCATGGCACGTTGTTCGTCGCTCAGCCCCGCGACATGCGTCGCGTCGATGGCCATCAAGTGGTGCTTGAAGAAGTGCCCGAGTTTCTTGCCGATCATCTCGAACCAGAACCGGGACACCTGCGTGAGGATTTTCCCCTTGCCCGGCACCGGCGTGGGCATCACCACGTCGAACGCGCTCAAGCGATCCGTCGCCACCAGCACCACAACCTCACGCCCGTCGTCGAGCTTGGCGTCGTAGACATCGCGCACCTTGCCCTGCCTGCGGTTGGCAAGGGGCAGGTCGGTCCGCATCACGCTCTGTTCGTTTTGCATGCTCATGGTTTTTAGAACTGCCGGAGGAATCGCACGTCGTTCTCGAACAGCCAGCGGATGTCGCCTATGCCGTACTTGCGCATCGCCAGGCGTTCGATGCCCAGGCCAAACGCAAAGCCGGTCCACTCTTCGGGGTCGTAACCGACCGCTTTGAAGACATTGGGATCGACCATGCCGCAGCCGCCGATCTCCATCCAGCGCATCTGGCCCTGCAGCTCGATCTTGACTTCAAGCTCCGCGCTAGGCTCGGTAAAGGGGAAAAAGCTCGGGCGCAATCTTACGTCGGCCTCCGGGCCGAACATCGCGTGGGCGAACTGGATGAGCGTCGTCTTCAGGTCGACCATGCTCACCTTGCGGTCGACGTAAAGGCCCTCGACCTGGTGGAACATCGAGTAGTGCGTGGCGTCGTGGGCGTCGGGGCGGTAAACCCGGCCCATCGCCACCACGCGCACCGGGGGTTGGGTCTTCTCCATCACACGGACCTGGATCGTCGAGGTCTGCGAACGTAACAAGTGATTAGAGTCGAGATAGAAATTATCGAGCGGGTCACGCGCGGGGTGCTCGGGGGGGATGTTCAGAGCAACGAAGTTGTGCCTCTCGTCCTCGACCTCCGGCCCGGTGGCCACGTCAAAGCCCATGCGCCCGAAGACCTCGACGAGTTCATCGATGGTCTGCGTGATGATGTGTTCCCGCCCAAGACGCGGCGGCAACCCCGGCTCGGTAATATCCACCCCCGGAAGTTGTTCCCCCGGAAGTCGCCCCCCCGGAATTTTCCCTTGGGCATTCGGTGTCGATACCGAGGGTTTCCCGTCCGATCCCGTCATGTTGGCCTTTTTGTCCTCGAACGCCGCTTCGAGCTTCTGACGCAGTGCATTGGCCCCCTGCCCGAACGCGGGCTTCTGCACCCCGGGCACGTCCTTGAGCAGGCCCATGAGCGTCTTCACCGCGCCCTTCGAGCCGAGGTACTTGATGCGGAAAGCCTCAAGCCCGGCGGCGTCCTGGACCTGCGCCAGGTCGGCCTGCGACTCGCGGTCGAGTTGTTCGATGCGTTCAAGCATGGGCAAAACAGCATACCCGGTGCGTGGAAATTGAACCACCGAGACGCCGAGGACACCGAGGACACCGAGAAGAAGTGCCGGCCCTTGCCTTTCTCGGTGATCTCGGTGTCTCGGTGGTGATGTCCTTTTGATGATTCTACGGATCATCGCCGGAGTTATGACGCGGTGTTTTTCACCTCACCGCCCCGGGCACGTACCGTGAGTTCGTCGTCGCTTACACCGACCACGAGCGTGGCGCCCTCGGGCACTTCGCCGGAGAGGATGGCCCGGCCGATCTTCGTTTCGATCTCGTGCTGGAGGTACCGCTTGAGCGGACGCGCGCCATACACCGGGTCGTAGCCGTGCTGAGCGATGTGCCTTCGGGCCGACTCGGATAGTTCAAGGGCAAGGTTGCGCTCTCGCAGGCGTTTGGCCACGTCGGCGACCTGCAGGTCCACGATCTTTTCGATGTCGCTCATGGTGAGCGGCTTGAAGAGGACGATGTCGTCGACACGGTTGAGAAACTCGGGGCGGAAGTGTGCGCGGAGGTCCGCCATGACGGAGTTACGCGCGTGCTCGCTGATCTCGCCGCCGCCACTGGCCGCGTCGTCGAGGAGGTAGGACGAGCCGATGTTGCTGGTCATGATGATGACGGTGTTCTTGAAGTTCACCGTGCGACCCTGTGCGTCGGTGACTCGGCCGTCGTCGAGCACCTGCAGGAGCACGTTGAACACGTCGTGGTGCGCTTTTTCGATCTCATCAAAGAGCACGACAGAGAAAGGCTTTCGCCGGACCGCTTCGGTGAGTTGACCACCCTCGTCGTAACCGATGTACCCAGGCGGGGCGCCGATCAGCCTGCTCACCGTGTGTTTCTCCATGTACTCGCTCATGTCGATGCGGACGGTGTTGTCCTCGGAATCAAAGAGCGCCTCCGCCAAGGCGCGGGCGAGTTCGGTCTTGCCCACACCGGTCGGGCCGAGGAAGAGGAACGAGCCGATGGGCCTGCGCGGGTCCTTGATGCCGGCTCTTGCACGGATGACCGCGTCGGCAACAAGTTGCACCGCTTCGTTCTGGCCGATGACGCGATGGTGGAGCAGTTCGTCGAGCTTGAGCAGCTTCTGGCGTTCGCCCTCGACGAGGCGCGTCACGGGCACGCCGGTCCAGCGCGAGACGATCTGGGCAATCTCGTCGTCGGTGACCTGTTCGCGCAGGAGATGCCCCCCGGAAGGGGATGCGGCATTAGCGGTTCGGGCCTGCGTATCGCTGGCAGCGAGTTGTTTTTCCAGTTCCGGGAGCTTGCCGTATTTGATCTCGGCGGCCTTGTTGAGGTCGTGGTCGCGTTCGGCTTTTTCCATGTCGAGGCGGGCCTGCTCGATCTGCTCACGCAGTTGGCGGGACTTGTCGATGGTGGAGCGTTCGTTCTCCCACTGGGCACGCAGGGTCTGGGCTTTGTGTCGGAGGTCCGCCAGTTCTTTCTGTAGCGCAGCCAGGCGGGTCTTGCTCGCTTCATCGCTCTCTTTCTTGAGGGCCGCCTCTTCGATTTCAAGCTGAGTCACCCGGCGGGTCGCGGCGTCGAGGTCGGCGGGCATCGAGTCCATCTCGGTACGCACCATCGCGCAGGCCTCGTCCACGAGGTCGATGGCCTTGTCGGGCAGGAAGCGTTCGGTGATGTAGCGGTTGCTGAGCATCGCGGCGGCGACGAGCGCAGCATCCAGGATTTTTACGCCGTGGTGCACCTCGAAACGTTCGCGCAGCCCGCGCAGGATCGAGACCGTGTCCTCGACCGTGGGCGGGTCGACCGTCACCGGCTGAAACCGTCGCTCGAGCGCCGCGTCTTTCTCGATGTGCTGTCGGTATTCGTCGAGCGTGGTGGCACCGATGCAGTGCAACTCGCCGCGTGCGAGCATGGGCTTGAGCATGTTGCCCGCGTCCATCGCGCCCTCGGCCTTGCCCGCGCCGACGATCGTGTGAAGTTCGTCGATGAACAGGATGATCCGCCCCTCGGAGGTTTTGACTTCGTTCAAGACCGCTTTGAGACGTTCCTCGAACTCACCCCGGAACTTGGCCCCGGCGATGAGCGAACCCATGTCGAGCGCGAAGACGCTCTTGTCCTTCAAGCCCTCGGGCACGTCGCCGCGGAAGATGCGCTGCGCCAGGCCCTCGACGATGGCGGTCTTGCCGACGCCCGGCTCGCCGATGAGCACGGGGTTGTTTTTCGTTTTGCGAGAGAGCACACGGATGGTGCGACGGATCTCTTCATCGCGTCCGATGACGGGGTCGAGCTTGCCGGTCTTGGCCATCTCGACAAGGTCGCGTCCGTACTTGGAGAGCGCCTCGTAGCTGGCTTCGGGCGTGGCGCTGGTGACGCGCTGGTTGCCACGCACCTGGGTCAGCGCGTGGAGGAAGGCGTCGCGCGTGATGCCGATCGTGTTGAGGATTCGGCCGGCGGGCGTCTTCTGGCCCTCTTCGATCAGCGCGAGCATGAGATGTTCAACGCTGACGTACTCGTCCTTGAGGCGCTTGGCCAAACCCTCAGCGGAGACAAGCAGTTGATTGACGCGCTGCGTGACACCGAGCTGCCCCGCGCCCGAGCCGGTGACTTTCGGGAGCTTGTCGAGTTCACGCTCGACCTCGCGCAGCACCACGTCGGCGGGCCTCTTGAGTTTTTCGAGCAGGCGAGGCACGAGCCCGTCGTGCTGCGAGACGAGCGCGTGCAAAAGGTGCTCACCATCAACGAGTTGGTGGCTTCGTTCGACGGCAAGCGTCTGGGCCTGCTGGAGCGCCGCGACGGATTTTTCGGTGAGTTTGTTGGGGTCCATGCCAATACCACGGCAATCCGTGTACCCTACAGGGTGTTGTGAATAATAGACTTACGACATGATCGGCTGTCGATTTGGCAGATAGCGCGGTGTGGGCTGCTTAAAGCTACGCCGGGTCGTAGATCAAGCGGGGCTTTGATGTAACCGTGCGATGGCGATCCCGCTTTCACCTGCGGTGGTGTAGAGCAGGTAGGTCTGGCCATCGTCATCCACAAAAATGGCCGGGTCGCGCAGTTGGTTGACCGGGCCGGCTACCGCGCCGTTGAGGCTGATGTGCAACGGTTGATTAGAGCCTTCCCACTCGTGTTCGGGGCGCAGCAAATCGTATCGTTGCGTGATGGTCCACTTCCGGGGGTCCGCGGGGGTGCGGGCACAGAGAATTCTCTCCGGGCAGTCGCCCCATCGTGAGTAGAACCAGTCGATGGAATCTTGATTGACGAGCACCGCCCAGTGTCGGCCGCTGCGGTCGAGGCAGTCGAAGCGCTCGAAGTTGTGTAAGCCGTCTTGCGAACGGTAGAGGACCCCGCCCTTGGCAATGGCGTAGGTTGTGCCGTCGATCTCGAACGCGCGGAAGTAGGACTCGCCGAGGTCGCCGTGTTGGCTCTCCCATGTCAGGCCGTCGGTTGATAAGGCGACGCGGGTCGGCTGTTCCCACTCGCCGGTGGGCGACTTCGGGCAGCAGCCGTGGTAGTACATGCGCAGTCGGCCGAGTGATTCATCGACGATCACGTCGGGCGAGGCGATGTGCCGGTTGAAGGTTGTCTGGCCGATGTGAAGCGGCGGCTGGTCGTGGATGCGCCACGGGCCGATGAGTTCGTCGGCAAAAGCCAGTCGGATGTGTTTGCCGTTGTGCGACGCAAAATAGAGGTAGTACCTGCCCAGCGGGTTCCTGACGAATCCCGGGACGCGGATGAGCGAGGGGCCGTTGATGTTGGTCCCGAGCGAAGCAACATCGTAGCCCGGTGTTTGAGGGGTGATGATCGGTGCGTCGAGCGGTCGGGTGGCTTGCCACATGACCAACGTATCTTAGCTTTCCTTGCGTGGGTCGTGCCCCGAGATATCAGCCAGCTTATCGTAGAGTTTTTTCTCTTCGTCGGAGAGGGTCTTGGGCATGACGATGCGAAGGCGAGCGTAGAGGTCGCCCCGTTTCTTCGGGGATTGCCGGTCGGGCATGCCCTTGCCAGTTAGACGCAGGCGTGAGCCGCTGGAACTGCCGGGGGGTACGGTCAGTGTCACGTCGCCGTCGAGGGTCTGGAGCGTGACCTTCGCACCCAGCGCCGCCTCCGGGGGTGTGACGGGCAGGTCCACGGTGAGGTCGCGGCCGTCTTGGGAAAGTTCGTAGCGAGGGTGGGGCGTGATGCGCACATGCAGCAGCACCCCCTCGTCCTTGAGGCGGACCTTCGCATCGTTGTGGATGCCCGCGGGGACTTTCACGTCGATACGCTTGCGACCGTCCGGCCCCTGCAGGTCGAGCGACCGTGTCGAACCGTGGAACGCCT
Organism: Phycisphaera sp.; assembly: GCA_016125215.1. Taxonomy (GTDB): domain Bacteria; phylum Planctomycetota; class Phycisphaerae; order Phycisphaerales; family Phycisphaeraceae; genus RI-382. The sequence goes on from WGMF01000042.1 coordinate 11,544, forward strand.
CTTCGAGAGAGATGTCGAGCACAGCCTCGGCGTGCGTGGGGTGCTGGGGCTGAGCGGGACGCGATCGACCGTGTGCTTGGCGTAGATGCTCAAAGACCCCGCCCCCCCCGGAAGCCCCGCCCCCGGAAGTCCCTCCGCTGCGCATCGTCTGACCGCCTATGCCGCCGAAGAGCGCCTCGAAGAAATCCGAAAACCCCCCGCCCCCGCCCCCGGATGTGTCAAATGAGAATGTGGCACCTTGACCACGTCGCCCGGCAGTGCCCCGGCCGAAGTTAAAATGCATGTTCTCGAAGCCCGGCGGTGGCCGAAACTCCTGCCCCTCTTTCCAGTTCTCGCCCAGCTCGTCGTATCGTTTGCGCTTGTCGGGGTCGCCTAACACCTCGTAAGCCTCGTTGACCTGGCGGAACTTTTCCTCCGCGCCCGGGGCCTTACTCACGTCGGGGTGGTATTGCCGCGCCAGCTTGCGAAACGCCTTGCGGATTTCATCCTTCGAGGCGGTGCGCGAGACACCGAGCGTCTGGTAGTAGTCCTGGAATTTGACAGCCATAGTCGTTCAATCCTAGCCCATCCGGGGCGCGGGGATGCCCGGCCAAGTCAATACAGGTGCAAAAAAGACGCCGAGGCCAGCACGAATAAAGTATTGACGATCATACACATAACGCAACAGGCCCACTTCCGGGGGTGTCTGTTTGGCAGGTTGGATGTTTGGGGGGTGACTTTGCGTCAGCCGATCGGTGCGTCAATTGAGTTCGGTGCTGACCCACGTCGTGTCGCGTCCGAGTGTGACACTTTGTAAGAGGTGCAGCTTCACGAACGAGCCGAGGCGACCGACCAGGGCGACCGCGGTCTTGGCGTCTTCGGTGAAGAGGTGGAGCACGGGCTGCGTTTGTGAGTCGAAGCGCATCTGTCGCTGGGTGAGCTGCAGGAGGGCAAGGTGTTCGTTGACCCACGAACGCGCTTCGATGAGGTCGATCACCGCGTCGCGCAGCGAACCCGAGCCGACCTTTCGCAGCAGGTGGAGGGCGCCTTGCTGGTCGAGGATGATCTGCGTCTGCGGGTGACGCGGGCAGCGAGCCTGCAGGGGGACACTCCCGGGTGCGGAGGTGAGGAACTGAGCCAGGTCGGAGTCGGCGGGATGGGAGTGCGGGTCAATCGGATTCGGGGCGGGCGCGTCATTGGGGACCGGCGATGCCATCGCCGGCTTGATGTCTTGAACTTCCGGTGTGACTTCCGGGACCACTTCCGGGGGCGGGGTTACTTCCGGGGGCGGGGGTGGGGTTTTTTGTGTGGCGTTGGCAACAGGGGACGCGGTGGTGTTTGCGTTATCACGTTTGCCGAAGACCTTGTCGAACGCCTCAGCGAATGCGGGGGCTTCGATGGCTTCGTCGAGCACGTCCTGTGCTCTTGCGGTTCGCTGGGTTTCCGCGCGGGGTGTCTGGCTCTGGAAGAGGCTCAGGACTTCGGGCCAGTGGTTGTCCGCATTGTCGAACGTGCCCAGGTCTTCACGACCCACGGGGGTCATCTGTCGGAGCGTGCCGACCAGCGCGATGGGCGTGGCCAGGAAATGGCCCGCGGCGGTGTTGAGTTTGTCCGCGGCACGTTGGGCCGGTTCGCCCTCCGTGCCCATGACCATGACGCCGAGCTTGTGCAATGAGGCGTTGGTCTGGTCGAGCAGTTGTTTGATGAGTCGGTAGCCCGCCACGACCGCGGCGTCGTCCGCACCGGTGACGAGCGTCCAGCGTGTGACCTGTTTGGCAATGCGTTTGGACAGCGCGGAGTCGGGCTCGGAGAGGTGGACGAGCCAGTTGAGCACGGGGTTGTTGCCGTGCGCGAGGATGCGGACCGCCTGGGCCACGGTTTTGGGGTTGGCTTCACGGATGACCTGGGCCAGCTTGACCTCGCGTACCGGCGCGTCGCTGGCGGTGATGACTTCCATGTCGATGGTCTGGCCGTCGGCGTGGAGCAGGCCGATCGGCCCGTTCTTTCGTGCGAGGTGGTGTGCGTATTGCGTGAGCCAGGGTGCGCCGAAGCCGGGCAGGTTGCCGAGCACGACCGCTTCGACGTTCACGGTGGCGTTGCGGGGTTCGCGTCGGACGGGCGGGGCTTCGTCAAGCAAGTCACTGTTGTGCAGGCGGAGCGTGGGGGCCTCTTGAAATTCGCGCGGGGTTGCGGTGTCACGGGAGGCCTGGGGTCGGGCATACTGGGCGGGCTTGGGAGGCAGGCGCAGCGGCGCGGGGCCTTCGAGCGACGTCGACGAGAGCGGCGCCGCGGTGCGCGGGTGCGTCCCGGTGAGGAACAGGTCCGCAAGGTCGTCGAGCGTGTTTTTCGTGCGTGACTCGTCCATGGTCGGGCCTGGTCAGAATCATCACCGCAGAGAGCGCAGAGGACGCGGAGAAATCCATTAAACCGGTGGGGAGAAACACAGTACAAGGAGATCCATTTGATGATCCGTCTTTTCTATTACCTAGTCTTCTCTGCCTTGTCTTCTCCGCGTTCTCTGCGATCTCTGCGGCAAGTTAGTGAGGGCTTACTCGATGCCGTACTCCACAATGTTGTTCAGTTCCCCGAACGGGTTGGATTCGACGTATCGGTTGTGGGGGTCCTGCATCCATCGTCCGTCGACGACGATGCGGTATCGGTATCGCCCCGGGGGGACCGCCACGCACGTCTGCCAGACGCCCAGTTCGTCGTCGCGTTTCATCGGCGTCTGTGTCGGGTCCCAGTTGTTGAACTCGCTGGCGATGGCCATCGTGATCGCCTTGCCGATGGGCTGGACAAAGAGTAACCCCTGCGAGGTGGCCCGCACGCCAAAGAGCCTTGATGCACGGGTCCTGGTCACGGTGCCGCCCGGGCTCTCGTGATGATCGACATCGGATTCGTCTGCGGGGTGTGCTCTTTGCGTGGGCGATTCGATCTCGAGGATCGAAGCGCGGTCGCTGGGCCTGGGCGAGACCGACGGCAAACGGGACACCACAGGCTCCAGTGGACGCGGAGCCTGCGGCGTGGGTTTGCCGTCCCGTTTGTCATCGTCTGACTCTTCGACCTCCATCGGCGGGAGCAACGAGGGCTCCGCCAGCATGTCGGGGTCGGAGGCGAGTTTTGCGGAGAGCGCCGCGGTGCGAGCCGACAGCGCCCGGGCACGCTCGACCAGCTCGGCGGCACGGGTCATGGCGGGGTTGGTCGTGGTGGCCGGCGGGGCGTCGGGGCTGGAGGACGCGGGCGTCGGCGGGTTGCTGATTAACCAGGCCGCGAGCTTGTCGAAGTCCTGCATCCCCCGGCTGGCGGCGTCGTATTCCGTGATCGGTTGGCCGAAGCTCGCCGCCTCCTTGAGCTTCGAGTTGAAGTTGACCACCACGGGCAGGAGCTGGTCCGCAAAGTGGCGTCGCATCTCGGAGAGGATCTCCCGCGCGAGTTTCGTTCTTACGTCGTACATCGTGGCCAGCACCCTGAAGCGCGTGTGGTGGCCGGCCCGGCGCGCGAGCATCTCGATCGTCGCTTCCTGACGCACCGCGCCCTGCAGCGCGAAATAGCCCGTCTCGACGGGGATGATGACTTCCTCCGCTGCGCGCAGCGCGTTGAACGTGAGCAGCCCGATCGAGGGCGGACAATCGATCACACAGAAATCGTAATCCGCCGCGACCGTCGAGAGCACCTGCACGAGCCTGCGGTCCTTGTCGCTGACCGTGGCCAGTTCGTGCTCGACACCCGCCAGGGACATGGTCGAGGGCGCGAGGTCGAAGTTGCGTGCGATCTGCCAGACGATGTCGGGGAACGCCAGCGTGCCGTTGAGGCCCGCCATGAGCATGTCGCCGATCGATTTGTCGATCTGCGTTTCGGGCACCGCCAAGCCCAACGAACAATGCGACTGCGGGTCGACGTCAACCAGCAACGTCTTGTGGCCGAGCTTCGCAAGCACAGCTGACAGATTGATAGAGACCGTGGTTTTCCCACAGCCGCCTTTCTGGTTGATGATCGCAATCGTCCGCAAGGCGGTCCTTTCATCCTTGAAAGTGACCCGGCCGGTGCCGGCTAACGCCCCCTCGCCGGCTGTCCATCGTTCATTCTTATCGGGGTCTGTCAAGTCAAAACTTGAATACCAGTATTGATACGCGGGTTTCGAACACGGCCGCCGGTATCATGCTCTGGCCATGCAAGGCCGACCACGCCTGATCCTTGCCAGCCGATCCGCACGCAGGGCGCAGCTCCTGCGCGACGCGGGCATCCCCTTTGTCCAGATCGATCCCCCCTACGAAGACCCGCCCCAGCCATCGGGCAGTGACGGGCGTTCACTCGCGGTGGAACTGGCCATTGCAAAAGCCCGCAGTGTCCTATCCAACATAGGCTTAGGTGTACGGAAGGTCGATGTCGTTCTCGGGGCGGACACGCTCTGTCTCGGGCACGACGGCTCGCTCATCGGCCAGGCCGCCGACCGTGACCACGCACAAAAAATCCTGCTCGGCTTCATCAACCAGACCCACACCGTCGTGTCCGGTGTGACCCTCTGGCGTGCGGGAGACACCCAACCCACGCACGCCTTTGCCGACGACGCCGGGGTCCGATGGGGGAATATCTCACCCGAACAAATAAAAAAATATCTCGACAGCGACCTTTGGATGGGCAAGGCCGGGGCCTACAACCTCTACGAGCGTCAGGCAGATAGCTGGCCGATCACCGTCGAGGGCGACCCAACCACCGTCGTGGGTTTGCCGATGCAAAAAATCATCCCGTTACTCAAAGAGTTGGCCTTTATCTAATCCCGCCTTCCCGGATCCCGCCCCGCGCTATCCGCGACCCCCGCGTGAAACCTTCTTCGGATCACTCCGAGATAAACCGCGTGACATCCACACTTGGGTCGAGCTTCCTGGCCTTCTCGGCCGCGGCCTTGGCGTCGTCCGGCCGACCGAGTTTCTGATACATCGCAGCCAGCCGGACAAAATGCACCGCGCGGTCGGGTTCGAGGATCGTCAGGTTTTCCATCTCCCGCAACGCAAAATCGCTGTCGCCGTCCTGCAGCGCCAATGTCGCGGAGAGTTCACGGTACGTGGCGTTGTACGGGTCACGACGGAGTGCCGATGCGATGGCGGCACGGGCGCTGGGCAGTTGATCCTGTGCCCGGTAGAGCTTGGCAAGCTGGTAGCCCCAGTCGCCGTTGTTCACGTCCTGCGCCGCGAGGGTTTCGAGTGACGCGATCACACGCTGCGTCTGACCGAGTTTGATTGCCAACGGAACGATCATCCGATCGCTCCACGTGTCCACCGGCCGGGCACCGGCGTACCTGAGCACCGCGGCCAGGGCGCGGCCCGCGTCGCCCGACTGGATCACCTTCTCCGCGTTGATCTTGAGCAAGTCCGGCTGATTGGCAAAGCGCTCGAGTTGCGCGTTGACCTCATCGACCGCGGCACCGCTGCCCTTGGCCAAAACCTTACGCAACGCCTCGTCTTCCGGGGGCGGGTTCAAGCCCCACTGTGTCACCTGCCTGCCCGCCCAGACCCGGAAGTTGTCCATGAAGGTCTTGGCGTCTTCGCCGGTGACCTCTTCGATGGCCGCCACGTCGCCCACGCCGCGGCGGTAGAGCGACAGGACCTTGAGCACCGCGTCGTGCCCGAACGTCGCGGTGAGGTATTCGAGCATCCAGTGCGCCTGCGCGTACGCCAGCGGGCGGTCCATCTTGGTCTTGGGCCGGATGAAGCCCCAGTTGATCTGGTCAAGATCGAAGAGCTTCTTGCCGTGGTAGGCCTTGGCTAACAACATGTAAGTGTTGAAGTCGCGCCCGCCCGGCTCCTGCCCCACGGCGCACGCCTCCGTGAACCAGTGCGCGATTCGGTTGTCGGTCTGGTCGAGCGTGACGGTGTGGGTGAACTCGTGACGCACGACGCGCATCCAGTCGAAGGTGCCCTTCTGGTGGCTGCCCTCACGCGGAGGGGTCAGCGCGATCACGTCACCCGTCGACGCGGCGATCGTCCACAACTCGGGCAAACCCGTGATCCGCACCGCAAACCACTGCGCGTCGGGCATGATCTCGATGAGCGTCTTGCGCCGGGGCCTGTGGTTGAAGGCCGACGTGACCTCGCGGTACATCGGCTCAAGCTGCACCGCCATGTCCCGCGCCAACACCTCGTCCCCCCCGGCCCCCGGGAGGTATTTGATGATGAAGTTCTCCGTGCGGATCGTGGCGTAGTCCTTGAGGTGCTCAACGAGCTTGAGCTGGTTCACCGCGCGGGTCTGGAACGGGTCGAGGTCCACCGCCTTACGCAGCTCGACCAGCGCGTGCTCTTCAGCACCCGACTGCATGAGCAAGAGGCCCAGTTCGGTGCGCGGCTCGGGCCAGTTGGGCTCGCGCTCGATGGCCCTGCGGAGCATCTTCTCAGCCGCGTCGTACTGCCGCGCGGACGAGAGCGACTCGCCAACGACCGCGAGCGCCTTGGCGCTGCCGGGGCTGAGTCTGTCGTAGCCCGCCAACATCGTTTCGAGTTGGTCGGGGTCTTCACTCAGAGCCTCGGCGGCACAGGCCAATGCCAGCAACTCTCGCTGCTTCGGGTAACGCGACAGGCCGGAGCGCGTAACCCCGGCGGCCTCGTCGGGGTCTTTCTGTTTGAGCAGCGACGTGGCCTGCACAATTTCCGCGTAGGGATGGAACGGATCGATCTTGAAGATTTCCTCGACGCACTTGCCGGCTTTGTCGAAGTTGAAGCTCGTCGCGGTGATCTGCCCCAATAACAGCCACGCCTCGGCACATCGCGGGTTGAGCGACAGCGCCTGCGACAGCGCCTCGACCGCCTGCTGCCGGTTGCCCTTGTCCGCCAACAAGCCGGCCTCCGCCACGAGCGCCGGCCAGTAGAATCGGTCCACCGTCTCGTGGGCCTTGGTGAACAGCGACAGCGCGAGCTGGTAATCGTGGGCGGGCAGGCCTTCGAGCGTCGCAAGCATCGCCAGAGCCTCGCCCGCCGCGGTGAGGCTGGGCGCGTCGGTGATCGTGCGCTTGAGCATCACCTCACGGATCGGCGTCAGCCTTGCAACCGCTTCGGGCAATCGGCCCAGATCGACCAGCGCCTTGGCGTCGAGCACCGCCGCGGGCGCGGAGTCTTGGTGCTCTAACAACCTGTGAGCCTCGTCGGCGTCACCACGCCGCCACGCCGCCGACGCACGGGTAAGCGGATCGACACGCTCATCGCGCAGCACGCTTGCGTTCCAGCGCCCACGCGCCAGCGCCAAGTCCGCCTGCTGCTGCGGCGTGAGCGTGCTTTCATTCAACCCGTCCCACTGGCCGTGGAAAATACGCAGGGCGGTCTTCGTCTCGGGTGTGTTGAGCGGGTCGTCGATGAGCTTTTGAACCACGGGCAAGAGCGTCGGCGCAGCGTCCTCGCGTTCGGGGTCCACCTGGGCGTGTGCCCGGCCAGCCCAACCCCACGACGCCAACACGATAGCCGCGACCCCCACCCGCCACGCCCGGCTGATTCCGGACACGCTCTGAAGGCAATGACTCATGTCACAAGTTTAGCCGGCTCGACCGCGGACTCAACGAGAATCGGCCCATGAGTCTGAGGATTTTCAGCTAAGCCGCCCGCGTCACTCGGGCTTGCCGGGGCCACAGTAGTAAAACTCCTCCCTCACAATTTTACCCGCCTTCACCGTGTAGAACGCCATCTCGGTCATCTGCATCCGCCTGTTGGCAGGTTTGAAGGTCACGTCGTAGTGAAACTTCACCGCAAAGTGATCCCCGCCCACCATCGGACCGACCGCTGAGTGGCTGTGAACTTCGTGGTTGTCGTACCACCATTTCGCCTTGCCGAGCACCGCCTGCGTGCCCTTCTGTTCCGCGGGCATGTTGGGCATCGGCGTCGGCTCGACGCTGACGATGTCGCTGGAGTAGAGCGTGTTAATCGCCTCGATATTCTTGCCCTCACGGCAGAGCTGGACGAGCTTGTCGGCGACTTGCTGGGTGGTCATATTCAGTCCTTTCTGGTTGGTCAAGATTGCTGACGGACGGCCCGTTCAGATACCGTACAATACCCAAACATCATTGCCGCCGCAAGGGCCTGTTCGTTAGTTTTTCGCAAGGTCAGCCGCCGGAGTGCGGTATTTTTTTGGCTACAGCGTGATGGCCGCGTCGGGGTTGTCCCACTCGCCTTTTTCCTTGTGGAACTTGCGTGTGGGGTCGACGTGGACGGTTTTGACTCCGTTCACGTCCACCGTGGTGATGGCCAGGCGTTCGAGGGGGGTCTTGGCCTTGACGCCGGGCGCGTTGATGCCCTCGCGCGAGAACGTGCTGCCGTGACAGGGGCATTTGAAGCCGTCATACTCCGGCTTCCAATAGACCGTACACGCCAAGTGCGGGCAGACGGCCGCGAGGGCGACGAGGGTCTTGCCGTCACTCACCAGATAGACATCTTTGTCATCGTGAAACTGTGTGTAGACGTTCGCTTCTTTGAAACCCTCCACGGGGCCGGCGTCGAACGGTTCCGTGGCAAGGTGGCTCTTGCTGCGCGGGCGAGTCGATGATCCTGCGCTGGAAGATGACTCACCGCAACCGAGCACGGTGAGGCTGACCACGGTCGACGCCGCGGCGAGCGTGAACTCTCTGCGGCTGAGGCTGATGGGGTCTTGATCCGTGTTGTGCATGATCGAGAATCATACCCATGCATGGTGCGGACGGCACACAGGTGTCACGGATAAAAAACTCGAGACAATCAGGCTTCCCGTCTGCGTCGGGTGAGGCAGGCCAGGGCGATTGTGACCAGCGCTGAGGCGGCGGGTTCGGGGACAATGTTGATGTTGTCGAACGCCTGGATGCCTTTGTTGGTCTGGAAGCCAAATCGGACGTACGGGGTGACGAGTTGGGGTGAGTTGGTCATTGTTGCGGTGCTAATGGCTGTGAGCGGTGCGCCGAGATTGCCGCCGTCGATGACGGTGCTGGTGCGGAGTTGGTTGGCGGGCAGACCTTCGAGCAGGAGTGAGAAGTGGTACCAGACCGCCTCGGTTTTATCGAGGAGGCCGTCGTCCGCGCTTTCGATTTTTGAAGCACCGCCCGTGGGCTGGGTCAGGGCTGCGAATCGGAAGCTGCCGACGGGGTTGGTGTCGGTGGTGAAGTGCAAGCCACCGAACGCACCGAAGCCGCCTAGCAAGGCGTCGTCAGCCTGCGTGGAGGGTTTGAGCCCGACGAGCAGCGCGTTGCTCAACGTTGAGTTTTTGATGCCCGAAGCCAGGAAGTCGAGTTCGATTTTGACGGAGTTGCCGTTCGTCAGCCAGGGGATGGTAAAGGACGTGAGCGTGAAGGCGTCGCTGAAATCGTTGTTGCGGACGATGCCTCCCGTTCCGCCGTAGCCGCCGCCGGCACTGTAAATGAATGACGAAGTATTCGGCCCGAAGTTGCTGGTGTAATCGCCGGCACCGCCGTTGAAGTCGATCACAAACGCGGAAGCGGTGGCGACGGGAAAAATCACCGCCGCGGCAAGCGTTAGCGTGACACGCGCAACACGACGGATCGAACTGTTGCTGATGAAGCTTGTTGCAGATACTCGCATGATTATCCTCGTGAATAGCCCGGTGAATAGCCCGGTGAATAACTCTCTCAACGTTTCCTGTCGGGCATGGAATGACGCCCGACGTACAACCCGGTAAAGAGTTGCATATTATGGATAATTGCGTTTGATCGGTCAATGGTTTTTTATATCCATTTCGTAAAATTAGCCGCTTACCCAGATTGACTTTGCCGCGCAAAGGAAAGCCCCCGCGAGGTCGCACGGGGGCCTTCCCTGCTCACGGCCACAAAGGGCCGCTTCGGGTGCTGGGTTGTGTTACAGGGTTATGCTCAATCTCAGGCGTCGGCCTCCACGCGTTCGCGGACGTAGCCGACGTAGCCCTCAGCTCCCATCTCGTAGTAGTCCAGGCCCTCGATCTCGACCTCGGGCTTGACGCGCAGGCCCACGAGGGCGTCGATGACCTTGAATACGATGAAGGAGATCACGCCGATGTAGACGACGTTGGCAATCACGCCGATGCACTCGGCCACGAGCTGCCCGCCGTCGCCGTAGAAGAGCCCTTTCACCGGGCCGGCCACGCCGTTCCAACCGTCGCCGTATGCGCCGTCGGCAAACAGGCCCAAGGCGATGACGCCCCAGGCGCCGTTGACGCCGTGGACCGAGATCGCGCCGACGGGGTCGTCGATCTTGACGACGCGGTCGATGAAGAAGACGGACTCGACGACGAGGATGCCGGCGACGATACCGATGATGCACGCGCTGATGGAGGTGACAAAGGCGCAGGGCGCGGTGATGGCAACCAGGCCGGCCAACATGCCGTTGCACATCATGCTGGTGTCGGGCTTGCCGCCGCGGACGAGCCAGACCCACAGCACGGCAAAGAGCGCGCCTGTGGCCGAGGCCAACATAGTGTTAGTTGCCACGACGGCGATGCGCAGGTCGCCGCCGGCCAGCGTTGAGCCGGGGTTGAACCCGAACCACCCGAAGGCGAGGATGAACGTGCCGATGACGGCCATGGCGATGTTGTGCGCCGGGATGACGTTGACCGAGCCGTCCTTGTTGTACTTGCCGATGCGTGGCCCGACGATCCACCCGCCGACGGCCGCGATGACGCCGCCCGTGAGGTGGACGACGGACGAGCCTGCAAAGTCGACGTGCCCGTGTCCCAGGCCGAAGTTCGACCCGAGCGTCGCCAGCCAGCCGCCGCCCCAGACCCACATGCCGTAGACCGGGTACATGATCGTGCCGACGCACGCACCATACAACATGAAAGAGCTGAACTTCCACCGCTCGGCCATCGTGCCGGTCGGGATCGTCGCGGTCGTGTCCATGAAGACCATCTGGAAGAGGAAGAGCGTGAAGATACCCACGTCGTAGACGCTCGGCCCGAGGAAGAAGCCCTTCCACCCGATCAGGCCCAGGTCGTGGCCGAACAGGTGAACGGTGATGGACGAATCGAGCAGCGCCGGCCCGCCAAACGTGCCGATGCCCCCGAACCCGCCGAACATGAACGCAAACCCGCAGACGTAGAACCCGAGCATGCCCAGCGGGTAGATCATGAAGTTCATCGCCATGGTGTGCGAGATGTTTTTCGCACGGGTCAGCCCGCCCTCGACCATCGCGAAGCCGGCCTGCATGAACATGACCAGAAAGCCGGTGATGAGCGTCCAGACGATGTTGATGGCAATCTTGTTGTGGCCGACGTCGTTGGCCAATTGGAGCGCCAGGGGTTCTTTCTCGGCGCTGGCGGTGTAGTCCTGGTAAGCCTTGACCGCGTCCTCGTGCTCCTTGAGCAGGGCGGGGTCTTTGGCGTCGGCCTCGGAGAGCGGGGCGGGCTCTTCGACCGGCGCGATGCTGGTGTTGGCGATCGTGCCTGCGTTTGACCCGGTGGGGTCGGGCTGCGGCGTGTCGTCCGCCAAAGCCGGATGGGGGAGCGTGAGGATCAGGGCGACGAGCGCCGGTGTGATCCACTTGAGAAACCTGAATCGACTCAGAGAAGCCATGAGCATTTCCTTTCCGCGCGTGCGGAAGTTAGCGGGCACGGCGCAACGGGCGCGCGGCCCTGGGGACGGGATAGCGGGGTAAGTGATCGCGGTGCGATGGGGAACGGGGCGCGTGGAGTTGCCGACTCACAGACCGCGCAACGGTCGGCGAGTGCGGGTTGCGCCGGGACGGGTTTTACGGATCAGCCGAGGGAACCGCGGGGGGGAGGTGCAGGTTGGTATTCACCGCGTTGGAGTGCGGCGCGGTCCGCGTGGGGTTGGTGGCAAGGGGTTTGAGCGGTCTTGTGTGTAACGGAACCGATGCGCCGCTGGGATCGTCGCGTTCGGTTTCGTAGCTGTCACGGCCGGCATCGATCAAACCGACCGAGGTGTCGGAGTCGTCCCGATCTAACAAAGCGTAGGGGTCATCGGTAATAGGTGACGGTGAAGCTTGAGTCGGATCGAGATGCGTGCCGCTCGAGATCGAGGGCTGATGGGCCGGCCGACACGCAACGCCCGCCTCGGCCCGGGGTTGCATCACCCCGAAACCGCACGTAAGCACGGTCAGAACGGTCAGTGTTGTCGTGATCCAATTCTTCATCGGTGTCCCGTGCCGCAGCCAATACGGCGGTCGATGCGGGGGATATGCAAAAGTGTTGCCGAACCGCTGAGCATCCGCTAATCCCCTGTTTTTCGTGCTTGCTCGGTGGCTGCCCCTTTTCGGACGCATGGGAATTAGGCAGTTGACCCGGCCTGCATATTTTTCGATCACCGGCTTGCCCTACGCCAAAGCGATCTATGATTTCATGATGGCCCCGGCAACCGCACAACTCACCGGCAACCCACACGACCCTGTCCCGTCCGACGAACCGATCCGTTGTTGCGATTGCGAATACGACCTGCGTGGCCTGCCGCGCGGGGGGGCCTGCCCGGAGTGTGGAAGGAGCGTGGCGTCGTCGGTCGAGCACATCCTCATCAACGACCGTCAGACCACGTGGGTGCTCACACTGGCGTCGGGTTCGCGGTGGGTCTTCATCGGCATCCTCGTCACCTCGGTGGCGGCGGGGCTGGCGCAGCTCGTCCACGTGTTCGATTCCGTGCCTGTGACGGTGGTCTATATGCTGGGGGTCGCGTCGCTGCTTCCGCTGGTTGTGGGCATCTGGCGGGTCACCGCTCCGCGCAGTCCAGACGGGGTCGACGCCGGTGACGGGGCCACGGTGACAAGGGGGCTTGCACGGTATGCGCTGCCTTTGGCGATGGCGGGTTGGCCACTGGCCGCCGTGCGGGTATCTAATCATGTGTTATACTTCAACACGGCCCTGATCGTGGCGGACGCGCTCACACTCGTCGGGCTGGTGTGCCTGCTCCTCTACGCACGGACGATCGCCCGGCGGGTGCCCGACCTGCGCCTGGCCAGGCAGACCACCTGGTGCATGGCGCTGATGGTCGTGGCCTACCTGGTCTCCGCCGTCTTTCGCCAACCGTGGAACGACATGCTCATCAGGCACCTCCCCGCGATGACGGTCGGCCCGACCCGCACGGATCGGCTGCTCTTTCGCATCGGCACCGAGGCGGTCCTCACCATGATCCTGCTCGCGGTCTTGTGGGTACTGGCGCTGCTGGTGATGTACCGTGATCGGCTGCGTAAGGCCGCGGCGGTGATCGAACGGCGGAACCAGAACCCGTAACGCCCGACCCTCTTGGCCCGACACGGTTGTGGTATAGTCCCCCGGCACCTCCAGCCGGGATCACTCACCATGTCAGAGCCCTACACGCTGCCCTCCACCGCGGTCGACGACGCGGGGTTTATCGTCGATGAAGTCCCCTGCCTGGCGTGCGGGTACAACCTGCGCGGCACAAACCTCAACGGACGCTGCCCCGAGTGTGGCACCGCCGTCGGACGCTCGGCGCACGGCGACCTGCTGCTCTACTGCGAGCCGACGTGGGTCAGCCAACTGGCAAAGGGGATGAATTTTGTGCTCGTGTCGATCCTCGTCGGGTTCCTGATCGGGTGCCTGTCCAGCTCGGCGGTGGCTTATTCCGCCTCGCAACACGCTCAGCCGCAGGTCCAGTGGGTCCAGCTCCTGCACCTCGTGCCCAACATCATCGCGCTGGTCGGGTATTGGCTTCTCACCACGCCCGAGCCGCGGCAGCAGATGACCGAAGCCGGCCTCAGTGCCCGGTCGCTTGCGAGGGGGTGCCTCGTGGCGGCGCAGGGGCTCGGCGTGATGCAGATCGGCGTGTCGCTGGGTCAGCCCTTCGTGGCACAAATCCTGGCCATGCCCGGCGCCATCCTTTCGATCGTCGGCCTGGTGGCGCTGCTGGTTTATCTGCGACGCATCGCGCTGCGCATGCCCGACACCAACCTGGCAAGCCAGACCCTGGTCGTGATGTGGGGCACCGCGGCGCTCTATGCGTTTTTGGTGTTGATCGCCGTGGTGGTTCTGGTGATCGGCGTGAACATCTCACGTGGAAGTCAATCGGGCCAGTTGTCCGCGGGGGTGGGGGTGATGGCGGCCTTGGGCTGCGTGGTCGGCGTCCTGGCGATCGTGTTCGGCATCTGGGCGCTGGTGCTGGTCTTCTGGTACCGCAAACGCCTGATGACCGCCTCCAGCCAGGCAAAAGAAACCTGGGCACGCGAGGCCGAGCCCATCACGGTCACGCCCTGACGTTATCACACTTTCATTTCGGGGGACGGTCGGCGGTCTTGCGCAATGCCGCCCGGTAGAGCGCGTCGAACTCCCGCTCGGGCAGGCCCAGCCGATCGGCGAAGTGACACAGGATGATCCGCTCGTTGTCACCAAGCTTCCCGTCGGCTACCGCCACAGCGAAGAGCGCGGTCATCGTCGCCTTCGGGTCGGTAAGGACGATCTTGAACTGGTCTTCGTAAAAGTCCTCGTCATTCTTCGCGCGATCGATCATGGCGCTCAGCGAGGCCTTGCCGACGCCGGCGTAATCCGCGATGCGTTCGAGTAGTTTCAGCTCCTGCTCGTCGATGTGCTTATCCAGCCCCGCAATACAGCAGGCCGCCCGGAGCACCGCGACGTTGGCCATGGGACTGGGCATGATGGGAACCTTTTTATCACAGAGAGCACAGAGGACACAGAGAGAAGAAGTGGCCGAGTGGTCAAGTGGTCCAGTGAAGACTCAGCGACGCAGGTGACAAAGTGTAAATCGGATTTCCCGCAAACGGCAAACACGAGTCTGAGATCATCAATCATCAATGGTTTTTCTCTGACATCATCCATCGTCCATTCCCCCTAGTCTTCTCTTCCCGCGAAGCCCAGGTACTCTTCCAGCCAGTCGTCGTGTTTGAGCACGCTCTTGCGTTGACGCAGCGAGATGCGTGAGGCGCGACGCTGGGCCGCGTGGAAGAGCCTGCGCGCCGACGGGCTGCGCAGCTCGCCGGCGTCGTCAGCCTTGATGCGCCCGAGCATCCACTTGAGCCACTGCCACGCGTAACGCACCACAAGCTCGTCATCCAGACTCACGTACACACTCACGCTCCCAGGGTCGCCCTGTCTGGCACATCGGCCAAAGAGCTGTCGGTCGACCCGGCCCGAGTCGTGACGCTCACACGCGATCACGTGCAGGCCACCCGCTTCATTCACACTCTTGGCCAGCTTGATGTCCGTGCCGCGGCCGGCCATGTTCGTGGCTACCGTCACCCGGCCCGGCTGCCCCGCCTCCGCGACGACCTGCGCCTCCTTTTCGTGATGCACCGCGTTGAGCACCTGATGAGACAAGCCCTGCTCGGTGAGCAGTCGGCTCAGCTGCTCGCTCTGTGCCACGCTGCGCGTCCCCACGAGCACCGGGCGCTGGGCTTCGTGGACCTTGCGCACCTCCTGGGCCACCGCGTGCCACTTGGTTTGGGCATCGACGAACACGCGGTCTTTGTTGTAGCTCCGGACGCACGGGCGGTGTGTCGGGATCGTGACGACAGGCAGGTCATACACCTGCCAGAACTCTCTCCACGCCTCGGCCGCGGTGCCCGTCATGCCCGCGAGCTTGCGGTACATACGGAAGAACCGCTGGAAGCTCACACGTGCCAAGGTGTCCTTGGGCGCGTTGACCTCGACGCCCTCCTTCACCTCGACCGCCTGGTGCAGCCCGTCGCGCCACGTGCGGTCGGGCATCACGCGCCCGGTGTATTCATCGACGATGACGATCTTGCCCTCCTGCACGACGTATTGCCGATCCCGCTCGAAGAGGATGAGCGCCGAGAGCGCCTGGCGCACGAGTTCCTCCCGCCGACGTGCGCCCTGCCAGAGGCCCGCCTTGCCCTCGCACAGACCGTGGACTGTTTCACGGCCGGCGTTCGTCAGTTCAATCTCGCGGTACTTGAAGTCGACCTTGTAGTGTTTGCCGCGTTCGAGTTGGCGGGCCAGTTCCGCGGCGACACCAAAGGCGTCGGACTGCTCCTTGTTCGTGCCCCCACCCGAAATGATGAGCGGTGTGACCGCTTCGTCGATGAGGATCGAGTCCGCCTCGTCGACGATCGCGCATTCGAGGCCACGCATCACAAGCTGCCCACCCGTCAGGCCCCGCGAAAGGCCCGTGACTTGCCTGACGAGTTCGGACGCCAGCGTCTTGGATGCCCCCATGACCAGTCGATCACGCAGGAAGTCCGCGGTGACTTCCTTGTTGGTGCAGTAGGTCACGTCGGCAAGGTAGGCGCTGCGGCGTTCGTTGTTCTTCATCTCGCCCTGCACCGCGGCGACCGACAGGCCGCAGCGCTTGTAGAGCGGAGCCATCCACTGCGCGTCGCGCTGGGCGAGGTAGTCGTTGACGGTGACGACGTGGCAGCCGCGCCCGCGCCACCCCGCGATGGCGGCCGGCAGCGTGGCCACGAGCGTCTTGCCCTCGCCGGTTGCCAGTTCGGTGATGCAGCCGGCCTCGATCGCCGACGCCGCGGCCAGTTGCACCACGTAAGGCTCCATGCCCAGCTCGCGCTTGGCCAATTCACGCACGACGGCAAACGCGCGGTCCACGTCGCTCTTCTTCTCACGCTCCCGGCAGAACAATTCACGCAAGGAGGCGACTTCTTCGTTCATCCGCGCGTCGGAGAGGTTGACGTATTTTTTGGAGAGTTCCGCGATGCGTCTGGCGCGGCGCATGTGGATCGACCGGCGGGGCCAGAGCGGAACAAAGTACCCCACCAGCCCGTGCCAGAACGCATCAACGCCCGTGGGTTGCTTGACACTCACCCCCGAGCGCGACAGCGTCCGCCACAGCCCACTGGGGATCGGTTGCGGCTGCGACACAGTCTGCGAAGTTGGGAGCGATGCGGATGTCATGGGCGTCCGTTCGTTCTGATACAGAAACCGCAGATTGCGCAGAGATACGCAGATTCAGATGAGGGGTGTTTGTATTGAATCTGTGCCATCTGCGAAATCTGCGGTTACGGATCGGTACGTTCGATGGAAACACACGTTCCCGATTTCACTTTCACCCTCCCGCCGCAAGCGGCGGGGCTAAATGGTTGCGGAGGGTCAGATCCTGAATCGGCTCTGGAGTGTCTGCAGGATCGAACGGTACCACTGGACGCCGAGCGGGCGTTGACCCAGGTCGAAGCGCACCACGACGCGCTGGCCGCTGCGCAGGGCCTTGATCGCTTCGGGGTCGGGGCGGATGTGGACCTCGGTGAAGGGTTCGACAGCGGTCTTTCCGTCCCTGTCGTCCTTGCTCACGGCGATGTTCCCGCCGACTCGGTAGCCCAGCGCCGCGGAGGGCAGCTCCGTCTGGCCCGCACGCAGGATTTTTTCTATGCGACCCTTGAAGTGTTCCGTCGGCACGCCACGCACGCGCAATTCGACCTGTGCCCCCTCATGCAATTCGTGTGCGATGCGAGGCCCTAGCCGTTGGTCCGCCACCGCGCGGATGAAAAGGTCCCCGTCGCTGGCAACCATGCCCACGGTCTGCCCACGGTCAAGGTACACGCCCTTGCTGCTCTCGATCTGTGGCGAGACCCACAGGCCCTTGAACGGCGCGTGGATCGTGAGCGAGGCGAGTTGCTCGTTGAGGTGGCCGAGCTTGGTGTCGAGCGCTTCGAGTTTTTGCCGAAGGCTCTGTTGGAGTGATGGTTCGTCCTGCATCGCCTGTTGCAGTTCGTAGTAGGTCTTGTCGCGTTCGGAGCGGGCCTGGTCGCGTTGGGCTACGAGCTCGGGGTTGGACGCCACGATGAGGGGCTGACCGTCCGGCGTGACATAGGACGTGTCGGGCAGGTAGCCCTCGATAAAACCGTTGGCGCCCATGGCGATCATCGCAAAACGCACCGGCTCGACCACGCCCTCGGCCCGGCCTCGGTCCGGCGCGGGGATCACCGCCAGCCCCAGCACCCCCGCCGTCAACGACGCGACGATCGCCCCGATCGCGCGCGTGCGCACACGGTCGATCTCGTGGCTGGTCGCCAGGTAGTTGACGAACTTGCCCATCGGCACGACGACCCACCCGACGATCCCCGCAATGGCCATCAAAGCGCCGATAAAGAAAAACTTGTCTGCGATGAAGAGGATGATGCGGATGCTGATGAAAAAGCGGTAGACCGTCGAGAGCATGGCGTAGATGAGCAACCACACGCGCTCGGTGGGCGTCTGCGTCCTGTCGATCGCGCGCTTGACCCCGAAGGCGTAGCGCTTGACCAGGTAGTAAAAGTATTCGCTGCTTCGCTGCGCCAGGTTGGGGATCTCGAGCAGGTCGGAGAGGATGTAATACCCGTCGAACCGCAGCAACGGGTTGGCGTTAAACAGCAGCGTGGAGACGCTGGCAATGAACATGACGTTGAAGGCCACGGCGTTGACGACCGAGCCCTGCCCCGTGATGGCCCAGACATACGCGGCGATGGCGGCAAAGAAGAGTTCGACGTACATGCCGGCCATGCCCACGACCGCGCGGTGCCACTTGCTTCGGAAGGCCCAGGCGCTCGAGGCATCGACGTAAGGCACGGGCATGCCGACGAGAAACATGATGCCGATCGTGTGGACCTCACCGCCCGAATGCGTGCGATTGCCGAACGTCTTGCACGAAAAGCCGTGCCCCAGTTCGTGGATGGCCTTGATACCGATGAAACTCAGGTAGAGCAAACCCAATCCCTCGGCGTCCCAGTTGACCATGTCGAGCAGCCCGCCGGCCATCGCGATGCGGTCGGCGTGGGTGACCACCTGGTATAGACCCAAACCCACCACGCACACCCACAGCGCAAAGCCGATCGGCGAGAAGAACCAGCCGACCCACTTCACCCACCGATCCAGAAAACGGTCGGGGTCCAGGAGCGGGATGCGTGCAAAGAGGATGTTCATCAGGTACGAACCGATCTCGCGGTTCACACGCTTGCGGTATCGGTTGAACATGCCCTCGGCGTCGGGGGCCAGCTCGGCCTGGATGAGGTTGGAGGCGTAAAGCTGTCCGAGCAGTTGGATGACTTCGTTCTGCGTCGGGGCCTGGTCGCCAAGGCGTTCGTTGCACCTGTCCCACACCTGCCCGACGCTGCGCTGGCCGTCGAGCATGCCGATGAAGTGGTAAGCCGACGGCCCGACGCGGAAGAACGAGTTGTTGGTCGGGTCCTGCACGACGTGGTAGACCTGCCCCCGAAAGTGCTGGCGGTAGGTCTGCAGCGTCGAGCGCAAGCGCGGCCGAAGGCTCTCGACGCGGTACCACGACTCACTGAATGTCGGTCTTTCGGGGGGCATAAGGATCAGCCGCAAATGAACGCAAATAGAACAGAGAACTATCTGGCACAGGGGATCGGTTTCATTAGCGTTTATTCGCGTTCATTTGCGGCTAATGAGTTCAGATCCACAGCTTCATCCGGACCCACGCGATGGCTTTGCGGGTCCACATCCAGGAGTAGAGGCGTTTGCCCAGTGCGATCTTGGCCACGCCCTTCGTGCCGTAGCGCAGGGTTTCGTCCGGCTGGTCGAGGCGGACGCGCACGTGGAAGACGTTTCGCGTGTCGACGACCTCCGCAACCGGGCTGATGTGCTCGACGGTGAAGGGGATGTACCGGCCGGGATCGGCGGCGGTGGCCAGGTCGCCGCGGTCGTTTTCCTTGATGAGCGCGATATCGTCCTCGGCCACGGCGAGCACCGCCCGCTGCTGTTCCGGGGCGACTTCAAAGAGGACCTCGCCCGTTTTCACCGGCGCGCCGATGCGGGATTCAAGGTCGCCCTTGAGGACCTTGCCGTCGATCGGCGCGGTGATCTTTGCCTGCGCGATGTGGTGCTCGAGCAATCGGATATTGGCCGCGGCGCCCTCGGCCTGGGCCTGGGCGATCTTGTATTCGCCGGTCTTGCCCTCACGCAGCGCCAGGTCGGCCTTGCCCTCGTAGGTGAGCTGCTCCTTCTGGGCGTTGACCAGTTCGTCCCGGAGCTGCGTGGTGTCGAGTTCCGCCATGACGGTCTGTTTGCCCACGACACTGTCGTTGGGCTCGACGTTGACCACGGCAAGGAAGCCGTCGTACGGCGCGGGGACGACACGCTTGTTGACCGGCTCGATCACGAACGGGGCGTCGATGCGGAACGTGCCCTTGGCAAACGTGAGGAACATCACGAGCAGGAAAATCCCGATGGCGGCAAGCTTGGCCCAGGCGTGCTCCTTGCCCACGAGCATCGACGCTCCGTCCTTGATGCTGTGTGCCACACGCACGCCGATCCACCGGTCGTGCTCGGCCAGTTCCATCAGCCGCGCCGTCGCAAGGTCGCCGATCAGTCGCAAAGACTGGCACTCCGGCAGCGTGAAGGGCCTGTCGTTGGGACGCTCGAACGTGAGCACGCCCGCCTTGTCCGACCCGACACGCAAAGGCATGCTCAACAGGGCCATCGGCCCGTAACGGTCGGAGAGGTGCTCGGCGCTTCGGCTGACATAGCTCGCGCCCTCAGGCGGCGGGAAGACGATCTCCGCGTCCTGGTCGAGGCACTCCTCCATCGTGGCTTCGAGCTCCTGCACGATCCGCATCTTGCGCAGGATTTTTTCCGTGTGGCTCATGGCCATGAGCTTGATGTACCGGCCCTTGAGCAAACCGACGCTGACGCGCTCGGAGTTGAAGCGGGTCGCCAGCTCGTTGCACAGCGCCATGCTCGCGCCGCGCATGCGCTGCTGCGCGTTGAACGACGCGAGCACCTCGACCACCGTCCCCAGCCGACCGAGGTCCGCCTGGCGCTGCTGGAGTGTCAGCCGCATCTCGTAGAGCGCAAGCAACGCCGAGGTCATCGACAGAGGCTGCTTGGCACGGGCGACGGCGGTGGTATCTGCGGTCTGGAGCAGGTACATCGCCGCGGCGCTAGGCAGCGAGGTCGAGCGGATCGGGATGACGACGACGCTGCGTGAGGCGGAGGGTTCGTAGATGCCGTCACTCGACTGCACGACGACGGCGGCCGGCTGCTTGATCTGGATCACGCCGGGGACAGCCTGGATCGACCGCGCCATCCATTCGGGCAGGGTTTTCTGTGGCTTGCCCTCGGCGTCTTTTGTAGCGGGCACCGCGGGGTAGACGGCGATGACCTCGATCTGTTTCTGGTTGTTGGCGGTGACAAACGCGCCGGCCGTCGCCCCGCCGACCTGACACTGGACCGCAAGCAGTTCGAGCAGGAAACGGTCGGGCGGCCCGTCGAATCGGATCAGGCGGTCGATGATGTCCCCCGGCCCCGCCGGCGAACCTGCGGGGGCCTGCGGGGCCGACGGGTTGACGGTGGTGGATTCGGGCATGGGATGGCCTGTCGCTTGCCGTCCGGGCGGGCTGGGTGTGGGGACCTTACAGGGTGTCAGGCCTGCGTCTTGGTCCGCTTGCCGGCGTTGAGTTCGAGTTCACCGTATTGCGTTTCGTATTGACGCACGAGTTGGCCCAGCAGGATGGCCAGACGCTTGGCAGTGTAGTGGTTCATGATGACGCGGTGGTTGGCCTGGAAGATGATCTCGGCCTCGGGCTGGTTCTTCTTGTCCTGCTGCGGCTGGCCGGCCTGCTGTTGCACGGGCACGATCTGGTTGAAGCCGAAGTCCACAACGACTTCCTCAGCCGAGGAGTTGGAGCGGAAGGCGTTGGAGTAGCTGGTCGTCAGGTTGCGTTCGTCGAAACGGACGCGGACCTGTCGGCCGGTCTGGTCGGTAGCCTGCTGGGTGATCTGGGGGTCGTGGGCGTGATTGGATTCGCTGACCATGATGAAACTCCTTCTCGGGGTGTTGTGTGTGATGCGCTATCCCGCCACGTCGCGACGCGGGTCGGTCGGCCCCGGACATACCGGTACACAGTTTTCCCGTCCAAAGCCCAGTCCCACCGGGCCCGCCGGGTCAAGTGCGGACAACCCGTCCGCTCGAATCCTTAAGCATACCGGCTGGCAATCCTTACGGTCAACCCCGCTGATGGGTTCCCTGACCGCGATTGAACCCTATTGCCCTCTGGCCGAGCCGTGCCCCGTCCCCCGGCCCGCGCAACCGTTACAGACCGATTAACAAGCCGATCCAATCGCATCCCGCAGGGGGGGGCCCTTTCTACAGGCTATGATGTGGCGTTTCCTACTAAAAGCATCGGGATACCCCCTTGGCCAAAGACCTGCGTGAAAAACTGACCGTCGCCCGTGAGAAGGCGATCCTCGTCGCCTGCATCCTGCCCCGTATGGGCCATGGAAACGGCGTCGCCTCGCACACGGACATCCACGACCCGCTGGGCGAACTCTCCGCTTTGGCGGACACCGCCGGGGCGGTCGTCGTGGACCAACTGATCCAGAACCGTGCCAAGGTCGAGCCGGCCACGTTCATCGGCTCGGGCAAGGTCGAGGAACTCGCTGCGCTCGTCGAAAAGCACAAAGCCCACGTCGTCATCTTCGACAACGACCTCTCCCCCTCGCAGATTGGCAACATCGAAGAAGTTATCAAATGCAAGGTCATCGACCGCAGCGAACTGATCCTCGACATCTTTGCCGCCCGCGCACGCACCTACGAGGCCCAGCTCCAGGTCGAACTGGCGCAGCTCGAATACACCTACCCCCGCCTGACCGCGATGTGGTCCCACCTCGAACGCATCGTCGGCGGCGCACCGACCGGCATCGGCACGCGCGGCCCGGGTGAACAACAACTCGAAATCGACCGCCGGATCGTCCAGCGAAGAAAAGCCGAACTCAAACGCGAGATCAAGCTCGTGCAGGGTCGCAAGGAACGCGAGGTCGAGCAGCGCAACAAAGACTTCTTCACCGTAGGTCTCGTCGGCTACACCAACGCGGGCAAGAGCACACTCTTCAACACGCTCACCGCCGGCGACAGCTACGCGGACGACAAACTCTTTGCCACGCTCTCCACGCGCACCCGCCGATGGGACCTGGGCCACGGCGACAGCGTCATGCTCTCCGACACCGTCGGCTTCGTCCGCGACCTGCCCCACCACCTCGTGGCCAGCTTCCGTGCGACACTTGAAGAAGCCGTGCACAGCGACCTGCTCATCCACGTCCTCGACACCTCGCACCCGCAGGCCGCGCAGCAACTCGCGGTCGTCAACGACGTGCTCGACCAGATCGGCGCGACCGAACAACCCCGGTTACTCGCGCTCAACAAGACCGACAAACTCGAACACAACGCCGACCTTCTTGCGTTCCAGGCCACCGACCCCGGGGCACTGGGCATCAGCGCCAAGACCGGCCGCGGCCTGGATCGCCTCGTCGAACGCGTCCGCTCCGACATGCACGGCGGGATGCAACAACTCGACATCCAGATCGCCCTGGCCGACGGCAAAGCGACCCACTTCGTCGAGACCCGCGCCACCGTCCTCGACCGCCGCTACCCCGACAACAGCGTCGTCATGACCGTCCGCATCGGCCAACGCCAACTCGACCAGTTGCACGCGATGAACACATCGGCCCGCGTGTTGACGACGACCGCCCGGCAGGATTGACGGGGTGGGGAAGTATCCGCAGATTTCGCAGATGACGCAGATTCGGGTGACGCAGTCCCCCATAAAGCCGGCGATGTCATCGCCGGTCTTCGCTGACGCGATGCAGGATGTGTGGTGTCCCATCACACGGCGGCCTTCGCGGCCACGCCATGTGCCACCCGGCCTAAAGTATAAACTCGAACAGGGATTACTGACCATCAACAATGCCAAGTAACCATCCACATCAAGAACAATACGTAGGACCTATTTACAGGATCATTAGGAATCAGGATGATAATTATCCATACATCCATTGGTCCTCGCACCGCAACAAGCCGCTCGATTGGGAAAAGCTGATTGGCATGTTCATGGGGGAGGTCCCGCTGGATACCGCGTATACCTCGGGAGTGGACATCCACCTGGTCACCAAAGGTCGTACCATCGATGTGGTTGACTGTCAGCTTCACCTGCTTATCAGTCAACGTGCCCGAGTCTGTTTAGAATCGCTGGGATTGCCCGGCGTGGCTTTTATTCCCGTCAAGATTAATGGTGAGCGGTGGTGGTGTCTGGACGTCGACCGTTACGTTGACGCCTTGGATCGTAATCGCTCCACCATCCTCTATTTTGACGACAGCGATGACATTATGGAGGTTTCCAAGTATGTCTTCATCCGCGATCACCTCGCAGACCCCATAATATTTCGTATCTTTGAGAAGCGAATACCGGGTGTGTTTGTCACCGAGTCCGTGAAGCAGGCGGTGTTGAAAGCAGGTCTGGTGGGATTCTGGTTTATAGACTACGAGAATCCTCCGAAGGGGTATTTGGTTTGCTGATTCAGGCGGGTGGCACATGGCGTGGCCGCGAAGGCCGCCATGTGATGATGCCTTTCGACATTGAACGTTCAACGTAGTCGTCTCCCTCACCGGCCAAGTGCACGGCGGGTGGCACTGGCGGCTCGTCCGCCAGTGCAATAGCCGTGCGACGTTGCAAATCTCAACATGCCATCCGAGTCGGCACTTCGGTTTTCATAGGTTTCCGTCAATCGGTCGTCCTCTCCACTGGCGGACAAGCCGCCAGTGCCACCCGCCGACGGCCCCGGGGGTTGGCAGAGTTATATTCCCGTATGGAGCTTTATCCGTGAAGCGTACTGGCATGCCCGGCAGGGTGAATACACCATCGGCTTCTTCGTGGGGTTGGCCGCGGCGGGGGATGCTTTTACACTGGGGGGTGAAGGTCTTGTGGCCAAGTTGTTGGGCAAGGCCGCGCTCGAGACCGCCGCGAAGGAGTTGGCAGAACAAACCGCAAAGGTTGTCGCCCGTGAGGTGGTTGGACAGGCGGCCGCCCGGTCTGAGCGGGTTGTGCTGAGCAAACTTGCGGGTAGGTTAGGCGAAACGGCTGCGGAAGTCGCGGCACGAGAGGCGGGCTACACCGTGCTCGAGTCGGCGGGCGTCCGAGGGGCGGTCAAGCTCGGCTTTGACCTGATCGCCTTCAAGGGTGTTGGGGCGGAGGCTAAACTTTTGCTCGGTGAGGTGAAGAACGTGGCGGGGAATGTCAGCCGAAGAAGCCTCAGGACACTACTCAACTACGGTAAACGTCTGCAGGCAAACGATATCCTGGGAAAAACACTGCAAGAAGCGTTTAATAAAGGGGTAATGGCGGATTCAAATCCGAAGCGCAACACCGGGCAAGCGGTTGAGGACCTCGGCGGGGGTGCGGTATTTGAGGCACTTGCGGGGGCGATTGTTGAGCATCTTCTCGACACGTGCAAGTCGAGCGGGTGTGATCGATCTAAAGT
>WGMF01000012.1 GCA_016125215.1 Phycisphaera sp.
ATGAGCCTCTCCTGACATTGAGGAAAGGCTCCATGATGGGATCGAATTGAAGTCGATGCAGGTCATGATTCGTTGCAGATCGCGCGGTTGATTGAAGTTAGAATGATTCTTGCATCAAACGTTGGGACAGTAGTGATGATTGATGATTGATGATCTCAGAACGATGACACACTCCCACCCATCACCAGTCACCAGTCACCAGTCACCACCGATCATATTCTTGGCGCACGCTCTCCCCTCTTGGCGTTCTTGGCGTTTCAACACGAATGACCGCGACTACCGCACCACGTACACCGTGTCGTCGATGAGCAGTTGGACGTTCTGCCCGACGCTCAGCCAGGCGGCGGCGTCTTTGTGGGCGTTGGCAAGTTTGAAGTATTCGTCGCTGTTGAGTTTCACCTCGACACGTTTGGCGTCGGTCTGGTTGGCCACATTGGAATCGATCCACTCGTCGCCGTTCTGGTAGAAGGCCCTGCCGCGCACGAACTTGACCTGTTGCTCCTGGAGCTTCTTGACGCCGGCCCGTTCACCGAGCTGACCCTGGCCGCCTTGTGCGTAGAACTCGGCCATCGGTTGAGAAGTCGCCGGTGCGCTGGGTGTCGCGGCGGACTTGAGCGCCAGGTTCGCGTTGGCCGCGTCGAGCGCCGCGGCACCGGACTTGGAGGTATTCATCTCCTCCCAGGCCCGACCGGCGTCACGTCGCGCCGAGACGTCGCCTTCGAGTGACTGCAGCGTCCTGGCTGCCACCGGCACGTTGCGCCTGGATTCGTCCTCCACGATCAGGTAAGCCGTGTAGGGCGTGACGATGCCGTATTGCCGGGCAAGCAGCGTTACTTCGTCCCGCAGCTCGGCGCTCTCGCCGTGCAGTCGGATCTCGTCGAGCAGGTAGCCCACGCGGCGCTGCGCCCAGAGGCGCGGCACGAAGTCACGGGTTACGTCGTCCCCAGGGAGTTTCAGTTCATACACATATTGTTCTTTGACCCCGTTCATATTGCCCGCGAGCGTCACGGTCACGTCGCCGTCGCCCGTGTAGCGCCCGGTCACGATGAGCTGCTCACCCTTGAACATATCCGGCAGGTCCCCGGGGAAGACCTTGCTCACGCGTACACCCTTGAAGTCGAGTGACAGCGCGGTCAGCACGGGCGACGAGAGCTTGGAATAGAACGACGAAACCTTGACCTCGATGTCTTCACCCGGCACGACGTACTGGCTCACCGCCCTGGTCGCCTCGGTGACCTTGTCGAGCAGGTGGGTGTTGAGTTCGTTGCCCACGCCGAAGCAGAAGACGCGGGGCGTGCGCACCCTTGGCTGGCGGCCGATGACGGTAGACACCGATTGCACGATCGCCTCTTCGTCTGTCTGCCCGACGGTCGGCTTGCCGTCGGTGAGGAAGATGATGTTGCAGGGTCGTTTGTCCGCATCGGTCGCGTCTTCGGACATTTTCAGGGCCGTGTGCAGGGCATCGTAGATCGCGGTGCCCCCGATGGGCTTGAGGTTGTTGATGAAATCGAACGCCTTGGTCTTATTCGAGTCATTCAGGGGTGAAAGCGAGCCGAACATCGGCTCGGCCTCGGTTGAAAAACGGACGATGTCGAACCGATCGCCCTTGTTGAGGTTCTCGATGCAGAACTTGAGCGCGGCCTTGGCCTGTTCGAGTTTTTCGCCGGCCATCGAGCCGGAGGTGTCCATCACGAAGATGACATCCTGCGAGACCGCCTTGTTCTTCGCTGCCTGCCACGTCGGTGAGGCCAGCAACATGAAGTAACCGCCCTCCTTATCCTGCTTGTCGTGGTAGGCCAACAGGCTCACGCCGACCTGCTCGTCGGCCTTGTCGACAGGTGAGAAGAACAACTGGAAATCCACGGGCGTCGCCATGTTGCGTTCTTCGTAGCCGACCACCGCCTCGTCGGAGCCGTGCTGTTTCACTTCGACCTTGTGCGAGGGCGAGTAGACGTTGGCCAGGCCGCCTTGGTTTTCGAGGCTCACCTTGATGCTGACGCCGCCGACGCTCCCGGGTGCAAAACGGTCGGCCCCGAGCGGGTAGGTGTACCCCACGACTCCCGCGTCCTTGCGCAGCAATTGCGTATAACGGAGTGTCAGGGTCTTCTTGCTGTTGGGCTCGATGGGGAAAACGCGGACCTTGAACAGACGCTGGCCGGCGTATTCCATCAGGGCCGGGTCACGCATCGAACGCACGATGTTTTCGTAGATCGTCCGCGCCTTGTCGGCGTCGAGAAGCTCCGCCTCCTGCTGCTTGCCGTTGATGTCCATCGTGAACTTGTCGATCTTGGCGTCGATCGGCACGGGGAAGAGGTACGTCCCCTCGACCCGCTGGCCGGACGTGTTGTAGAAGACCTGCTCGACATCCGTGGTGGCGACCTGGCCCTTGACCGTCACCTCGATGCGGTGCGAGTCGAGCCGAAGGGGATTGGCCGTCGTCGTGGGCGGCGGCGTGGGCACCGGCACCGGACGAAGAATCACATCCGGTTGGTCCACCACAATCAGC
Organism: Phycisphaera sp.; assembly: GCA_016125215.1. Classification (GTDB taxonomy): domain Bacteria; phylum Planctomycetota; class Phycisphaerae; order Phycisphaerales; family Phycisphaeraceae; genus RI-382. Next base: position 2,507 of record WGMF01000012.1, read on the forward strand.
ACCTGGCCAAACACGGCGGCCTGGCAAATCATCACCGTCAACATCGCAAGAAACATCGAATAAAAAGAGCCCTTCGTGTGCGCTCGTCGTTCCATGACCATCCCTTTCGTGTGGGGTTTCCAGTTTGGGTCCCAGCGGCGTTCATCCGCGTTCTTCGGCGGCTAACCCGTTCGACGCACGACCCGCCCCGAAGTTTCATCCCCGGCTCAGGCCCGATACAATCCGTGTCATGACCAAGCCCAACTTCAACCACCCCGCGCTGCCCCTTGTCAAAGAAAACTTCCCCGGCGTACGCCTCGTGGCAGGCGAATTCCGCGGCCAGACGACCTTGGTCGTGCCCAAAGATTCCCTCCACGACGTGCTGACGTTCCTCAAAAACGACCCCAGGTGCGCCTACGACTTTCTCTCCACCGTCCACGGCGTGGACTACCTGAACTACCCCACCCCCGGAAGTGGAAGTGGGGGTGGACGTTTTGCGGTCATCTACAACCTCGAATCCACCAGGCACAACACACGCCTGCTCGTCAAGGTCATGCTCGAGCCGACCCTCGACACGACAGGCATCGAAGATGACCCCGCCCTGCACATCCCCTCGGCGTGCGACCTCTGGCCCGGCGCCGAGTGGCCCGAACGCGAGGTCTTCGACATGTTCGGTATCCGGTTCGACAACCACCCCGACCCGCGGCGCATCCTCCTATGGGAAAAATACCCCGCACACCCGCTGCGCAAAGACTACCCGCTGACCGGAAGGGGCGAGCGCGAGGATTACAAGGTCATCGCGCGGGACAGCGCGTAAGGGGTAGAAGAATCTCTGATGTCAGAACCGAGCCATTGATGATTGATGATTGATGATGTCAGAATTGGATATGCCCATCGGTCACAAGCGACCGGGCAAAATAAAATCCACTCACCACTCACCACTCACCGCACCGTCTGTTGCAGCGCGAGCACGGCGTATGCCGTAACGAGGCTGGGGTCGGCTTCCATCCAGCGGTCGGCTTCGTTGGTCCATGAGCCGTCTTCTTTCTGCAGGCTCGTGAGTTTTTCGATCAGTTCCTGAGCCCAGTCGTGCCCCTTGCCGTCCGCCGTGGTGAGCGTCGGGGACTTGCTCACACCCTCCCAAGCACGCATGGCACGGGCAAAAGTCAGGTAGTAGTAATACAGGCCCTGGAGTTTTTGCGGCTCGGTCAGACCGGGGTTCTGGTCGAGTGTGTAATTGTGTTTGACCCAGTCGAGCACCGCCGCGACGCGCGGGTCGTCGGGTGGGAGCTGGGCGTAGATGTAGCTCTTGAAGCCGGCGTAGGAAACCGAACCATAGGTCCGCAGGCCGCTGACGGGTTGACCCGCCTCGCCGGCCTTAATCATGTCCGGGCTGGCCTTGGATTCGGGCACACCGATGTGGTCCTTGCCAATACTCGTCGAATAGATGAAACCGCCGTCGTTGACGATCTTGTCACCGAACTCCTTGTTTTCCTTCACGCCCTGGCAGCGCGTAATAAAGACCATCGCACGCTGGAACGCCGGGTCGTTGCAGTCCAGACCCGAGTCGTAGAGCGCCTGGATCATCATCTGGGTGTTGGACATGTCCGGTCGGCCCTCACCGCCGTAGCCCGCGCCGCCGTAGAAGGGATGTTGTTCGTTGATCGTAGCGCCATCGGGGTCGGCCTGGTTGTGCCACTGGAGGCTGCGGAGATAGTCCTGCGCCGCCTTGATCCTCTCCTTCATGCCCGGCTGGTCCGCGAGGCGTGAGAAAGCGCTAAGGGCAATGGACGTGTTGTAGTTTTCGAGGATGCCGTTCTGGATCGACCCGTCGGGCTTGACGGCCGAGAGCACGTAGTCGTAAGCCTTGCGTGTGGCAGGGTCATCGAGCGAGGCGTTGGGCTGGTCAAGCAGCGCGTTGAGCACCAATGCGGTGACCGCCGGCCCGGGCTTGGGCGTCCACGAGCCGTCCTCGTTCTGTTTCGTCCGCAGGTAATCCAGTCCCTTCTTGATCGCTTCCTCAGCCTGTGTGCGGTGAGCCTCGTCCACCGCCCATACGGGCACGCAAAGGGCAAGGACCGTCATCACCATCAAGGTGTACGTTTTCATCGTATGACGCATGGGCAAGGCTCCTGTGTGTAGGGTCGATCACCGAACTTGGGCGATCAACAAAAGATACGTGTATTGTAGCCAATGGTTCGTGCGGGACTAATCATTGGGCGGGTTCTTCCGCTGATCGAGCCTGCGCTCAAGCTCGTCGAGCCTGCGTTGCTCCGCGACGATCCGGGCCTTGCGCCGGGCGACTTCGCGTTCGGTGGCGGAGGTTTTGGCGGCCAGCAAGTCGTCGGGCACGACACCCATCTCAGCCAGTTCCGCGTCGGTGACACTCTGTAAACCCGGCGGCGGCGGGTCGTGCAAAATCTGCACAAGCGCCGGCACGCAGAACCCCGTGAGCACCAATGACACCACCAGCACCACACCGTGCAACACCAGCCAACCCACCCCCGCCCCACCGCTCCAGAGCAGGTAGCCGCTGAAGAACATCACCACGGTCAAACCGGCGCTGACCGATAACGCCCCCCACGCCGCACGGGGTTTTTCACTCTGAAGCCCCAAGCCGAACACCGCCAGCGCAAGCCCCGCGACCGTGGATGGGATCACCAGCAGCATCACGCCGGACCTGGCCCCCTGTGCGAGCGGGCCGACCGACGCCCCGACCGCATCGCTCTGCGCCTGTTGTACGTACTGCGTGAATGTCATCGGCGAGTCGAAGAGCCAGCCCATCGAACACAGGCAGCACGAGCCCATGAACAGGACACCCCCAACAACCTGTAAGACCAGCCCGACGCCCTGGGCAAAAGCTCGCGGCGGAGGCGACAAGGGAGGAGGATCGGCTGGTGTGGGGTGGCTGCTCATGCCGTGCTTGCGACGGGGCTAGTACCGTGTGTCGGCCTTGCGGGAAGCAAAAAGCCGGGTCAGCGTGTAGACCATGATGGCCAGTGGCGTGCCGAACATCACGACGCCGGCCGTGAGCATGACGGGGTTGCCGCCCATCGCGGCGCTGGCGACGGCGTTGAGCAGCAGAAACCCTGTGATGATCGCCTGGGCCAGGACGATCACGATGGCGGTCGTCGCCGCCCAGCGCACCGGCTTACGCACGAGAAAACCCAGCACGACCAGCGCCAGCCCGGGCAGCACACCAAACACGATGTAAGCCAGACCCATCATCGGCAGCGCATCGAACATCCTCGAGACCGCTTCGGTGGAGACCTGGTATTGCTTGGCGGCTTCCTGGATGAGTTTGTCACGATCAGTCGGCGGCAGCGCCATCGTCGCAAACATCATCAGTGACATGAATCCCAGACACACCGCCTCAAGCCCGCCGAGCACCCAGAGCATCAGCCCAGCCCGACGCGGGGCGCTCGGCGACACGGGCTGTGCGTCCCACTCATCCGACACCGGCGGTGTGTAAGGGCCTTGGTTCATGCAGGTACGATCATCCTTGCCGCGTGTGTGAAAGATATTCACCACAGAGACACAGAGGCACAGAGAGCAAGACAACAGAGCTGATCCATAGATTACGCAGATTGCGCAGATTCAATCCAATACCCCGAACTCTTTGAAATCCTCTCTGAATAATCTGCGTCATCTGATTAATCTGCGGATAACTCCAGGTTCGATTCTTCTCTGTGTTCTCTGTGCCCTCTGTGTTAATCCCGGTTTGAGTTATTAAACCATCAGCGCCGAGAGCCGCTCGACGGCTTTGCGCACGTCGCCCACGCGGTCGGCGCCGGCTTCGCGTTCGATGACGAGATTCCCACGGAAGTTGTGCTCGGCGAGGGTTTGCAGAAACGCTTTCCAATCGACCTCGCCGTCGCCGATGGCCACTTCCTTGCCCCACGTGCCGGGGGTCGTGGTGCGGACAGCGTCCTTGATGTGAACCTGCTTGACGCGGGGCATGAGTTTCTTGAGCGCGGCAATGGGGTCGCCCTTGTCGTAGAGGATCATGTTGGCCGGGTCGAAGTTGATGCCGACGTTGGCCCGGTCGAGGAGGTCGAGGAACTGCCAGAGTGCGTCGGCGGTTTCCTGGCCGGTCTCGAAGATCAGGTCGAGTTGATGTTCTCGAAAGATGTCCGCGACCTCGCGCAGGCGCTGGACCATCTTGGGAAAGAGTGCGTCGCTTGTGCTGTCGGGGATGAAGCCAGCGTGCGTGCTGACCATCGTCAGGCCCAGCGCCCGGGCGCTGGCTGCGGTTTTCCGGGTGGTTTCAAGGTTGGCCTGCCAGTGCTCGTCGGGGACGAAGCCGCCTGTCGTTCTAATGGTTTCGAGCGACTTGTAATTCTCGCCCTTGGTCCCGAACATACCCGAGACGATGGTCATGCCCTCGTCGGCGAGTTGTGACTTCACACTGCCCCACGTCGCGGGGTCGTTGTAAACGCCGTGCAGCGCGAGTTGCACCTTTTTCAAACCAAGTTCTTTCATACGACCCGCAAGGTCCGCAGGCGACCTGGGGTGCGTCGACCAACTGCAGATACCAAACTGGGAGGGGGATTGTTGATGCATGGATGATGGATGTTGTTAAGAAGAGAAATCCATTGATGATTGATGAATGATGATTGATGATCTCAGCGATCGGCGTCACCGGTCGCAAGCGACCGGGCTAAATGTGCATGATTTCAAGTTCTAACTCCTAACTCCTGTCTCCAAACTCCTGTCTCTTGTCTCTTGTCTTTATCTGCGTTCATCTGCGTTCATCTGCGGCTAAACCTGCTCCCCGTTCCACCGCACGAAGCCCTCGATGGCTTCATACTCCGGCAGACCGAGTTTGTCGTAGACCTTGGCGGTCGCGCGGTTGCGGTCCTCGGCGCGCTGCCAGAACTCGCGTTTATCGGTGCCGGGGAACAGGGCCTTATCCTTCTGTGACTGGTGCTTGAAGATCGCGGTGCGCTTACGGAGCAGTTCCACCGGCGAGATCGGCACAGCGATATCAATCGCCTCCGGCCCCCACTCCTGCCACGCGCCGCGGTAGAGCCAGACTTCACAATCCTTGTACCACGCCTGCGACTTGACTCGGTCGATGGCCTTCAAGATAGCGGTCAGACAGGTCCGGTGCGTGCCGTGCGGGTCGGAGAGGTCGCCCGCCGCGTAGACCTGGTGGGGCTTCACCCTCTCAAGCAGGTCCACAATGATCTGGATGTCCTCTTCGCTCAACGGCTTCTTGCGGACGACGCCGGTCTCGTAGAACGGCATGTCGAGGAAGTGAAGATTCTCCATCGGGATGCCACAGTAGCGACCGGCGGCACGGGCTTCGCCACGGCGGATCAGGCCCTTGATCTTCTGCACCGCGTCGCTGTCGACCTGGCCGGGCTTCTTGTTCTTGAGTGATTCTTCGATGTGACGTTCAAGCTCGGAAGAGGCTTTGTTGTCGATGCCGAACTCGTGGTTGAAGTCCGCGGCGAAGTCGGCAAAACGGATCGCGTCGGAGTCGAATACCGCGATGTTGCCCGAGACCTGGTACGCCACGTGGACCCCGTGTCCCTGTTCGACAAGACGGATGAGCGTGCCGCCCATCGAGATCACGTCGTCATCGGGGTGGGGCGAGAAAACGATCACGCGCTTGGGGTAGATGCGGTCGCGCTCGAGGTCGGGGTCGCCCTCCTTCTTGGCGTGTTTGGGCTTGCCGCCCGGCCAACCGGTGATCGTGCGCTGCATCTCACGGAAGACGTTGATGTTGATCTCGTAAGCCGGCCCGTGCTGCGCGAGCAGGTCCTGGAGACCGGCTTCGTTGTAATCTTCTTCAGTGAGTTTGAGGATCGGTTTTTCCAGGTGCGTCGCCAGCCAGATGACGGCCTTGCGGATCGTGCGCTTTTCCCACTTCACCGGCCCGAGCACCCAGGGCGATTTGTAGCGTGTCAGCTCATCGGCCGCGGCCCGGTCAAGCACGATCGTGGCGTGCGGGTGTTCCTGCAAGAAGCTGGCCGCCACCGCCGAGGTGATCGGCCCCTCCACCGCGGCGCGGATCACCGCCGCTTTGTTCTCGCCAAAGGCCATGAGCACGACCCGCCGTGCGTTCATGATCGTACCTACGCCCATGGTGATCGCCCTGCGGGGGACGTTTTCCTCACCGAAAAAATCTCCCGCGGCGTCGAGGCGCGTCACCTTGTCGAGCGTGATCAATCTCGTTCGGCTCTCGCGTGAGGAGCCCGGCTCGTTGAAGCCGATGTGCCCCGTGCGACCGATGCCCAGCAGTTGCAGGTCGATGCCCCCGAGGTCCGCGATCTTCTTTTCATAAGCCACGCACTGCTCGTAAACCTTCTCGATCGGCAGCGTGCCGTCGGGGATGTGGATGTGGTCCTTGGGGATGTCGATGTGGTCGAACAGGTGCTCCCGCATGAAACGCACGTAGCTCTGCAGTTCGTGCTGCTGCATGGGGTAGTATTCGTCGAGGTTGAACGTGTAGACGTTCTTGAACGACAGCCCCTCGTGGGTGTGCAGGTGGATGAGGTGGTTGTAGACACTCACGGGCGTCGACCCCGTGGCCAGCCCGAGCACCGCCGGCTCGCCCCGCGCGTTCTTTTCCTTGATGAGCTGTGCAATCTGGTTGCCCACCATCTGCGAAGCGGCCCTGGAATCTTCACAGACCATCGTGGGGATGCGTTCGAGCGCAGCCAGGGGCGAGAGTGTGTCGGGCTTGAGGGTCGGTGCGGCGGTCATGGGCTGAAATCTCCACGGATAACGCGGGCCAGTATACCGGATCGTGGTGACCGATTTTCTTTAAGCAGTGGGATGAGATCACACGCCCTTAGTGGGTTAAACCGAGGCGGCCACTTCGATGTTCGCACGGAGGTGATCGGTGTTGAGCGAGCCGACCACGGCACTGCTCACGCCTTTGTGTTGAAGGACAAAACGAAGGGCGTCTTGCGGGTCGAGCGCGCCCGAGTACAACGCTTTTTTCACAAGGACACCGACACCGCGCAACGCGGCCTGCTGTATGGCATCAAGATGATCGGTTCGCATGGTGTTGAACTCGACCATGACCACGTCGGCCCAATCGAGCGATGCGATCGCGCCCTCGGGGCTCTTGCCGGACATGCCGATGCAGCGGGTCTTGCCCTCGTCGCGCAGGCGTTTGAGCGTCGGCACCGCGTTGCTTTTGGTAAGGATGTCAAGATCGTCGCCACGCGAGTGGATCAGAAGAATGTCCACCGCGTCGGTCTTCAGGCGGGCTAGGCTGCGCTCGACGCTAGCGGTGATGCCGCGCTCGGTGAAGTCGAACGCCGATTGCCCATCGATGAACGTTTCGCCAACCTTGGTGGAGAGGATGTATTCCGACCTGCGGTGGGCAATGTGATTGCCGATGCGCTCTTCGCTCGAGCCGTAGGCCGGCGCGGTGTCGATGAGGTTGATGCCCATGTCCAGCACGGTGTTGAGTATCCGTTCGGCGGCCTTGTCGTCGGGCAGGTCATACTTCCGGGGGTATTTGACGCCGATGTTTCGGCCGATCTTGAAGGCGCCGAAGCCGACGGTCGAGACGCGCAGGCCCGTGCGACCGAGCGGGCGGATCGGGACGGGCAATGACGGGTGCGGGGCACTCATGGACAAGTCATCCATTGGCTGATGGTTTCCCAGGGCGGGTCGGCAAATGCGGGGCGGGGCAATTGGGTCAATGCCCGTTCAAGTTCGGGTTGACGGTGTGCTTCGAGGCTCGACGGTTGCGGTTGATCCAACATACCCATCACACGCTCAACCATCACGGGCACGAGCGCGAGCTTCGTCGGCCATGCGGTGACGAGGTTGCCCTCGCGCAGGGCAAACACTCCGTCGGGCTTGAGTCCCGTGGGCGTGGCGGACTCGGCGATGTTGACGTGATACGTTGCCCACTCACAACCTGTCAGGTCCACCCCCGGCAGACAGGCCCGCACTTCACGGCTGGTGTGTTCGATCAATTTCCGGGGGGGCCAGTCGGGGCCGTCTTCGGAAGGCGCGCCGCCGATCTGCCAGACGACGCGACCCATGGAATCCCTGTCGCTCGTGATGGTGAGCCGAGTGCGCGAAGTGTCCGTGCAGTGCCCGTTGACCCACTGAAGATTTCTTCCGGATGTGCTGTGGACGAGAACCATCTGTCTTGGTCGGCGTTGCATGAGTGACGAGGGTTTGCCGAGTTGATTGCGCAGGGCTTCGTTCCCCTCGCCTGCACAGAGCACGACGCACGCAGGATCGAATGTGACGCCTCCGATGCGGACACTTTTCACATCCTCACCGGCAACAATCCACTTAACAGGCTCGGGGGCATGGACCGTCCTGGCAAGGTGAGGCACAGCCAACTCACGCACGAGGCTCGGCGGCGAGACGACCTGTTCATCCAGGCGGTAGACCTCACCCGCCCCGTGCTTCAACCACTCGGGCCAATCGCTTTGTTCCAGCGCGATCGGTTTGACAGCCAGCCCGACCCGCGCGCCGACCATACCCACGCGCGACGAAAGCGACCCCGTCCGCCAGAGGTGGCAATAGCCGCTGCGCATCACGACACGGGAAAGATCGGGCTTGCGCTCACCCCGCAAATGTTCCGCCCATCGAGCGGGCATCTGGCTGATTTCTTTGGCGGCGTTGTTGAAGGCGCCCTTGAGTGTGTATTTGAGCCCGCCGTGGAGGATGCCCTGCGACGCCACGGTCTGGCCGGCCCCCAGTGCGCGGGATTCGACGAGCACCGCGCTGTACCCGCTGCGCACCAGTTCATCGAGCAGCCACAGGCCCGCCACCCCCCCGCCGAAGATCAGCACGTCGATACGCATGGACCGACCTCAGCTCTCCGCTTCGACGGGTGGGTGTAAATGGACATCGCCACGCAGGAGAAAGATCACGCCGACGAGTGAGAAGAACATCTGGTAAAACCGCGCGAACATCAGCATCCCGACCACCTGGTTGAAGGTACACATCGGCGGATCGACGAGCAGCGGACGCGCGATGACCTCCATGACACCCAGGCCCTGGTAGCTGATCGGAAGCGACCCGCCCAGAAACGCCAGCGGCACCACCGTCAGCACCAGCCCGAACGGCCGGCGCATCCCCAGCGCATAACCCGCCGCCATCGCGCTGAGCGCCAGACACGTGTGCAACGCCATCGATAAAAGGAGGTTGAAACCCAGCAGCGTCTTGTGGTCACGGTAGCCGACCACCGCGGCGTCGAGTTTCTGGAGCATCGCCCCGCCGGGCAGACGTGGAAGGAGTTTGTCGATACCGAGCTTGTTTCGCAGCCTGCGTGAAAAATAGATCGCGGAAAAGAGCACGACCCCCGCGATGCTCAGCCAGAGGTAGGTCGTGATCGTACGGACGACCTTGTCGTCGAGCTTGAACAGCCCCGCCACGGATGCGACGCACACCAGACCGAGCAACCCCAGCACACGGTCGATCACAACGCTCATCACCGCGTCGGTCCGTCGGCCCGACCCGCGCGCCGCGTAGTAGGCTTTCACCACGTCGCCCCCCGTCGTGCCCGGCATGCAGTAGTTGAAGAAGCACCCGACCATCGTGAGCGAAAAGGTCTTGCCCACCGTCACGTCCATGCCTCTTGCGCGCATGAGCATCCACCAGCGGAAGGTGAGGATCGGGTAGATGAGCATCACAAGCAACAACCCGAGCAGAGCGTAACGCCAGTCCGCCCCGCGCAGCTCCGTGGTCACGGCGGGCAGGGCCTGCAGGTCGTTCGGACCCTCGCCGAGTTGACCGCGCGTGATGCGGGCTTCGATCGGGTGAAGCGACGCCCTATCCAGAGTGAGTGATAAGACCGCGGTGGGATCAACAGAGGTGATGTCCCCGTCCACCACGCGCATCGTCAGAGATTTTTCAGGCAAGCCAAGCTGCGAGAGCAATGGATGCCCCGCAGGCACCTTCACCGAATCGTGCCACGTCATCGTCAGAATGATGTACATCACCCCGCCGACCGCGACGAGCGCCCGGAAGATCAGAAACAGGTAACGCTTGGTCGTCTCGTTCATGCACGCCGCGACGGGTCAAACCAGTGGGGTAATCCGGGCAATCCCCATGATTCTACTGTGAGGGCCAATCCCCCGCCGACCCCGGTCGGAACCCGCGACCAACGGGGTATGGAGAAACTTCCTGGAGTGGTATAATGATGACCGTTGACAAGTCAAGATTGCTTCTCGTCTGCGGGGTTCGATCACGGTGACCTATTTTTGCTCAACCCTATGAAAACCCCAAGGGAGCCTTCACCCACGCGATGGTCATGCCTCCTCTGAGTGGACGGCCGGGACGTGCGGGGATCGCACCCACCTATTGATTGGGGTTTGAGCAAAAACACCGAACGGCCCAGGTGGATGGGGAGTGATCGCTTCAACACCGGCCCGCTCTACGAGTGGGCCGTTTTCATAGAAACACTCACCACAGACCATGATGGCTATGATGTGATCCGGATGGAAAACCACACGCCACAACCCGAACCGCTCGACCCACTCGTCGACGCCGTCGTCCAGAGCTACCACGCCGACGACCGTACGCACCACCTCGACGCAACCTACCTCCCCAGCCGATCGCACACCGTCCGCGTCGTCGAGATGCTCCGCAAGCTCTTCTTCCCCGGCTTCTTTGACGACCAGCGCGTCACCTCCCAGAATGTCCGCTTCCACGTCGGCGAACTGCTCTCCCAGATCCGCGAAGCGCTCTACGAACAGGTCCGCCAGGCCCTGCGCTACGAAGCCAACCGCAAACAAGACGGCCACGGCGACGCCTGCGAGAACTGCGACACCAAAGCCAACCTCGTCACACGTCAATTCCTCGAACGCATCCCCGAACTGCGTCGGTTGCTCGCGCTCGACGTGCAGGCCGCCTTCGAGGGCGACCCCGCCGCCGTCAGCACCGATGAAACCATCTTCTGCTACCCCGGCGTCGATGCCATCTTCCTCCACCGCATTGCCCACGAGCTACACAAACTCGAGGTCCCCCTGCTCCCGCGCATCATCAGTGAGTACGCCCACAACGAAACAGGCATCGACATCCACCCCGGCGCAACGATCGGCGAGTCCTTCTTCATCGACCACGGCTCGGGCGTCGTCATCGGTGAAACCACCACCATCGGCAACCGCGTCAAGATCTACCAGAACGTCACCCTCGGCGCCCTCTCCACCAAGGGCGGCCAGCAGTGGCGCGGACGCAAACGACACCCCACCATCGAAGACGATGCCACCATCTACGGCGGAGCCGTCATCCTCGGCGGGGCCACCGTCATCGGCCAGGGCGCCACCGTCGGCGGAGCCGTCTTCCTCACCACCTCCGTCCCGCCCGGCTACACCGTCACCATGAAAGCCCCCGAACTGACCATGACCGAACAGAAAAAACGCCCCCCCAAGCCCTCGAAAACGCCATAAAGGTTGGTGGATACAAATCCGCCGTTCCTGACACTTTTATTTCAACCTGGCACCTTTCTTTCATCACCTTTCTTTCAAAACCTCTTCCAATCGGGGGGGGACACGTCTTTCTCGCTGCCCTCGACACGGTAGGTGGGCATCGACCAGCGGGTGTGCTGCTGGTTTGCCTTGGAGCCGTAGCCCGCTTCGTTCCAAAGGTAGAAGCTGTTGAAGTGGTCGGCTGAATTGTAAAGAAGCGCACGGTAGACTTCCGCACCCCCGCCGGCGGGTTTGATGGTGAAGAGCCATTCCCACATGACACGCTCAGGGACCTCGACCTTGTAACGCGCATCCGTACCGGCCGGGAGTTGCACCTGTTTGCCCCGCTGCACGGTGAGGATGTATTGCGTGTTGAGCGTCCACGGACATTTGACGGTGTTGGGCTGACCGATGCCGCATTCGATCAGTTTCAGGTCCTCCGCCCAGTTTACTTTCTGGTAATCCTTCGACCCACCCCCGCGGCTGACCAGCCCGCCCCAATTGGCCAACTGTTTCCCGGTGTTGACCTGTGGGCCACCGTGTGCCCAGGTGTGGTTTGGAAAGTTGACCTGGATCGCAAAAAAATTGAGCCCGACCGGGGCGGCCTTGTCCACGAGCAGGTGCGTGCGGACCTGGATCATCCGTGTGCCCCTGTCGATATTCGGAAATGCAATGTGGGTATGTGCGTCGGCCTCACCATCGCCGATGCCGATATCAAGAACAGCGGTGCGATTTACCACGGCATCCTGTCCCTCATCTGAATCCCCATCCGCTTGATGGTTCGTGCTGGCTTGCGGTAGACCCACCTGGCACGCGGCAAACAAGCACGCCAAAGTCACGGCCGCGATGAGATGCAGGAAGGTCTTTTTCATCGTGAGGCCCGATCCGGTTTGCAGGGGGAGAAGCATGTAGCGTGGGCCGGGGGTATGGTGGTGCCGAGTCTTCGAGGCCCACCACTGCGGATACGTTGATCGAGCGTGTAAATAGCACGTTGATGGTGGGCCGCGAAGAACTGGCCACACCTTACCCGGGGCCCGACTCACATGCTTGAGTTGTCGTCCCCGACCAGAGCGCTTCACACCCTGATTTTCCGCCACGGGTCGCGTGTCTTTTTCAACCAGGATTCCAACTCCAGACGTAACGTGTTTACCCGCTCGGGTTGCTCTTTCGCAACATTCCGTAACTGGTAAGGGTCCGACACATTGTCGTGCAGCACGGTGTGTTCCCGGCCTTCCCCGTAGCGCCCGAGGATGTATGTGTGCGTGTGGGTCCGCAGGCCCCGTGCCTCGATAAAACCCCGGGGTCCGGGAACGTTCGAAGCGTCAGGCAAGAGATAGAAGGCGCTCGTCGGGCGTTGACCGCCGTGGCCCAGGAAGATTGAGGAACGGTCGTCGCCCTCGAGCGTCGATGGGCAGGCCCCGCCTAACCCCAGCAGCCCCAGCAGGGTCGGGTAGATGTCGGTTGCGCCAAAGAGCAGGTCATCGTGTCCAGCCTTGATGTGGCCGGGCCAACGGATCAGCCACGGCACGAGCAGCGACTCGTCGTACCAGACACTCTTGCCCATGCGTTCGTGGCTGTGCATCATCTCGCCGTGGTCGGAGGTGAAGACGACAATGGTGTTGTCAACCAACCCCCGCTCGTCGAGGGCGTCGAGGATGCGCTGGAACTGCGTGTCGATACCGAGGATCGCGCCGAAGTAATTGGCGGCGTCGCGCTGGGCCTTGCGACCGTCACGGTACCGCACATTGGGGCGGTTGAGCAGTTCACCCACGCCCATGTCACGGAACGGCGCGGCATACTCTTGGGGTAACTGGTCAAAGGGCATGTGCGGCGGGTTGTGTGAGACCATCAGTACGAACGGCTTGCCCGGGTCACGGTACCGTCCTCCCGTGTTACGGAGATACTCCACCGCGACATCCGTCTCGTGCTTGACGGACCACTCACCGGGTTTGACGGGTTGGTCGACGGGCGCGTCGCCGGTCCAGTAGTGGGGATCGAAATGGCGGTCGCAGCAGCCGTAGCTGTACCAGAAGTCGAAGCCGTGGCGGGCGGGTCCCGGCGGGGTGTAGGCGTCCCAGACCTTGCCGTCGCTGCGCGGCCCCTCGCCGTATCTCGCACAGGCCTCGGTCGGCTTGTGCAGGTGGAGCTTGCCGAGGTATCCCAGGGCGTATCCCTGCTCGGAGAGCACGTCACCCAGGCAACGCTCCGAGTCACGCAAGGCCACGGGCGATAGGCTGTTGCAGTTGGCATACAGGCCCGTGGCATACGGGTAACGGCCGGTAAAAAGCATCCCACGGTAAGGGGTGCAGACCGGCTGGTTGCTCACGCAATGGGTCAGCACGAGCGACTGTTGCGCAAATCGGTCGAGGTTCGGGGTGGTCACGGGGTCCTGTCCGTAGCACCCCAGCGCAGCCTGACGCAGTTCATCACAGAAGACGAAGACAAGATTGGGACGCTCAATGGACATGGAAGCCGATTGTAGTTGATTCACCCGGGCTGATCTCTTTTTGCACATCACGCGACGCCCACGCTCAAACCCTCCTACAATTGCGTGTATGAGCGACGAGGTCACGATTGATTTCGACCAGCCGATCTCGCTCTTCCCCTTGCCGGGTTGCGTGCTGCTGCCCCACGCGATTGCACCGCTGCACATCTTCGAGCCCCGCTACCGTGCGATGGTCGGTGATGCGCTCGACGCGGCCGGGCTGATCGCGATGGCGACGTTCGAGGGCAACGCCTGGCGGCGCGACTACGAGGGCACGCCGCCGATCCGACCGTATCTCTGCGTGGGGTACATCGCCAGGCACGACAAGCTCCCGGACGGACGATATAACATTTTGTTACAGGGGCTTTGCCGTGCAAGGCTGGTCGAGGAGGTCGCCTCGACCCCCTACCGCCAGGCGTACCTCGAACCGATCGAGCACGCCGGCACGATGGAGATCGACCTCACCGACCACCGCAGACGCCTCGAAGAACTCCTCAACGACCCGCTGCTGGCCGAGCTGACCTCCGTCAGTTCCATCCAGCGTTTTGTCACGCAGGAAACACCGACGATCGCGCTCGTCGACCTGGGACTCATGGCGATGTGTGAAAACGTCGAGCAGCGTTACGAGATGCTCGCCGACTCTCAGGCCGAGTCCCGCAGCAACTACCTGGAAAACAAACTCCGCCAGACAAGAAACACGCTGAGCCTAGCCAAGAAACTCACCCCCAACGACCTGCCCGACCACATGTCGATGAACTAAGCCGTCCCGTGGATCATCTCCGGTCACGCATCGTGCAAGACACCGGCCACGGACCGCAATACCACTGGGCCACTTGACCACTCGGCCACTTGACCACTACCCTAATTCAAGTCGCACCCGTAGCTCAGCTGGATAGAGCGTCTGCCTCCGGAGCAGAAGGTCAGAGGTTCGAATCCTCTCGGGTGTACTTGACGATTCTTTTTACGAGCCATGTCCTTGTCCTTTCCAGACAAAGAGTTGTGACGAGCCTCCGGCAACGTGACGGAGAGCCTTTCCTAGTTTTTGCCCAAGCGGTCTTCTTCTGGCCGCTTTCGGTCATATGCTTGGAATCCACATGGACCATTGTCCGACTGAGGTCGGTGACAAGAGTGTGCACATAGCCCATCGTGATTTTTATGTCGCGGTGCCCCGCGAATTGCTGCACCTGGACCAGCGGCATCGCACCCCTGTTGGCCAGAAAACTCAGACAGGTGTGACGTAGTGTGTGCAGCGTGGCCATCCCACGCCGCGTTGCCGACACCAGGCTGCGTAAGTCCGCTGCGGGTCCGTGGCCTGGTACATGTCCTCGGGCAGGGTCGGGATGAACTCGTCAAAGCCCAG
The DNA here is from genome assembly GCA_016125215.1 of Phycisphaera sp. Taxonomy (GTDB): domain Bacteria; phylum Planctomycetota; class Phycisphaerae; order Phycisphaerales; family Phycisphaeraceae; genus RI-382. The sequence continues at coordinate 17,730 of WGMF01000012.1, forward strand.
GCGATCGCCGTAGGGATTGCAGTGGAACTTGCCGACGTGGAACGTGTGATACCCATGCGCTTGCAGCGACCGTGGCAGGCTGGGCGTGTGCTCATCGAACAAGCCGGTGAACCCGTACTGACGATGTGTGCGGACATACTGACCCGACAGGATGCATGCCCGGCTGGGCAGGCGGAAAGTGTTCTGGGTATAGGCGTGCGTGAAATCGATGGCCTGCGACCGCAGGCGATCCAGGTTGGGCGTTATCACATCGGGTTGACCGCGGAAGCCAAAGTTCATGTGATGCCACTGGTCGGCCATGATTAAAAGTATGTTCGGACGCTTGTGGCCCATGCCGATCGGTTCTTGTTTGATTGCGTGATGATGTATGCCCGGACGCGATTGCCTGGACATCGCGCGGGCAAACATCCACACTTTCAAAACGGATGTCGAGTCACGGTCGACCATTGTCAGGGTAAACGTGCATACGCGCCGCGGCCTTGCCGGGTCATTTGCCGAGGATTTTTTTGCGGTATTGATTGGGGCTCATGCCCAGCTCGCGTTGAAAGACCTGCGCCAGGTTGGCGGACGTGTTGAACCCGGTGGCCTGTGCAACCTGACGGACGAGGAACTGTTCGTCGCTGAGCATGCGCTTGGCCAACTCGATGCGGAGTCTTCGTACTTCATCCCCGACCGGCCGACCCAACGCCTGCTTGAACCGGCGTTGGAGTGTGCGGGGTGAAACCGCCAGGGCATAGGCAATCTGTTCCACGACAAGATGCTCGGCCGGGTGGCTTGAGATGTATTTCAACGCCTCGGCCACGACATCGTCTTCTACCGCGAAGAAGTCGGTCGACTCGCGCGTGATGATGCCCTTGGGCGGGACGATCACACGCCTGTCGCCCAGTTGTCGGCCGGTCATGATCCGGTCCAGCAGCGACGCCGCTTCGTATCCAACCCGCTCGTAATTGCAGTCCACGCACGTGATCTGCGGTGGGAACTCCAGCACCGTGCGGGTGTCGTCGATGCACATCACAGCCACCTGCTGCGGCACCCGCCAGTCTCGGTTCTCGCAGAGCGTGATCAGCATCCTCGCCGCCCACGGCAGGATGGTCAGGATCGCCACCGGCGGCGTGAGACGATCGAGAAACGGCTCGAACTGCTCGCGTGCCAGCAGCCAGTAATCCGGGATGTTGTGCGTGCCCGAATCGACATGCTGCTTGTCGCACACTCGGCCCCACTCTTGGACCGTCTGGGAAAAGGACTCGCCCATCGCTCGGTAATGGGGCAGGTCATCCATGCCTAAAAACGCCAGCCTTTGGAACCCGCGTTCCATCAGGTGCTCAGCCGCCATCTCACCGGTGCGTCGAGTGTCAATGTAGGCCCCGAACACATCGGGATCGTCCACCATACCGCCCATGGTGTTGACGAAGGGCAAGCCGAGTTCTTCATACTGTCTGACACGCTCGAGATTCCCGCGTCCGATGACGCCGTCGTAACGCCCGTAGGACCCGACCGGATTGACAAAGGATTTATCCGGCCGTTCGTCGATGATGCATTTCCAGCGCGGATGCTCGCGCGAAAAAGCATGCACCCCCGCAAACACACCCTGGTTCTGCGGGTAAGGCAGGTCGATCCGAAGGGCGACGGCAACTCTGAAGCTATCCTGCATTTTTATGCCGCCAAACCCAAAATTGTCATCATTCCATAATACTTTGGCATGAAAACTAAATCAAGGTGGGTTATCCTGTCAACGTGCAATAATTGCGTCCCCTCTGGAGAGCGCCTATATCACTTGAAGAAAAGCACCTGAAACCTGAGGCCCCGCCCATATCGGTAAACGGGTCCAGCCACAACCTACTCACCTTTCAGGACCGTGCTTTTTTCCCATTTCCATGAACAGGAGGACCATGATGAATCGCACGACACAGCACAGGTAGCCTGCAATACTCCGACGGCCCCCGTGGCCAGACACGACCCAATGAGATGGACTTCCACAAGCCTTTTTTATCCGCCATCATTCATTCATGCAGGAGAACAAAGATGACACTCACCGCGAAAACTTTTCTCGCTCTCGCCACCGCCGTCGCCTTCGTCGGATCGGCACACGCCGCGACGATCAACGTGAAGTTCAACGGCGCTGGCGCTGCGGCTTCGACAACGACCAATCCCGGATACGGCCTCTGGGACCAGGGAACGCAGACTTGGAATGTGATTAACGCTTACTCTGCAACGAACATGGTCGATTCAACCGGCACCACCACAACCGTTGGTTTCACCTTTACGGTCAGCGCAGGTGCTAGTGTTGGCAAAGGGACTCAAAGTTATGGCGACGATCAGATCCAGACTGGCGGCATTTATGGTGCAAGAGACACGGGGCAAACTTCGAATTTCACCCTCACAGGATTGAGCCTGAATACACCGTACGAAATCCTCGTATACATGGATGGCGCAAATACAGGCTTCGCAGCTTTCGCATGGGGCCCAACCTCTTTCCAAGGCGTCAACCCCAGCGACTACACCGGCTCGTTGAACTCAACCGGCACCGATGTCTATGTCGATGCGTATGACAGCCCCACCAATGCAAACAAAGCAGACTTCTGGTACTGGACCGGTGTCGTTGCCGACGGCAGCGGCAAGGCCGCGCTCGTCATCAATGACCCTAGTTGGGATGTCATCACGGCGCTGCAGATCCGTGAAGTCCCCGAACCGGCCTCGCTGGCGCTGCTGGGCGTGGGCGGCCTGTTGATCGGCGCACGCCGTCGCCGTGCCTAGACACGACCCAATGAGATGGACTTCCACAAGACTTCTTAATCCGCCAGCATTCATGCAGGAGAACATAGATGAAACTGACCGTGAAAACCCTTTTCGCTCTCGTCGTCGCTGTCGCCTTCGTCGCCTCGGCCAACGCCGCCACGATCACCCAGATCGTGCCGTTCAACCCGACCACCTACTTCAGCGGCGGGATCACGGCGGGCATAGATTTTGATGTGGATTCCAGCGGTGACCCGGGAGCGCAATACGTCACCCAGGCCGGCTTCCTCAGCGTGCCAGCGACGACTGCTAAATCCTACAACGTGACACACAATGGGATCACGTTCGACATCACGACGACCAACGCCAATCAGTTTAATGCGAATCGCTGGCGTGCCAATGCCACCGCGGGAGACCTGATGAACGACTTCGTGCAGTTCTACGGTGACGGTTATACCACGACGGGCAATGCCGTCACGGCTACAGTAAGCCTCACCGGGCTTCTTCCCAATACCGACTATGACGTGAGCTTCTTTACGTACAACGTTGGCTCCGGCCAAGTGACCCACACGTTTTACGAAGGAACTTCCGCATCAGGCACTCCACTCACGACGTTCACCACTGCAGGCAGTCAGACGAATTTCACCACATGGAAGCCCGGCATCAAATTCGGCCTCAAGTCCAACGCCAATGGCAGGATTGACGTCACGGTACAGGCGAACGAGTTTTTGAACACCAGCGGGCCTAACAACGGGAAATACGGCTCCCGGCTCACCCTTGACGGGATCGCGGTGAACGTCGTCCCCGAACCGGCCTCGCTGGCGCTGCTGGGCGTGGGCGGCCTGTTGATCGCCGGCCGTCGTCGTAACTCATCATGATTGACTTGGTTGTTAATTTTTATTTTTCTTCAATTTGAATCAGGAGAAGATCCATGAATCTAACCACAAAAACCCTACTGGCTTGCACCTTCATAGCCATCTTCGTCGGCTCGGTAAACGCTGAGATTATTGCGTTGTACAACTTTGAAGATGTCACGCCATACGCTTCGAAAGATACATCGAGCGTGACTGCTACCGACCTGAGCGTTGGCGCGGATATGAACGTCGGCGTCACCGCGATCTGGCTTCCCGGGATCGCCACTGCTGCAGAAACAAACAACACGACTGAGTATTTCCGTTACAGCTACCAATCGCTGGTCGATGACGTTCTATTCGATAGCGACACGTTGACTTTTACGGTCACGCCGGGCGGTGGTGAATCTCTGGATTTTATCTCGCTGACTTTCGATGGCATCAATTACACGGGTGGCGCAGGTGTCTCGCACTACATCTACTCGACACTTGTGGACGGCACGATCGATAATTCCACGACCGATAGGATCGGTACCTTCCTGGTTCCCGGTGGTAGCAATAGTACTTGGTCGTCGTTCAACCTCGATCTGAGTGCTTACACGGATATTTCTGTTGCCACAACATTTCGTATTGAGCTTTTCACCACAGGTAACTCCGGTGGGAACTGGAACGGTATCGACAACATCACACTGAACGCCAATGTGAACTCTGTTCCCGAACCCGCTTCGCTGGCGCTGCTGGGCGTGGGCGGCCTGTTGATCGCCGGCCGCCGTCGTCGCGCCTTGGTTTGAACCTCCTCCTCACGGTACTGCATGCTGAATAGGATGCGGTGCCTTTTAGTTCGGTTTCACCCAACTTTCGGGACCACGAACATGCGTAAAGCCACACGCCTTGCCGAGCGACTCGCCGCGGGTAAGCGAGCTTTTACGCTTCTCGAACTTCTTGTGGTCGTCACCATCATCGTGCTGCTCGTGGCGATCCTGATGCCGGCGATCGGCGAGGCTCGCTACAAGGCCAAGGTGCTCAAGTGCAAGATGGTCCTGCGCGGCATCGCGGTCGCCATGACCACTTATACCCAGGACTACGCGGGATATTACCCCACCGCTGCTCGACCCAATACGGACCTGATCGACTGGTCGGCTGGCGCCGACTGGCCAAGGTCCTGGCAGTGGCTGAAAAACACCCCCACGACGCGCGACCTGCGTGATTCGTACCGTGAATACCTCGGGGGCACACTCGATCGCACCATGAAGTGCCCGCTGGCCACCCGTTTTTTCGCAGAGGGCGATCTCGATAACCACACCGGCCCGGACAACCCCGACAAAGTCCAGTTGTCTAACTACATGCTCTATGTGACCAACAATGCCAACCAGAAGATTTTCAGGTTCTCGACCAGTGACCCCAATGTGGTGTCCTCGCGAGTGAACACTCTCTGGTCGCCCCACAATCCCGTGGGGTTGAAGTTCGGCTACCTGGCGTCCGATGTGGCGTTCGGCAATCTTAACTACGGCGGTACAAATTACTTCAGCGCCGGGACTGTCGCAGGCCACCCCTCACCCCAGGGCGACTATGGCGAGGGCGGCGGACCCATCAATTCCCATCCCGGGCACCGACTGGGTATCCCCCCACTGTTCTACCCACCGGACCCCACACTGGCCCCCGCGCCGATTAACTTCGTCGATGGCGACGGCAGTGTTCACACGTTCAATGTCACCAATCGGTCTATCAATGACTCGGCCACATGGGCCATCAATAGCAATAAAAACGACAGGTACCTGATGCCCAAAGCCCTGGCGAAGTAGTCCTCAAATGTGTGCGATAACTCTGTCGCTGACCCGCGAAACAAAATGGCCCCGACGAACAGTCCTGCCCGAACGCCGGCGCATCGGGCGGGCCGGTGATCCATAAACAGATCATAGCGGGCATCGCGCAGGGAGGGGTGCCGATCATGCTTGCCCAGCTCTGCGCGGATCGGATCATGCACATCACCTCAAAAAATGAAGCGTGATGATCGAGCGTTTCCTGTGAAATCAATGGCCAGATCGATGCGGACAATAAAGGAGCATGTGGATGCGGACATTCTGTTATGAACACCGGATGGGGCTTGTGGTTGCCGCGATCATGGCCGGCCTCGCCGGTGCAGGGGTACGGGCAGCCGACCCCGGGCAAGACGGGAGCGCGGGCTACGCGGTGACGTATTCCCCGCACATGCAAATCCGGGACTGTGCCATGAACATGGGCCCGACCGGCGCACGCGCGTGGATGCGAGGCTACCAGTTCGTGGTCACGCAGATTCAGGAAGACTCACCCGCCTGGCAGAAACTTGAGTTGGGCGACGTCATCGTCGGCGCGAATGGCAAGATGTTCAATGCAGAGACGAACCACCGCAAGCTGCTGGGCGATACGATCGGCCAAGCCGAGGTGTCGGGCGATCCGTTACGGCTGGATATGCTGCGCAAGATGAAGCCGATGGTTGTCGTACTTGACCTGCCCAAGCTGGGCGGCTTTTCACCGACATGGCCCGACCGCTGCGACAAGTCCAGAATCCTACTCGAGCACGCGTGTCAAGCGTTGCTCGACGTGCAGACCTCAGCCGGCCTGGTGGGATCGGACTCCAACTTCGGCAGCTACAACGCGGGCCTGCTCTGGCTTGCATCGGATGACCCGAAGTACCTCGATGCCGCGAGACGCTGTGCCTACAACGCCATGACGCACGACTACACGAAAGACATGAACAGTTGGAAGCTGGGCTACGGCCTGATCCTGATGTCGGAGTATTACCTGGCAACGGGAGACGACACGGTGCTCCCGACGATCCAGCAGTGCGTCAAGATCACCGAGTCGGGGCAGATGGTCTGCGGGTCATGGGGGCACGGCGCACCGGCGGGCGGTTACGGCGCGCTGAACCAGGCGGGCCTGGCGTGTACGCTGGGTTTGGTGCTGGCCAAAGAAGCCGGGGCTCAGGTCGATGAATCGGTCTTAAACAAGGCGCTGGGTTTTTTCAGGCGGTTCGCGGGTCTGGGGTGCGTGCCCTACGGCGACCATCAGCCCTGGCCGGGACTGGGCAGCAACGGCAAAGACGCGCTGGCGGCTGTGCTCTTTCACGTTGAGGGAGAAGACGAAGTCGCGCGGTTATTCGGCCAATCCGCGGGCGACAGTTATTTCGCACGGGAGCAGGGCCACACCGGCGGGTATCTCTCGATCATGTGGGGGCCGTTGGGCGTCGCCGCCGCCGCGCCCGAAAAGCTGCGGACGTTTCTTGATTATCAATCGTGGTATTACAACCTGATCCACGAATGGTACGGCGGGATGGTCCTGCTGCCCTACTTTGAGGCGCTCAAGCGATTCGATGGCAGTGCCTACATCGATGGGGGCAATGCGTTCTGCACCGGCGGCCTGGCCCTGGTCTACACCTTGCCGATGAAAAAGCTCCGTATTACCGGGGCACCGCACAGCGTCTTCGGCATCGACGCCGACCTGACAGGCCAATTGAAGGAAGCCCGCGATCATTATGTCGCTCGCCGGTGGAGCCAGTGCGATCAGACGCTGGCCTCGATCGATCCCGCCACACTCAAGGACGAGAAGCAGTTGCGCTGGTTCGTGCAGCTCAAGTCGGCGCGTGCGTTTACCCACAAGGCCACGGCCTACCTGGCGGGTGAGATCATCTCGAACATGGATAACGGCGCGCCCTACCACGCCAAGTGCCAGCTCGAAGCGCTCCAGACCGCGATAGGCGCAAGCGACGACCCCGACATCGCCCGCGCCGCGGAGCGTGTCGGCCGTGAGAGCGATCAGTGGCTGATGAAGGGCGGTGAAAAGGTCGCTGATGTCGTGAACAATCTCGAGTCTCTCACCCCGCAAACCTGGTATCCGGAAGTCGTCACGCTTCGAAACAAACTCAACGGCACGCCCTCCATGAGGCCGACGTATTGGGTGCCGCTGGTGCCGACGTTACAGAAGACACCACCCACGTGGAAGAGCAAGCTCTACGAACCCGCGGCACCGCTGGACGAAGGCTGGTACCGGCCCGGCTTCGACGATAACTCGTGGAATAGTTCAGACCAGGGCATCTACACGCGCTACCAGGCCAAACGGGGCGAGCCGAATACTAACGGCCCGCTCGCTGCGCGGTGTGTTTTCGTGATTGATAATCTCGACGACCTCAAAGGCGCACACTTCCGCGCACTCGTGCAATCCGTCCGGACCACCACGACACGGGTCTATCTCAACGGTCAATTGATTGTCGACATCGAGCGGGGTCAGCGCGGCGGCTACGCAAAGGTCCCTCTGAGGGACAACGTGTTCGAGCTGCTCAAACAAGGCCCCAACGTGCTGGCGGTCACCACACAGAGCCAGGGCACCGGCAACAACCGGATCGACGCAGGCCTCGACTACACCCACCGCTGGCTCTTGCCGGCCCCCCGTCCCGTTCACCATGCCCAGACGATCGACCCGCGGTACCTGCCGCAGGATGTCGACACGTCCATGATGGTGCAGAATGCGGAGGAGGACTATCGTGAGGCCATCACGAAGTCGTACACGGATCAACCCATCGACACACTGCTGGGCGAGATGGGTAACGACCTGGTGTTCTACAGGATCATGGTTGCCCAAGGCATAGCCGGCAAAGGTCGTGAGGCGATCGTGACGGCGCTATCTAAGCTCGATGACCCGGATTGGCGCGTCCGCGCCACCGCTGTACGAACGATGATCGAAGCACAGAAGGTCTATGAGAATCAGAAGGACGGAGCGGGCATAGCGTTCCTGAAGGAGCAGTTCCCGCTGATCGAAAGACGACTTGAGGATGAAGACCCGTGGATCAGGAACCTGGCGTGTCAGGTGTTCACGCCTTACGGGTCGAGCGCCAAGCAGGTCGGGCCACAGTTGGCCAAGGTTGCCGTGGACCCGGACCCCTGGGTGCGTGAATCCGCGGTCGAGGCCATGAACAAAGTCGGCGTTGCAAGTGAAGTCATGCTCGATGCTTTGATCAAAGCCACCCAAGAGCGGAACACCAGTGGCCAGATTCAACGACGGGCTTTGAACACGGTGAAAGAGGCAAACCAGTCAGACCCGCAAAAGCGATTGGCGCTGCTGGTCGAGATGGTCAACAACCCCCCTGAGTTGAGTGGCTCAGAGGTTTCCGCGGCGATCAAGTTGGGCTACGAGCTTGACCCACAAGGCAAGACGCTGATCCCGCTGCTGATCAAAGCGGTAGAGGACCCCGATGCCTTCGGCAATTCCGGGGGCAACCCCCGGCTCACCGCCATCGAAACGCTGGGGAAATACGGCAAACTCGCGGCGGCAGCCGTTGGTCCGCTCAACAAACTCCTGGCTGACGATACCGACCCGAACGCCAAGCTCCACGAACCCGCCAGAGCGGCACTGACCGAGATCCAAGGCAACGCGAAGACCTCAGCGAATTGAGTCACCCGTCTCTGAATCGACATGGGATGGATGCTCATACCCAGCACACCCAACCGCTCGCCGGTCGCTCGTAGTTTAATCCGCACCCGCTCGCCACAGCTCGATGAAACGCTGCCACTCGTGTTGACTTTCGATAGGCTCGTCCATCGCGCGGTGCACCATCGACTTGTGGAACGCCTCTCCCGCCTGCGCCAGGAGACGATTCGCCCGCGTCCGATTGGCCAGCACCGGGTCTGTCTCGACCGGACTCAACGCGAAGATTTTATCGATCATGTCCGTGAGCTTCGGCCCGACGAACCAGATCACACGCTGTCTGGCGTTTTGCCGGAATGTGCGGGGCGTCTGGTATTCGATCAGCGGGTTATCATCGGTGTTGATCGGGTATCTCTCGAAGAGTTTCTCGGCCGCAGTGAGGTTGCCCGCATAGAAAAACGTGATGCTTGGCGACTCGGGCACCGGCATCTCGGGCGTGGTGGTGCTCCATTGCAATACCTCGACCACATTGAGCATGTCGTCGCGCAACGATCGCGGCGAGGCGGGGATGGGGGCCGGCTCGTTCTGGCCGATCAGCGCGACGATCTCGTGGCCCGGCGTGAAATTGTTGCGCCACATCGTGACCCGGTCGAACGCCTGGAGCATCGTGTGAGCGATGATGCCGAACTCGGACTGCGTGAGTTGGAACATCGGCAGCCACTGCACATACACCCCGCCGGGGTTGAGCCGTTGCCCCGCGGCCCGATAGTGTTCAAGGCTGTAAAGGCTGCCCGCCCCACGACGGTAAGGCAGAAACAAGTCGGCGTTGACCATGTCGAACCGCTCCCGCGTCACACGAAGATACTGCCTCCCGTCCACCGCAAGCACGGTCGCGCGCGGGTCTTTGAAAATCCCACCCGTCAGGTCCTCGCCATCGACATCGGTGAAGTATTTCTTCGCCGCGGTGATAACCTCCGGCACAAGCTCCGCCGCAACGACACGCTCGATGTTTGGGAATTGCGATGGGTCCAGCGACGCCCCCGCCGAGACCGCGGTCCCCAAGCCGAGGTAGAAGATGCTGCGGGTTTGGGGATAGATGTCCAGTGGGATGGCCGACTGGTTGAACTGATCCACATAGGCACCCGATGAGCCGAGCGCGTAGGCGGAGTTGATCGTGATGGCGATCGTGCCGCTGTCGTTTTTGACAACGGCGACCGTGCAGTCGCTGCCCTCCCATGTCTGCAGCACCTCATGGCTTCCGCCTCTCACCGGCCCGCTGGTCGTCGGCAGATGTGACGGGTCAAGAACCATCAACGCCATCGCCAGCATCACCCCCGCCACGAACCGACACGCGTTGATCCCCGGACGCCAACCCCGCAACACCACCAGCGACACGACCAGATACATCACCGCGATCCATCGCATCGTCCCCCACATCCCCAGCCACGGCAGAAACACAAACCCGCACAGCATCGCCCCGAGTATCGACCCCAGCGTGTTGGCCGCCAGCAAACCGCCCAGCGCCCGCCCAGGCTGATCCGCGTAACGCTCCTCGACTTTCATGATGTAAGGAAACACCGTCCCCAGCACCACCACCACGCCCCCTATCCCGCCGACGCCCATGCCGAAGATGCGCAGCATGTAAGAAGGCCAAGACTCGAGCGAGGTCAAAGGCTTCATGCCATCGGTCGCCCCCATGAACATCGTCGGCCCGATCACCAGCACCGCGCCGCTTGCCGTGACCAACACCCCCATCAACGTGCCCGGCGAAACCTTCAGCCGCGACAAAATCGAACTCACCCCCGCGCCAATCGCCAAACCGATCAGCACCACCACCAGCACCACCGCAAACGTGTACACCGAGTTGGCGTGGACCTGTGCGAACATCCGGGTCCACAAGACCTCCAACGCCAGCACGCCGAACCCCGACATGAAACACAAGCCCACGATGGCCCACCGCCCAAGCCCGTGCGGCGTTACTTGTTCGACAGCCTGATCGCGCGGTGGGGCTTTGTCTTTGTTTGAGTCATGCCTGGCTACTTTGACGTTGATACCACGACGCGACAGCCACCACGACGCCACCCCGACAAGAACCGACAGCGCCATGGCTGTGAGATACGTCAACCGATATCCGAACTTTGGCACCAGAACAAACACCGAGGCGAGCACGCCCAGAGCGGCACCGAAGGTGTTGATGCTGTAGATCAGTGAAGAGGTTCTCCCGAATGTCTCGCGCGATCGGATCAGGTACTGACCCATCGTTGGCAATGTCCCGCCCATGCAGAACGACGATGGGAAAATCAACAGCAAAGCCATCGCAAACTTAAGGACCAGCAGGCCCGTCCCCCCCGGAACCCCCGGAAGCCCAGGAAGCCCCGGAAGCCCCGGTACGGCGGGATACACCCGCGCGTATACGGCATAGAAAAGCCCGATCACCGCAAAGTAAACCAGGGCTGTGACCGCGACACCCCACTCAAGAAGCGCGTATCCCCGCAGCGGGTTGGCCATCGAGCTCGCCCGCCTGCCGAAGTACTTGCTGCCTGTAGCCAGCCCGGTGAAAAACGCGGCCAGTGTCGTCGCCGCGGCCTCGGCGGTGTTGCCGAACAGCAGACCGAGCTGCCTCATCCACAACACCTGATACACCAGCGCCGCCATGCCTGATGCCAGGACCAACAACATGAACGTCGCGCTGTGAACAGCCGTGGAACCTTCGCGGGGTTCGCCAACGGGTTGTTGTAATGCCGCTACTTTCAAGTTCAATAGTGTAACGGGCCCGACTGGTAACCCGGCAAGCGTGCGTAGCCAATCACGAGTTTGCCCGCGTGGGTCTTGCCCAGGAGTTTCCCGGCAAATTCACTTTCATTGATCCCGTGACCACCGCCGGTGAAAGTCAGGATCAGGTCTTCGCCATCGCGCTGGGTTCGCGTGGCTGTGCCGCCTCGGCCGAAGTCGACCTCGTGTGAACTTCCAAAGCGAAGCGAATCGATGTCAAAGTCGTCAGGCCTGTAGTCTTTCTCCGAGGCCACTTTCACTCGGACCTCCCGTGTGTCGGGGGTGATCTTCTCCGTGTTGAGCACCCACATCCGCCGTTCCACCACAAGTGGATGAGCGATGTTTTTCGAGCTGTGGTTGTCGTTGCACTTGTCCTGGTCCTTGGGCACGTCGATCACCGCGAGGTAAAGATGCGTGGCCCGGCCGAACGCATCCTGCAGGACTTTTGGCCGTTCGTACTTGTACCAGTCCACGCTGGTGCCGTCTTCGTAACGGTCGATACCGACGGTGTAGGCCACGCCCGGGTCCGTGATCCAATGCAGGCCATTGGGCGAGCGCATGTGGTAAGCGATTCGGCCCAACCAATCGTTGATGAGCATGTGGTACTGCACCTCACTGCGCCAGATGAACGGGTCTTCGTAGTACCCGGGCATGTGCGTGGGCAGGTGGCGCTGCTCGGAGGTGCGGACATACCGGTCCGAGCCGTTCTCCTTGATCCAGATGCGTGAGACACGGTCGACCATGAGCAGGCTGCCGTCTTCGCGCACGACGACCGATCCCATCTGCGTGTCGCCGTAGCCACCGAGTTGGTGTGAGACATAACGCCATGGCCCGTCCAGACTCGCCGACTCGTAATACCCGCGCAACTCGAACACGATCCAGCTGCCGTCCGCCAGTCGGGTGATCTCGGGGAAGTGGCCCGGGCCGATCTCATTTTCAAAAACAAAGGGTCCAGTCGGTCTGTCCGAGATCGCCCGAACGATCACCGAGTTCAGCCAGCCTCCGTGACCTTTGGGGTGCTTTTCCGACCATCGACAGCAGAAAAAGTGGTACCGCCCGTCCGGTCCAACCACGGGTTTGCCGCCCCAGTACGACCAGTCGGGGTGCTCGATACCGTTCTCGATATCGCGCGGCCGAACACCGTCAGCCCCCCAGGTATCAGTGGTCAGTTGACGGTAGATCGGCGCGGGCAGGATGCGGTCCATGAACCGCCCACCGAGCGCGAGCTGCGCCCATTCCGCGGGTTTCTCACGCTCGATGATGTCGGGTTCGGGATTATTGGGCATAGGCTTCTCGTTATCTTCCCGGGTTATCGATTCGTGCGTTTGTGAGTCGGCCTCTGCGAATTGTCGTGGACTACGACGGGTAGTTGGCCTGACGGGTCGGAGGCGGGAAGTGAACACCCCGCTGAAGGTGGTAGTAGGGATTGGCGTTGTCCTCCCACTTGGTCACGGTTACGCCAATCAGTTTGCCGTCTGACACCCATGCGTGTTCCTGTTCGAGTTGGAAACTGTCGATCATCGCTTGCGTGAGTCGGTCAAGGGTCGCGGCGTGAGCGGGATCGTGACTCAGGTCGTGGCACTCTTGCCGATCGTTTTTCATATCAAACAGCAACCGTTGATTGCCCGCGGGGAAATAGACCAGTTTGTGATCGGCGTCGCGGATCATTCGGCAGGCGCCCGCGTCGTTCATCTTCACCGTCACCACCGTTTGGCGTCTGGCGACGCCAGTCATGTCCAGCCCATCGACGCGCGCGGGGACCGGCAGGCCGGCCAGGGACAGGAGCGTCGGGTAGATGTCTTCGATCGAGACCAGCCGATCATCCACCGTGCCCGGCGACAGGCCCGGAGCCGAGATCAGCATCGGGATGCTGGCCTCACCCTCGAAACAGTTTCGCTTGGACCACAAGCCGTGATCCCCAAGCATATCACCGTGGTCGGAGGTGAACATGATGATCGTGTCCCGAAGTAAGCCATGCTCAATAAGTGTGCCGATGACGGTTCGGACCTGGTGGTCGATGTGCGTACACGCCGCGTAGAACGCCCTGCGGACTCGCTGCGCTTCGGCCCCGTCACGTTTGGCATTGGCCGCCTGAGCGCCGGCCAGAACCGCTGAACGATTCGGGTCTTTCGACCACTCGCCGTGAACGGGTGCCGGTGGAACAAGGTCACGATACAAGTCGAGATAGTCTCGCAGCGGACACAGCGGCGGGTGGGGTTCGGCAAAGCTCAGGAACCAGAAGCCCGGCTTGTCGGGGTCACGGCGAGCGATCTGCCGACACATCTGCCGGGCGGTCCAGTTCGTCGGGTGGAGATACTCATCAAGATGCCAGGGGCGGTACATGTAATCGTTGTTGCACATGCCCCCGGCGTACCGCTGGCCAACGTGCCCCTCGTCGGCAAGGAACAGTTCGTAGTCATCGATATCGCCGCCACGAAAACCCCGCCCCTCGAAGTTCACGATCGTCTCGTCAAAGCCCGCGCGTGATCGTGGGGGGAAGACCTCGATCTTGCCGACGCCCACGGCGTGATAGCCGTGATCCCGGAAGACCTGCGCAAGTGCGGGGGTGTCGCTGGGCAGCCTACGCATGTCGTTGCCGAACATACCGTGACGGTAAGGTGTCTGGCCGGTCCAGAGCGATCGTCGCGCAGGCATGCAGGCTGTGACCGTGGTGTAGGCGTTGGTGAATCGGCAGCCGTTGGACGCGAGTTGATCGAGCGTGGGCGTCAGGACGGTGGGATGTCCCGCGGCCCCGAGCAGGTTGCCCGGCCAATGGTCGGTGCAGATCAACAGAACGTTCTTAGGTATATCCGTCATCGTCATCGCGTCCTTTCCACCGTGTCGCGTAGGCATTCTTCACTACCGGGCAAGACTAACGCACCGAGACACAAGCGGCAACGGGTATGCGGTGATCCACACCGCGCTTTGAAGTTGGTCGGCTGCACATTCTTTGAGGCCAAGCAGCACCACCTCGATCGGCTTGCCCGCCACATGTTTATCGAGCGGGATGAAATATGTGTAGTTGCTTCCCCGGTTGACATGGCATTGCCAGAAATTGCACGGGTAGGCCGCCGCCCGCCGCGCAGCGCCGAGATATCGATTGCCACAACGTGCCGCTGCGTAAACCGCCTCGGGGACATGCGGCCCGAGCACGGGCACCGCAAGGAAGCTGCCCGCATGGATTTCGTCAATGGTCACCGCCGACGACCACGCCACGGTCGCGGGGAAGTTGTGGGCAAAGAGGTTGCTCGCACGCCAGTGCGTCCGATCGAGCTTACGGCCTTTGTAAGAGCCCCATGCTTCGTTGATCCGTTCCGGGCCTTTTCGCAGTCGTACATAACGCACGGGATGTCCGACGTTGATCTGAAAATGGATATCGCCCTCAGCGAATCCTTGTATGGGGGTCCACGACTTGAGGTCCGCCGAGACCGCCGCCCGCACCGCTTCGTGGTTGTTGAGGGGTTGGAGGTTGTAGTCGCCATCGGTCTGCAGGGTCAGGTGGTCGATCTCGACCGCCCGACCAAAGTCGATGCGAAGCGACCCGCCACGGATGCGCATCTCCCCTCGACTCCGGCTGACCGAGAAGAAGGTTTCGGGATCGCCATCGAACATGTAGCGGTCCCACACGCCGCGCTTGCGGAACGCGTCCTGCCGGAAGAACGCGTCACGGGCGTCCTGCACCGCCGCGATCTTCGTCGGGCCACTGCGCATCATCTCACGCACTTCCAACGCGTTGTTGCCCGCGGCAAAGCAAGTCGCTTCGTACAACGCATCGGCGTCGGCGGGCACGTTGGTTTTTTCAAGCGTCGCCAATCTGCGATGCCACGATTGCGAGATCGGCTCACCCTCGAACTCTATTTCGATGCCTTGCGGTGTCAGTAAACCATCAGCCGGTTCGCCTTCGAGTGTGGCTGAAGAATAACCATCCGCCTCGATCCGTACGCACGCCTGCGTGCCGGGCAATCCCCAAAGACGCAGTTCCGCCGACTCGCCCGGCTTGTCGCGGATAATCTGGCCATCACAACCGTGGAAACCGATCTCCGAACTCCCCTGAGTCGTGACCATCACCAGACACGCACGAAACGGATCAACCGTCACCTCCATCGTTTGGCCCCAGGCATATTCACCCAGCACACGCTCCAAAGGGAACATCCGTCGAACCCGGGCATGATCAGCTTTTGTCAGACCAATCGTTTCATCCAGCTTCACCGGAATCGTGATCGGCTCCCATGTGAGATTGCGCAGCGACACAAACCGGGTATGCCCATCGCCCCGACTCACCGCGTCCCGGCCATAGATCGCTTCGGGCAGCAGCATGCCATCGACAAGGATGTCGCGGTATCGGCGGTGCAGGTTGAAGATGCGCGCGAGGCGGGGGAACTCGTCGTCGCGCAGCAGCCACGGGTTGCCGTAGATTTGTGGCGCGAGGATCAGACTGCGGTTGAACGCCTGCTGGATCAGCGAGTCGTCCCAGTGGTCTAAAGAGCTGGACAGACACACGCCGTGGTCTTCGGTCAGGCGTTGCAGGTTCGGCGGCAGTCCGCGACTGATTTCCCACACACGGTTGTGCGTGCCCGGCACGTGATTGGGGCCGTAGACGTCGGTATACATCTCCATGCCCTCCCACAAGAACGTCGTGGCGTGGGGCAGGCCCTCGCCAAGTTCCAGTCGGTGGTTGAGCAGGATCAGGTCCGGGCAGTGCTGGCGACACCGGGACATCATCTCGATGAAATACTTGACCTTCTCCGGCCGCATCGTGCCGCAGACCGAGTCGAACTTGAAGAGCATGAAGTTGTGGTCACGGCAGAGGCTGACCATCTGCTCGATGCGCTCGCGGGCCTGTTCCTCGGTGTCGCCGAACCCGTCGGGCCCGCCCCAGATGCCCAAGCGACACCCGAACTGCGCCGCGGCCACGACCATCGGCCCAAAGCCTCGTGGGAACTGGCGATTGAACCGTTCGCTCTTCACCGAACCAAAAAAACCCGCGCCGTCGATCGCGCCGGCATCGAATGCGTAGATATCCAGCTTCATCCCAAACGTGTCGTACATCCACTTGAAGAACGCAAGATTGATGAGCGTCTGCCGCTCGGTCGCCCCTTCATTGTTGTTGTTGACCCAACTGAAGTACTGCGCCAGAGAGGGCGTGCCTTCGTCGGCACCGGGATAGAGGGTGTTGCTCATACGGCCAGCACTTCTTTTCTATTTTCATAACGCCACGCGGACCCGACCTCGGCGAGCACATCGGTTCCCGGCTATGGCAGTACACCAACAAACAGTTGAGGGGGGCACCTTGATTGTTGTCACCGCCGCTAAGCATCGCCCAGCCGACTTCGACATCGGTATCCCAGTCGCTGCCGGTCGGAGTCGGTGGGTTACTGCCCAGCTCTTCGGGCGTAACGATGACATACATCGTGCCGGTCATCGAGCCGGACGTGATGTGGCTATTGATCAGGACAACCGCGGCGTTGGCTGAGGCCACCAACGCGGCGGCGGCAACCGTGGCCGCGATCAGGGTTTTCGCAGTTAATTTTATTTTCCTGTTGCTTGAGAATGGTTAAAAAGCTGTCCGTTACGTGATAAGTGATCCACCAAACTTAACGCTCGATAGACTACACCACGAACAGCCTCAACGCTAGATAATATTTGAAATGATTTGTATAATTTTAACTATTCAAAAATTTGGTGTTGGAGGGGAAGAGTATCCCACATGACCCGAGCGATCCGGCAGGACGATCTACTGTGCTCACTTATCGTCTCTGCGTGAGCGTTTACGAAAGCCGATCAATATTTCGCCTGTCATCTGCTTGAAAAACAGGGACTGGAAGGTTCGTTCGTTGAACCCACAAGCGACCGCGATGCGTACGGTGCCCATGGTGGTAGTGGTCCCCGTCATAAATAATGCAACAAAACGATCAGTGGTACGTTGATCGGGTATGAGAAGAGCGACCCCGATCGTGCTCGATGACCGGCAACGCCAGGAACTCGAGCGCCTCAAGCGCGGCAAACGGGTGTCCGTGCGTCTGGCTCAACGCTCGGCGATCGTGCTGCACGCGGCCGATGGGCTGGATAACCAGCAGATCGCCGCGGCGATGGACATCTCACGGTTCAAGGCCGGTCGCTGGCGGGAGCGCTACGCGGCACACGGGTTGGCGGGAATCGAGAAGGACGCGCCACGACCCGGCCGGCACCGTCGCATCGATGACCAGCAACGCGCCACGGTGGTCCGCAAGACATTGAAGCAGACGCCCGAAGGCCAGACGCACTGGAGCCGATCGACGATGGCTAAGGCGACGGGGCTGAGTGACTCGACTATCGGGCGTATCTGGCGTGAGCACGGGCTCAAGCCGCACCTCGTCCAGACATTCAAGCTCTCCACCGACCCGCAGTTTGTGGAGAAACTCACGGACATCGTGGGGCTGTACCTCAATCCCCCGGAACACGCGATCGTGTTCTCATGCGATGAGAAGAGCCAGATCCAGGCGTTGGATCGCACGCAGCCCTCGCTGCCGATGAAGCGTGGGCGTGCCGGGACGATGACGCACGACTACAAACGTGGGGGCACCACGTCGCTGTTCGCGGCGTTGAACACCCTTGACGGCTCGATCATCAGCCAGTGCCACAAGCGTCACCGACACCAAGAGTGGCTCAAGTTCCTGAACCTGCTCAAACGGCAGACGCCCGAGGGTGTCGAGGTACATGTGATCTGCGACAACTACGCGACGCACAAGCACCCGAAGGTCCAGGCGTGGGCCGCGAAGAATCCTAGGGTCCACTTCCACTTCACGCCGACGGGCGCGTCGTGGCTGAACATGGTGGAACGGTTCTTCCGCGACCTGACGGATAAGGCGTTGCGGAGGGGCAGCTTCTACAACGTCTCCGACCTGGTGGGGGCGATCGACGAATACATCAACGCCCACAACGCCGACCCCAAGCCGTTCATCTGGACCGCCTCGGCCAACGACATCCTCGCCAAGGTCAAACGGGCACGGAGGGCACTGGATAAGTTGTAGACTGTTGGGCGGGGACCAGTAGTTATCAGGAGGTCATTGACGGCTCCCAGTCGAGTCTCTTGAATCTTTTGATGGGGAGTCGTTCCCAGTACCGCCTTGAACCGTCGGCCCAGGGTGCAGCGGTTAGCTGATCTTCGAAGTGGAGGATCACCCCGTCGAGTTGCCGTGGTGGATTCGCCGGGTCGAGGATATCCTCGGTCATAACCGTCAATCGGGACGATGCCGACGAGCAAACTCGCAGAGCCCGACGAAGCCTTCACGCAGGCCCCGTCTGCCGTAATGCGCCAACATGATCAATTTCACCAGGATCGCCCATACGCCTGCTTACTATTAACACAGAATAATACAAAATATTTAAATAAACATACACGGTTTCTGATTAGAAGTGCTAATCTCAGACGTTGTTCCGGTGCGGCCGGGTCTGTCACCTGGGTTGTTGCACCAGCGGTGACAGCCCGTGTGCCTCGTTACGGACGCCGATCCGTACCCAGACGATCGCTTGAGAGAGAACTAATCATGTGTTATCCGTGCAAGATCGCGCTGTATTGGGTCATCCTTCTGACATGTCTGTCGGCCCTCTATCCAGTGAATGCGGATGAAGCCGCTTTGCCAACCCCGACGGACTGGCAGGAGCCCATTATTTCGAATCGACCTGTCGAGTGGACATTGGGTCCGACCGGCGCGTCGATCACATTGATCTCCAAGCCAGCCGAGGATCCCAACAACGAGCAATACGCGCTTCGTGTGAAAACCATTGAGAAGGGAACGCCGGCGGACGGCGTGCTCAAGACTGGCGACATCATTCTTGGAGTGGTCTCACCCAAGCCGGGTGCCAATATCAAGGTCTATCCCGTGGACCCGCCCCAAACCGTCATGCGTAAGCAATACGCCGCGGCTTTCACCCAAGCCCAGACCGAAGAAGGGCGCGGCGAACTGGTGTTGAACGTTTCGCGTGATGGCAAGACGATGCCTGTGACGCTGAAGTTAAAGGTTTGGGGCGGTTTCAGCGACACCTCGCCTTACGACTGTCCCAAGACGCAGGCCCTCATCGACGCGGCGTGTGCGGACATTCTTCAACGTGGTTTTTTCAACGAAAAAGGCGATGAAAATGGGGGCATCCCATCGCTGCTCGACGCCCTGGGCTTACTGGCCACCGGCCAAGCCAAATACCTGCCTGCGGTTCGAGAGTACGCCCACGCGATCGGCGATCCGAACGTGAAACTGGATATCGAGAACTCTTCGACCTGGTTCTGGTCGTACAAACTGCTGTTTTTAACCGAGTACTTCCTGGCGACCAGCGATGAGTATGTTTTACCTGCCATCGACGAGTACGCGACGAAGATCGCCTTGGGCCAGAGCGGGGTGGGCACGTGGAGCCACGGCATGGCCAAACCGTCGGAGAACGGCGGCAGGTTCTACGGCCACCCATCGAGCTACGGGGCAATGAATCAATGCAGCCTGACCTGTGCGATCGGGCTGGTCCTGGCTCAAAAGTGCGGGATCACGAACGACACCGTCAACGCGGCCGTCAAACGGTCCATCGACTTCTATCGCTGGTACATTCACCACGGGGGCATCCCATACGGCGACCATGAGCCCACGATGGATTACAACAACAATGGCAAGGATGGCCAGACCGCGGTTTTCTTCAACCTCATCGGTGACAAAGAAGGCACCCGATTTTTCAGCAAGATGGCGCTATCGGGTTACCCCAAGATGGAATCCGGGCACACCGGCCATTTCTTCAACTCACTATGGAGCACGCTGGGCGCTTCTCAAGGGGGACCCAAGGCTATACAGTCCTTTGCCGAAAATACCCGGTGGCTCACCGAGTTCGAGCGAGGTGCCAACGGCGGCTCGCAATACCAGCAAAGCCCCTATAAGAACGGCGAACACCTGAAATACATCCGCGGGCTGGACTCGGGCAACCGTGTCGGCTGGAGCACGACCGGCGTACGCCTGCTGCATAATTGCCTGCCCCGCCAAAAACTTTTTATCACCGGACGGGGTGGCTCTTGCATCGAACAGTTCGACGATGAAGCGATTGCCTCGACCCAACTGGCGGCCAACTTCGATCCCAAGCAATACCGTGTGCCCCAGCTTTTGGCGCTGTTGAGTCATTGGTCGCCGGTGTTGCGGATGCAAGTGGCCCAGGAACTGAGTGAGCGTGACCAGAACGTCGTCGAAGAACTGCTAGCCATGTTGGACAGCCCGGACCCCACCACGCGCTACGGGGCGTGCGTCGGGCTTCAATTTGCGGGCAGACAATCGCCCGAAGCCGTCGATAAATTGCTGAAGGTCGTTCGCGACAGTGATGACTTTACGATGCGCTACTTCGCTGCGATGGCATTCCGCATATCCCGTGTGCATGTGCCCGGACGATGGGAACAGGTCAAAAACGGTCTGGTCACGCTGGAGAGCAAGAACGAAAAGATTACCCATGCTCTGCTCAAACTCGCCTCGCAATACGAGCCGGATAAAGACCCGCAGCAGAGATTACAAAACCTCATCGCGGCAACCCTGTTCTATAAAGGCTCGGTGCAGCCATATACCGGTTACTTACCCAATGGGGAAGGCCTAGAGAAAGTAGATCGTGATGTGCTCATCCCAGCGGTCAAACAATTGCTCAAAAACCCCAATGCCTATGCCCGTGGTTCCACCTCACGCATCTACGACAACCTGACCGAGGACGACCTCAAAAAACTCTGGGGTGATATCTACTATGCCACCAAGTACGAAGCGCCCAGCGGCACTATGGCAGGCGGTGTCCCGCGAGAGTACGGCGTCAAGCTTATGGCCAAGCGCCGAGTCAAAGAGGGCATCGATGTCACGATCGAATGGGCCTTCGGGCAACCCGGCTGGGGCCTGGAACAACGGTTGAAACCCGGCGTCGAGGCGCTGCTGCTCTACGGCCAACATGTGTCACCCCTCCTGCCTCAAATCCATGACATCGTCGAAGCCCACGCCACGGGTGTGAACCTTGTGGCCCGAAGGAATGTCGACACTTACAGGCAGTATTTCGAGGACCTCAAGGCCAGGCTGACCAACGTCAACCCGGAGCTGGTCAGCATCCAGCCGTACATCGACGCGACACCCGATCCGCTCAAGAACCAGGACAAGCCATAAACGGGTCGTATCTTCATGGATGTTTTACCCGGCGCTCACTAATATCGTGCGGTCCTTCGGGAGGTTCAAGAGCGAAACATGCAACGCCTTGAAAAAGAAGCCTAGATGGCCGCTAAGAAACCCACGATGACACTGCAGACTGCCATCATAGGCTCTGATTTTGTTTGCCAAAACACCGTTTACTGTGTTCTATCGAGGCTTGACAAGTGATTTTCAGATGATCTGATATGACCCTTTTGAGTTTTTTAGTGGCCTGCTAGGCGTGCTTGATGTCGTCTCGTGAACCATGTGGGTAATCGGCTAATTCGCATATGGTTTCACCAGAGCCTCCTTGCTCGATGGCCAGCAGACAACTAAAACCCACAGGTCGCTAGAGCCCGGGTTGATGTGCAATAAATCACCATAGGAACACAGAGATGAAAAACCCATGAAGCCTGGGAAGGGTAGGTATTGAACGTTGGCCCTCGGGTCGCAAGCGAGCGGGCTCAATGTAGAGGCCACACCACTGCTGACTCCTGACTCTCATCTCCTAACTCAACACCTCTCCGGTGTCGAACTCGAAGGTGGGTCGGTTGATGATGGCGGGTCTTGCGGTGCCGAAGTTCAGGACAAGGCCGATCATCGCGTAGGTTGCCATGAGGCTCGACCCGCCGTAGGAGACCAGGGGCAGCGTGATGCCGGTGATCGGGAGCAGGCCGACGGTCATGCCGACGTTGACGACCATCTGTGTGAAGATGATCGCGGCAAAGCCGACACACGCGAGCCTGGCGACGGGGTCCTTGGAGCGTGAGGCGACTGTCATGAAGCTCAGCACGAGCAGGGCAAACAACCCGACGACCGCCGCGCCGCCGAGCAGTCCCCAGCGGTTGACGATGACGACGAAGATCATATCGTTGTGGTCTTCGGGCAGGCCGTTGAGGTGGATGAGCAGGCCGCTGCGTTGCGGGCCGTACCCGTGCAGTCCGCCCGCGCCGATGAGCGTCATGGCACGGTCCTGTTGGAAGCCGATGTCGTTGACGAAGCGACGGTCGCCCTGGGCCTGGCTGACCATGGCGCGGATGCGGTCGCGCTGGTGCGGGCGGAGGACCTGCATGGAGTCGGGGGCGTAGAGGATGACCAGCACGTTGACGACGACGAGCGTCACACCGATGGCGATGAGCGTGCCTAGGTGTCTGAGCTTCGCGCCGGCGGCGACGAGCACCGCAAAGAGCGCGGGTGGGAAGAGGATCGCCATGCCCAGGTCGGGCTGTTTGAGGATCAGCAGCATCGGTACGAACATGAGCACGAAGGGCACAAGCAGGCCGCGGATGGTGCGGTAGCTGTCACGGAAACGCAGGTAGCGTGCCAGGGCCAGGATGAAGACGACCTTGGCCAACTCCGAGGGCTGGAACATCATGAAGCCGAGGTTGATCCAGCAGCGAGCACCGTTGCGGACGGGCACGAGGGCGCGGGGCATGAAGGGGAGGATGATGACAAACAGCAGCAACACGAAAAAGAGCATGAGCGGGTAGCTGACCAGCCCGATGCGTCGCGGGTGGGGCAGCGCGCAGAGCACCGCGACAATGAGCGAGATGACGAGCCACTGCACCTGCTTGGTGGCCTGGTCGGGTTCGACGGTGGCAATGGCGAGGATGCCGATGAAGGTCAGCGCCGCGGCCGCGATCAGCGCGACGACGCTGGGGCTGATCGAGTTGGAGGAGGTGCCCGCTTTCACAGGTAGCCCTCCGAGCGCATCGCGTAGAGGATTTGATTGGCGATCGGCCCCGAGACCGCCCCACCGCTGCCGGCGTATTCCACAACCACGACGACGACATAATCCGGCCGCGACGAGCCGGCCCGCTGCACCAACCCGACGAACCACGCGTGGTCGCCGTCACGCACGACCGTGTCGCGCGTCGTAATCACCCCGTCGCCATCGGAATCGACACGCAGCGCCACCGCGTCGGCTGTGCCCGTTTTGGCGTAGACCTTGACGCCCTCGATATTGATGGTGTTCTCACGCTTGCGCTGGCCGTCGACCTCGGTGTAGATGTGGTTGGCGGTGCCGGTGGGATCATTGACACAGAGGTCCAAGCCCTGGATCGCCGCTTCGACGCCCCGGCTGTCCATGCGGAGGTCTTCGCTGCGCTGGCTGGCGTTGTTCATCAAAAAGGTCGGCGTGATGAGGTACCCGCCCCGCACCAGCGCCGCGTAGGCACAGGCCGCCTGGATCGGGGTCCAGCGGATCGGGCCTTGGCCGATGCCCATGTTGATCGCGTCGTGCACACCGAAGCCCGGCGTGTTGGGATCGTCGGCCCTGGCGAGGTCGGGCAGGTCGCCGGCGACTTCTTCGTTGAGGCCGCACCCGAGCGTGGAGCCGAGGCCAAAACGTGCGAACCACTGCGTCAAGCCGCGTGCGCCGAGTCTGCGCCCGAGCGTGTAGAAAAAGATATTGCAACTGGCGGCAATCGCGTGCGGTCCGTCGAGTGGGCCGTGCGTCGAGTTGAACTGCTTGTAGATCCAGCAGCGGTAGCGGTTGCTCGTCGAGGTGTCGGGGAAGCCGAGGTACCCGTGACACTCAATCTCCTCGTGCAGGCCGAGCTTGCCCTGCGTGATGGCGGAAGACAGGACAAGGGGCTTGACCGTCGAGCCGGGCTGGTAAGGCATGGCGACCGGGCGGTTGATGTAGGGCTGGTTGATGTGATCGTCGAGGTAGGCCTTGGGGTTGTTGGCAATCTCCTCGCGTCCCATCGTGGGCAGGCTGACGGCGGCGAGGATTTGACTGCTTGCGATGTCGAGCACTACCGCGGCGCCGTTGAGCGGCCGACCGATCTCCGATTCGGGGATGTTGCGCTGGTGCCAGGGTTGGCGTTTGGTCAATCCAAGCGATGGGTCCATCAGTGCCTGGATGCGCGCCTGGAGGTGGGCGTCGATGGTGAGGGAAACATCCCTGCCGGGGGTTGGTTCGAGGCGGTATTGCTTGAGCGTTTCGAGGTCTTCGGTGATTCGGCCGCGGGTGCCACGGAGACGGTCTTCCTGTGCCGACTCGATACCGGTGGACCCGGTGCGGTCGCCGGAGATGTAGCCTTTGAGGTCGATCTTACCGGCTGCACGGAAGGGCTTTTGATCGAAGTCTTCCTTCCAGGTGTCACGCATGTTGCCCACGATCAGGGACGCGATGCCGTTCACCTGCACGACGGCGGGCTTGTCGCTGCGCAACGGGCCGGGGAAGTGGCTGCGGTCGACCTCGACCGTCATGGTGTCGCTGGGGTACTCGCGCTGGCGTGAGGGCATGACCGAAACCTGCTGCCAGACAGCGTAGCGGTCGTCTGTCTCGCCCAGGTCGATCATCCTGCGTGCAAAGGCGAGCGTATCCGCCGACGCGCCGAGGATCAGGGGGTGGTCTGCGCGCTGCTCGCTGATGGGCTGTGCCACGTCGGCCAGTTCCACGTCCTGGCCCTGTTCGGTGCGCTGTTCTAGTCGTTTGAGCCAGATGTGGCTGGCGACCTGTTGCACGCGTTCGATCACACGTGCTTTCTGGGCCTCGATCTCGGATAGATCGACCTGCGAGACACTGGCCAAATCCTGCCAGAGCCTCTCGACCTGCTGGCTGTAGTGATCGGTGTATCGAGCCACGAGCGCTTCGCGGTCGATGGGGTCAAGCTCGCCCCAGGTGGCCTTGTTGTCCCGGAAGGCGTCGCGTCGGGCTTTCTTGTAAGACCACTTGCCGGTGATGACTTCGTAGGCCACGCAGATGTCGTAAGCCGGCCGATCTTGCGCGAGGACGCGCTGCTTGCGGTCGAGGATACGTCCGCGCGAGGTAGGGATGAGGCGGACCCGCGTGAGGACCGACTCGGCCCGTGCCTGCAGGTCGGCGTGGTCGGTCACGGTCAGCCTGGCCATCTGCACACACAAGAGCGCACAGACGGCAATCACCCCCAGCGCAAGCAAACGCAGACGGCGCTGGAACATGCTGGGCATGAGCCTACGCAGCCAGGAGCGCGGCTGGGCCTGACCAAGACGGGAGAACGTGGGCATGGACAGGATTATAGGTCGGCTCAACAGCCGATCCGCCATGAAACGGCACGGGTCGGGGCGGGGTTACGCCCTGCGTCGGGCGGGCTTGCGTCGCAGGGCCTGTCTTCGGAAGAGCTGCTTGCTCACAGAGAGGTACTCGATCGCGTTGTCCAGGTGTTGGCAGGTCTCATCGCATTCGACCCAATCGAGTCGGCCCTCCTGCAACGCCCGGCGCTGATCGATGAGCACCTGCGAAAGACTGTCCAGCGCCAGGAGAGAGAGGTCCAACGCTTCCCGCGTGCCGGTCCCCACATCGGGAAGCGATTCGGGGTCCAGTTGTTTCTCGTCCGTCATCCATGTCACGATGACGGGCAGGTCGCTCGTGAAAAATCTCAGCAGGGATTTCCGGGCGTCCGTGTGGCTGAGTCGGCGAACCAGCAAGCGAATATCCTCGAACTCCGGCTTGCTCTCATCATTGACCCAGCGGTAGACCGTGGATTGGGCCCTGCCCGTCACTTGTGCGATTTCCGTGACGGTGACAAGCCCTTTGTTGATCAGCGACTTGAGCAGTTTTGCAAGCATGACAAGCTCGAAAAAGCTTATCGTCTCATGGCTGCCAAAAACGGGAAAGCCCAACAGCCGATTCCCGCCATTGCAAACGATTTTTGGCTGATAATACCTCTGCACAAGACAAGCCCATCGCCCGCATCCCCCCCGGCTGACCGATGAATCTCCCCCCGTGTTCAGAGGTCAGCCATTCTGCCCCGGCGTCATCCATGACGATGGCGTCGGGTTATTATATACGCATATCTCGGGATCAATCGTCGCGGGAACCAACCCGACCGGAACGATCCGGTTGAGTACATAGCGCTTATCGCGAATCGCCCTGCCTCACTCACCGGGCGGCGTCGAGAGTGGCGGCCATGGCGCGGGCGCGGTCCTGCTCGTGCTGGCGGGCTTCGATCTGGTCATCGCCCACCGCCCTGCGGGCCTCGGCGGCCTTGAGCATCGCGACCGCTTCGTCTCGCTTGAGGTCCGTCGCGGCGGTGGCCTCGTTGGCGACGAGCGTGAGCTTGTCGTCCTTCATCTGGGCAAAGCCGCCGGCGATAAAAAAGTAACTCTTCTCCCCCTTGGGCAAATCCAGACGCAACGGCCCGTCGCCGAGTTTGACCAGCATGGCCGACCGCAGGTGCGCCAGACCGACCTGCCCGTCCCACGCGGGGATCGAGGCGTACACCACCTCCCCGTCAAAAACCTGGGCTTCGGGGGTCACGATGGTGCAGTGAAACGCCTGGGGCATGGGGAGGTCCTAAAGGTGGATTGCGGGGGCAGTGATTCTAAGGGGCACGGGCGGGGTGTCAAAAATGGGTCATTGACCGCCAAGACGCCAAGTACGCCAAGTCGGACGCAATGATGATGCGATTTTAAGATCGGCCGAGAAGACATGAGTTGATAGAAACACAAGCCAAGCCGTTCCGATCTAATCATTCCTAACCATCCTTTTAGCCCGTCATACTCATCAGCACCAATTGTATTGATTCTCTTGGCGATGATTTCTTGGCGTTCTTGGCGTCTTGGCGGTTCATGTTTCACACCGCCACACCTTCGCGGTCGAGGATTCTGGCCAGGTAGTGGCCGGTGTACGACGCCTCGACTTTGGCCACGTCCTCCGGTGTGCCGGTGGCCACGATCGTGCCGCCTCGGTCGCCGCCTTCGGGGCCCAGGTCGATGATCCAGTCGGCGCACTTGATGACGTCGAGGTTGTGCTCGATGACGACGATGGTGTGGCCCTGGTCGGCGAGCTTGTGCAGGACGGTGAGGAGTTTTTCGATGTCCGCAAAGTGCAGGCCGGTCGTCGGTTCGTCGAGCACGTAGAGCGTGTGGCCGTTGGGTCGCTTGCCCAGTTCGGTGGCCAGCTTGACGCGCTGGGCCTCGCCCCCGGAGAGCGTCGTCGAAGCCTGGCCTAGTTGCATGTAGCTCAGACCCACGTCGTTGAGCGCGCCGAGCAGTTGCGTGATCGGGCTGAAACTGTCGAAGAAGGCCAGCGCCTCTTCGATGGTCATGTTCAGCACGTCCGCGATGGTCTTGCCCTTGTAATGCACTTCGAGTGTCTGGCGGTTGTAGCGCGTGCCCCGGCATTCTTCGCACTCGACATACACGTCGGGCAGGAAGTGCATCTCGACCTTCTTAGTCCCCTGCCCCTGGCACGCCTCGCACCTGCCCCCTTTGACGTTGAACGAAAACCTCCCGGGGGTGTAGCCTCGGATCTTGGCTTCCTTGGTTTTGCTGAACAGGTCGCGGATCAGGTCGAAGCAGCCGGTGTACGTCGCGGGGTTGGAGCGGGGCGTTCGTCCGATGGGCGACTGGTCGACCTCGATGATGCGGTCGATCCCCCGGAAGTTTTCCAATTTGTCGTGTTCGCCGGGTTTCTCGCGTGAGCCGGTGAGTTGTCTTCGGAGGGCGCAGAGCATGACCTGGTTGACGAGCGTGCTCTTGCCCGAGCCGGAGACGCCGGTGACGCAGACGATGCCGCCGAGCGGGAAGGTGGCGTCGATGTTTTTAAGGTTGTTTTCCCGTGCCCCGCGGACGACGAGGCCTTTGCGTGAGTCCACGTCACGCCGATGCTGGGGGACGGCGATCTCGCGTGAGCCGCTCAGAAACGCGGCGGTCAGACTGGTGGGGTGTTGGAGCACGTCATCGACCGTGCCCTGCGCGACGATGGTCCCGCCGTGGACGCCCGGGCCCGGGCCGACGTCGATGAGCCAGTCCGCGGCGCGGATGGTGTCTTCATCGTGTTCGACGACGAGGACGGTGTTGCCGATGTTCGTGAGGTGACGGAGCGTGGCAATCAGCCGATCGTTGTCGCGCTGGTGCAGGCCGATGGTGGGTTCGTCTAACACATAGCAACACCCGACGAGTCCGGAGCCGACCTGCGTGGCCAAACGGATGCGCTGCCCCTCGCCCCCGGAAAGGGACCCCGTGGAACGGTCGAGTGAGAGGTAGCCTAACCCGACGCTGAGCATGAACCCCAGCCGGGCACGGACTTCCTTGAGGATCGGTTCGGCAATCGTCGCCTGCTCGGGTGTGAGGCGGAGTTGCTCGAAGAGCGCGTGGGCACGTTCGATGGTGAGCCGGGTCACGTCGCGGATGTTGAATATCTCGCCCTTGTCCGTCTCGACAAAGACATGCAGAGCTTCGGTCTTGAGCCTCGCGCCACCGCACGCCTCGCACGGGGCCTCGGAGAGGAAGCTGTGCAGGCGCTGCTTGACGTATTCGCTCTCGGTGTTGTCCCATCGGCGTTGGAGGTTGGGGATGACGCCCTCGAAGTAGGAGCCGAGCTTCTTCTCGTCGGCCTGGGTCGTGCCGTGGATGAGCACGCGCTGGATGGTCTTGTTCAACTTATTAAAGGGCGTTTCGTAACCGACGCCGAACGTCTTGCAGAAGCGTTTGAGTGTGCGTGCGTAGAAGATGTTGAAGCGGGCCCCCTGGTGACGCCAGGCGTCGATCGCGCCGTTGGAGAGCGAGCGTGTCGGGTCGGGCACGATCAGCGCCGGGTCGAACTCGAGGATGTTGCCCAGGCCGTGACACTTGGGGCAGGCGCCGTGCGGTGAGTTGAAGCTGAACAGGCGTGGCTCAAGCTCCGCGAGGCTGCACTCGGGATGCAAGGGGCAGGCGTAATTTTCACTCAAAACCGTGTCGGTCCACTTGTCGCTATCGGATTGCTGACTGATGACCACAAGACCCTGCCCGAGTTTGAGGGCGAGTTCGACCGACTCGGTGATGCGCGAGCGCACCGCGTCGTCGCCGGTCTTGACGACGATGCGGTCGATCACCGCCTCGATGTCGTGGGCCTGGTAGCGCTGGGTCTTGGTCGTGAAAGGGGTTCCGCCTTTAATATCGCGCAGGTCCATCACCTTCCCGTCCACGCGTGCCCGGACGAAGCCTTGTTTGACGAACGAATCGAAGACTTCCTTGTGGTGGCCCTTCTTCCCGCGCACGACGGGGGCCAGGATCATGAGCTTCACGCCGTCGGGGTAGGTGAGCACCTTGTCGACGATCTGCGTGGCCGACTGGCCGGTGATCGGCTCGTGGCAATACTCTTCCACCACACCGGTCTTGCTCACCTTCCGGGGGTGCCAGCACTTGGGTTGACCCACACGCGCAAAGAGCAAGCGAAGGTAGTCGTAGATCTCCGTCGTCGTGGCCACGGTCGAGCGCGGGTTGTGCGAAGCCGACCGCTGCTCGATGGCGATGGTAGGCGGCAGGCCCTCGATCGACTCGACGTTGGGCTTCTGGAGTTGTTCGAGGAACTGCCGGGCGTAGGCCGAGAGCGACTCGACATATTTGCGCTGCCCCTCAGCGTAGATCGTGTCGAACGCCAGCGAACTTTTCCCGCTGCCCGACAGGCCGGTGATGACGACGAACTTATCGCGTGGGATGTCGATATCGACGCTGCGCAGGTTGTGCTCACGGGCACCGCGGATGGAGATGTGTGAGATGGGCATGGCGGGGGTGACTGGCTATTGGCGGGTGGTGACGGGTGAGTTACCCGCAATGATAGCCCGGATAGATCGCCACACGTCAAGGCCGACGCAGGTAACGGTTGGGGATGTTTTTCCAAACGGGAACGCGTCGCCCCGCTGCGTGCAGGAGCGTGGCCACGTTTTCGTAGATCGCCCGCTCGTCGCGGTGGAACTGCGGCAGCAGTCCCATCAGCGAATAGGACACCGGTGTCAGGTCGAAGAGCACGGTCTCCCACTCTAAACCCTTTCCCCAGACCAGCCCGTCTACCCGGGCATCGACCCCGGCCCCCGCATCGAGCAGCAAACGCATCACCGGCTCACAGTGGTTGCGGTTCGAGTTGACCGTGTGGAACAACGGCGTCTGACCGCCGAGGCCCTGCGCATTCAAACCGGCTCGGGCGTCCACCTCCGCTCCCAGTTCCAAAAGTTTTGCCGCCGACCGAGTCAGGCCGAACTCCGCCGCGACATGCAAGAGGGTGGCGTCGTCAAGCGGTGTGTAGGCACACACACGGGTAAGACG
This sequence comes from Phycisphaera sp., assembly GCA_016125215.1. Lineage (GTDB taxonomy): Bacteria > Planctomycetota > Phycisphaerae > Phycisphaerales > Phycisphaeraceae > RI-382. The sequence goes on from WGMF01000012.1 coordinate 48,658, forward strand.
GTTGTGCAAGACCTGGGGATTTGACCGCACACAGGATTCGATCCAGGCAGGGTCGTCGAGCAAGACCGCTTCCAGCGCGGGATGACCCACTTCACCGCCCTCTTCGATCATCACAGCCAGGCACTGGCTGAACCTGGGCGAGCGGGTGTACATCTCGGTCAACCAGTCGATGGGTGTTCTGCCATCGATGGGTTGACGGGCGTCCAACCCGCTTTGCAGCGCCACGCGTATCTTGTTCGGGTCGTGCAGCTCGACCGCCACCAACAAGGCTTGTTCCGGTTCGCTGCGCATGGCAAAGTGCCCTAGACAGGCCGGGGCGGACAAGGGACAAGAGCGCCCGGTTGATCGGTTTACAGCGTCGCGCTGGTGTAGGGCAAGAGGCCCATGTGGCGGGCGCGCTTGATCGCGGCCGAGGCCAGGCGCTGCTCGTAGGCGTTGAGCCCGGTGCGCTTTCGGCTCTGGATCTTGCCGTTGGGCGTCAGCATCCTACGAAGGTTCTCGCTGTCACGGTAATCGACATAGAACTCGCCGGTGCTCGACTTCTGAACGACCTTGACGCGGGGAGAGGAACCGAACCGTTGAAACTCAGCCATGGTGCATAAGCTCCGTCATGGGTTAATCAGCCCGAGGTCACAGCCCCGGGCGACGGGGAACAAAATAGTGTAACACGGGCGGGGGAGTGTGCAAATGAGGCCAGGAGTAGCCGCGAATGAACGCGAATAAACGCAAATGGGAAAGAAAACCCCGATGACTGTGGGGATGAACAATGAATCTATTTTTCTTATTCGCGTTTATTCGTGTTCATTAGCGGCCAACTCCCAACGCACCTTGCCCCGCGTGAGTTTGGCCAGTCGGTCGCGGTAGGTCGGCAGATAGGGCCTCTCAGTCTCGGTGTGGCCGGCGAGGATCACGGACAGGCCGCGCTGCTGCGCGTCAAGCGTGTCGTGGTGACGCATCTCACCGGTGAAGAAGACCTCAGCCCCCATCGCCGCTGACTTGTCGAGCAGCGCACCCCCTGCCCCCGCACACAGACCGATGCGCGTGATGCGTTTCGATTTGCCCGTCACGGCACGGTGGATTGCGAGCGGTTGCTTCGTCGTCAGTCGCAGGTGCCTGCGGATACGCTGGGCCAGCGCATCCACCGTCACCGCCTTGTCGAGTGTGACCAGCCGCCCCTGCCCGACCCCCGGAAGATTTCCTGAATGTTTCTCAAGCGGGTACACATCAAACGCAGGCTCCTCGTACGGGTGCGTCTCCCGTAACGCCTCAACGACATGCCGCACACACTTCCGGGGGCAGACCATCTCCAACCGAACCTCCGGCACACGTTCGAGCCTGCCACGCCTGCCCACCTTGGGGCTGGTCGTCGCACCCCCGACAAACGTGCCCTCCCCTTTCAACATGTAAGAGCACCGCGTGTAGTCCCCGATCACCCCCGCGCCGGCGGTAGCCATCGCTTCACGCACCGCGTCCACACTCGCCCCCGGCACGAACGTCACGATCTTGAACTCCTGCTCACCCCGATAGGGTGACAAAACTTCGACCACCCCCGATCCCAGGCCCGACGCAAGCCAGTCGTTCACCCCGCCCGGGGCCGCGTCCAGTGCCGTGTGCGGTGAATAGATTGCCACGCCGTTGCGGATCGCATCGAAAATCAAGCCCTCTTTCCAGTGCCCCGCCGCGGTGACGCTCTGCATCGGCTTGAAAATCGGCGGGTGATACGCCACCACCAGCCCACATCGCCGGTGAATGGCCTGCCCCAGAAACCCGGGGGTCAGGTCGATGCACAAGAGCGCACGCCTGACATCCCGTGCCTCATCGCCCACCTGCAACCCGACCTTGTCCCAAGGCTCAGCCCACCGTTCGTCCGCGACCGACCGCAGAACGTCCAATAACGTGCTCAAAATCATGAAACGATGTTACCGCATTTGTGCCGACACAGTGCAGATCCCCCTCCGGTTGTACCGATGAGATGTTCTATAACACCCTGATCCCGTTTACGATGAGCCAACCCCACACCCCATCACGCGAGCAAGACCTCCCCGGACTCCCCCGCGGACCGCTCTCGCCCGCGCAGCAACTCGACGCGCTAAAGCGTGTGAAAGACCAGGCGGAGCAGCGCGTCAAGGTCGGCATGCAACTCTTCCGCGCAGCCGAGGCGCACACCACGCAATACCAGCACGCCATCAACGAGATCAAGGTCGAACAGCAGGCCCTGCGCGAAGAAATCCAACGTGACATGACGCAGACGCTGCGGTCCTACGACCAGTGGGTCCACCAGATCGAGGGCCGGGTCAACGACCGCGTGCAACAACTCGACGAGCGACTCGAACAGGTCGAACAACGCTGGGCCGAGATGGAAGAGCGGATCATGCTATTGGTCCGCCGGGCCGAGACGCTGTTTGACCAGAGCCGGATCATGCTCAGCGGGTTCCAGCCCATGTGGAAACGGGCCGCGGCCGTGGGAGCGAACATCAAGCCGACCACACAACAACCTGTTAGGGCTGAGCCAGGTCCAACCGATGCAGCCACCGCCCCGCCACAACCTCAAGCGGACCTTGCCCAGTGGGTCGCGGACAAAGCGACATCATCGCCTCAAACTCCGCAGGAATCCCCCGCCTACGACGCGGACAAACGGACCGAGATGTTCTACGAAAACCTCGTCCGCAAGCTCCGACCGACCGGCTTCGATGATGACGACGAAGGCGATTCGACGCCACAGGTCACCGACGAAGCCGCCTGACCCCGTTCAAACCCAGCCCTTACACCGCCCCCGAACGCCCACACCCTCCGGGTGTGGGTCCGCTGGCTCTCCATCCCCCCCGCGTGCCCCCCAACCATCTCGTCTACAATGCCCCCATGACCGCACTGCCCGTCCTCTCGCCAAGCCAGGTCACCTTGATGATCAAGCCCGTCGGGGCCTTGTGCAATCTCGACTGCACCTATTGCTATTACCTGCCCACCAAAACCGTCTACGACGGCCACGAACACAAGATGTCCCTGGCCACACTCGAATCCGTCTTTGCCGGCTTCCTCCCCGGGGCGGCCGATGAAGTCACCTTTGCCTGGCAGGGCGGCGAACCGACCCTCGCGGGGCTCGACTTCTTCAAGAAAGCCATCGAGTTCCAGGAAAAATACAAACGCCCCTCACAGAAAATCTCCAACGCACTCCAGACCAACGGCACGCTCCTCGACGACGACTGGTGTGCCTTCCTCCACAAGCACGAGTTCCTCATCGGCCTCTCCATGGACGGCGGGAAAGCCTTCCACAACTACTATCGAAAAACAAATTCCGGCGGCGGCAGCTACGACCAGGTCATGCGCGGCCTGAAATACCTCCGCAAGCACAAGGTCGAACACAACGTCCTCTGCGTCCTGAACAACCACAACGTCAAACACCCACGCCAACTCTGGGACTTCATGCTCAACGTCGGCGTCAAGTGGCTCCAGTTCATCCCCTGCATCGAATGGGAAAAAGACCCCGAAACAGGCCAAAACAAACTTGCCCCCTACTCTCCCGACCCGCACGACTACGGCAAGTTCCTCTGTGAGGTTTTTGACATCTGGTTTGCTCGCTACCGCGGCGATATCTCCGTCCGCATCTTCGACGCGGTGCTCAACAAGCTCGTGCTCAACATGATGCCCTTCTGCATCCTCAACGGCTCGTGCCACGGGCAGATGACCATCGAACACAACGGCGACGTCTACGGCTGCGACCACTTCGTCGAACGACGGTGGCAACTCTCGAAGATCGGCGACGAAACCTTCCGCAACCCGATCCACCTCGACGGCAGCCAGGAAGCCGGCCTGACCATCCACGGCTCGGGTTACCGCAAAAACGCCGAGCTCGAAGGCCGTGATATCCAGGCCGCCCAAGACCTCGATGAACGCTACAAACCCAAGTCTCGCAGCACCACGCTCGACCCCGACTGGCTCAAACGCTCAGAGGGCCAGCGCCTGGGCGCCTTTGCCAAACGCAAGCAGGACCTGCCTCAGAAATGCTTCGATTGCCAGTGGAAACCCTTCTGCCACGGCGGCTGCCCCAAACACCGCGCCCACGGTGGCGACGTGCCCGAGCCGACCGTCCTCTGCGAGTCTTACATCATGTTCTACAACCATGCCATGCTGCGCATGCAGTGGCTGGCCGAGTACCTTCGCATGGGCGTCCAACCCCCACCCCCCGGCGAAGAACCCGTGCCGATGCAACGCAGGTAACGTCGCAGCCGACTCACTCTCACGGATCAGACAAGCCGCTCTCCCCAATACCCGCGATGACATCGCTAGCCGTCGGGAAAGATATAGTGTGAAATAAAAATACTTCGTAGATCAATGTATCATCCAACGGAGAGGGAGGGATTCGAACCCTCGAAGGGGTTGCCCCCTTACGCGATTTCCAGTCGCGTTCCTTCGGCCACTCGGACACCTCTCCTAGCCTGATTTTCCCGGGCGTTCGGCCCAAGACGGACCATCGTATACCATGCAAGCCTTATGGGAAAGTCGGCGGGTCAACCCGAGGTCCAAACCGAATCGCTCTGCGGCCTGATCGTGGTGGACAAGCCCGTCGGGTGCAGTTCGATGGATGTGGTTCGGCGGGTTCGCCGGGCTGCGAAAGGCGCGAAGACCGGCCACGCGGGGACGCTTGATCCGCTGGCCAGTGGCGTGGTCATCTGTGCCCTTGGTAAGGCGACGCGCTCAATCGAACATCTCATGGGGCTGACCAAAATCTATGAAGCCCGGGTCGATCTCTCGGCTTTGACCACGACGGATGACCTCGAGGGTGAGCGTGAAGAGGTCGCGGTGGCATCACCGCCCGATCCTCAAAGGATATCCAAGACACTGCAAGACTTCGTCGGCAACATCAGGCAAAAACCGCCGAGGTACAGCGCCATTCACATCGACGGCCAGCGGGCCTACAAGCTCGCGCGCAAGGGCAAGGCCTTCGAGGTGCCCGAGCGTCAGGTGGTGGTCCACGCCATCGACGTGCTGGGTTATGACTGGCCCATGCTGGACATCCGTGTGACCTGCGGCAAGGGGACGTACATCCGCAGTCTTGCGCGGGATATCGGCTTGTCGCTGGGGACGGGGGGCCACCTTGCGTCGCTGCGGCGCACGGCGGTGGGGGCTTACACGTTGTCAGGGTCGTACCCGATGGACCGCTTGCCGGAGCCGATCACTCGGGACCACCTGCGTCCGATGCCGGTGCTTCTTCCGGACGCGTAAATCGGCCGCGGTAGGCCAGCCGCATCAGGAGCAGGCCGAACTCGAAGAGGGCCCACATCGGCAAAGCCAGGACGAGCTGACTCACGGGGTCGGGGGGCGTGAGCACCGCGCCGATGACAAAGAAAGAAAAAACACAGTGGCCGCGGTATTTTGCGACCGCGGCCGGTGAGATGAATCCCGTCATGCCCAACAGCAGCAACACCAACGGCACCTGAAATGTGACGACGCAGCCCAGCGCCAGGATCGAGACGAAGGAGACGTATTCCTTGATCTCGATGAGCGGGCTGACGAGGGAGACGGCTGCGAGCGGGACGCTGCGCACGTGGTCGCCCAGGCGCATGCGCAGCTCGCCCTCGGGGACTTTGATCCAGACCTGACCCTGCACGGGGTTGGCAGGGTCTTCGCTGAGTAATGGAAATGTAAAAGGCGCCTGGGTGAGTTGACTGATGTCCGCGTCGGGGGTGAGGTCTTTTTCCTGTTTCTTCCCGATGAAGGGGTTGACGCTGCCCGCGATGAGGCGGAAGACGATGTTCGGTTTGCTCGACTGGTTCGGGGCTGGGTAGCGCGTGGCAAAGCCCAATAGAAACAGCAGGCAGACCGGGAGCATGATGTAGTACATGAACGCAATGCCCAGCGCGCTCATCACGCTACTCAGCGGCGCAAGCAACAGCACGATCTTTTTTTCCGACTGGTATAGCCCGACCGCGATGAACCTCCACGCCTGGTAGAAGACCCACGGCAGGGCCAGGATCAGGCCGCCGACGAGGCTGACCTGCATGTAGACGCCAAAGCCCGAGGCGGGCGAGGTGTTGTAGACCTGCGGGGAGAGGCCCAGGTAGTGCTGCACCTCGACGAGCGGTGTGCAGAGCCAGAGGACGATGAACCTGCCGAAGTAGAGCGCCACGCACGCGCCCACCGCGACGCCCAGCAGCGCATGGATCAACCGGGCGCGCAGCTCTTCGATGTGGTCGCCCAGACTCATCTGGTGCTGGTCGAGATCGTCCGGTCGGGTGTCGGGCATGGCGCTATTGTCCCCTCCTCCCCCGGAAGGTCAAAGCCCGCCATGATTCAGGAATTCACCACAGAGGACACAGAGGGCACAGAGAGGGGAGAGAGAATGGATGATGGATGATGGATGATGTCAGAGTGGGACCCATTGATGATTGATGAATGATGATTGATGATCTCAGAGGGGGGTTCGTTCTCCGGTCGCCGCAGGAGAGTGACCGGTCTAAATGTGTTCATCTTCGTATCTCCGTCATACCAACACTCTCTGTTGACTCTTTCTCTGTGTTCTCTGTGTCCTCTGTGTTGAAATCGGATTGTGTGTTCCGTCCGTGATGCCATGGCTACACGATCAGCATCGCGTCGCCGTAGGAGTAGAAGCGGTAGCGCTCGGTGATCGCGGTCTGGTACCAGGCCTTGAGGTTGTCCAGTCCGACCCCCGGGAGTGAACCGACCATAGCCAGGAGAGTCGAGCGCGGGAGGTGGAAGTTGGTCAAGAGCATGTCGGTGAAGCGGAAGCGAAAACCCTTGGCTACCGCTTCGGGGTGGATGAACAGGTCGGTTCGGCCCTCGATGGCGTGACCGTCCCAACTCCCCTCCGGGGGCAGGGATTCGAGCGTGCGGACGGTGGTCGTACCGACGCAGAGGATTCGGCCCTTTTCCCTTCGCACACGCTTGATCCCCGCACATACTTCCGGGGGCACACGGTAACGCTCGAAGTGCATGGTGTGGTCTTCGAGCGTGTCGGTGCGGACGGGTGCAAATGTGCCTGTCCCGACGTGGAGTGTGACCGAGGCACGGTGGACCCCGCATGATTCCAACGACGCAAGCAGTCCGGGGGTGAAGTGCAGCCCCGCGGTCGGTGCGGCGACGGAGCCGGGCTCGTGGGCATACACCGTGTTATATCGCTGGGTGTCGCTGGGCTGGACTTCGGCGGTGTGGCGCAGCCGGCGTTGTTGACGGAGGTAAGGCGGCAGCGGTGTGCGACCGACGCGGTCGAGTAATTCAAAACTTGGCAGCGTGGAATGCACCAGGGCCTCCCATCGGCCCGCGTTGTGTTTCTCAACAAGCTGCATCACCGTGCCGTCACACAGCGTCAGCCCCTCGCCCACCCGCAGCGTCCCGCGCGATTCGAGCATGACACGCCACCTCTTAACACCCGACACCTCGTTCACCTCACCGGGAACCTCTTCGAGGTAAAGCCCCCCTACCCGCCCGCCGGTCTGGGTGCGTGTCGCTTCAAACAGAGCCTGCACGACCCGCGTCTGGTTCGTGACCATCAGGTCGCCGGTCTTCAAAACCCCCAGCCCAGGCAGGTCGCGGACATGGCGGTGTTCGATGCGTCCTGAATCCCGATGCACCACCATCAGTCTCGCCGAGTCGCGCGGCTCGGCCGGTGTGGTGGCAATCAGGCTTTCGGGCAGGTTGTAATCGAGTTCGTCGGTTCTCATGCGATGCAAATCGTAGGGTGCCCAAACTTCAACACCGTGTTGCGTGGGCACGACATCCCACACGCCCCGCAATCGGGTGTAAAAAATCCCCGTCCGCCCAAGTCGAGCGAAGGCAGCACATTATCACAACGATCGCGCGCTCGGCCCGCCGGGGTTTGGTTTTCGCACGACCGCACCCCGTGCTTGGATTCCACCCCAACCTGACGATCCTCCAAATCCGCCAGACGCAGTTCGGCCCGCAGCGATACGCCTATCCTTCTTCTTCGCCCGGTTCTTCACCCGTCTGCAAAATCCAACCCCCTTTCCACACCCCCGCACCCGTCAATCCCGGTGCCCCCGGTGCCCCCGGCCTGTGCGAGCACCCCGATGCCTTCCCCTACGACCGCCCCGCCGCGGTGAACAGCCACTCGGTCGTCTACGACACCCGTGCCCCCCGGACCGGCACCGCAAGGCGTGATAACTCTTTCCTCCTGCCCCCGGTCCGTGAAGATGCAAGCGTTTATATAAGACCGGCCGATCAATGGCGTATGCTCGGCAGGTTGATCGACCTGACCGTGTGAATCACGAGGGCCGACCCATGTCCAGTGCGTCCAACACACAGGCCTCCATCGAACAGGTCATGCAGAGCGTCGCGTCGTACGACAGGCCGACCTGCATGGAAGAGCTCCGCAAGCTGCCCGATGTGCGCCTGGACTTCACCGACGACTTTCTCAACGCCATGAGCCTCGAACGCCTGCGCCACGTCGTGATGGCCGCGATGTGGCAGAAGCTCAAACGCGGCGTGCGATCACGGGCACGCTAAGACACAGCCGACCCTCTTCTCGACTACACGTCAATCCGCAAGATACCTGAGCACTTCCATCGGCTCGCGCACGATCGCTTTCGCGCCGGCCTCGCGCAGCTCTGCCTCTTCACGGAAACCCCACAGCACACCGATGCCGAACATCCCGGCGTAAGCGGCTGTCTGCATGTCCACCGCGGTGTCGCCCACGTAGAGCCAGCGCTCGGGCGGGATCGACATCTCGATGCAGATCTCCACCGCCGCGGTGGGGTCGGGCTTGAGCGGTGCGACCTCCGGTCGATGGCCGACGACCGCATCGAACGCCCAGCGAGAAAGTTTGGACCGCACGGCGACCTGTGTCGCGGCGTGGGGTTTGTTGCTCAGCACCGCCATGCGCAGGTTTCGCTTCGCCAGTTCATCGAGCAACTCGGGGATGCCCGGGTAAGGCTCCGTCTGGTCCAGGCCGTGCTTGAGTTGGTAGGCCTTGAACAAATCAAGCCCCTCACCGACGCGAGGTTGCAGACCATCGCCCAGCGCGTGCTCCACGAGATAGGGTGCCCCCTGACCAGCCAGGTAACGGTAACGCTCGACCGGAATGGGCAATCGGCCAAAGTGCGATAACACGTGGTTGCCCGCCGCGGCGATATCCGCCAGCGTGTCCAGCAGCGTCCCGTCGAGATCGAACATCACCGCGTCAAATAGCCTCTCCATCCCGGCCATGATAACGGCTTGAGGCTCAACTGTGACGCGAACAACAGGACTTTGCATCCGTCGCAAAGCCGGGTTAATCTTAAACGTCTTGAGTAACCCACGAAGCAAATCCGGTTCGTCCACGCAGAGCCCGCCGACGGTCATCACGCCCGGCCTTGTGTCGGCGTTGGGAAAGATCCCCTCGGGTTTGTTCATCCTCACCGCGCGCCACGAAGACCGGCGGGGCGGCATCCTTGTGAGCTGGGTGCAGCAGACCTGCTTTAGCCCTCCGATGGTCAGCCTCGCGGTGGCGAAGGGTCGGCCGATCATGCCGCTCATCAGCGAGTCGCGCCGTTTCGGCCTGTGCCAACTGGCTGAGAACGACAAGATCATCCTGCGCAAGTTTGCCTCGGGCGGCGGTGTTTCAGCCGGCAGCGGCGAAGCGGGCGAAGACCCGTTCCTGGGCTTCGAGCTGGTCAACGACACCGTCATGGGCCTGCCGATCCTCGCAAAAGCGCTGGGTTATCTCGAGTGTGAACTCACCTGCCACATCGATGTCGAGGGCGACCACGACCTGTTCGTCGGCACCATCCGGGCAGGCAACTTCCACGAGGGCAAACCCCACGTCCACATCCGAGAGAACGGCCTGAAATACTGAGCCCCCAAGGTCTACAATCCTCAATGGACCCCTCTGACATCATCCATTCCCCTTCTTCCCTCCCCACCGACATCGCCGACCCCGTCAACGCACGCATCCTCACCGTCTCCGAAGACAAGGTGCAGGGCTTCCACGACGACCCGCTGACCGAGATTGCCCGGCTTAGCGGCCTGCCCGTGCAAACCGTTTACCAGCGCATCGCCGCGATGCTCGAAGCCGGCACGATCAGGCGGGTGCGACAGACCCTGCTGGCCACCAACCTGGCGCCCGGGGCGCTGGTCGCCTGGAAAGTCCCGCCCGAAAAGCTCGACGCTGCCTTTGACTTCATGTTTCAGAAAGACCCCTTCTCGGGACACGTCGTCATCCGCTCCACCGACCGCGATACGCCCGGCTCTGAGTACCGCTTGTGGACCACGCTCAAGGTCCCCGTGGGGTACTCGATGAGCAAGCACTGTGACAAATTGTCAGAGTGGACCGGCGCGGAGCGTTATCTCCTGTTGCCAGCCAAAAAACTTTTTGCCCTCGGTGTCGGCCACGTCCGCAGGCGGACCCTCGAGCCCGGCGCACGCACCGACGAACCCGGCGCGGTGCTCGACGTGAGCCTGACCGATCTTTCCGAAGACGACTGGCGTGTCCTCATGGCGGTCAAGCGCGAACTCGACCCGGGCGAAGTCGCCCCCGACCTCTGGGCACGGCGGGCAAAAGAAGCGGGCATCGAACTCGACACCTTCCTCCGCACCGCGCACGACCTCGACCGCCGACGGGTCATCGGCCGCTTCTCCACGTTCCTCGAACACGTCAAGAAACTCAAGGACGGCTCTCAGGTCACTCGCTACAACGCGCTGTTTCACTGGGCGGTGCCCAAGGGACGCGAGATGGACGCCGGCCGGGAGGTCGGGCGCCACCACGTCATGACCCATGCCTACTGGCGCGAGGCCGGCCCGGGGTTCAACAACGTCAACATCATGGGCGTCGCCCACGGGCAGGACAAAGACTTCGTCCTCGCGCACAAGGCGGCCATCGACGATCATCTCAAAGAAGCCGGCATCGACGTGAGCTACACCAACGTCTTCTGGGGCGGTCGCAGCGAGATCAAGCCCTCCGAGGTCTCACCCATTGCGTATCGCCAGTGGTGCGAATCGATGGGCCTCGACGCTGCCACCATGAAGGGGTGACATGCGTAACCCCCCTCCTCTTTCAAGGGGAGGGGCTGGGGGAGGGGATCAGACCGCAACCCACATTCAATCATCAAACGAGTTCCTCACGCCGAAACATTCAACCGAACACCCTCCCCCAACCCCTCCCTCTGGAGAGGGAGGGGAGATAAGATTCCAATCAATAGTGGACGATTCAACCCCCATCACCCAGCGATACAAACTCACCCTCGCTTACGACGGGTCGGCGTACCACGGTTGGCAGAAACAAGAGCCCCCGGATGGCGAACCCCTGCCGACGGTCGCGGGGGTCGTGGAACAGGCGATCATCCACACACTGGCCCAACCGATCAATCTTGTCGGCGCCTCGCGCACCGACACCGGCGTCCACGCGCTGGGGCAGTCAGCCCACTTCGACGCCGTCAGCCGTGTGCCGGTCGAACGACTGGCCCACGCCATCAACAGCCGACTACCGGACGACATCGAGGTCCGCAGCGCCGAGATCGCCGACCCCGGTTTCGACGCCATCCGGGGCGCGATCGAAAAACAGTACCGCTACCGCATCTTCAATTCATCACGGCGCCCGCTGGATCGGCGGAACTACGTCTACCACTGCTGGCACAACCTCGACATCGACCGCATGAACGAGGCTGCACAAAAGCTCGTCGGCACCCACGACTTCGAGGGCCTCTCGGCCGCGGGGCACGGGCGGACCTCCACCGTCCGCACGGTCTTTGCCTGCCACGCCGAAAAACACACCCAACTCGATGAAATCCATATCGTCGTGCGCGGCGACGGGTTTCTCTACAACATGGTCCGTATCCTCTCGGGCACACTGCTCGACGTCGGCAGGGGGCGCTTCGGGCCGGACGTGGCCGACCGCATCCTCGCCACCGCCGACCGCCGCGAGGCCGGCCCGACGCTCCCCCCCACCGGCCTGTGGCTGGAGTGGATACGTTACTAACACTTTGTTATAGACGGCAACACACCCATCCCCATGCGCATCCTCCATGTCATCACGAGACTGATCCTCGGCGGGGCGCAGCAGAACACCGTCGACAGTTGTGCCGCGCAGGTCAAGCCCGGCCACGATGTCACGCTGGTCCACGGCCCGGTGTACGGCCCGGAGGGTTCGCTGCTCGTAGAAGCCCACGCCACCGGCGCAAAGGTCATCGAAATCAATGCCATGAGAAGGGCCTTGCTCCCGTGGCACGACATCGCCTGCTTTTACGCCCTGTGCAGGGTCATCCGCGATTTTCAACCCGACATCGTCCACACCCACTCGAGCAAGGCGGGCATTATCGGACGCTTCGCCGCTTGGAGCGAGCGACGCGACAACATGCCCCGCATCATCCACACCGTACACGGCCTGCCCTTCCACGACCGCCAGCCGCGCGTTGTCCACGACCTTTACGTCGGCCTCGAACGAGCCGCGGCCCGGCGCTGCGACGTGCTCGTGGGCGTCAGTGATTCGATGCGAAAAGCCTTCGATCAGGCAAATATCACGCAAGGCAAGCGCTTCGTCACCATCCCCAGCGGCGTGGACACAACAATGTTTCAACCGGTTGACGTGGCCCAACGCAAAACCATTCGGCTGGAACTCGGCGTCGGTCTGCACACCCCGCTCGTGGGGCTTGTCGCCCGACTCGACCCGCTCAAGGGACAAGACGACGTGCTCGACATCCTCCCACGACTTATTGAAAAGCACCCACAGCTCCACGTGCTCTTTGCCGGCAGCGGCTGGCAGGAATCGGCACTGAAAGACCGCGTCCACAAGATGCACATGACCGACCGTGTCATCTTCACGGGACTCGTTACACCGCATCGCGTGTCTGAATTGATAGGCGCACTCGACGTGAATCTTTTACCTTCTTACCAGGAGGGTCAGCCGCGCACGCTGATCCAGGCCCTGCTCTGTGGCGTGCCGATCGTGGGTTACGATGCGGGCGGCATCACCGACATCTGCATCAACGGGCAGACCGGCCGGTGCGTGCCCACGGGTGACCGAGACGCCCTGCTCGACGCGGTGCTCTGGACACTCGCACACCCCGACGAAGCGAGGGCTATGGCAGAGCAAGGCGGCCAGATCGCACGCGAACGTTACAGCGTCACCGCCATGACCACGCAACTCGAAAAACTCTACCGCGAAACACTCGACACCCCAGCGGCCTGATTCAATGATCCCACTGACCGTAACGCCGACCCGCGGGGTGCCACTGGCGGCTCGTCCGCCAGTGAAAAGACCGTACGTTTTGAGCACTGGCGGACAAGCCGCCAGTGGCACACCTTGGCTTCACACACGCTTTCTTACTGGACGTGACCCCCACTCGCTTCTACGCTTGCGGGTCACGAGACACTCACGCAAAGGATTCACGCCATGGCCAACATCCTCGTCGTCGGCCCCCACCCGGATGACCAGGAACTGGGCATGGGCGGCACGGTCATCAAGCTCGCGCGCCAGGGTCACAACATCCTGTTACTCGACATGACCAACGGCGAACCCACACCGCACGGCTCACCCGAGCTGCGCGAGAAGGAATGGACAAAAGCCGCCCAAATCCTCGGTGTCCGCAGGCGATTGCTCGGCCTGACCAACCGCGAGGTCCAGCACACGCTCGATGCGCGTCACGCCGTGGCGGGGGTGATCCGCGAGCACCAAGCCTCGATCGTCTTCCTGCCCTTCCCCGAAGACGCCCACCCCGACCACCGCGCGACGACGCGCATCGTCGAAGACGCCCGCTTCGACGCCAAGCTGACCAGGATCAACCTCCCCGGCGAGCCGATCTACCCCAAGTGGCTTATTTACTACTACTGCACCCACCTGCGTCACGTGGCGGCCCCGAGCTTCTGTGTCGACATCAGCGCTCAGATGGATGACAAAGAACGGGCGATCCTGGCCTACGAAACGCAGTTTGTGATCCCGGACAAGAACCGCCGTGTCGTCGAGTGGCTCCGCCAGATGAACGGGTACATGGGATCGCGCATCGGCACACAATACGCTGAGCCGTTCTATCTCAAGGAGCCGATGGGTTTGGCGTCGCTGGATTCACTGGTGATGTGACTTCACTGACACTTGATTAGACTATGGCCAAAGGCCAAAACATCCTTGTCCTCGGCGGCACGCGATTCTTCGGCAGGATGCTCGTGGAACGGCTCCTTGGCGTGGGGCACAGGGTCACGGTGGCAACACGCGGGAACAACACGGTCCCCCACCACGGGAACATGACGCACATCACCCTCGACCGCGCCGACGCCACATCGATGCAGCGGGCCACCGCGGGCAGACACTATGAAGTGGTCTACGACCAGCTTGCGTTTTGCGCCGACGACGTGCGAGACGCGATCGAGGTGTTCAACGGCCGCGTGGGGCACTACGTGCTCACGTCGAGCAGCGCGGTCTACGCTGACTCCCCCGGTTTGGGACTGGATGAAAACACGTTCGATCCCCGGAAGCACCCCGTGGTACGGGGTCGGTACCCCAAAGACGTGGACTACGCCGGGGGAAAACGCGGTGCGGAGGCGGCGCTCTTCCAGCGGGCCCCCTTCCCCGTCGCGGCGGTGCGTTTCCCGATGGTCGTGGGCGTGGGCGACCCGACCGGGCGGTTACAACATTTGATTAGACGCCTGCAGGCCGGCCTGCCTTTTACGCTCCCCCCGGTGATGGGCAAACTCAACTTCATCTCCAGCCAAGACGCGGGTGATTTCCTGGCGCATGTCGGTGGGCACCGCCTGGTCGGCCCCTTCAACGCGGCGTCACCCGATGCGTACGCGGGCAAGCAAGTCATCGACATGGCCGCGGCGGCGCTGGGCGTCCAACCCCGATACGCCCCCACGGACGACCCCGACGCAAGGACGGGCTACGCCCGGGACTTCGACATGGTGCTCGACACGGATCGCGCTAAAGCGACCGGTTATGTGTTCAAGCCGATGTCGGACTGGTTGAGTGATTGCGTGCTTGACGTGGCACAAGCGTTGTGAGGCCTATCTCTCAGACATACCGACGGGCCGCGGCGTCGTGCAGCCATTCGTTTGCGACCCACAGGGCGTCGCGTTCGTTGATCCACCCGTCACGCACGTGCCCGTGCAGGAAATCCGCCAGCAGCCATTTGACCAGCAGGGTCTTGGCAAAGCACCACTCGATGCACCGGCCGTCGCTGGCAAGCAGGACGCTCTTGCACGCGGGCACCGCCTCCAAACGGGCCTGCATCGCCTGGCGGTACGTGCTGCTGCGGAAGTTGTACCACCACAGCCCGCCGCAGTAGACATTCGGATAGATGCGCGCCGCCTGGGCAATGTCCATGTTCATCTGCGGGGCGCCGGCCACGAGTTCAAAGCCGCACGGGTACCGCTCAAAGAGGGCGTAGAGGTTCACAATCCTCCGGGGGTCGTTGACCGCCATGAGGTTCGCGGTGCCCGGCAGGCGGTTGATGCCCAGGAAGAGCTGCGCGAAGAGTCTGTGCTCGCTCAGTGCGTGTAACAGGGTGTGAGTAAGAAACGCGTGGACGCCGATCGTGGAATTGCCGGATGAGCGCAAAGGCCCATCCTGTGCGACCGCATTGACAATTGCTTCCTGGTCCTGTCCATCGAAGGCATCGGACTGGATGCGCATCCCACGGTGGCCTCGCGATGCGATGTCAGCCACGTCACTCATCGCCGCGGCCCGGGCCTGTTCGCTGACTTCTCTCTGGTCTTTGGCGTCAAGGATTTGTTGTGCCCAGTGTTTGTAACCGGGCCACAACGGCAAAGCGACCCCGACCCCGGGCAGCCCGGGGAAGTCCGCGCCCTTCTCGCTGTTGACGGTGATGCGCTTGATGTTCAAACGATCCATCACGCCGCGCGGCCAATGGGCGTCGGTGGCGTTGGCGCGGACGGCTTCATCCGCGACGCGGATGCTGCCCGCATCGTGAAGTTCGACCCCGTAGAGCCGACGGAACGTTTCCCGGACGATCAAGGCCCACACGGTGTTGCGGACCTTGTGGAATGCGTCGATGAAGCGATCGATGCGTTCACCCTCGGGTAGCGCCATCGGGTCCTTCGGGTAGCCCACGGACCAGAGTTCCTGCTGAAACCAGAAGTAGTGCAGGATGTCCCAGACGTTCTGGGCGGCGATGGGCACGCCGGGGTTGTTCATGTGGGTGTGCGTGTCGAAGACGGGGATTTCGAGGACGGCTTGCCGCCAATCTTCGCGTGAGTTCATGGTCATGGGTTTGAGTGAGCCAGTTGGTGTTTTGAATGATCGTGAATAAAACGGCCACCTTCCCTGTGGGTCCGGTGGCCGATGTTGAAGTTCGATGTGATGCGGGCTCAAGCGCCGCGGCGTTTTCGACCGAACACCAACAGGCTGCCGATCCCGATCAGCGCAAGCGACGCGGGCTCGGGGACCGTGCCGATCGCGACGTTGTCGATGCCGACAATATCGTCCTCTTTATGGTTATTCGATTTGAAGCCAATAATGATCAGGTCGTATCCGGTTCCAAAGTTGATATTTGAGACGGTCTGCTGCTGCCAACCGGTCGTATCCGTATAGCTGGCAGTCGCGAGGAGCAGAGCGAGTCCATCATCCGCATTCATAGTCTGAGCGCCGGTTAAGGACAGATCGAAGCTGGAACTCGAGTTGACGATACCCCACACACTGACTTCGACGGGGTTCGCGGGAGCGTTGTTGTCTTTCAGGTTCAAATCAAATGTTAAGTCCAACAGACCTGTTGTGGCTTTATCATCAGTAACAATCTGATAGAGCACTCGGGTATAACTGGTTGAGTTCCCGAAAGTGCCGTCGGCGTATCCGCCGGGGTTCCCCCCCGTAGCGGGCCTTTTCCACTTTCTGGTTCCCTGGTTATTGGGATCGTTGTAGAACACCCACTTGTCAAAGTTTGCGGAGTCTGCCTGGGTCAGAGTGGATCCCACGTCGGTAAGGTCGTTGTCAAATCCCGGGTCGGCAATCATGACTCCCGCGTGGGCGCTTGTCACAGTGATTAACAACGCAATCACGGCAGTGAGGATGGTGAGCTTATTCATGTCCATTTCTCCTGTGACTTGGGTGTTCGGCTTGAAGTGCTTTGAGAAGACAACGTGAAATGAGACTGTGTTAAGAGATAGCGGCAAGATTCTGTGACGAGTGGCACGAATAAGCTGAATGCTTTTACTAAACGTGGCGTACTTGAACCCAATATATCAGATGTGCCCCGCGTGTCAAGGGTAATTTACAAATATTTCTTTCATTTTAAACCGACCCGTGGTGGCGGGCTGGAAAGCGTCTTAGGCCCATTATCTCTGTTTTAATACCCCATATTTACATCTTCGGGTTAAGGCACGTACCTGAGGGAGATGGCTGAGCCGGGAAGTATGGCTGGATATTTTTGGATATTAATTGTAAAATAATCCTTGTCAAAACCGACCCGATCGATTAGACTCTCAGGCATGTCCATGATCGAAGTCGCCAAGCTCGCGGGGGTTTCGCACGCCACCGTCTCTCGCGTGATTAATCGCCGACCCGATGTCTCGTCGGTGAGTGTGCGTCGTGTGGAAGAAGCCATGCGGCAACTAAGCTACGTCCCGCCGGCCAAGAGGCGCGGGCCCAAGCCCAGCGCTTCGGGCGTTCGCACCGGCAACGTCGGCCTGCTCTTTTTTGGCGAAACGCCGACGCTCGCCGCGTCGCCCGTCATGGCGCTCGTACTCCACGCGATTCAGGATGAGCTTGCCTCACGGGGGTTCAATCTCACACTCAGTCAGGTCACCTCGGCCGGCGGCCTGCCCCCGAACATCCTGCACGGACAGGTGGATGGGCTGCTCATGCACGGCCTGCCGCCGTCACGCACCGTTCAACGGCAACTCGACCGTTACTCCGCGTGTGTCTGGCTGCTCAGTCAACGGCGGCAGCGGGGTTACTGGGGCGACCGGGTCTCCCCGGATAATCATCAGATCGGCGCGCTGGCAGCCGGCCACCTGATCGAGCGCGGACACAGGCGCATCGCCGTCATCCACTGCGACCCGTCCCACCTCGGGTTCACCGCGCGTGTCCAGGGGTTCGAAGCCGCCGCACGCGAGGCCGGCGTCGCTTCCGTCACGATCGTCGACGCCGAGGCTCAAACCTACATCCAGGCCGCGTCGGGCAGCATCGCGCCTTACGATGCGCTGATCGATCAACTTGTGGCCACTCGGGGGGCGGGCGCTGTGCCCACCGGACTTTTTGTGCCCCGCGACGCGCTGACCATCCGCATGTACCGCGCGCTGCGGTTGCGCGGCCTCCAGCCCGGCCGGGATATCGAGATCGTCTCCTGCGACAACATCCCGGCCCTCGACGCGCTGGACCCCAGGCCCGCGACCATCGACGTTCGGCCACAGGAAATCGGTCGGCGTGCGGTGGAGCAGCTCGTCTGGCGTATCGACCACCGCGATGCACCGATGAACGTCACCACAATGATCGAGCCGATGCTTGTGCCCGGGGATGCGTGCGAGATCACTGCCTCGGACGATTCGATTCATATCCAAGACGGATCACGGTGATCACTCTCTTGCCACGCTCCCCGGAGCGGGGTCACTCAACAGAGAACAGGCCATGCCACAAAGAGGTCGTCATCATCGAAGGGCAAGCGCATCTAAGGGGTTTACGCTCATCGAACTGTTGGTGGTTATCACGATTATCGCGCTGCTGGTGGCGGTCCTGCTGCCGGCGCTGGGGACAGCAAGGAAACTGGCGAGGGAGACCGTCTGCCTGGCCAGCATGAGGCAGATCATGGTTGGGATGCAGATGTATATCGCGGATTACCAGGTCTTCCCCGACGCAAGGGACGCAACCTACGGCGTGCCGGGGACGACCGACGAGCGCAAGGCGGCAAGGTGGTACCTGTTCTTCAATGGCTATACCGGTGGACCGGCCTGCCCGGGGCCGACGTACAACGTGTGGAAGACCCTGGCCGACTTCAGCCCGGTCGCCTCGCCTGTGTGGAACGGCTGTCCCGAGGTGCAACAAGCCTCGACCGTTGAGAGATATCACTACGGGATGTTCGAGAGAGGCCTGGATAAAGACGGCGATGGTTTTGCGGACGCTTACCCCCTGTTTGGCCTGAGGCCCTCGAATGTGGACCGGCCATCGCAGGCCGGCGTCATCGGCGAATCCAACGCAGCCGTCGTCAATGGCGAGATACAGGGCGACACGCTGTTCTACATGAAAGACTTTGGATTGGGGATACGCACCGGCACAGCGGGCTATGAACAGGCCCAACGACACACCCGTACGGGTTTCAACGTTGGATATATGGACGGCCACGTGGCCTTCTATTCCTACCCCCAGTTGACGTGGTATCGGGTGATCGTCAACGAACTCGTGGGCTATTAAGACGAGGCCCTCAAACACCTCGCAACAACCCTGGACCTCACGGGCAGATTGCCCCGGATGAATACGGCAACCATGGGCAAAACACTATCGGTATTAGCGGCGTGTGTCCTGGCGGCTTTGATCGCGTCCTGTGCGCACGAAAGGCCGACCATGCACAATCAAACCACGACGAAAACCTCGGAGACGGTTCTCTTTCAAGACCCCATGACCGGCGACTGGCAGGAGAACTGGTTCCTCGACGGCAAAAAGGCCACGCTCGAACACCGTGAGGGCGGGCTCTACTTCGCAGCCGGCACGGTCACCAAAGCGCAAGACAGGCAGGAATACCACGCCCACCACGCTGTGCTCTGGACCAAAATGGAGTTCGAGGGCGACATCCGTGTCAGCTTCGAGTGCAAGCCCGTCGATGCAAGCGACTACGGAAACGTCCTGATCTACATCCAGGCGCAGGGCATCGGCGTCCCGCCCTACGTGCATGACATCTATGCGTGGCGCGAGCTGCGCGAAGTGCCCGCGATGGAAAAATACTTCAACGACATGAGCCTGCTCAGCGTCAGCCTGCGTCAGCCGATCCGCTGCAAGCGGTACCCCTGGAACGATATCGAGAAGAACATCAAGTTCGAGCCGTTGATCGAACCCATGTACGACTGGCACGGCATGGTCCGTGACAAGTGGTTCCGGTTCGTGATCGACAAGCACCTGCGCTCGCTCACCTTCAGGTCCTACGACCTGCAGACCGGCGAACTGCTCACGGAATGCACGTGGGACACCTCGAAAAATCCCGAACAACAGATGCCACGCCTGATTGAAAAAGGTCGCATCGGTCTGCGTCACATGTCGACCAAGCAGTGCATCTACCGGAACTTCGTCGTCACTCGGCTCTGAATGGGGCTTGGCATCAAACGCGCGGAAGGAAGTCAGACATGATGGGTCTTACACACGACAACAGATGGTTTGGCATGGGCGTGATGGCGGTTGCGATGCTCCTGACCTCCACGGTCTTTGCGGATCAGGCCAAGCCCCCGGGCGACACGCTTGTGTATTACAACGAGGGCAAGAAGACCGTCCACGTGGAGGGCTGTCGGCGGTTGCCCAAAGACCCCGACGAACTGGCCAAGATGACCCGGATGACCCTGGCCCAGGCCGAGGCCAAGGGGCTTAGGCTTTGCTCGAAGTGCCCGGGCGGTCAGGCCCAGAGTGGTGACGATGCGGATCAGGATCAGGATGAAACCAAAGCCGGTGAAAAAGCGGCGGTGCCGGGCGATACCCCGGTGTATCACTTCGCCGGGAAAAACCGTGTCCACGTCGC
Organism: Phycisphaera sp.; assembly: GCA_016125215.1. Taxonomy (GTDB): domain Bacteria; phylum Planctomycetota; class Phycisphaerae; order Phycisphaerales; family Phycisphaeraceae; genus RI-382. Next base: position 69,264 of record WGMF01000012.1, read on the forward strand.
GGACTGCCCCCGCCTCGGCAGCACCGAGGGCGCGGAAAAAATGACCCTGGACCAGGCCCTGGAAAAGGGTTGGCCTCTGTGCTCTCGCTGCCCCGGCAGCACCACACCCGGCAGGGGCAACCCGGACCAAAAATCCAAGGGTCTTGAATCGTGGGTCAAGCCCGGGCCCGAAGAGATCAAGCAATATGCGTTTGTGCCCAGCCCGCTGGCGCCGCTGGTCTCGATGGGGCCTGACGGCAAGCTGGTCTATCGTGCCTACTCAGACAAAGGCGACCGGTTGATGGACTGGTCACAGTGCGGCTACAGGAACAGCAGCGTCCCGATACCCGACGTACAGGTGGCTGTGACACTCGAGCCTCTCACCGGCGAAGCCACGCAAGAAGCGAACCTGGCCTATCCCGTGGGCCCCGATAGCCACGACCGCATCCAGACGGCCATCGATCAGGTCGCGGCGATGAAGCCTGATGTCGATGGCCTCCGCGGCGCGGTGCTTCTCAAGAAAGGCACGTACTACATCAACGGCAGCCTGAACGTCCGCTCGGGCGTCGTGCTCCGCGGTGAGGGTGATGGCGAGGACGGCACGATCCTCATCATGCACACCCCCGAGGGCGGGGGCAACGCCATCCTTTTAGGTGAACCCGACGGCGCGGTCGAACCCGTCGGCGAAGCGGACGCGGTGCGGATCACAGACGCCTACGTCCCCTCGGGCAGTCTCACGTTGACACTGGCAAACGCCGGGCAGTTCAAGGTCGGCGATTATGTTTACGTCCGCAAGACCGTCAACCAGGCGTGGATCGACCTCCTGGGCATGGGCGAACGCCTCCAGCACATCCGTGGCGGAAAAGAAGGCATGGGCAAAAAACCGTGGGTGCCCGAAGCCTACCAGTTCCGACACCTCCGCCAAATCCAAGCCATCAACGGCAACCAGATCACACTCGACGCGATCCTGCCCCAGTCCTTCGACCGGAAATACGGCGGCGGCGACGTGTACCAAGTCAACGTGGACACGTTGGGCAAACAATCCGGCGTCGAATCGCTGCAGGTCGTTTCCAATTACGACACGACCGTCAAGGACACCGGCAAAGACGCCAACTTCCTGAACTTCAAAACCGCCATCCTCGTTCAAGGCACCTGCGACAGTTGGGTGCGCAACTGTACCGTGAAGCACGTCTACTTCGCCGCCGTATCCATCTCGCAGAACACCCGGCAGATCACCGTGCGCGACACCCACTGCCTCGCACCCGTCGGCCCCTATCACGGCGGCTTCCGCTACGCCTTCAACATCAGCGGCGGGACGCTCCACCTGATCTACAACTGCTACTCCGAAGACGGTCGGCACGATTTTGCCATCGGTTCGCGGGAGACCGGGCCCTTTGCCTTTGTCAAATGCACAGCCGTGCGGGGGGAACAGTCCGAGCCGCACCACCGATGGTCATCGGGCATCCTCTACGACAACGTCATCACCAAAGACGGCACCCTGGCCGCCATCAACCGCGGGGACTCCGGCTCGGGTCACGGATGGGCCGCGGCCAACACCATGATCTGGAACTGCGACGCCAAGAGCATCGTGGTCATGGACCCGGAAACCGAGGGCGAAAGCAATTTTGCCGTCGGCTACCGCGGAACCTTCGACCCGGCCACGGGAACCCAATCCCTGCGCTACGCCAACGACAGGGCCGGCTACTGGGGCACACCCCACGAGGGCAAGTTCTACGGCTACGCCCTCATGGGCAACGGGTACATCGAATCCCCCGACCGCCCCGTCAAACCCGACAGCCTCTTCATGCAGCAGTTGATCGACCGCATCGGCAAGGAACAGGCCATGCGGGTGATGGGTGGATCGGAACAGGTCGAGGGGAAGCGTGCGGGGTTGTGACCCGTCCCATCCGATAGGCATTGTGATTACGACTGACGGGGCTTGTCCTGACGCATCGCGCGGGCGGCGCTGGTGATGTACGGCACGCCGCTGGCAAGCGTGACCATCACAATCGCATAGACCAGCGTGTCACGCACATAAACCATCCAACCGTGGTCGGGGGCGTGCGGGTCGAGCTCGACGATCAGGAGGATGACCGGGATGGCGATGACCTGAAGGGTCGTCTTGAGTTTGCCCCAGATTTTTGCACCGAAGGCCACGCCCTTGCCCTCGAGTTCGCCGCGCACGCAGGTCACGAGCAACTCCCTTGCGAGCATCAGCGCGACCATCCACGGGTAAACGCCCGAGGCCATGTTGAAGAAACTCCCCGCCTCGACCGCACGCGGGTCGACGAAACGCGGCCCGGCAAGGTAGATGAACGCCCCGAGGACGAGCACTTTGTCACAGAACGGGTCCATGATCCGCCCGAACGTGCTCTCGACCTTCCACTTCCGCGCGAGGTAGCCGTCGAGGAAGTCGGTGATGGAGGCGAGGATAAAAATCACGATCGCCAGCCAGATCGCCCAAGCCTCCCCCTTCCCCGGAAGTTCCCCGTAACGGTAGACATTGAGCACCACAAAAAAGACCCCCGCAAGCACAAGCCTGGCAAGCGTGAGCTGGTTGGGGATGTGGCGGTACATGCGGAGAGTTTAACCACACAGAGAGGCATCTAAACACAGAACAAGCCGTTGAAGGCAAAAGGCATTTAACACAGAGGGCACAGAGAACACAGAGCAGAAAAGATTGTTGTGAGTTGACCAATCCTTGATTTCTCTGTGACCTCTGAGTCCTCTGTGTTGAAAAAGTGTGGTCCCGATCGATCTCTGGGACATCTACGGTGGATACTTGCAGTGGTTCAAATCAGAGTTTCAGGTCGCCCAGGCCCATCCCCAGTGCGCCGCTCGAGCCCATGCCGCCTTTGAGGTTGGCGTCGCGTTTGCGCGCGGCGTGTTGCCTTCCGGGGGCGGGGGCTTTGCGGTGGTCGGGCCGGGCTTCGCGCTGCGGGGCGGGTTCTTCAACCTTCTCGGCTACGGCCTTGATCGACAGCTTGATCCGCCTTTGCTCTTCGTCGGTCTCGAGCACGCGGAAGGTCTTGCGGTCGCCCTCCTTGAGCACGTCGGTCACCACATTGACACGCCGATCTGAAAGCTCGGAGATGTGGCACAGGCCCTCGACGCCGGTCTCGATCTCGACGAACGCGCCGAACTCGGTGGTGCGCGTCACGGTGGCTTCCACGAGCGACTTGGCGGGCCACTTGTGCTCGGCCCCGACCCACGGATCGCCCTGGGCCTGCTTCAGACTGACCGCCAGTTTGCGTTTGTCGGCTTCGAGTTGGATGACCTTGACGCGCAGGACCTGGCCGTCGCTGAGGACCTCGTTGGGCTTGTGGATGCGCTTCCAGCTCAACTCACTGATGGGCAGCAGCGCCTCGACGCCGGACTCGACCTCGACGAATGCGCCGAAGTCCACGAGGCGGAGCACGCGGGCGGTCACGTCGTCGCCGTGCTTGATTCGGCCCTCGATGCCCTCCCACGGGTCGGGGGCGACCTGCTTGAGCCCGAGGCGGACCTTTTTGGATTCAGCGTCGAGCTTGAGCACGCGGACGGTGACTTTTTCACCCTCCTTGAGCACGTCGCTGACCTTGGCAATGTGCCCGTAGCTAAGGTCGCTGATGTGGATCAGGCCATCGACCCCGCCGAGGTCGGCAAACGCGCCGTACTCGACGATGCGTGAGATGGTGGCTTCACGGTCCTGGTTTTCCTCAAGCTCGTTCCAGAGCTTCTTGGCCAGCGCTTCACGCTCGTTGAGCAGGAACTGCTTTCGGCTCAAGAGCACGCGGTGGTTTTTCTTGTCGATCTCCTGCACGCTGGCCTTGAGTTTCTGGCCGACGAGCGATTCGAGGTCGTCGACGTGGTGCAGGTCGATCTGGCTTGCGGGCATGAAGGCCTTGATCGAGCCGACGAGTTCGAGTTCGAGGCCGCCCTTGTTCGTGGCGGTGACGCGGGCTTCGACGTTGGCGCCTTTGTAGAGGTGGTCCCACGTCGTCTTCCCGACGACGCCCTCACGCGAGAGGATGTAAAGCCCCTCGGCTTTGTCGAAGGTGTTGACGACAAAGTCCATGATGCTGCCCGGCCGGGGGGCACGCTCGAACTGCGTGAGCGGGACGACGCCCTGGTTTTTGCCATCGACGCCGGCCAGTTCGACAAAGACATCGTCGCCGGCGACCTGCGTGATGCGGCCGCGTCGGATTTCCATCTTGGCGGTCGGCTCGGTTGCGGTCGCAGGCTGCGCCTTGGATCCCGCTGACGGGTCGGCTGGCGCGGGATCGGGGACGGAGGACATGAGGTCTTCCATCGACGCCCCGTCGAGCGCGTCTTCGACCTCGCGCTGCGCCTGGGCCTCGATCGATTCGTTTTCGTTTAACTGGTCGTTCACCGTGGTGTCCCGCTCGTTGATGTCGCTCATAGCCTGTCCAATTTCCAGCATGACTCTCTCCCCGCAAACCCGCTCGTCTGGGCGGTCGATCCGTAAACCACAAGCTTATCCTGACCCCGCCCGTTGGCCAAATACAAACACAACCCGCGCAAGCCATTCACACCGCGCCTGTCAAGTGGGGCACGTGGGGATAGGCGTACGGGATGCCCGGAAACTGATCGGATTTCGGGGATCGTCGCTTGGGGGAGTCGCGGGTCAAACCGATTTTTGACAATCGGGGTCGCGTGGGGTGTGGCCTGGCCCATTGTGAAAACCCACGACCGGCGGCCGCGGGCGTTCGATAACGGATGTCGGTTGTGCGGCCCACAAGACCGCTTACGTCAGGTTCATGGTCAGGAGGAACTCGGCGTTGGTCTTGACCTTGTTGAGCCGACTCTTGAGCAGCTCCATGGCTTCGACGACGTTCATGTCCGCCAACACCTTGCGGAGGCGGTAGACGAGTTGCAGTTCTTTGGGGTCGAGCAGGAGTTCTTCGCGGCGCGTGCCGGAGGCGGCAATATCGATGGCGGGATAGACGCGCTTCTCGACGAGGCGACGGTCGAGGTGGAGTTCGCTGTTGCCGGTGCCCTTGAACTCTTCAAAGATGATGTCGTCCATCTTGGAGCCGGTGTCGATCAGGGCGGTGGCGAGGATGGTGAGCGAACCACCGTTCTCGATCGCGCGGGCGGAGCCGAAGAATTTCTTGGGTCGTTGGAGCGCGTTGGAGTCGAGGCCGCCGGTGAGGATCTTGCCGGAGTGAGGCATCTCGGTGTTGTAGGCGCGGGCCATGCGTGTGAGCGAGTCCATGAGGATCACCACGTGCGTGCCGAATTCGACCATGCGCCTCGCTTTTTCGATCACGAGGTCGCAGACCTGCACGTGACGGGTGGACTGTTCATCGAACGTCGACGCGACAACCTCGACATCATCGGGCGTGTTGTTCTTGAAGTCGGTGACTTCCTCGGGGCGTTCGTCGATGAGCAGGACGATGACCTTGACGTCGGGGTAGTTCTTGATGATGGAGTTGGCCATCTTCTGGAGCAGGACGGTCTTGCCCGTGCGGGGCGGCGCGACGATCAGGCCGCGCTGCCCACGACCGATGGGCGTGACGAGGTCGACGATGCGCATCTCGGTGTTGTTCGGCTCGTCGGGGGTTTCGAGGACGTAGCGCTCGAACGGGTGGAGCGGGGTGAGGTCTTCGTAGGTGACGACGTCGTTGAGCGCGTCGGGGGACAGGCCGTTGATCGCATCGATGCGGAGGAGTGCAAAGTATTTTTCGCTCTCCTTGGGGGGCCGAATAGAGCCTTGGACGATGTGCCCGGGCTTGAGGCCGAAGCGCCTGATCTGCGCGGGAGAGACGTAGATGTCGTCGGGGCAGGCAAGGTAGGAAAACTCGGGCGACCGGAGGAAGCCAAAGCCGTCGGGCAGGATTTCGAGCACGCCCTCGCCGTACATCAGGCCCTGGTGGGCGATGTGCTTCTGGAGGATCTTGAAGATGAGGTCGTGCTTTTTGAGGCCCTTGTAGTTTTCAACGCCCTCTTCCTCGGCAAGCGTGTGCAGCTCTTCCACGTCCATCTTCTGCAGGTCGCGGATGGTCAGGTCGGACCGCTTGGCCTGCTCGTAACGGGCCTGGGTCTCGGCGTCGAGTTGTTCATCGGAAGATTGCCTGCGACCGTTGGCCTGCGCGTCTCGGGTATCGCGCGTATCGTTTTTGTCGGCTGAGGGTTTGGGGGCCTGCGCTTCACCCCCGGCCGGTGCATCGGGGGTCGGCTCGGCGGGCGCGGCTACGGTGTCGCCGGCTTGAGCTTCAGCAAAAGGCGGGTTGTCTGATGCGCTATCGGTATCCACCTCGGCGGTCTGCACGGAGGTGTCTTCCTGGGATGTCTTGTCTGCTTTACGTCTGCGATAGGTGGTCTTGGCCATGATGTTGCTCACGAGAGGATCGAGCGGGGGGTGGTGTCCGCACAGGCCTGGGCCTGCTCACGGACGGGGATAAAAAGAGAGGGTGAATCGGTCATTCTGATTGAGTCCCACCACGACCGTGGGGGAGACTCATCACCGTATGGGGCCAGGTTGCTTGAGGGTTTTAGGGGGGGAAACGGGGTTGAACCGAACCTTGAAGTTGCCAACAGCAGTCATCGGGTCGGGGATCGGCGGGGATTCAATAACGCGAACCTTTGAGACATGCCACGCGATACCGTATCACGGATATCAGGCAAACTCTTGCAAAATCTGGGAAAGAACGAGGCGAACCCGGTCAAGCGTCTGGGACTCTTCGCCTTCGTTGCTGACTACATAATCGGCTTGATCGGCCTTCTTGTCAAGCGGCCACTGGCGATTTTCACGTTCAGCCCATTCTTTCTCGGACCAACCCCGCTTCGACCGCACCCGTTCTCGCCGAACCTCAGCCGACGCCTCCACGAATACCAACACGTCGCACTCGCCCGCCAGACCCTTCTCCAGGAGCAACGGCGTGTCCTCCACGACCGCAACGGTGTCAACGTTCTCGAACATCGCTCTACGCACCTCCGCCCGCCGCCTGTGGACCACGGGGTGAACGACCGATTCGAGATACAAAAGCTCATCCGGATTTTTGAACACGATCCGACCGAGGGCACCACGGTCCACCTTGCCGGCGTCATCGAGAACTTTGGCCCCCCACCGTTCGATGATCGCGGACTTCACCGCGTCGTCATCCAGCGCCGCCTTGGCAATGCGGTCGGCGTCGATCACGCCACAGCCCAGGCTCTCGAACATCCGCGCCACCGTGGACTTGCCGGAGCCGATGCCCCCGACGATACCGATCACGGGTTTACGCCGCGCGGGGGTTGTGCTCACGGCTTGAGGGCCCCGAGTTTATTCTGGACGCCATAGACCGCCACGAGTTTTTCAAGCCCGACGCCGAAGTTTTTCTCCAGGCTCTCTCGCCACGGCTGACCGTCCTTGATCCCGTTGATGAACGCGACGTAGCCCTTTTTCTTCGCAGAGATCATGAACTTGGTCAGGCTCGACGCCACGCCGTACTGCCAGCCGTCGATGTTCATTTTCTCGAACATCCCGCCGGTTTGCCCCTTGGACTTGAGCACGTCAAAAGCCGTACGCTCCTTGAGCTTGACCTGGTCGCTGGGCACGAGTTGTTCGCCGATGGTCTCCGCAAGCCCCTCGTTGGCCCAGTTCACCACGGGCACAGGCGAACGGTATCGATGAATAAACCCATGCACCGATTCATGCACGAGCACGTGCGCAAAGACCAGCTGGTCTTCCTGCCGATAGAACGCGATCACCACCTGGCCGTCGCTGCGGCTGTGACAGATCCCCGCCGACCCGCCGGGGTTGACTTTCATGACCTGCGTCTCGAACTTGCGATAGTCCGTGTCTTTCTGGAACACGAACACCAGCGCCTTGCCCCGCCAGATGTTGCCCGTCTTGTCCAAACCAAAGGTCTCGCACAACCGTGCGTACATCTTGTCCAGCAGCGACGCCCACTGTCTGGCTTCGGGGACCTGCAGGTCGCTGTAGAAAAGAAAGAACTTCGTCTCGTAGAGCTTGACGTTGACCTCGAGTTTCTTGCCCGAGTCTTCCGCGAAAGCCTTGAGCTCTTCGACGTACTGCTTCTGCTCTTCCGCGCTCAGTTCCGGCCAGCGCGGCGGGCCGTCCTCCGCATGGGCGTGGACCGCCGACACCAGCAAGACCATCAGCAAAAAAACACCGCGCATCACACGCGACATGGAACTGTTCATTGTCGACCTCCCTGGAATGGACCCACGCCTGCCGGACAATCTCCCCCCGGCCACCTGTCGGTATGAGGCGGATGAACCTATGATATAGTATCACGCACGCCCGACTTAACGGGCCCACCGCCCGACCACCCCCGATTCATCCATGGCACGAACCCGTCAAAAGATCGGACAAATCCTCCAGCGGCTGGGCAAACTCAACGACCAGCAGATCGAAGACGTGCTCAAGGCCCAGGCCGGCGCACGCAAACGCTTCGGTGAAATGGCCGTCGAACTGGGCTTTGCCGAGGACACCGACGTCGCCAAGGCCCTGGCCCTCCAGTTCGACCTCGAATACATCGACCTCGAACAGAACGACCCCATCGACAAGGAAGCCCTCTCGCTCATCCCCAAGGAGATCATCGAGCGCTACCTCGTCCTGCCGATGGGCAAGACCAACAACAAACTCAAGATCATCGTCCACGACCCGCTGGACCTCGAAACGCTCGACGACCTGCGCTTTCGGCTCAACTCCGACATCGACACCGCGCTCTCGGCACGCAGCAAGATCAAGGCCTACATCGACCAGATGCTCAACCAGACGCAGGCCTCCATCGACAAGGCTGTGCGCGAGATGTCGCTCGACAGCGCCGAGACGATCGACATCAAAGGCCTGACCATCGACAAGAGCGGCGACTCCATCGACGCCGACGCCCAGGACCAGCAAGCCACAGCCGAGGCCGACCAGGCCCCCATCGTCCGTCTCGTCCACAAGGTCATCGCCGAGGCCGTCCGCAACCGGGCGAGTGACATCCACATCGAACCCTTCGAGAACCGCGTCCGACTACGCTACCGCATCGACGGCGTGTGCATCGAACAGGACCGCATCCCCAAACGCACACAGGCCGCTGTCATCGCCCGACTGAAAATCATGTCCGGCATGAAGATCCAGGAAAAGCGCATCCCCCAGGACGGCCGCATCAAGCTCCGCATCGACGACAAGATCGTCGACTTCCGTGTCTCCGCCTGCCCCACCAGCCACGGCGAGAGCATCGTCCTGCGTATCCTTCGGCCCGACTCGGCGCGCCTCGGCCTCGTCCAACTGGGTATGCAGCCCGACACGCTCGAAATCTTCAACAAGATCATCCGAAAGCCCAACGGCATCTTCCTCGTCACCGGACCCACAGGCTCGGGCAAGACCACCACCCTCTACACCGCCCTCGACGTCCTCAACAGGCCCGACAAGAAAATCATCACCGCCGAGGACCCCGTCGAATACAACTTCAAAGGCATCAATCAGTGCCAGGTCAATGACACGATCGGCCTGACCTTCCAGCGCATCCTCAAGGCCATGCTCCGTCAGGCGCCTAACATCGTGTTAGTCGGTGAAATCCGTGACAAGGAAGTCGGCGACGTGGCCATCCAGGCCGCCCTCACCGGCCACCTCGTCTTCTCCACACTCCACACCAACGACGCACCCTCCGCCATCACCCGACTCATCGACATGGGCATCAAGCCCTTCCTAGTCGCGTCGTCCATCCAGGCCATCCTCGCGCAACGCCTCGTCCGCATCCTCTGCAACGAGTGCAAGGAGCCCGAGACCAACCCCGACCCCAAGCTCCTGCGTCTGTGTGGCATGACCAAGCGCGACCTCGAAGGCAAGACCATCTACAAACCCGCCGGGTGCAAGGCCTGCGGCAACAAGGGCTACCGCGGCCGCCAGGGCATCTACGAACTGATGATCATGGACAACCAGACGCGTGAGCTGGCCTTCAAACGCGCCCCCGTCAACCAGATCCGTTCCGCCGCCATCGCCGCCGGCATGCGAAACCTCCTGGGCGACGGCCGCCTCAAAATCCTCGAAGGCAAGACCACCCTCGACGAGGTCTCCAGCATCACACAGGTCGAGGGCGTCGTCGACGTCGGCGAAGAATCCGACGCGGCGTAAATCGATCTCCCCCACCCACCGTTGTGACGTGCCCGCCGATTGCGGGAATGGGCCTCATCGGTTTCCCCGAATAAAAGACCTATTGCACTCAAAAATCCTGCGCATTAGCCTAACACCACACATCGGCACAGGAGCACCCCACACGGTGTCCGTGCCTTCGGGAGGGCATTGCGGGGCCTCATTTCTGGTCTTTGCGTTTCACCTTGCCGGGAGCATGGCCACCCCTTTCAAATCTGACAAGGCGGAGCGATCCCATGAAACGAACACGCCCAACCAGGACCCCGGCTGCGAATCGGGTAGCGCATCAAGACCCACAATCATCAGCCCAACCCATCCCCGTCGAACCGCTCGAACCCCGACTGCTACTCTCCGCGGTCGAGGGCACTTCGACCAACCTGTTTGAAGACCTCAAAATCGGCGTGGGCAATGGCCCGGAGGTCATTCTCACGGCCGACCTCGACGGCGACAACGATCCCGACCTCGTCACCGCGAACACCAGCGACAACAGCATCACCGTATTGCTGAATAACGGCGACGGCACCTTCGCGCAGCCCGTGCCCTACTTCGCCCACAACGCGGGCTTGTACACCGGGCTAGACGACATCGCGATCGGTGATGTCGATGGCGACGACATACCCGACATTATCGCCATCGAAGACCTCCTGGGCGATCTTGTCATCTTTACAGGCAACGGCGACGGGACCTTTGTCGAACCAACTTCCAGTATCAACATCACAGGCAGCATCACTTCCCTGCACCTCGAAGACCTCAACCACGACGAAATCCTCGACGTTTTTTACGCCAACCACGACAACGACCGGATCGCCGTGATGATCGGCAACGGCGACGGGACATTCGGCTCCGAGACTTTCTACTCGGTCGGTGACAAGCCGATAAACATCGCCACCGGATTCTTCAACGACGACAACCTACTGGACCTGGCCGTCGCAAACGAGACCAGCGACGATGTCTCCATCCTGATCGCACAGATGGGCGGCGGCTTTGCAGCTGAAGTCCGGATCGATACCGGCTTCGGCACCAACTGGGTCGACACGGGCGACATCGACCACAACGGCACGATCGACCTGGCGGTCTCCAACATATACGGCATCAACCTTTACATCGGCGTTGGTGATGGCACCTTCACATTCGACTCCACAATCGATTATTACAACAGCAGTGACCGCGTTTACCTTGAAGACCTCGACGGCGACAACCTGCCCGAGATCATCAACCGGGACTTTCTCTCCGACCACGGCGTATGGTGGAACCTGGGGTCGCTCGAGTTTTCCCCACAACGACGCTTCACCGGGGACCGCGAAGACCAGGGGATCGCTTTTGCCGACTTCAACCTCGACGGACGGACAGACGCCGCGGTCGCGGTCGATTATTCACGTGTCGAACTCAACGACGCGGTGGTCATCGCCTGGGGCGGAGCGGGTGGCTTTTTCCTGGCCGCCAACCAACGCCTGGAAATTGGCGACGCCAGGGCGGTGGTCGCGGTCGGCGATGTGAACGGGGACGGTCTCGATGACATCATCACCCCGCATTTCTCCCTTCCTCAACTCTCTGTTTTCATCGCATCACCCCTGGGCGGTTTCCTCACCGAACAGACGATCACCGTGGATGACAACCAATACGACCTGGCTCTAGCCGACGTCGATGGTGACAATGACCTCGACCTGATCGGTACCGACACGCTCGCCGGCGGCATGCTGCTCATGTTTAACAACGGCAACGGCACATTCACAACCGGCACGGTCATCGGCAGCAACACACCACAGAAAATCGTCGCGCAGGACGCCGACGGCGATGAAATCGTGGACATCGTCGCGCTCGATGGAAACATCCTCTTCTACAAGGGAAACAACGACGGGACTTTTGAAGCCCCTGTAAACGTTACCGCCGACTCCAACTGGTTCGACATCGCGGTGGGCGATGTCACGGGCGACGACCTGCCCGACGTGGTGGCTGTGCGCGGGAGCGAGAATATCGCGGTGGTGTTCGTGAACCAGGGCGACGGCACGTATTCACCTGCCACGCCACTGGCCACCGTGGAAGACCCACACACTGTCGCGCTGGGTGACTTCGATGAAGACGGTGTGCTCGACATCGTCGCCGGGGGTGACGTGGTGGCGGCGGGTTATCTCTCGGTCTTTCTGAGCCTGGGCGGAGGCAACTTCAACGTGCTGACCCCGATCGACATCGATCGGTCCGCTGACGGGCTGGCCGTCCGTGACATGGACCTCGACGGCCACGCCGACATCGTCGCGGCGCTGGGTAACTCTGGTGAGATCACCGTGGTCTTGGGTGATGGCCAGGGCAGCTTTGTCACTCAATATGAATTCTTCACGGGTGACGGCGCGGATGATGTCGCCATAGCCGACGTCAACAAGGACGGTTTTGCGGATATCGTTTCGATCAGCACGTTTGATGATTTTGTGAATGTCCTCGACGGCGCTCTGAACGACGGGTTCCGGCGAGATGACCTGTACAGTGTTGGCGAAGACCCGCGGTCCATCGTGGCCGGCGACCTGAACAACGATGGCCACGTCGATGCCGTCACCGGCAACTACGACTCGGACGATATCTCCGTCCTGCTCAATGACGGTGAAGGGGGCTTCCTGCCATCAACTTCATATTCCGCTGTGGACAAGGTGACGGACCTCGTGCTTGCGCACTTGAATAACGATACATACCTCGACATCGTCGCGGTGAACTACGCCGCGGACAGCATCTCGGTCTATCTGAATCTGGGCGACGGCACGTTCGGGCCTATGACAGAGATCGCGGTGGGTGGGTCTCCCCAACAGGTCGTGGCGGGCCTCGTCAACAATGATGCCTTTGTCGACCTGCTGGTCATCAACTCGGACAACTACCCCGACCCTAAGACCGTGAGCGTCCTGCTCGGTAATGGCAACGGCACCTTCACCGTCGGCACGCCGATCTCTGGATTTGACGGTGACAGACTGGCGCTGGGGGATGTCAACAAAGACAATGTGCTCGATGTCGTTATCCCCGATTACGACAGCGTCGATGTCTACCTGGGCAATAACGATGGGACATTTACCCCGTCCGTCATGCTTCCGCTGGGTGCCGAAAGCTTCGCATTCTTTGAATCGGTCACGATCGGGGACGCGGATGCGGACACCAACCCGGATATCCTCGCGGCCAACTCGGTCACCGGCACGCTCTACCTCTACCGTGGCCTGGGCAACGGTGCTTTTGACAATGTGGAACTCTTCCGCGTCGGGAACAGCCCGGGCAAAGTCTTTATTGATGACATCAACAACGACAACGTCCCCGACATCATCACGATCAATACCTCCAGCGACGATATCTCCGTCATCCTCGGCAACGGGGACGGCACTTTCGACCGGGAACGTCGCTACGGCGTATCACGCGGGATGACCGGCATGACGCTTGCCGATGTCGATCAGGACGGCGATCTGGACGCCCTGGTCACGGACGCTGTCAGCGTCGACAGCCGGTTTGAAAACGTCGTCCGCATCAAGGAAAACCTGCTTACCCCACTTGATTACGGCGATGCCCCGGACACCTACCGCACCACGCTTGCAAACAACGGAGCCCGCCACGCGGTCGAGTCACTCCGACTCGGAACCAATATCGATGAAGAACTCGAGGGGCTGGCCACTGGCGCGGCTTTAGGCGATGACAACAACAACACCGACGATGAAGACGGGGTGACATTCCTCTCCTCCATCAAGGCCGGCCAGAACGCCACCATCCGCGTCAACGCCTCCGCCACCGCGTACCTTAATGCGTGGATCGATTTTAATGACGATGGTGACTTTACCGACGAGGGAGAACAGGTCTTCACCGATCTGTCGCTTGCTTCGGGCAACAATGACCTGCAATTCGCGGTGCCCGATTCCGTCAGCGACGGCTCAACCTTTGCACGCTTCCGCCTGAGCACCGTGAAAGGCCTTGCCCCCACGGGCTTTGCGCCAAACGGCGAGGTCGAAGACTACATCGTCTATACACAAGGCTCCCCCGCGATCCCCACCAAGTCCGACTTCAACGCTGACGGCTACGACGACATCGTCTTCCGCAATGCGTCCAATGGCCTCAACGTCATCTGGCTCATGCAGGGCGCAACCAAAGTTGGCTCCGTCGGCTTGCCCACCGTGCCCGATACCCACTGGACCATCGCCGCCACCGGCGACATGGACATGGACGGCGACCCCGACATCGTCTGGCATAACACCTCCAATGGCCTGAACATCATCTGGACCATGAACGGCACTTCCAAGTCCGGCTCGGTCGGCCTGCCTACCGTGGCCGACACGGGTTGGACCATCGTCGGCGTCGGCGACTTCAATGCCGATGACAAGAACGACATTGTCTGGAGAAACACCTCCAACGGCAACAACATCGTCTGGTACATGAACGGCACAACGAAATCCGGCAGTGCCGGGCTGCCTCGCGTCGCTGACACCAACTGGCAGATCGTCGGTGTCGACGATTTCAACAACGACGGCATGCCCGACCTGCTCTGGCGAAACGTTTCCAACGGACTCAACATCATCTGGACCATGAACGGCACGTCGAAGTCCGGCTCTGTCGGCCTGCCGACCTTGGCTAATACCGACTGGATCATCGCCGGCGTCCTCGACTCGAACGCCGACGGCAAACCCGACATCCTCTGGCGTAACCAATCCAGCGGCCTGACGATCGTGTGGACCATGAACGGCACATCGAAGAACGGTTCGCTAGGATTGCCCACCGTCAGTTCCGTGTGGGAAGCGGTGGTGTGAGATACCGGGCCTACCGCGGGGCATTGGATTAACCGAAAACCATCCGCTGTGTCGGCGTGGGTTAGATGCGGTATGATTTTCTTCCCGCCTGAACCCCCGGTGTCTCAATCCCCCCGGAGTTGTGTATGTCTTCGATCCAGATCGATCGGCTGCTTGACACGATGGTTAAGCAGAACGCCAGCGACCTTCACCTGACCGTGAACAAGAAGCCGACCGTTCGGTTACGTGGTCGACTGCTCGAACTCAACACCAAGGTGCTCGAGCCCAACGACACCGCGGCGCTGATGAAGGCCATTGCGCCGGACCGGGCACAGAACGACCTGCAGGAGCACGGGGGTGCGGACTTTGGTTTTGCGTTCGGGGACAAGGCGCGCTTCCGTGTGTCGATCTTCAAGACCAAGGGCAACATCGGGCTGGCGCTGCGACTGATCCCCAACGAGCTGCTGTCGTTCGAGCAGATCGGGCTGCCGCCGATCATCGGCGAGTTGTGCCGAAGGCCGCGCGGGTTGTTCCTGGTGACCGGTCCGACCGGGTCGGGCAAGACGACGACGCTGGCGTCGATGGTCAACTTCATCAACCAGACGATGGACAAGCACATCATCACGATCGAGGAGCCGATCGAGTATTACTTCGACCACAGCAAGAGCATCGTGAACCAGCGTGAGGTGGGCGCGGACGTGCCGAGCTTCGCCGAGGCGCTCAAGCGTGCGTTGCGTCAGGACCCGGACGTGGCGATGGTCGGTGAAATGCGCGACCTCGAGACGATCGAGTCGGCGGTGCGCGCAGCCGAGACGGGGCACCTTGTGTTTGCCACGCTCCACACCACCGGCGCGGCGGGCACGATCAACCGCATCATCGACGCCTTCCCGGTGGATCAGCAGTCGCAGATCCGCGTGCAGTTGTCAACGAGCCTGATGGCGGTCGTCTCGCAGCAGCTCATGCCGCGCATCGACAGGAAGGGCATCGTGGCGGCGTTCGAGTTCCTCGTGGTGACGCCGGCGGTGGCGAACCTGATCCGGGAAAACAAGACGTTCCGCATCGACGGCGCGATCCAGACGGGCAAGAAGTTCGGGATGCAGTTGCTCGACGACCACCTATGGGAGCTTTACACCTCGGGCGTGATCTCACCCGAAGAGGCGGTGGACAAAGCGCGAGACGGCGCGGGCATGGCCGAGAAGATTTACAAATCCGGCGGCACGCTCAAGCGCACGGAACTGACGGACAACGGGCCGACGGAAGAGTGAACGGAGGAAGCAGCCATGCCCACCGACCCGAGTTGTCTGTTCTGCAAGATCGTCGCCGGTCAGATCCCCTGCCACAAGGTCGCGGAGAACGAGCACGCGCTGGCGTTTCTCGATATCGGGCCGTTGTCGAGGGGTCACACGCTGGTGATCCCCAAGGGCCACTGGGTGACGCTTGAGCAGGTGCCCGGGGATGTGGCCGCCGGCGTGGGGTCGTTGATCCCGCGAGTGGCCAAAGCCGTTGTTGAGGCGACGGGTGTGAAGGACTGGAACCTGCTCCAGAACAACGGCAAGCCGGCGCACCAGGTGGTGATGCACGTCCACTTCCACATCATCCCCAAGCCCAATGAGAAAGAGGGCCTGGGCATCGGCTGGCCCGCGGGCAAACTCGGGCAGGACGAAGCGACGGCGTTGTTGATGAAAATCCGTGCGTCGATGGATTGAATCAAACCCGCACACGCACATCACAACACATCACGTCATTCGCCCACCGGTTCGCGGGAGAACTCGATGCCGTTGTAGGTCAGCAGCGTGCCCATGGTGCGCTGGACGGTGGTGATGGCCACGCTGTAGTCCACGAGGGCTTGGAACTCCTGCTGCTCGGCGTCGGCCAGGCGTGACTCGGCCTGGAGCTTGCGGTCGACGAATTCGGGCGAGAGGGCCTGGCCGGCGTCTTCCTGGGCCTGCAGGGCGCGGAGGTTGTCAGCCGCGGCGCGCCGGGCGGCGCGGGTGGCGCCGATGAGTTCGTAGGTCGTGATGAGCTGGCGCATCGCGGTCTTGACTTCGACGACCGCCTTCTGGGCCTGGTTCTGGTAGACGATGACGCTGGCCTTGCGTTCGAGGACGCGCTGCTGGTAAAGCCCCTCTGCGGCGCGGTTCCCGATCGGGGCCTCGAACTGCAGGCCGACGAGGAAGTCCACGAAGTTGGAGTCGACGACGCCGTCGTAAGCGTCGTCAAGGTTTTTGCCCACGCCGTTGACCCGCGCGGTGGCGGCCAGGTCGAGCTTGGGCAGACGCAGGTTGTCCGCCACGCGCTGGCGGATGGAGGTGTCCTTGATCTGCAGCAGGGCCTGGCGCAGGTCCGGGCGGTTGCGCAGCGCCTGCGTGACCGCGTCGAGCAGGCTGAAGCTCACGGGCAGGTCCGAGGGCATGTCCACGGGGAGGATGAGTTTTTCGCTGGCCACGTGGAGGTCGGGGTCATTGACGAGTTGCTTGAGGTTGTCCGAGGCGACGCGGACGTTCTGCCGGGCACGGATCACGTTGGCACGGGTGCTCTCGACAAAGCTGTTGGCCTGCGTGAGCTGCGCCTGCGTGGCGTCGAAGGGCATGCGCTGCTCGATCTGGTCACGGTCTTTCTTGGTGCGTTCGAGGAGCTTGAGCTGGATCTGCAGTTGCACGCGGGCCTGGACGAGTGTCCAGTAGGCGCGCTCGGTGTTGAGCGCGATGGTGAGCAGGGTGTTGTGCAAATCTTCGAGGCTCTGCTGCCTGCGGGATTCGTTGAGCACGATGGCGGCGCGGTTCACGTCGTCACCGAAGTTGCGGAGCAACGGTTGCGTGATGCCCAGCGAGAAGTTGGCAGAGTAATAAGGGTTGAGCGTGTAGAACGGGGGCTTGCGTTCGGTGCGGGTGAACTGGGTCTGCGCGGTGATCTGTCCGCCGGTGGTCAGGGGCTTGCGGATGCCGGTGGTCAGGTCGGTCGTGGTGGTCTGCGTCGAACCGAAGGCGCTGGAGAGGCCACCGATGACGGGCGGCTGGGGCGTGTCGAGGGTGTTGTAATCGAGGTTGGTGAAGAAGACGGCGTCGAACACGGCCTCGGCTTGCGTGACGAGCGTCTGGTTGATGGCGGGGATCATGCGGGCCTGCCGCACGTCGAGGTTGTTCTTCACCGCGGTGCGGACGGCTTTACGCAGGGACATGGCGACCATGGTGTTGTCGGACTGGCCCATGAGGTCCTGACCGAGCTGGAGGTCCTGGCCCGTGTAGGTCTCGTAGCCCGACATCTCGTCGATCTCTTTGAGGCGTTCGGGGTTGTCCGCCAGTTTCTTTTCGACATCGCTCTGCTCGCGCGACAGTTCGATGACGGGGCCGGCGGCGACCTGCTGCTGGTAGCGCTGGTGCGTGGAGAGCAGCTCTTCACGGATGCGGTCTTCGATGGACTGGTGCAGCGGCGAGGTACACCCCGCCAGGGCGAGGGCCCCGAGTGAAAACGACCAGCCCAGCGCGCGGAGTGACGATTTTGATAAGTACCTGATCATGGTGAGCGATCATAGATTCGTGGGTGTGGAGCGTCAAAGCAGGCGATGAAAGTCGCGTGGCCTGCGCGGGGGGCCGCCGCTACAATGTTGGGCTTTTCAAACTCGATGCTTGTCACCCGGGCTTATGTTAATCCGGATTCCACACACGACGGAGCCTGCCATGCCAGCCGCCAAACCCATGACCCTGACCGAACAGATCATCGCCGCCCACGCCGGCCGGGCTTCCGTTGAGCCGGGCGAGAACGTCTGGGTCGATGTCGATGTCCTGATGACGCACGATGTCTGCGGCCCGGGCACGATCGGCATCTTCAAGGAACAGTTCAGCTCACCCGGCAAGCCCGCCAAGGTCTGGGACAGGGACCGCGTCGTCATCATCCCCGACCACTACATCTTCACCGCTGACGACAAGTGCCACCGCAACGTGCAGATCCTGCGCGACTTCGTCATGGAGCAGGGCCTGAAGTATTACTACGACCCCGACTTCATCAACACCGCCCCCGGAAGCGGGTTCCCCAACCCCTACCGTGACCCGACGCAGACGAAATACAAGGGCGTCTGCCACAAGGCGCTGCCCGAAGAGGGACACATCCGTCCGGGCGAAATCCTCCTCGGCACCGACAGCCACACATGCACCGCCGGCGCCTTCGGGCAGTTTGCCACCGGCGTGGGCAACACCGACGCGGCCTTCGTGCTCGGCACAGGCAAGACCTGGTTGAAAGTTCCGCCGACCATGAAGTTCGCCTTCCACGGTTCCATCCCCCCCTACCTCACCGCCAAGGACCTGATCCTCGCGGTCATCGGCGACATCGGCTTCTCCGGCGCAACCTACAAAGCCATGTACTTCACAGGCGATGGCGTCGGCTCGCTCTCACTCGAGGACCGCATGACGCTGACCAACATGGCGATCGAAGCCGGCGGGAAGAACGGCATCTGCGACGTGGACGAGAAGACCCTCGCCTACGTGCGTGCCCGCTCCAACCGTCCCGACTGGACCGTCTACACCGAGCCGACCGGCGCGAAGTATGACTATGTCAAAGAATGGGACCTGGAAAACTTTGAGCCGCTCGTGGCCAAGCCCCACTCACCCGACAACACCGCCACCGCGCGCGAGTGCAAGGATGTCAAACTCGACCGCGCCTACATCGGCTCGTGCACCGGGGGCAAGATCACCGACATGATCTTTGCCGCCACCATCCTGCGCGGGAACAAGGTCAAGATCCCCACCTTCGTCGTGCCCGGCTCGACCGAAGTCCACGCCGACATGAAGCGCCTGAACGTCGTGGGCCAACCCAAGGCCCCAGGCGAAAAGAGCATCGAAGACATCCTGCTCGACGCCGGTTGCCAACTCGGCCCCGCGTCGTGCGCCGCGTGCCTCGGCGGACCGGTCGACACGTTCGGTCGCCTCAACGAACCGGTCAACTGCATCTCGACAACCAACCGCAACTTCCCCGGCCGCATGGGCCACAAGGAAGCGGGCGTCTACCTCGCCTCCCCCCTGACCGCCGCCGCCAGCGCGCTGACCGGTTACGTCACCGACCCGCGCGAGTACGTGAGCGAACCGATCGCCACCGGCGAAGCGGGCGTGGTGTAAATGTCCCCCCCCTTAGCCCCGGGCTCCTCCCGGGGGCACAACTTGGGGGCACGGCTTGGGGGCAAGACTTGGGGGCAAGACTTGGTGCAGACTTGATGTGTTTGTTTACGAGTGAACCCCCGGACATCCCCCGGACATCCCCCGGACATCTCCCGGACATCTCCCGGGCAACCCCCGGGCAAAGCCCGGGGCTAATGGGTGGAAACTCGCCAAATTTTCCTTGATTTGACCCGACCCCCCTGTTATATTGCCTACGTTAACGCCTTCACCCTCCTGCGAGAGTCGCTCCCCCTTTCATCCAGCGTACCCCCTTACATGTCGGTGTCGGCAAGGTCGGCGGTGTTCGTCGGCCACTATCGCAACTGTGAGTCGCCTACCGGATCGCCAGCTACCCCGTCTGCAACCCGTAAGCCTCACCTGTTTCGGAGAATCGTGTTATGAAGATCTACGTGGGCAACCTTAGTTTCAAGTCGACCGAGGACGACATCCGCGACCTCTTCGGTCAGCACGGCAACGTCGAGGAAGTGGCGATCATCACCGACCGTGAGACCGGTCGGTCACGCGGCTTTGCCTTCGTCACCATGTCCGACTCGGGCGAGGCCAACGCGGCCATCGAGGCGATCAACGGCATGGAGGTCGGCGGTCGCGCGTTGACCGTCAACGAAGCCCGTCCACGCACCGGCGGCCCCGGTGGCGGCGGCGGCGGCGGGGGATACCGTGGCGGCGGAAGCGGCGGGTACCGCGGCGGCGGCGACCGGGGCGGCGACCGGGGCGGCAACCGCTGGTAATCCAACCCTCAACACAAACCGATCATTCACCGGGCCTGCGGGATCAACCCGCGGGCCTGTTTTTTTGAATCGCTTTGGCTTGCGGGGGCTGAGAACCCCTGATAATTTGCACAACATCGTCTGGTGCCCATCGGTCCACGGTCCACTCTTTCACACCCATCTCATCCGGAACACACCATGCCGCGCAACCTCAACATCGCCCTGATCGGGTCCAAATTCATGGG
Source organism: Phycisphaera sp. (assembly GCA_016125215.1). GTDB lineage: Bacteria > Planctomycetota > Phycisphaerae > Phycisphaerales > Phycisphaeraceae > RI-382. The sequence goes on from WGMF01000012.1 coordinate 90,195, forward strand.
CCGAACTCACTCGAACGCTTACCTGAAGGTCGGCAAGTTCTTCGACCTGCCCTTCAACCCCGTGATGCACACCATCGCGGCACGCAACAGGGAGGAACTCGAAAAGTTTGCCTTGCGTTGGGGCTGGACGCACTGCACCGACGACTGGTACGAGGCCGCGACCAACCCGGAGATCGACCTGGTCGACATCGGCACACCCAACCACGTCCACAAAGACCAGGCCATCGCCGCGCTCGAAGCGGGCAAGCACGTCGCCTGCGAAAAGCCCCTGGCCAACACACTCGACGCGGCGCGCGAGATGCTCAAGGCCGCAAAGAAGGCCAAAAAGTCCAAGACCTTTGTCTGGTACAACTACCGCCGATGCCCCGCGCTGGCGCTGGCACACCAGATCGTCAAAGAGGGCAAACTCGGCCGCATCTACCACGTGCGCGGCTTCTATCTCCAGGACTGGGGCGGGCCCGACACGCCGATGCTCTGGCGATTCCAGGGCAACCTGGCCGGCTCGGGCGCACTGGGCGACCTGTGTGCCCACTCCATCGACGCGGCCCGCTTCGTCACCGGCGACGAGATCGATGAGGTCAGCGGGGCTTACATGGAAACTTTCGTCAAGGAACGCAAGGTCCTCTCGGGCGGGGCCGGTGGCGAGATCGCCGGCCGCGGCGCCAAGACCGCGGGCAAGAAAGCCAGATCCACCGTGGACGACGCCACCGTCTTCACCGCTCGTTTCAAGGGCGGGGCTGTGGCCACCTTCGAGGCCACCCGTCTGGCGACCGGCGACAAGAACGCCAACAAGCTCGAAATCCACGGCGAATTGGGCGCGATCAAGTTCAACTTCGAGCGCATGTGCGAGCTGGAGTGGTTCGACAACACGCTGCCCGAGAAACTCCGGGGCTGGAGCACGATCAACGTCTCCAACGGCGCAGCCCACCCCTACGTCGGTGCCTGGTGGCCCGCCGCGCACGCGCTGGGTTACGAGCACGGGTTCATCAACCAGGCGGCCGACATGATCGGCGCGATCGGCGGCAAAAAGCCTGTCGTCCCCCTGCCCGACTTTGAAGACGCCTACAACACCCAGCGCGTCCTCGAAGCCGTGGTCCAGAGCGCTAAGAACCACTGCACCGTGAAGCTCTCACAGGTCAAGTAAAACCTTGATCCTCCAGGCTCATCGGCGCAGGTTGCCAGACAGATCGATCACTCATCAGGCCCAACCATGAGTATCCCGGTCACCTGTACCTGCGGCAAGACGCTGCGTGCCCCGGACACGCTCGCGGGCAAACGCGCGCGCTGTCCCAAGTGCGGCCGGGCTTTGGATGTCCCGCCACTCGACACCGCTGACGACCCGGACGTCCCGATCCTCGTCACTCCCGCGACAGCGCCAAATGATCCGCCGGCTTCTTCGGGCACCTCTGGAACAGGTGAGATCGACCTGGTTTCCACCAAAAAATCAAAGCCCGCCGAACCGGGAAAGACGCCCGCGAAAAAGTGCGTCTCGTGCGGCGCACCGATGTCGCCGGGGGCGACGCTCTGTGTGCAGTGCGGTTTTAATTCGAGCTCCGGCTCGTTCGTCAAAGCGGTGCAGGAGGAACACCAAAGCACGCTGTCGCAGGTGATGTGGATGATCCTCGGCAACGCCAAGTTGATCGTGCTGGCAATCCTGGCGCTCGTCGTTGTGGCCGGCACGTGGTGGTATGTCACCGGGCCGGGCTCGGATGTGAAGATCGTCTACGTCGAACCCAGCGACGCGCTGACGCTCTACAAAACCATCGGCGTCGAGGAGCCTTTCGATCTTCTGCGCGGCGGGTCGGGCGTCGGCGGGCCGGCGTTCGTCTCGATCGGCTCCGGTTTGCCCGGACAAGCCAAGGCCGAGAACAGCGCCTACGGCTTCGGGTCCACCGACCGAGTCATCCTCACCAAGCCCAACCCCGACGGCGATCACCTGCTCGTGGTCATCGACATCGGCAACGACATCATCAACCGCAAAAAACAAACCTCCAACTACGAACTTTTTTTCAACGAGGACACCTACAAGATCGCGCCGCACGGGGGCACGCCCAAGGCCGGCCGACTGCTCTACCGTGAACTGCCCGGCCACGTATCGCTCTCGCAGGCCGCCCAGTCCTCCGACCACACCATCCTCTTCCCTGCCGACGTCGAGCCAACCGACCTCAAAACCGAAAAGTCAGACGACGCGCTCAAAGGCACCGCGACCTTCGACGGTTCAAACGGTGTCGTGGGAAAGATCGATTTCATAGCATCCCTGCCGACGCCCGACTTCCCGCTCAACCGCGGTGTCACCGGTCAGGGTCGGTTGGAGTGGAAGAACGCGCACGGCCTGTCCGCGTCGGCGGAATACGGCATGGGCCTGACGAGCGTGAGCTGGACCGCCGGCGAGCGGGGTTGGGTCTCACGCAGCCAATACGTCTGCAAGGAAGCCGGCGGGATGCTGACCAAGTACCGTGTGGCCATCCTGTTCGAGCGCCCGAAAGACGCGGGCAAGCTCGACCTCTATTTCGTGGATGAAAAGATTGCCACGATCAGCAACCGACCGACCAAACCCACGCCGGCTGCGCCACAACCCCCGCCCGCCCCGCCGGTCATGAACGCGGGCAGCGGAACGGGCTACCTCGACATGATGGTTCGGGCACGCGACAAGGGTCGCACCGTCGTCGTGGCTAACAACATGCAACAGATCGCTACCGCCATCCAGCTCTACCAGTTGGACAACAACAACCAATTCCCCCCCACGCTCACCGCACTGAAAAAATACGTCCCCAATCTCGACCAGGTGCTCGTCAACCCGCGCACGGGTCGCAACCCCGGTTTTGTCTACGACGCGCCCCAAGCGCCGCTGGGTGAACTCAAAGACGCCGCCAACACACCGATCCTTTACGAGATGCGCTCCGACGGCACCCCCGCCGGCGATGAGGGCGTCGTGCTCTACGCCGACGGCCACCTCGACATCCCCGAGTGATTTCGTGCTCAAAACCCCCCCCTCCCTCTTCAGAGGGAGGGGTCGGGGGAGGGTGTTTTCTTTTGTATTTACAAGACGCATCCCCTCCCCCAACCCCTCCCCTTGAACGGGGAGGGGAGTTGATATACGCCCGTTGAACCGGGTTGACCCACCGGGGTCCGTGTGTGTGATCGGATATCATCCACAGCAATGAAGCTCTACACCCGAACGGGCGACGACGGGACCACCGGGCTCTTCGGCGACCAGCGCGTGGCCAAAGACGACCTGCGCGTCGAGGCGTATGGCTGCGTCGATGAACTCAACAGTCACATCGGTCTGGCGCTGGCCGCGTGTCAGGCCGGCGAGATCAGGCAAACACTCGTTCAACTCCAGAGCAGGCTCTTTGACCTCGGCGCGGACCTGGCCACCCCGGCCTCCCCAAACGAGCCGGATGATAAAGACCGTGCCAAGGGCTTCCGTATCGACCAACGACACATCGATGAAGTGGAAGGATGGATCGACCGGGCCTGTGAAGGGTTGCCGGAGATGAAGCACTTCATCCTGCCCGGCGGGACCGAACTTGCGTCGCGCCTGCACGTCGCGCGGACCGTCTGCCGAAGGGCTGAGCGCGAGTGCGTCAGGCTCCGTCGCGTGCAAACGACAGGCGACGGCCCCGTGGTGTATCTCAACCGAGTGAGCGACCTGCTCTTTGCCCTGGCGCGTCGAGCCAACCATCTCGCCGGTGTGGCCGACACGCCGTGGCTCGGCCGGGGTCAACGCTGATCGACCATTTCCCTGTTTTCGGCGGGCGAGAGTTCCATCTTTCGACCGCTCCACGGAAGAGTCGCGGTGGCACGTGTGCCCGGTGGGACGGTGACGTTCCAGACGAAACGATTGCCTTCGATACGCCAGTCACTGGCGATGCGGCCATGCGGAGAGTCGTGGTGAGCCTTGACCCACTCGATGCCCTCGATGGGATGGGGTTCGAGAACGAAGTGGGCAAAGCCGGGGTGCGTGGGGTCGGGGCGGATGCCCGCAAGGGTGTTGTAGAAAAAGTTGTCGAACCCGCCCATCATCGGGTGGCTCAAGGAGCGTGGCCCGTCGGCGGCGTCGACCTCCGGTTCGCCCCAGTATTCCCAGAGTGTCGTCGCGCCGTGGTTCACGATCAGGTCGCCGAAGCTGGGGAAGGTGTCTTGATGGAACAAATCCAGGGCGACTTGACCGTGGCCGTTGCGGGTGAGCACTTCAAAGAGTGTGCGTAACCCCATGATGCCCACAGACTGATGCGTGTTGTGTGTTTCACGGATGTCGCGCACGAGGCTGTCCACGACGCGCCCGTGCTGGCCCTCGGGGACCAGGCCGTATTGAAGCGCCATCGCGTTGGCTGTCTGCGAACCGAAGGTCCCGAGGTTGCTATCGAAAAAATGTTCGTGCAGCGCGCGCCTGATCTTGGGCAACCACTCCGCAAAACGCTCGGACGATTGGGTATCCCCCAGTGCGCGGGCGGCCTCGGCCATGATCCGACCGGTTTCGTGGAACCAGATCGTCGTGGTCAACTCGGGCGACGTATAGGTGGGCCTGGTGCTGTTCAGTGGGTCGCACCAGTCGCCGTAGCCGTTCTTGAGCAGGCCGCCGTCGGACTGTTCGCAGAAATACTCGAAGACGCGTTGCATCATCGGCCAGTGTCGCTCGATTGCATCGCGGTTGCCGTAGTAGACATAGAGGTCCCACGGGATGAGGACGGCTGCGGCCATCCAGTCGCACCGCGCGGTGCCGGCGTTGCGCTTGCCGGGGGCGATGTTGGTTGGCAGGCCGTTGTTGTTGGCACGTGCGGTCTCGATATCGCCCAGGAATTTCTCCCAGAAAGACTGAGCGTTGAAATTGTGGATGATTGCCGAACAGGTGACGTGCGCGTCGCCCAGCCAGCCGCACTTTTCACGGGCGGGACAGTCGGTCGGGATGCCGTGCATGTTGCCGCGAAACGTCCACAGCGCCATGTTGTGCAGTGTGTTGAGCCGATCGTCCGAACACTCGAATCGGCCCGCGGCGGGAAGATCGGTGTGGACGACGATGCCCGTGATGTCGTCAACCATTGGCTTGCCCGGCCAACCGACAACCTCGACGTAACGAAAACCGTGATAGGTGAAGCGGGGCTCCCACGTCTCGATGCCGACACCCTTACAGGTGTATTGATCGACCTGCTCGACCGTGGTGGCAAAGACGCCGGTGCTGGCGGTGTTGATGCGGCCGTCGGGGAAGAGGGTTTCCGCGTAGCGCAGGCGGATCACGGTGCCGACCGGGGCCTGAACTCTGATGCGTGCCCAACCCGAGAAGTTCTGCCCCATGTCGACGGTGAACACGCCCGCATCGTGTTCTTGGATGGCGACCGGTCGAAGGGCCTGCGTCTTGCGTATCGGTGGGATCGTCTGTGGCTCCCACTTCCCACCCGTCGGGGCGACACGGTAGACCTTGACCCAGTATGTTTCATCAAATCCTGTCTCGTCCCAGCCCGGTTGCTCCAGCGTCGCATCGTAGTGCTCGCCGGCATACACGTTGTTGAAGGTGATCGGACCGGCATGGCAACGCCAGTCGGTGTCGGTCTTCACCGCTGTGCTTGTCCCCCCGGTGTTGTGAATCACCAGCGCCGCAATGACGCGCGGTTCGCCGTACGACATGGGCCTCGCCCCGGCGTGCCGGCCCCTGGTCCAGACGATATCCTGATTGAAAAACCCGTCCCCGAGCGTCACACCGATCGCGTTGCCACCCGACCGGATCAGCGCGGTGACGTCGTGGCAAACGTAGAAACATCGCTGCTCGAAATCCGTCTGCGCCGGGTTGAGCACGTGATCGCCGACGCGCTGGCCGTTGAGATACGCCTCGTGATAACCCAGCCCGCAGATGTAGAGTTCAGCCTTGTCGAATTGCCCCGTCACCTCAAACACCCGACGAAACACCGGGGAAGACCGCCCGCGATACTCCGTGGGCATGGCGATCCACTGCGCATCGACTAACGGCGGCCTCGCCGGGTCAATGCGCGCGGTGGGACTCGGGGTCGCATCATTCTGCCTGGGGTGCTGATGACTTATTTTGCTGGACATGTCAAAGCGCGCACTGACGATCGTGGGACTCCATCGTTTAGCCCCACAAAGCGGCAGAGGATCATACCCCCCTCCCATTTTTCGCACCACTCAATGCGGACCGGGGTAAGGGAAGCAAGCCACGTGCAGGCTATTTCGCTTGTTGTCCCGAGTCCGAGGCAAGCCGACCCATCTCGGCCAGCACCGCCGCCTGGTCGGGCAGGATGCAGCCGTGGATGTCGGGTGAGATGTTCAACAAGAAGTTTGAGTGGCGCGCGTTCGTGGTGGCCATCAGGTCCAACCAGGACCTGGCACGCGCCTGCACCCATTGGGGGTTGATCGGCTCCTTCATTTCCGCGGCGGTCTTGAGCTTCGTGTTCCAGAACCAGCTGCCGGCCATCGTGTAGCAGGTCTCCCGCGTCTGCGTGCTGGGCCCTTCAGGGAACGCCCGCAATTCCTTGACCGCCACGTCCAGGTACATCTGCCCTTTCCTGCCCCAGTTCCACCAGTTGCTGCTGGCGATGATGTTCGGCCCAAGGCCTCGGAAAAACTTCTTCGCGTCCTCCGACGACATGACCCGAACGTCCAGCGAGTCGTTCCAGATGTAGAAGGCCTGCGGGTATTTCTCGACCAGCTCGGCGATCTGCTTCATCTGGAATGCGTTCTGTTCTTCGAGGGAATGGGTCGCGGGGTCGCACTCGGGCGGCAGGACCTTGTGCTTGTTGGGGTCGCCGAAGCCGGGGTGACGCCAACCGTAGTAAAGCCCGACCTTGATGCCCCGGTCGGTGAACGACCTGACGAACTGCGCGACGATGTCCTTCTTGTAGGGACAGTCCGGGTTCATGACGTCGTAGGTGGTGTACTTGCTGTCCCACAGGCAGAACCCGCCGACGTGCTTGGTGGTGAGCACCGCGTATTTCACGCCCGCGGCCTTGGCGGCGTCGGCCCAACCGTCGGTGTCGATCGTCTCCACGCCCGGATTGAAATCAGCCGGGCTGGGGTATCCGACCACCCACTCGACGTTCTGGTAGGTCGCCATGTTGTAGTGGATGAACATGCCGAACTTCAGGTCACTGAACTGCGCCTGAAGCCGCTCGACCGCAATGTCGGTATCCGCATCGGGGCTTTGTTCGGAAGCTTGAGAATCAGTCGGCTGCTCACCCATCGCGTTTGCACCAGGTCCCGTGAGTATAAGCATCATCGCCAGTGCCGGGATGATCGAATTGCGTTTTTGACTCATGGTCGTCATCCCCTCGATGGAGTGATCGCAGGCATGGCGGCGTTGCGTCACCCGGCACTTCCGCAACGCCAGACTCGGGGCATCAGGGTAGGCGATGGTACATCAAATCGATGCTTCGCTACGTGAGCACAAAGAGATCGGCCGAGCGAGCTGCGTTTCCCATGAGCCGCGACGCAGGAGGCCTTTCACTTCAGCGGCGACGGCGTGGAAAGAGCATGAACCCGCCCACACCCAGCAGCGCCACAGACGCCGGTTCGGGGACGACTAGGCTGACGGTGAATGTGCCGTTGAAGTTGTCGGTCGCCACCAGACCGTTGCCTGTGTTATCGACGAAGCTGCTTCCAAGCTGGGCGTTGACCGCTGCGAGATCGACAAAGTCGGCGCCGAACTTCGCTGTAAACGCTGAGCCCAACGCATCGAAAGATACGGTGTACTGCGCCTGATACGTTCCGGTGGACAAACCCGTCACGGTGCCATTGACGTTGTAATCACCGCCGTTGAGCGCGATCTTGACTAAATAGTTGTAGTTGGCGTAGGCCAGGTTGGTGGCCTGATTGACCGTTCCGTCGGCGTTCACCTTGATCACAACGCCGTTGGTCGAAGTGTTCAGGTAGCGGTTGATTTGACTCCAGCCGAGGTTGACCGAGGCGGCGGTCGTCAGGTCGCCGTCACCAACCTCGAGGTCGATCGCGTTATCGCCGGCCATCCACCAGGCGGCATTCAGGTTGCCGTAATTGATCGTGCCGTTCTTAACGTATGTGGCCGGTGACAGGTTCCAGCCGGGCGGGAACCAGTCGTTGCTATTGGACAGCGTGGCGGTGGGCATGAGACCACCCGAAGCGGTTTCAGAGTCGAAAACCACAATGGCCCCGAGACTATTGACGGAGTAGGACGTATTGGTAGGCGATCCACCGTCACTTGTGTTCGGCACCAGCCCACCGGACCAGTTGCCCGCGTCGTACCAGTTGCTGCCGGCACCGGCACCGCCGGTCCATGTATAGGTGGCGGCGTATGTTGATCCACTGGCAAGGACGAGTGCGAGTATTGCTGCGACGCTGGGGGTACGAAGCATAATGTTTCTCCTGCGAATGGGTGGCACAGACGTGGGAAATCGGGGTGCAGAAACAACCGCTGGACGCATTCAATAGATGACTGATGTCACAATAAGTGGCCCAGATGTTCTGATTGACAAGAGATGAACCCAAAACCAAGTGCTATTCTGACACAGGCATTGAGTAAGTCAATGCGCATTTTGCGTTTTCAAGATGTGTATTTTGCGCATCGCTGCCCCGAGCTATTCTCAGAAGCATGCGGTCCTGGGAGCCGGTCGGGGCTGACGACGGGTAGCCTACCTGTCTGTGTCAGGTAAAACGGGCTACGCGCCAGCCGGGTCTCGCACACCCGAGGAGCACGGGCTTCAAGACGCCCATCCCATCCCCGCCGCATGTGGCAGCCGTCATTGACAACATCGTGCAGGTCTTTATGCCGGGAAGTTTTCCAACTAATCAATTGTGAATTCTGTAGAGGACCTCGACAGTATCCCGAGCCATAGCATCGCCGACCAGGCAATTGGACCCGCCGTGGGTGTGCCGGTGGATGGCCTGATGATGGTTGCCTAACTTTTCCCGCGCACGATGGAGGTCTCACGTTCCCGTGGTGGCCACGCGGCCCTTGAACCCGGGCCGCTGCAATAAACGAACAAGGTCGGGTGTTTAACACAAGGCTGTCGCAAACCAGGACCGCGAAAGTCTGACCGTTCCCCCCCGGAGCATTTAAGCATGATACGTAGGGATATCGACCTGAACCCGCTGCGGTTGGCCGCGGCGGTGGTTGTGGCCACGGCGAGCCTGTTTTCGCCCGCACACGCTCAAACGGATGATCACGCCGACTTGCCCGCGCCCAACTGGGTCACCCCCCGGTCATTCGACAAGCCCGCGCCTCACCCCCGTCTGTATGTCTCAGCCTCGCAACTGCAGCGCGCGGTCAAGGGGCGTGGCAAGGAGTACGCCCAGGCCTGCGACCAGATCGAAAGTGCGGCGCAGACCGGGCTGCGTGAAGCTGACAACCCGATGCCCGATCAGAACTTCATGGGTCGGCAGATCCTCATCGTCGGTCGGCTCAGCGCCATGGCACTGCAGTACCACCGTACAGGCGACAAGCGGTACATCGAAGCGTCGGTCAAAACCATCGAGAACATGAGGGAATGGTTCGAGCCCGTTGAACTCTGGCAACTGTGGCACGGCGGGTACGCCACCGGCATCGCCATCAACTACGACCTGCTCTACAACGACATGTCGCCGACCCAGCGCAAGCGCGTCGTGGACTTTGCACGTGAGTATGTGATCCGCCCGTTCCTGCAGCGCACCGGGCGCGGCCACAACATGCGGGAGCACGGCGAGTCCGGCAGCTGGTGGCAGGGCATCATCTCCAACTGGAACCCGGTGTGCAACAGCGGCGCGGGCCTGCTGGCGCTGGCGATGTACGATGACCTCGACGAGGCACAGACCGTGGTCGACCGCGTCAACGCCTCGTTCGATCCCATCATCGAATACCTCCAGACAACCGAGGGCGGCTGGGTCGAAGGCCTGGGCTACTGGAACTGGACGATCCACTACATGTCGCTGTTTTACATCAGCTACGAACACACCACCGGGACACAGCACGCAGGCTTCCGCTCGCCGGGCTTCCGCAAGACGCTGACCTTCGTGAGTTATTTCGTGCCCTACGACGAGGCGTGCGGCTTCGGCGACAACCAGCACGGCAACATCAGCATGTCACTCTTTGCCGCGGCCGAGCAGATCGGCGACACCGAGGCGCAGCGGACACTGCAGTTCTACTGGCGGCGCTACCACAAGGTGCAAGAACAGAAACAAGCCATCCGGGACAAGCGTGCGAATCGCGTCGGACCAAAGCCGGAGCAATCCCACGACGATAAAGACAAGCCCTTCAACATCGGCTACGACACCGCCAACTTTGTGCTGATCTTCCCGGATTCGATCATCGATGATAAGCCCGCCCCCACGACGAAGAACCTGTCGTACATCTACCCGAAGCAGGGATGGGGCGTCCTCGCGGACAAGTGGCCCGAGCCGAATATCTACGTCGCTTACCGGGCCGGACAACTCGGCGGCGCCCACACCCAGGACGACCTGCTCACGTGGCACGGCGTCGTCGGCAACGAGGTCATGGTCAAGAACATCTACTCGGGCCACGTAAGCCAGAACTCATTCGCAGGCAGGCGCAGCGAGCTTTTTGAGACGGGCAGCCAATCCAAGAACTCTTTGTTCGTCGGCGGGCTGGGCCCGACGGGCAACCGCAACGGGCCCGCAAGCGCCCGCACGACCGAGTACCTCCTCCCGACCGGCCCCATGGCGCTGCTCGAAGCCACAAGGGCCATGGACACCACACGCAATCGACCGAGATACGTGGCCAGGGCGTTCCTCATCGTCCGCGACAAGGGCCTGCTCGTGCTCGACCGCGTCGTCTCGCCAAGTGGCGGTGGCCAGCCCGTGGAGGTCCGTACTTACACCCCAAGACAGGCGGCCTTCGGCGAATCTGATGTCCTGCTCAAAGGCGATTTCCAGACCGCACGCATGACCTTTGCCTCCAACGTGCCCTCCACTCTCAGCCGACACACCGCTTTGATGACCTTCCCCACTCCCGATCCACCAACCATGATGCGATGGCAAACCAACCGGTCCGAAGCATCGACCGTCATGGCGTCGCTGCTGTCGTCCGGCCCGGACCCGGTGGGTTTGTCGGTTGAAATCGAAAAGGTCAAATCCCCCGACTCCGACAAGATGCAAGACGGCCCGATCACCGTCACCATGAAAAGCAAAGACTGGCAGGAAACCATCAGACTCACGGACCGCCTCGAACCGATCACCGCAGAAGAACCTGCCCAGGAAAATATCCTCCAGGCTGATTGAGAAAACGATATGTGAAGGTTTCTGACACCTTTACTTTGCTGACACCATTACTTTGCCGACACCTTTGCCCACCTTGACCTCCTCAGGGGCTTGGGGGTAAGGGGCCAAAGCGGCAGCCGCGACGCAGCAGACCGGTGCACTCAGCGCAGTCGCCGCAGTGATAAGACCAGTCCGCCCATTGCCAGCAGGGCGAAGCTCATCGGCTCTGGGATCTGAATCTCGGTGATCTGGATCGACCACTGGTTGTCGGCCGAGACGAATTCCTGGAAGGTCCAGAACGTCTTGCCGCTCGGATCGGCCGGGTCGAGCACGGTCGACGAGTAGTCACCCCAGCGGTTGCGACCGCCGCTGTCGAGCACCTGATAGTCATCGATGCCGGCTTTGAGCAGGATCGGGTCGGAGAAGCTGGTGATGCCCGCGGTGGTCTTGCCGACGACCGCGTAGGTGCTGATGAACGTGTTTGGGTCGCCGCCTGAGAAGCCGATGACCACGTCGCCATCATCGTTCACCGAGATCGAGGGGTAGTTGTATTCCATCGATATGTCATCGATGGTGCCGGTCTGGAGGACCGCGTTGGTGACCGCGTCGATCTGGAACCACTCAATCGCGGCGCGGCCGCCGATGTCCACGCCCCGGGTACCCCAGAGGGTGGGATTGGTGTCGCCGGTGATGTGCTGTTGGACGACGTTGCCGGAGAAGCGTGTGTCGCCGGCGTCGATATCATTCTTGGTACCGGGCTGGTCGATGTCCGGCGGACTGCTACGGCTAGTCACGCTGATGAACCCGCTGCCAGTCGAAAGGGTCGGTGCGACCGCGGTGCCGGTGAACGACGAGATTTTCAGGTTGGTGCTGTTGAACGATGAGAGGGTCTTCAGGGAGCCGGAGTTGTAGTCCAGGTCCACGATCGGCTGGGCACCGAACCCGGTATTGTTTGGGTTGACATCTTCGAACTTGGTGATGGTTGGCGTGCCCGCGATCAGGCCGGCTTTGTCGATCGCGACGAAGCCGGTGTTCGAGCTGCCGGCGCTGATGGCAAACATGTTCGCTGACAGAACCAGTCGATCGCCGTTGATGCCGAGCATGGGGAAGTCAGCCCAGTCGGAGTTGTCGGCATCGGTGTCGATCTTGTAGCCGGTCCACGCGGAGGTTGGGTCGCTGGAGCTGGACACGGCAAGCAGGTAGTTGTTTGCTCCGCCGGCGTTGTCCACGGCCGCGGCGAACCAGCGACTGCTCGACGGGTCGTAAACGATGCGCGGGTCGAATGCGAAAGACCCGCTGTGCGGCGCGCCGGCGTTAGAGAAAAAGGTGTTGAGCGAACGACCGCTGAGGAACGTGCCGTCTTTCTGGTAATAGGCCACGCGGCCGTTGATGATTTCTACGATATGGTTGGGACCCACCGCGCCCATGGTGTCGGGCGGGATAAATCCGCTTTGGGGCCGACTGGACCCGGTGAAGTTGGTGCCGATGACGACCGTCCCAACGCTCGTGACGACCGGTCCGTTCGATCCGCCGATAGTGCCGTCAAGGTACTGCACCTCGGGCGTGGGGTTTGTGACTTCAGGGTCCAAGGCACCAAAGACGGGCCCGGCCAAGATGACGGCCAGGGGAAGTACGGCGAATTTCAGCACAACGGCTGCACGTCGGGGGGACAACGGCATCATTCTGGGCCTCCATGAAAGTGATTAGGGCAAGCAAATACTCGAACCAATGGAACCGAACTTATCTTGCCTGCCATGCTCTCCCACGCTCCCACGACCCCCTCAGATTGCTTCACAAGGCGGTCGTCAGATTGCGTCGCTGGTTGACGGCAGTGGCACAGATCAACACCTCTCCATAAAACCAAAACAGGGCCCATAATGTACCACACTATTGAGCCAGATCAATAGTTTGATGTCTATCAAGCGGAAATTTATTTATTTAAGGCGGAATCAAATCCGGGGAGGAAAAGTGTAGGAAATGAAGCTTTGCAAGTCGGGAGACCCGGGCTTTCATACTTTCTTTTCCTATCCCAATACTCACCGTCAACAGCCGTGGGACCGCTCCGGCGTGCGATATCCCCCCGCTGGTCTTATGGGTTGGCCACGTCTTGCTCCGATGTGTTGTTCTGTAACACAAAGCAGCAACCGCAGCGTGATACCGGGGATATCGGGTCCGCCAGCGCGCGACGAAGCCCGTGCGGAGCGATCCGCAAGTCGTCAACAAAATCCCTCAATACCAGCGCGAAAACACGCCAAAATGCGGCGCGGTGCGACGAGATGCCAGAAAGCGGGCGAAGGGACTCGAACCCTCAACATTCAGCTTGGGAAGCTGACACTCTACCATTGAGTTACGCCCGCATACGAGGCTGATACGGCATCTCTTGTATCCGAGAGTGCCTTGTGTGCAGATCATACCCCACGATACCACCCTCGTGCCAGTCAGAAGAAAACAACGGGAAACCCCGTTCAGACGCGGCGGATTCAAAGTCTCGGCTGGCTTAAGACAGTGTGTGAGAAGCTTAGAGGTGCCACTGGCGGCTTGTCCGCCAGTGCTGTCAACGTACGGCTTCTTCACTGGCGGACAAGCGCGTTGCCCGCGGGGGGCACAACCAGTCGGTTGAAGCCCGCGGTGAGTTTGATGCTGTGCCTGCTCACGTCGGCGCCGCAACAGTCCTTCACCACCACCTCAGCCTCGCCGGCCTCGTGTTTGAGTTCCAGGAGCAGCTCTTTGGCGTAGCACCCGTTGATCAGGATCAGGGTCGGGGGCAAGGGTTCATCAAGACGCAGGGGCATGTCCGCATAGAAAGCGGCTAGCAGTTTTCTGTCGTCACGGGCAGTCACCAGCGGGTAGAGCAGGTGCGGGAAGAGCGGCCGCAGCTCGCCGGTTTGAAGCACCTCCGCGTGGGCACGGACAAACTCGAGCTGATACCGGAGCATGCGCAGGTGCGAGGGCCCAAGCTCCGAGAGTTTCATGGAAATCTGCGGAACCGAAAAGAGCGCGTGGATGATCTGCATCGCGGCGCTGTGGTCGGGTTCGTCGTTGTGCCAGGTGATGGGGTCGGAGTGGACCGCGGTGTCGCCGCTGAGCAGGCGCAGGTCGAGCGTGCGGACCCGGTTGTCGCCGAGGCTGTTGGCACAGTCCACCGCGCGGAGCATGTTGGCGTATCGCCGCATGGCCGGCCCGGTATACGCCTGGCGGAACTCGATCAGGAAATCCGGGTTGAGTCGGCGTAACCGCGCGGTGGCCTCATCCAGCAGCGCGCAAACCGCCTCGCCCATCGAGGCCGTGTCCCGCCGACCGTCCGCGAGGATATCCGCTGACGGGTCGCGGTCGCCCACGCTGTCGATGAAGTCGAGCTTCAAACCGTCCACACCGTATCGCTTGACGAACGACTCGTAGATGTCGATCAGGTACCGGCGGGCTTCGGGGAAACGCAGGTCGATGGCGTATTGCGGCGAACCGGCGCGACCGGGTGTGAGCATGTCTTTGAAACGGTGATAGGCTTTGGATTCGACGCCGATGTAGGGAACGGAAAACCAGACCATGTATTTGAGACCCAGAGCCTGCACTCGCCGCACATGGTCAATCAAGTCGGGGAGCTTTTCCTCGCAGACCTCCCAGTCGCCGTTGTTCTGGTAGCCCGGCTCGCGCTGGCGAGTCTGCCAGCCGTCGTCGAGGATGGCGGTGCCGAAGCCTAAATCCTTGGCCAGTTCGCATTGTTTCTCGAAATCCCCGGTATCGAAATCGACGAGGTAGATGTACCACGACGAGAGCAGCGGCTTGCGTGCCGATTCGGGCACCGCGCAAGGTGTGCAACCCGGGAGCGTCTGCCAGTACGAAGCGACATCGCGCAGGGCGACGTGGTAAGGCACCGGCCGAAAATCAAAACGGATACTCAACTCGTAACGGTCCACGACGCCGATCGCGTTGCCGACGACATCGACGTTGCACCGGAAGAACTTGCCGTTGCCGTAGTCCCCGCCCATGCGCGTGTCGTGGACCACGTCCGACAGCGCGAACGTGCAGGCGTTGACGCCGGCGAGGTTATACAGGCTAAAGACCGGCATGCCCGAGTTGGCGGCGCTCTCGATGCGATTGAAACTGCCCAGCCCGACATCCAGCGCGCGGTTCTGCATGCATCGGCTGTTCCACTTGTGATGGAAATCAATCGAGGGCAGAAGCCATTCGATCGTGAACCTGGGCAACGGCGCGGGCGTGTCTACCCGGAGGGCAAGGTCGACAAAATAGATGCCCTCCGCTTCGCCCTTGCGTGTCGAAAGCGTTGCCGTGAAAGGCGCGGGGTCTTTTGAAAGACGGACTTCGATCCCGTGGACTGAGGTGAATTGACCCATACGGCTGGTTTACAACTCTCGTTTGAATGCGGTTGAACGGATGATGAGCCGTGCCCGGAAGGCTGCAGACATCGACGCAAGAGCCTAGCGGGCTATGTCCCTGGGCACAACGTAAGTCTGCGCACCCGTTTGCCGGCGTATCCCGATGAGAGTCCCGGCTGTGATTGAATCGAGCGAGAAGTCGTAAGTGGAGACACTGCCGTCGGCCAGCGAAAAGTTGCCGTTGGCCTGTTGCGTCGCGTCATAGGCGTAGCCGATGTTGTGGTCGGTCCAGTTGCCGCCCTCCGGTGCCGTGTTGTCGGGCGAGCGATGGGAGACGAGCAGGACCTCTCCGCTGTACCCGTTCCAGTACGCGACGTCCGAGAGCAGCAGTTCATACTGCAGCGCGGGCATCGATGACGGACCGGGACTCCAGGTGTCGTTGAGTTTGCGCATAAAAGCGGAGCGTTGCCACTTGGTGTCGGGGGGCGAGCCGTTGAGGGGTGTGCACGCCGGTCCGAAGTAAAAAACAAAGGGAGTTTTCACCATGCCCGCGTGAGGGCCGGTGGTGTCGATGTTGTACCAGTTCGCATTCGATAGCCAGGTGTCCGAAACGAGCGGGCATTTCATGATCTTGTTAAGTTTGGTCCCGAAGTATTCACGGAACGAGTTGCGGAAATCAAAGTCACCCGGCCCCCCAGCGGTGCCGTTGCCGTTTGACCCGTTCCAGAAGATGACCGCCGGGTTGGGCCTGCCCAACCCCCCGTCGGGGTAGTAACCGTTGTAGTTGACCGCGTAGTTGGTGACCCCGATGGCCATCTGCCGGGTCTGGCTCTTGCACGAGACGATCCTGGCTTTGTAGCGGGCCGACCCCAGCGCGGGGAGCAGAACGGCTATGAGCAGCACGATAATCGATATCACCACCAGAAGCTCAACAAGCGTGAACGCGGAACGTTTAACGGATTGACCGCTCATGCGACGGACCCCGGGGCGTTGTGTTCGGCCGAGTTTGAAATCGGGTGGTGCTTGCAAAAACGGCTGCGCGGTCGGGTGACGCGCGCAGCCGTTGGAGGAGGCTACATAAAAATATGAGTCGTGAACATTTTATGCACGACGGCGGCCGCAGACCAGGAGTCCGCCGAGACCCAACAGCGCCAGCGACGCGGGTTCGGGGATCGGTCCGAGGTCACGGAGCTGGTAAGCGTTGATCGTGACGTTGCCGGTCGTGCTGGGGGTCGTGAGCAGGTTGGTGTAAGCGCGGCCGATGAGTGTTTGAGTCGTCGCGTCGGCGACAAAGGTGCCTGTGGCAAACTGTCCGGGGCTGCTCGCCGGGGAGTCCGGCCCAATCTCCGAAAGCAACGTCACGGTCCCCGCACCGTTGATCACAGGGGTCACGGCACTTCCCGCGTTCAAATAGGTCTGCGCCCCCAATACCAGCCCCTGGTTCTGGGCGGTCGAGACGTCATCCGAATACCAGACCTGGAAGAGATATTGGTGTCCAGACGTGAGGCCGGTAAAAGACCAGGTGGCCGTACCGGAGCCCTGTCGGTCTGCGAATCGGAGCATCTCGTAATACTGCCCCGACGCATTGGCGCGAGCGTTCAGCGTGTCCAGGTGCGAGGGGCTATCGAGGGTAAAGTCGTCGGTGAACGCCACACCATTGACCGTGGCAACGACCACGCCATCGACGAGGTTGGCATTCGTGCCGCCATCCGAACCGCTGGCGGCGATGATCTTCGTGCCCGAGTTAGAGACGTCGGCGTCCGTGTTTGTGATGGTCTGGACATTCCACGAGATCGTGGCGGCCTGTACCGACCCGCAGGTCAGGACGGCGGTGACGCTCAGTGCGTTGAGCAGGTGGGGGGCTTTCATCGTTTGTCTCCTATTTGAATACTGGACCTCAATCGTGACCTGACAGTGGCTGACACCGGTTGCCGTCCGCACGACACGGATACACCCTAGTGGCCATAATACTGCGGGGAAACGCCGGATCAATACGCGCATGAATAATGATTTACGTCTACGTCGAATTCGGGTAAAATGCCCCGTATGCCCAGGCGTCCGCGTAAGCGAAAGTACCGGGTTTCGATGCTCCGTTCACTGCAGCGAGATCACATTCTCGACACCGTGACCGGGATCCTGGATTACGGACGGCACACCCCCGCGTGGCAGTTTGTCGGCAGGGGTGGCTCGCCCTTTTATGAACCCGATCAAGTGATCGAGAGTGATCTCGACGGGTTGATCGGTGACGAACTCGAAGATTTAAAGGCGTTAGCGAGCCGTTGCCCGGACCTGCCCATTGTCAGCCTGACCGCGCTGCCCGAAAACTCGACCATGGCCGAAGTCTCGCACGACAACCGGGCGATCGGCCGCATGGGTGCGGAGTACCTGCTTGGACTTGGGTTTGCCCGTTTCGCATTCTTCACCAGTCAACAGGAGTTGGGAGGGCAGGGAAGGTTGGAGGGTTTTCGACAGACCGTTGAAGCCGCGGGCCGACCGTGCCTCACGCGTTTCGTTCCCGAAGTCATCGAGGAAGGATCACCCAGTGATCGGGTGTTGATCCGTCAATGGATAGAGGAACTGCCCAAGCCCATCGCGATCATGACGTTCTTGGACTACATGGCACGGCTGTCGGTCAACGCCGCGGTGGACCTGGGGCTTCGTGTGCCCGACGAAGTCGCGGTGCTCGGTGTGAACAACAACGCCTGGACCTCGGTCATGGCCGTCTTGCCGGTGTCGAGCGTCAAGTTGAATCTGCGCCAACTGGGATACGCCGCCGCCGAGGCTCTGGATGTCATGATGCAACAGGGCACCCGGCCCCCGCCGAGGACTCTACCGCCGATCGGGGTGGTCACCCGTCAGAGCACCGACATCACCCTGGTCGATGACCCGTTGATCCGTCGTGCGACGAGCTACATCCGTGACCACGTGGCCGAGGGCCTGCGTGTTGAAAACGTGCTCGACGAGCTTGGGGTATCCCGTTCGACGCTGGTCAACCGTATGAAAGCCGCAACAGGCCAGACGACGCAGCAGGCGATCCGCCGCGCCCAGATTGAAAAGGCCAAACAGATGCTGGTCGCCACCGAGATGACCATGGAACGGATCGCCCACGCCTGTGGCTTCGAGTGTCAGCCGCGCCTCAATGAAGCCTTCAAACGCCTGGTCGGCATGACCCCGGGCCAGTTTCGACTGCTTCGCACACGTGACGGGACGAACTGAACCCGCTGCTCAAAATCGGATTGCGGGCACCGGCACTCTAACATGGTGTAACACCTATGCAGCAGGATACTTCAACTTGCATCGATTACCGACCGAAACGCGGGCATAACACAGCTCAAGACCCTCCACGATGATGCCGTGACATGTTTGACTTCAATAGCCCAGGCGTGCTTTTCGAGTTCCATCTCCATCACGATCCGCGACTGGCTCCACAGCCGAACGTACGCAAAACCACGGCCCACACGGAGCACTCGCCCCCGCCCCCCCGACACCGGACCCTGGTAGGTCAGGTACGCTCGGCGGTGATCGGGCAGCCTCCGCACAAGTTGAACACTCGGGGCCCAGCCACCCGTGAAGCACAGGCCCATCCGGAATGTCACGAGCCTGCCGACCGCCCCGCCCGGTGGTCGCGGGTGCTCGAAGAGCCAGTCGTAGTGCGTGTCCGACGCTCGGGTGTGGCGGAGGATCACGGTTTGCAGCGTGAGCATAGATGAGGGCCTGCCCGGATGTTGCGTGGTGTTGTTGCCGTGGACCGTCGAACCGCCGGGGTCCGGGATAAACCTTCCGGGGGGTCAATCCCCGTGAAACAAGGTAGGATATCCGGGATGGACAACATCCTCACTTGCTCAGGGGTCGCGGTTATGAATTCAAGACGGTCGATCGGATCAACGGTTTGCGTCATGCTGGCTTTGGCGGCGCTGTTGCTGGCGGGCTGTGGCGTGAAGAACTCGATCCGCAGGCAGCGCGGCATCGAGGGCATGCAGTCCGGCAACCTCGAATACGCCGACGAAAACCTCACGCTCGCGGTCCACAACCACGGCGGGGACTGGAAAGCGCTCTTGCTCCTGGGCAAGCTCCGCCTGATGCAGCAACGCCCGCTCGACGCGCAGCTCCTGCTCGAACGCGCGCTGGAGATCAGGCCAAAATACGAAGGCTCGTCCGAGATCCTCGACAACCTGGCCGAGGCGCTCTACCAGCAACAGGAGTACGCCAAGCTCACGACGTTTGTGAACAACTGGGCCACGCAGCGCGGCGGGTCGGACGACTACCTGCGCGCCGCCAAGTATCTGGCGCTCTCGGGCGACGCCGACGGCGCGGAGATCGCCTACGCCAAGGCCGCACGTTTTGCCGCAGCGGACGACGACAAGCCCTACCTTGCCATGGCGGAGTACTACCGCGGGCTGGGCGACAAAAAATCGGAAATCCTCTCACTGCGTCGGGCTTACACGATCAACCCGCAACGCGAAACCACCGCGGCTCGACTGCGCGAACTGGGCCTCGTCCCCGGCCCGACCATCTACCTCCCCGCCGAGTTCGCCCTGCCGATGCCGACGCTCCGCACGACAAAGTGAGCCATCAGGCGTAACAAGTCGATCGGCCCCGGGTAGGGTGGGCCAAGTCTGCGCGGCCCACCGATTCGGCATCCCATGCTCCACGAACTGCCCGACATGAAATGGTGGGCCTCGAAGACTCGGCACCACCCTACCGCATCAATTCCATCTATTGAGATCGCTATCTTTCTTGGTATCCCGCATGACTCCATTCAACGGACTGGGCATGAGCCTGGGCAAACTCTCACGTCTAAGCCACGCACAGACGCGCTCGATCAGCGCGGAGAACCCGACCGGCACCAAGGGCGGCGGTGCCCAGGCCGAGCCCGGGCCCAGAAGCCCCGCGCGCGAACTAGGCAAGGGTTGGAAGTGTCGGCCATGCGTCACCGTTGAAGCGGGCAAGACCATCACACTGGCGGACATCCAAGGCCCCGGCGCGATCCAGAGTGTCTGGTGCTCCGGCTCGGTCGTCTCCCGCGACTTTATCCTGCGTGTGTATTGGGACGACCAATCGCACCCGAGCATCGAGACCCCCCTGCCCGACTTCTTCGCGGTCCCCTGGGCCTATGGCCGAGGTACAGCACAGGGATCGACACCCATCCCGATGGTGAACTCGATGCCCGTGGTCGTCGCGCCGAAATCCGGGCTCAACAGCTTCTGGGAGATGCCTTTCCGGGGACGCTGCCACGTCACGCTGGAGAATCTCCACCCGACCCAACACGGCGATTGCTTCTATCAAATCAACTACACCCTCACCGACGTGCCCGATGAGTGCGCCTACTTCCACGCGCAGTTCCGACGGGTCAACCCCACACCGTTTGGCCAGGAATACGTGATCCTCGACAACGTGCGCGGCCGCGGGCACTACGTCGGCACGTCACTTGGCGTGGGCGTCCACAACACCGGCTGGTGGGGCGAGGGTGAAATCAAGTTCTTCCTCGACGGCGACGGCCGGCACCCCACGATCTGCGGCACCGGCACCGAAGACTACTTCGGCGGGAGCTACAACTGGGATGTCCAGGGCCAATACGTGACTTACACGACACCCTTCCTCGGCATGCACCAGGTCCTCAAGCCCGACGGGCTTTACCAGTCGCAACACCGCCACGCGATGTACCGCTGGCACGTCATGGACCCGGTCCGATTCGAGAAGGACCTGCGCGTCCACATCCAGATGCTCGGCTGGCGCAGCGAGGGACGTTACCTCCCCGGCATGCACGATGTCAGCTCCGTCGCATACTGGTATCAGACGCTCCCGAGCGAAAAATTCCCACCCCTGCCCGACCGCAACGGTCTTGAAGTGATCTGACGCGAAATAAAAAAGCCGAGGCATGGCCATGCCTCGGCTGTAATCACAATTGATTAGTCACGCCCGCTTACTGCAGCAGTCTCAGGACAGACTGCGCGGTGCTGTTGGCGATGGCCAGCGTCGAGGTGCCGGCGTTGACGAGGACCTGGTTACGCGAGAGTCTTGCGGTCTCGGAGGCAAAATCGGTGTCACGGATCTGGCTCTCGCTGGCGGTGAGGTTCTCCAGGGCGATCTGCGACGACCGCGCCGCGGTCTGGAGCGTGTTGCGCTCGAAGGCCCCGAGGCGTCCACGGAGCACCGCGATCTGGTCGATGGCCTTTTCGATGATGTCGCCGGCTTCCTTCTGTTTGCCAGCCACAAGGCTGTTGGCTCCGCCGGTGGTCACGGACGTGAGGAAACCCAGTTCCTCCGAACCCAGGTGGCTGGCGGCGACGGACTGCACACCGAAGCCGACCTGCTGCGCCGAGTTCACACTCGGTCCGATCTGGTAATTCGCCCCGCCGCCGGTGACGGTGAAGGTGTGCGTGGTCAGCGTCTGCGCAGCCGAGGTGGAGAGCTTGAGTTCGATGTTGAGCGTGGTGCTGCGGAGGGTGAGGTCGGTGCCGCTGCCCAGCGCGAGCGATCCGTTGATGAGGGCCAGCACGTCTTCACCGGTATCCCGGCTGGTGTTGCCCGCGGCGTTCTGTGCGAGCGTGGTGCGGAAGAAATCGCCGCCCGAGAGCTTGCGGACACTCACAAAAGCGTCCGAGCCGTACTCCGTGCTGGTGATAATCAGGCCCGACGTCTGGTCCGAGGCGTTGACGAGCGAGGCCGACACGCCGGTGGCGTCCTTGACGCGGTTGATGGAGGCCACGACGGACGAAAGCGTCTGGCCGCTGGTGAACTGGAGCACCTCGACGCCGGTCTTCCCGGTGACTTCGAGGGTCATGCTCGAGACAAACGTGCCCGAGCCGGCGTTGCCCGAGACGTAGAGCCCGGCGGTCTCGGCGGAGTTGAGCACCTCGACACTGACGGGGATGGTGCTCGCGGTGCCGAAGTTGGCACCGAAGATCTTGACATCCTGTAAGTTGGTCGAGTTGACGCCGCTGGTGATGTAGTCGAGCGAGCCGTTGAGCAGCTTGAGGCCCGCGAAGCTCGTGGTGTTGCTGATGCGTGTGATCGATTCGATGGCCGAGTCGATCTGCAACTGGTTGGCCTCGATCTCTTCCTTGGAGAAGGCGCCGGTGTTGGCGGCCTCGACGGTCAGGCCCCGCAGGTCGGTCAGCAGCGAGGCAATCTCCTGCAGCGCCGCCTCGGCGGTGGCGATGACGTTCGAGGCGCGTTCGGCGTTGTTGATCGCCTGCGACACGCCGGAGATCTCGCTCCGCAACCGTTCGGAGACGATCAGCCCGGAGGGGTTGTCCGCTCCACGGTTGATCTGAAGCCCGGTGCTCAGGCGTTCCAGACTGGTCTGGAGACTGGCGTTGGACTTCTGAAGGTTGTGCTGGGCGATGAGTGAGGAAACGTTGGTGTTGATTCTTGTCATGACAATCCTCCTTGATTGTCGAAGCGGTTGGTCCTGACCGTCCGTCTGTCCTGAACGTATGCTCGGTCAGCGTGCTGGGGGTTGCGTGGGTGAATGGTGGATGGCCTCGTGTCTGGGAGTACGGACCCTTTTATAGTTTCGCCGTCCTGATCGGCCGGGGAGATTCGCGTCGGCGCAGCTCGTGGTTGGCTGCGTCGAGGTCGTCGATCTCCACACGGCTGGCCTCGGCGTTTTCTTTCTGGATCGCTTCATAAACCTCTTTCCGGTGGACCTTCACTTCGCGCGGGGCCTTGATGCCCAGCCTGACCTTGTCCCCCCTCACGTCCACGACCGTGATCTCGATCTCGTCGCCGATCATGATCGTCTCATCTCGCTGTCTGCTCAGTACCAGCATGAATCAGGACTCCTTCCCGTCATCGCCCCCCCCACCGACCCCGGTCGCACTCACATCCGCCGACCGCACATCCGTGTGCGGCAGGCCCGGCCGCGCCTCACGCCGAGGCCGCGGTGACGCCGCTGCCGATCTCGATCAGCGGCACGCGCGTCGTGAACCTGCGATCCGAAAGCACCAGTTGCTCGCCGACCTTGTTCTCCACGTGGATCACGAGCGGCCCCTGGAGGTTGCCCGTGAGCAGGCTGCCGCGCTTGTTGACGATGACAAACACCTGCGCGTCGTCGATCGACTTCATCCCCAGGTCCTGCATCTGTTCGAGCTTGAGCGGGACGCGGTAGGTCGGGACGAAGAGGCTCGGGTCGGTGACGATGAAAGCCAGGTCGGCTTCGTCGACGGACTGCATCCACCAGAAGTAGGTGTCGCGTCCGGGTTCGATCAGCGCGTAGCGTTTGTAGTCGGGGAAACCGAGCAGGCCCTTGGGGAAGGTGATGATCCTGCTCTTGTCGATGTCGACCTGTCCGAAGCGTGTGGTGTTGACCAACATGATTCAATCCTCGTGGCCGACCATCCTGGTTCATCCCGCTTGTTGCGGGCCGACGGCTTCCTGCCGTCTGTTATCACGCGTCACGGTCGGCCGTCCCGTGCCGCGCATCTCTTGCGCCCTAGCGCAGAAAATCCAACAGGTTCAACTGCTGGGCCTGTGCCCCGAGCGTGAGGCTGGCCTGCAGTTGTTGCTGCAACTGCCCGAACCGCGTGATGGCCTCGGTCAGGTCCGTGTCCCGCAGGTCGGAGAGCAGCGATTTTTCGGAAAGCCCCAAGTCTTGTGACCTTTGCTGTTGTTGAGTGACCCTTTGTGCCCTGACGCCGACGCCCGCTCGTACTCTTGCGATCTCGTTGATACTCCGTTCAATCCCATCTCCAGCAAAGGTGATGCCACGCGAGTCGTCCGAGAGCAGCGCGTCACGCAAAGCAATCAAATGTGTGAACAATCCGTCGGATCGCACCGTGGCGTTGTCCGTTCCGGTGAGGGAAGTGCCCGTCCCGGCATTGGAATAGATGCCCAGGTCCGTCGCCGTCAGGCTCTGGCCGAGCTGCATCACACGGAAATCACTCGCACCCGCTGTGTTGTCCTCGAAATACAGCCCGTTGCCGTCAGCCTTGAACCCCACGTTGAACGGCTGCGCACTTCCGGGGGCGCCAACATTGCCGATGCCCAGCGCACTTTCTGCGCTGGCGGTGATGGCGTCGATGACCTGCTGCACGGTGGTGAGGTTGTCGATGTTCACGTCAAAGGTCGTGCCGTCGTGGAGCTGGATGCGAAAGTCGTCTTCGCCCTGTACGTTGTGGACGCCCAGGCCGTTGTTGAAATCGCTCAGGAGCGTGTCGCCGCTGAGTGAACGCAGGCCCAGGTCGGTCGCGGTCGTGCCGCCGGCGTTCTCACCGATCGACAGCGCCACGCCGCTGACTTCGCTGACCAGGTTGAGCCCGGTGCCGTCGCTGTTGACATCGAGGCGCATCCCCATGTTCAGCGCGGTGAGGATGTTGGCCATGTCCTGCACGGTCGTGGCGGAGGAGAAATCCGCGACCTTGCTGATCGAGCCTTGCGTGATCTTGATCCCGCTGGTCAGGTCGACCGATGCGCCCAGGTCGGAGAGCCTGGTGTTCATCGTCAGGCGCACGCCCACGTCGCCGCCCGCCACCGAGGTGGACGCGGCGCTGAGCACCAGGCCCAGGTCCGACGCGGTGTAGCTGCCGAGGCTGAAGTTGTCGATCGCCACGGTGTGGCCGGCGTTTGCGGTCAGTGTGAAGCCGTCTCCGCCCACCGAGACCGCCCCGGCGGTGGGGTCGACGCCGTTGATCGCGTCGTTGATGCGTGTGGCCACGTCGCCGAGTGTGTCAGCCGTGGTCAGGTCGACGCTCACGACATTGCCGTCCACGGTGAGCTTGACCGCGCCGTTGCGGAAGCCCTCGCCCAGGGCGCCGTCGATGTCGTGGAGGTTGACAGCATTGGTCGCCTGCGGGTCGAGGTCGACGGTGCCCTTGACGCGTGTGGTGTTGGCGCCGAAGGCCTCGACGCCGTTGGCGTTGACTGCCAGAGGCTCGCGCAGGCCGACGAGGGCCGTGAGGTTCTGTGTGCCACCGGTGTATCGTATGCCGCCGAGGAAATCCTCGAAGACCGTGCCGCCGACGCCCGCGCTCTTGTTGCCGCCGAAGATCGAGACGCCCGCGTGCTGTCGGTTGCCGGTGTCGATCAGGCCCTTGATGATCCCGTCGATGACCGCGGCCTCGCTCCTGCGGGTGTCGCTGTTGGAGCCGATGCCCACCTGGCTCGACGCGATGGACTTGGCTTCGAGCAGCGCGTCACTGACACTCTGTAAGGCCTGGTCGGTGTTGTCGAGGATGCCCGAGGCGTTCTGGAGGTTCTGTTCGTGCTGGGTGCGGGCTTCGAGCTGGCGCTGGAGCAGGAGGATCGCCGGCGCGGTGGAGGGCGAGTCCGAAGGGGTGCCGACGCGCACGCCGGTCTGGGTCTGGACCTGCTTCTGGAGCAGTTCCAACTGCGTCTTTCGCAGCGAATTGAGCAGGGAATCCGACGAGAGCAGCAGCGTCGGCCGCGTCACGTTGAATCCTGAGATCGTCATGGTTCAACCGTCCGTTGGGGTTCACATATCCGTCCGACACAACCCGCCCGCGTGGGTCAGATCAGGTCCAGCACCGTCTGATAGAGTTCGTTGACCACCTGCAAAAACCGCGCGGAGCCCTGGTAGGCCCGCTGGAAAGCCAGAAGATTGATCGATTCCTCGTCCGTGTTGACGCCGCTGATCGACTGCTGCTGCGCTTCGAGGTTCTGTCTCACGACGCCGTCGGACGTGACCCGGCTGTTGGCCTGACCGAGGCGGACCGCGTAGTCCGTCACGTGCGATTGCCAGAGCTCCGTGATCGACTTGCCGCCGAGCGATGCCAGAGGCTGGTCGCGCAGGCCCGCCAGCGCCAAGGCGCCGTCGTTGCCCTGGAGGTTGTGTCCCCGCGCCGCGGCGAGATAGTTCGGGTTGCCCAGCAGCGTGCCGCTGACGCCGATGTCCTGCGCGTTGGTGCCACTGAAAAACGTGTTGACCCCCAGCGCCGCGAGCACGCCGGAGGTGTCGTCACTGAACGTCAGGCCCACCGCGCTCGAGCCGGCGTCGATCTTCAATCGCCCGTCGCTGGTGATCGAGGCGCTGACATTGGCAATCCCGTTAAGGTCCGCGACGAGACTCGTCAGTGACGTATCACTCCCGGGGTTGATGCCGTCGAGGTCGATGTTGACCGTCGAGGTGGTGCTCAGGCCTGTGGCCTTGTCTGTGACGGTGATCTTGAACGACCCGTGCGTAGGCACGAAGTCCAGACCCGTGGCCGAATCGTTGAGCGCGACCGAGGTGTCCTTGACACGGTAGCCGCCGGTGACGCTGTCGAAACCGATCAGCCCCTGGCCCTGGCTGTGGGCCTTGTTGAACTCGTAGATCAGGTTGCCAGCAAAGTTGTCGATATCGTCGATCGCGCCCTTGATGTGCTCGTTGCGTGCGGCGACCAGGGCGCCGATCTGCCCCTTGCTCGTGTCCACCACGCTGCCGTCGGCCTTGAGCACCAGCGCCAGGTCGAGCGTGCCGTCACTGTTGGCGGTCTTGCGGACCTCCAACCCGCGCGACTGGCTGTTGAGAATGATCGGCAGCGACCCGACAAAGACATCCAGCGCGCCGCTGGCCTGTTCATTGACCGAGATGTCAAGGTATTCCGAGAGCTGCGAGAGCAATTGGTCACGCTGGTCACGCAGGCCGCCGGACCCGCTGCCCCCGCTTGTGCTGGCGGTGACGATCTGGGCGTTGAGGGCTTCGATCTGCGAGAGCAGGTCGTTGGCCGACACGGCCGCGGCGTCGATCGCCTGGTCCGTCTGGTTGCGCAGGTCGACAAACCCCGAGCGCAGCTCCTGCACATAGTCCGTGACCCTTGTCGCCTGCTGCACGACGAGCGAACGCAACGAGAGGTCCTGCGGGTTGTTGGCCAGTTCGCTCAGCGAATTGAAAAAGTCGCTCAGGCGCGAAGATAGATCGGTGTCACTTAGCTCGTTTTCAAGCGCCTCGATCTGGCTGAGGATGTCGGAGGAGACCTGCGACCCGGACTGGTTGGAGATCGCGCCGCGCAGCCGACCCTCGAGCGCCGCGTCGATCTGCCTCGAGATATCCGCCACCTGGACGCCGCGCCCGACGAAGATGCCCTGCTGGATCTCCTGGTTGTTGATGGGGGTCAGGTGGACGACCTGGCGGTGGTAGCCGCGCGTCGCGGCGTTGGCCAGGTTGTTGCCCGTGACCTCGACGCCGACCTGCGATGCGAGCAGGCCCGACTTGCCGATCTGGAGTGCCGATCCGAGTCCCATGGTTCACCTGCCCCTGCGGGCGTTGCGTTGCGTGCTTCGTCCTCAAGCGGTGGTGCTGAACGTGCTGACCGCCACGGCGGCGCGCGGCCGGTTGCCCTTTTGGCTGTAGGTCGCCACACCCGTTACCGCGCCGCCGACGGTCTGGATCAGTCCTGACATGTGATTAGATAACGCCTGGGCGGACTGCCTGGCGACGCCGGCTTTCTGGCGGACCTCTTCCATCTTCGACCGAAGCATCTCGCGCAGGACGAGGAGCCTGCCGCGGGCCGGCTCGCACATGGCCTGGGCCAGTTCGCCCATGCGCATCGGCTCGGTTGCGCCGGGCTTGACCATCAGCGTCAGCGCCGCCACGAGTTCCAGGCGTTCGTTTTCCAGCGTGGTGAGCCGTTTGAGCTGCTGGTTCTCCAAAGCCGAGCACGCCACGACCCTGCGGTGGTCGGACCGGCGCATCGCGTCGAGCTTTTCAGCCACAAGCTCACCAAGCCGCTCGTTGGCGGTGAGTTGCTCGCGGAGGACCGCTTCGAGTTGGGAGAGCGTCTTATCCATGTCGGTCGATCTGCATGCCCATGAGCCTGGCCCTGCCCGTCAGACGTGCGCGGGCCTCTTTCATCTTCGAGTCGTAGATGTTCTTCACGATGCCGAAGCCCGATGCCTTCGTGATGCGGTCGGCGACCTCGGTGTCGAGCATCGAGTTGAAAGTGTCCTGCGCCATGCCGCCGCCGAAGAGGTCGCTCTTGAGCGGGTCCTTGCGCATCTGTTCGAGCATGGGGCGGATGAAGGTTGAAGAGACGAGCTTTTCCGCGGCCTCCTGCACCTTGGGCGAGAGCTTTGCAAGCTGGGCCTCGATATCGAACGACGCCGGCCCAACCGTCGTGGTCAGGCCCTTGACGCGCGTGGCGCGGCCGTCGCGCACAGCGTCGCCTGCCAGTGTGTTCGAGATGTCAGCGACCGTGTTCATTCGAGGATCAACTGTGCGTGCAGCTTCCCGCTGCGGTGGATTTCCTTGAGGATGGCAATGCGGTCCTTGGCCTCGACCTTGAGCTGGTTGAACGCGTCGATCAGGTCGCGCAGGCTCGTGCCGCCGCGCTTCTCCGGGTCGATACCGATGAAGTTCTGCTGATCGGTCCGCGGGTTCTCGGGTGTGGCCGGCGTTTCGGGGGTGATGGTCGTGATGGTGAGGTTGTTGTGGGAGATCACGACGGGCGAAATCTGCACGTCGCCGCTGATGACGATGGTGCCTGTGCGTTCGTTGATGACGACCCGCGCGCCGGTGCCGATCTGGGAGGGATCGACGTAGGACATCAGGATGAGGCTGATGAACGCGGCGGGGTTGGTGCGTTCGTAACCGGGGACGAGGACGACGACGTTTTTCTGGTCGAGGGCCTGTGCGACGCTGTCGCCGTCGGGTGAGACGACGCCGTTGATGAGGTTGGCAATGTTGTTGGCGACGGGCCAGGAGGCGACGGCGTCGTTGAGCACGAGCGTGATGTGACCCGAGGCGTCCATGTAGCGAGCCATGACGTCGCGCGTGAGCTGGGCGCCGCTCTTGACCACGCCGACCGTCGGGATGTCCGTGTTCTCGATCGTCACCGGGCCCTCTGCGAACGCAAAAACGGGCGATCCGGGGATCGGGCCGGTCATCGGGATCATGAAGAGCCTGCCGCCCTCGAGGCTCTTGCACGCGCCGACGGCGGAGACCTGCACGTCGACACGGTCGCCCTCACGGACACCCGAGGCCGGCAGCGTGGCGGTGAGCGCAACGAGCGCGACGTTCTTGGCGTCCTTGAGTTCACTGGCCACGGTGTTGGGGTCGATGAGCTGCTGGATCACCGCGGCCAGCGGGCGCTGGGCGGGCATGAACTTGCCACCGTCGCCCGTGCCGCGCAGCCCGACAACCAGCCCCATGCCCACGAGCTTGCTCGTCTCCGAGCCTTTGATGCGCACGAGGTCCTGGACCTGCACCGCGGCGGCGGGACGGACCCACACGGCCGCGGCCAGCAGGATCATGATGAGAATCACAGGGTGTTTGTAGGGTTGGGTCATCGAGGTCAACCGTGTTGCTTTAGAAGTTGAAGAGGAACTCGAGTACCTGGGTGATGACGCCCTTCTTCGTGGCGCTGCGCAGGTCGCCGGTGTGTTCCTTGTTGATCCGCAGGTCATACAACTGCGTCGAGAGCACGGTGTTGTCGGGCTGGATGTCCTGGGCCCTGCAGGTCCCGGTGAGGACCATGTCGAGCGATTCCTTGTCGCTCTGGAAGTACTTGCGGGCTTCGAGGACGAGGGTGCCGTTGGGTTTGATGTCGATGATCCGCGCGGTGATGCGTGCGGTGAAGGAATCCTTGCGCGAGTATTGACCGTCGCCCTTGAACTCGCCCTTGTAGTTGAGGTCGAGCTGCGGCGGGTTGTCACTGGCGTTGCTCTTGAGCTGGAAGTTAATCAGGTCCTGCAGGCTGAACTTGGGGAACTGGGTGATCGCGCCCTGCTGTTTGAATTCCTTGGTCGTGTCGAGCTTGGCGTCGGAGTCGCTCTCGACCGACTCACGCACGATGATGGTCACAAGGTCGTTGAGCGAGAACTGGCGTGGCTCGGGGATGAGCACCGCGGCGTAGCTCGACACGGCGATGTCGGGGAGCAGCCGGTCGGGGATGCCGTTGGGGGATTGCATCACCGGCGCGGGGCGGACGGCCTGGTCCTGCGTGACATAGAGCGAAGACGATTGCGCATACGCGCGACCCATCCCAAAAAAGCCCACGATAACCAGGCTCAGTATCACAAGGTGTTTGGTCAAGGGGCCTGCTCCTTCACTTGTTCATCAGCGACCACGGCTTCGCTCGAACCCGTGACCTTGACGGCGAGTTCCGTGCGGGACTGGGCGTTCTGGACACGGATCACCTGGCCGACCTGCCCGTCCTCCAACGCGCGGGCGTCGACCGCGATGACGAGGCTGCCGACGAACGTCCGCACACGGAGCTTGTCGCCACGGCGGATGGCCACGGGCGTCTGCGCATCGTTGGAAAAGAGCAATTGGCCGGCCTTGATGGAAGACGTGGCCACGCGACCAACAAGGTCGTTCGGGTCGGTCAGGGGTGTGCCACGCACGTCGTCGGTGTAGACCTCACGCACCTCGGCGTCGCTGGGTGAGGTCGGCTGACCACGGTCGATGTTGACCCCGGCCACCAGCGCGAGGAATCGGCGTTCCACGTGGGGGGCAAGATTGAACGTCCGCACGCGCGTTGTGCCGTCGTAGCAACGAACCACGATGGGCACACGGCCGAGGCCGGACTTCGACGAGGGCTGCGTCTCGAAACGCACGCCGGGCTTTGTGGAAGCCAGGTCACGCTCGTCCGAATCGGTGAAGGTGATCCGCAGGTCGTGGCGGTCGGCCCCGGTGAGTCGCTCGATGTCCTGTGTGATTTTTTCACGCAGGGTCAGGGCCGAATTCAAGTCCACGTCACACACGGGATTGACCGCGACGGCCGGTTCGCTGGCCACGACGATCGGCGGTGCGTCCGTCGCTTTGCGATGCACGGTACACGACGCAAATCCCCCGAGCGTGACCCTGCCCCAGTTCACGCCCACCCCATCGAGCTTCGCACGGAGCGTGGTGAGCGTGATGGTAGTGGATTCTTGATCCTGCTCGAAGGTGGCCAGCACGACGGCACCCAGGGCCGACGCGCCGTCGCCCTCGACCCGTGCCACGTCGTTCAATATCACGTCCGCACCCCCGACCTCCGCAAGGTCGTTCATACGGACCGACCCGGACACGTTGGACAACGAATCCGCAGCCGTAACAGGCTGATAAACCTCCACCACCGCAAACAGCGTGGCCAGGAGGCCCCGGGTGAGCATCCGTGTTGTCGCGTGAGTGTTTGTCATCTAATCACGTGTAAGTTTTAGAACCTTCGGAGGTTGCCGATCACCTGGAGCGACTGGTCGGCGGCCTGGATGGTCTGGCTGTTCATCTCGAAGGCGCGTTGGGTTTTGATGAGTTCGATCAGCTCGCGCACGGGGTCGACGTTGGAGGATTCCTGGAATCGGTGGAGGATGGTGCCGAGGCTGCCGTCGCCGGGGGTGGTCTCGACGGGCGGCCCGGAGGCGGCGGTCTCGATGTAAAGGTTTTTGCCGATGGGCTTGAGGCCGCCGGCGTTGGTGAAGTTGGCCAGTTGGACCTGCCCGAACTCGGTCGGTTCGGTGTTGCCGGGCACGAGACCGGACACGCGGCCGTCGGTCGAGATGGAGATATTGGTGGCGTTGGGGTCGACGGTGATGGGCGGTTCGAGGCGTGGTCCGTCGGCGTTGCCAAGCACGATCTCACCGTCACGGTTGACCGCGAAGTTGCCGGCCCGGGTGTAGGCCACGCCGCTGCCGAACTGTTCGAGGATGGCGACGGGGAAGAAGCCGGCCCCGTTGATCATCATGTCGTAGTCGCCGCCGGTCTCGACGGGTGAGCCGGTGGTGAAGTTGGTTTGAGTCGAGGTGATGCGAGTGCCCAGGCCGACGTAGAGTCCGGTCGGGCGCTGGTCGCCGTTGGCGTTTTCGACGCCGGGCTGGAGTTTTTCCTGGTAGAGCAGGTCCTCGAAGTTGGCGCGTTCGCCCTTGAAACCGTTGTTGTTCACGTTGGCCAGGTTGTTGGCGATGATGTCGATGTTGGTCGACAACGCGGACAACCCCGAGGCGGCGGAATGGAGGGCGACAATGGCCATGGGACTTACACTCTGTCAGGGTTTGCGGATTGGTAGCTGACGGCTAGGCATTGGTTTTGCGTTTACGCGTTGACCCTTCCGAGGGTGTTGACGGCTCGGTCCAGGAGCAGGTCGTGGTAACGGATGAGGTTGCCGTTGGCGGTCGCGGCCTTGGTGGCGTCGACGATCTTCATCATGGTCTGGATGGGGTCGACGTTGCTCGCTTCGACGAAGCGTTGTTTGACTGTGGCGTTCTGAGGGTCGGTGCGGATGTCCCGCGTGCTGTTCCAACCGAGCAGGCCGCCGCCGAGTTTGGTCAGAGCACCGGGCTGGGACACAGCGGTGACCTGGATGCGTGCCGACTCTTCGCCGTTCTGACGGATGCGACCGGTCTCATCGATATCGATGGTTGCACCGCGTTGGAGACGGATGGGCTGGTCGCTGGTGTCGAGCACGGGCTTGCCGTCCTGCGTGACGAGTGTGCCGTCGGAGGAGAGTGCGAATCGGCCGTCGCGTGTGAGTTGGATGTCGTGGCGACCCGTGCGTGGGTCGGTGCTGCGCACGGCGAAGAAGGCGTTCTTACCGTCGATGGCCAGGTCGAGGTCATTGCCGGTCTGTTCGAGGTGGCCCTGCTCGAAGCTGATTCTCTGTGGGCCGGCCAGGACGCCGCCGCCGAGCCGATCGAGCAGGTCGTTGCGCAGGTCGAACCCGAAGCCGCCCTCGACGGACTCGGGGTCGCGCTGGGAGAGCGACGCCAGGTCGCGCTTGAACCCGATGGTCTGCGCGTTGGCAAGGTTGTTGGCCAGGGCGTCCTGCCGGTACATGTTGGACAGCACACCCGATGCGGAAAGGAACAGGCCGTAGTTCATCAGCCCACCTCCGTGTGGGCTGTGTCGGTGGCACGGGGTGCGTGACCGACGGTGAACCCGACCGAGCCGGCCCTTCCGTGGGCGGGCATATCCGATGAAGCGTGTGACACTGTGTTAGCCCGCTCGACCGCGTGCATCGCCGACGCCAGTTGCGCCAGGCGCACGAGGGTTTGACCGACGTGGCTGTCGCCGCTTCGCTTGAAGTTGTTGAGGATGTCCAGGCGTGTGGTCAAAGTCGTTTACCTTCCGGTCATGCGTCATCCTGCACGGGGGAGGGTGCCCCATTGGGGTTAACGCAAGGGGTATGCCAGGACCGCCCGCCCGGGTCATCACGGCGGGGAAAAGCGCATTATTCATTGTTATTACATAACTTAGTTTTACATGCGGCTGCCGTGCGTCTGGCGTCACAAGCCCCATACGCGACCGCGCACTTTCTGCCGGGCGCATCCCCTGCACGTCGCAGCGCAAAGCTTGCGCGGCGCTCCGGGTTGAAGAACGCACCCCTCACGCCTGACTTACATTTGATTAGCTGTCCCCCGAACGCCCGCGTGTCACCCGCTTGCGAGCAGGTCGTGACGCGATGCAAACAACCGCTCGAGCACCGCGCGGAAAGGCTGACTCCTGTCCGCCCTCGACAGCGCCTTGGCCGACGCCACAAGCAAACGCACAAGCCCGTCGAAGTCCGAGACCGAGACCGTCTCGGCCTTGATCGGGTGGCGGCCGCGCACGGGGTCCGACATGTTGTGATAATTGCCCAGCGGCAGGCACAGGCACGTCGCCTCGTAACCGTATTCACAGAAGGCCGACGCCTCGCACGTGCCGCCGACCATCAGCCTGCGCTGCCACTTGAATGACCGGTCGTGCGCCGCCATCGCCTTGGCCAACTCACCGATGCGGTAGGTCAAACCGGGGTGGAACGTCGAGGTCCGGTCCCCCACCCTGACGATCGGCCCGCCCCCGATGGGCGATTCCGCAAAGCTCCTGGAGTTCTCCAGGCAGATCAGGCGTGCCCCCCTCGGCACCGTCCCCGCCTTGCACGCCGCGATCGCCCCGACAAAACCCACCTCCTCCGCGCGTGTCAGCAAGACACGCACATTGGGCCCGCCGCGGCCTAATTCATCCAACGCGCACAGCGCCGCCGCAAGACCCGCAAGGTCGTCGCAGGCCGGCGCGTGCAGTCGGTCGCCCACGATGCGCGATCGCCCCACGTCCCAGCTCACCACGTCCCCCGCACGCACGGAGCTGACGCCCTTCATCTCGATCACCACCGACTTGTCCTGGCCTTGCTTTGCCGGTTCAAACTCCACAACCCTGCCCCGCACGCGCGAGCCGTCCGGCCCGATCCATACCACCTTGGCCCCCATGAAATACGCGTCCTGCACACCCCCCCGGAATTCCGCTTCGACAAGACGGTTCTTACGCACGCGCCTCACCACGAAAGCCGGGTGGTCCATGTGCGCGGTGAAATAAATGGGCTGGCCTTTGCCGGATTTCCGCTGACGGATCGTGAGATTGCCAAAACGGTCGCGCTCGATCTTCAATCGCTTGCGCTGCGCGACCCAGTGTTCGACCCATTCGACCACGCGCCCCTCGCAGCCGGCCGCGGTCGGCAGCTCCGTCAACTGTTTGAGCCAATCGTGATGGGTCGGCCTGCTCACCGCCGTCTCCTGTTCAACACGGTTTCCTGTTGCACGCCACGCAAGATGGTATCGTCAACAGCCCCGATGGACACGCACGCCAACCCCCAACGCCCCCACACCCCCTCCGACTCAGCCGTGGTCGTGGAAAATCTCTGCGTTGTCCGTGGCCAACATCGCATCGTCGATAACGTCACCCTCTCGCTGCCCCGTGGCCGATGCACCGCGATCCTCGGGCCCAACGGCTGCGGAAAAACCACACTCACCCGTGCGATGGTCGGCTTAACCTTCATCACCGAGGGCTCTGTCACCGTGCTGGGTCAAACACTCGGTGAGTGCGACGTGCGGGCGCTTCGGCGGCGAGTGGGTATCGTCAACCCCTCTACCGAAACCTCCGCCGGTCACGTGATCGGCTCGCCCGGCACCGTCGATGCGGAACTCTCCGCGCTCGAAGCGGTCCTCACCGGGTTCTTCGGGACGATCGGCCTCTACGACACGCCCACAACCGAGCAGCGCGACCGCGCGCTCGACATGCTCACCCACGTCGGTCTGTCGCACCGGATCGACCTGCGTTTTGGCCTGCTCTCCACGGGTGAACAACGGCGGTGCATGATCGCCCGCGCTTTGGCCAGCGGGCCGGAGCTGCTCATCCTCGACGAACCCACGGCTGGCCTTGACCTGGCCGGCCGGGAGCAGGTGCTGGCCACCGTCGAACGCATCCTCGCTTCGCCCAACCCTCCGACGGTCGTGATGGTCACGCACCACGTCGAGGAACTCTCGCCGCGAACCGTGCAGGTGCTGCTCATGAAAAACGGAAAAATCCTCCACCGCGGCACACCCGAGCAGACCATCACCCCCGAAACCCTCACGCAGACCTTCGGGTGCAAGGTCTTCGTCAAAAAAATCCACGGCCGATACTGGCTCGAAGTCCTCCCCGAGGCATGGCTGGATTTGATCGTGCGAAAACCGGGGGAGCGTTAACCGCCAAAACGCCGAGGACGCCAAGAAGAAAAAGAAGAAGAACAAGGCAGGATCCGCAGATGACGCAGATATGAGAAAGTCGAATAGTCCTCGGGTATTCCTCGTGCCACAGACATCGGATGATGTCAGGCAGCATGCTTCTGACATATCTCACCCCATCATGATCGTGACTTATCGATTGAAACACGCACGGATAGAACCCATAACCCATTCGTAGTCCTCTTATCTGCGTCATCAGCGGATCATTCCGTTTCCCCGTCTACAATGAGACATGATCGACACGTTAACCAACATCCTCGTCACGATGTGGAGCGTTACCGCACAGATGGCGCCGTGGTTGTTGTTTGGGTTTGTTGTGGCGGGTGTGTTGCACGTGGTGATCCGTGAGGAGTGGGTGGAACGACACCTCGGTGGTCGCGGGTTTGGACCGGTCTTCAAGGGGGCGCTCTTTGGTGTGCCGCTGCCGTTGTGCTCTTGCGGGGTGATCCCGGTGACAGCGGGGATGGTCAGGCAGGGCGCGGGGCGTGGGGCCGCGTCGTCGTTTCTGATCTCGACGCCACAGACGGGGGTGGACTCGATCCTGGCGACTTACGCCTTGTTAGGACCGGTCTTTGCCGTAGTCCGACCAATCGTCGCACTGGTCACGGGCATCGTGGGCGGGTTCACAATCGACCGGGCCACACGACATGAACAAGCGCTGACAGTCACACAAACCAAGGGCGACGCGTGCACCGATGGGTGCCACACCCCCTCCCCCACCGCCGGGGGTCTAGGCACAAAAACACTCACCGCCCTGCGCTACGGCCTGCTCACCTTGCCGGGCGACATCGCGTGGTCGCTGGTGATCGGCATCGTGGCCACGGCGGTGATCACGGCGCTGACGCCGACCGGCGTGCTCGAGCCTTACCTCGACGGCGGGATCGTGGCCATGGTGCTGATGGTGCTGGTGGGGACGCCGATCTATGTGTGCTCGACGGGGTCGATCCCGTTGGCGCTGGGGTTCATGCACCTGGGGGCCTCGCCCGGCGCGGCGCTGGCGTTTCTCATCGCGGGGCCGGCCACAAACGCCGCAACGATCTCGGTCACGTGGAAGATGTTTGGCAAACGCAGCGCGGTGATCTACCTCGTGCTCATTGTCCTCTCGGCCCTGGGCGCGGGGCTGGCGTTTGATGCGATCTGGCCGGGCGGTGTCACCCTGCCCACAACGGGTCACACGCACAACCACGTGATGGGGCTGGAGTGGTACAACCACTTCTGGGCTGCGGCGCTCGTGGCGGT
This sequence comes from Phycisphaera sp., assembly GCA_016125215.1. GTDB lineage: Bacteria > Planctomycetota > Phycisphaerae > Phycisphaerales > Phycisphaeraceae > RI-382. Next base: position 127,334 of record WGMF01000012.1, read on the forward strand.
GGTGGTCGCGGGGCTGCTGGCTCGGCGAGGATGGTTCCCACAACGACCAAAGGAAATAGTCATGACACAAGACAACCCTCAAGACCAGAGCCTCGAACTCCACGTCAAGGGCATGAACTGCTCGCACTGTGTGAGCGCGGTCGAAAAAGCGCTGTCACATCTGGCGGGCGTGAGTCGCGTGCAAGTCGACCTGGCCACGGGCAAGGCGAGCGTGCGCGGGGAGCACGTCGACAGGCAGGCGGCGATCGAGGCGGTGAAGTCGGTCGGGTACGACGCATCGTGATGGCGCGTACAATCACGCCACCATGAGCACACCCCCCCGCAAGCCCGATTCACCCCTGACGTTTAGCGCTTTTCAACAGCACATCCGTGACCGCTATTTTGCGACCGACTCGGCGCGCGGAGCGCCGGCCACATTCCTGTGGTTCATCGAAGAGGTCGGCGAACTGGCGACCGCCATCCACAACGTTGCCAAAGACGACGCGGCGCACCGTGCCAACCTCGAAGAAGAGTTTGCCGACGTGATTGCCTGGCTGACCACCCTGGCCAACATCACCGGCGTCGACCTCGACAAAGCCCTGGAGAAAAAATACATCACCGCCGGCGGACCAACCGGTCACAAGTGAAGTGCGGTAACGCGGGAACTCCGGGGGCGGGGAGGTAACCGCAGATTACGCAGATTACACAGATTTCAGATTAAAACAGATGGCGGATGTGGGATGGCGGATGGATATCATTTAAAAAAACTCTGTCTATATCAGCGATTATCTACCCGCATCACTCATTCCTATCTGATCCTGTTCATCCTGCCGATCCTGTTACCCTGTCAAATCTTCGGTTTGAATCTGCGTCATCTGCGAAATCTGCGGTTCCTGTATCTCGTCACCGTTCACCCACCGCGCAGGGACTCGTCGATGCGTTCGACGGTGCGTTCGTAGGCGTCGTGTTCGATGGCGGGTGTGGCGTTCCTGTCGTCGGCTTCGTCGCCCGGTCGCAGGGGGACCCAGCTCTTGCAGCCGGCGTATTCCGGGTTCATCCGGATTTCCCTGGGCACTGTCAGGCGGTAGGCACGCACCGCAACGAGATAGAGCGGGTTCTGCGGTTTGTAGTTGAACCGCATGTCGATCTGCTCACGGGTCCAGGGGTGGAAGGCTTCGAGGTTGTCGAAGGCCTGCCGTGAGGGGACGCGCCAGACCTTGGTGGCCACACCCATGCCGATCAGCGCCAGTTCGTCCGGCTCGGCGAGGACCTCGACGCGCTCGCGGTAGGCCTCTTTAATCATCTGGGGCTTCTGGTGTGCCCACGAGGGGAAGAGTGCGAAGCGCGGGTGCTCCAGCGCGAACACGCCCGGCCCGCCCGATTCGTGGATGCCCCCCTTGCGTAGAAGGAAAGCCAATCGGCCTTCGAGCAGCAGGTCACAGACAATCGCCCATTCTTTAAGTGCTACATCAAGCATAGGAGTATTTCACATCTGTTCCACGACGCCGATGCCCAGGAGTTCGAGGCCTTTGGCGATCGTTCTTGCGCACAGGTCGCACAGCGCCAGTCGGCTTGACCTTGTGGCAACGTCGGGCGCGCTGAGCACGGGGCAGGTCTCGTAGAACTTGTGATAAGCCGCGGCCAGCTCGTAGAGGTAGGTACACAGGCGGTGCGGTTCGAGAGACTCGGCCACGGATTGAATCACCCCCGGGAGTTGGAGGAGCTTGATGGCCAGGGCACGCTCGGCGGGCTGCACAATAAGGATCGCGCTGCTGTTCGTCACCCCTTCCGGGGGCGGGGGCGGGGGGGCTTTGCGGAAGATGGATTTGATGCGTGTGTAGGAGTATTGGAGGTAGGGCGCGGTGTTGCCGTCGAAGGCGAGCATGCGGTCCCAGTCGAAGACGTAGTCCTTGATGCGGTCGTTGGAGAGGTCGGCATACTTGAGCGCGCCGATGCCGACGGTGTGCGCGATGTTTTTCTTCTCTTGCGTGGGCAGGTCGGCGTTGCGGGATTCGATTTCCTTGAGCGCGCGTGCCTCGGCTTCGTTCACGAGGTCGATGAGTTTGACGGTGCCGCCCTCGCGGGTCTTGAAGGGCTTGCGGTCCGGGCCGAGCACGGTGCCGAAGGCCACGTGTTCGAGTTTGACTCCGTCACGAGACCAGCCGACGGCGCGCAGCGTGGCAAAGACCATGGCCAGGTGGTCACTCTGGCGCGAGTCGATGACGTAGACGATGCGAGTGGCGTGCAGTTCGTCGATGCGGTAGCGCGCCGCCGCGAGGTCGGTGGTGGCGTAGAGATAGCCGCCGTCGCTCTTGCGCACGATCATCGGAAGCGGGTTGCCGTCGGGGTCCTTGAACCCCTCGGGGAAGACGCACGACGCGCCCTGGCTGACCTTGAGGACGCCGGCTTTTTCGAGGTCCGCCACGACCCCCGGGAGTTTGTCGTTGTAGGAACTTTCCGCGCGGATGTCGCTATCGGTCAGTTGCACGCCGAGGCGCTGGTAGACCTCGTTGAAGTGGCGTTTGGATTCGTCGATGAGCGTGTGCCAATATGAAAGCGTTTCTTTGTCGCCACCTTGCAAGGCCACGACGCGCTTGCGGGCGCGGTCGGCAAAATCCTTGTCGCTGTCGAAGCGTTTCTTGGCGTCCTGGTAGAAGACGTTGAGGTCTTTGACGTGAGCGCCCTGGGTGTTGCGGCCGATCTCGATGAGGTGCTCGATGAGCATGCCGAACTGAGTGCCCCAGTCGCCGAGGTGGTTCTGTCGGATGACGGTGTCGCCGGCGAAGACGAGGACACGGGCGATGCAGTCGCCGATGATGGTCGAGCGCAGGTGGCCGACGTGCATTTCCTTGGCGACGTTCGGGCCTGAGTAGTCGACGACGACGGTGTCGGGTGTGTGGGTTTTTGTCACGCCCAGGCGGGTGTCGCCCACGAGCGGCGCGAGTTGTTCGTTGAGGAAAGCCGAGTCGAGCTTGAGGTTGATAAAGCCCGGACCCGCGACCCCCGGGATTTCGGAGCAGACGTTTTGCCATTCGAGGTGTTTGACGATTTCATCGGCCACGTCGCGGGGTTTTTTGCCCAGCGTTTTGGCCAGACTCATGGCGACGTTGGATTGGTAGTCGCCGAACTGGGTGTTCTGCGCGGGGCGGAGGATCGGGTCGGTGTCGGCGTGGTCTTGGCCGAACGCGGCGGTGAGCGCGGCGCGGAAACGGTCTTGCAGGATGGTGATGGGGTCGGCCATGAGGGGAGCATGGTCGGGTGTGGGGGAGCAAACGTCAAGCGTGTGTGGAAATGGGCGTGAGGGAACCCAGCCACGGAGTGGCTGGGCGTTCGTTTTGGCGAGGGTGCCCTTTTGAAAAAACTTCCGGGGGCGGAGTGGCTGGGCGTTCGTATTGGAGAAGGTGCCCTTTTGAAAAACTTCCGGGGGGTCCCGGCCCTGGACGGGCCGGGCTTTGCAGGGGGGCTATTCGGTTTGGGTTTGGAGTTCTTTGGAGCGGTGTTGGAGTTGGGCTTTGAGGCGGGCGAGGATCGACGAGTGCATCTGGCTGACGCGCGATTCGGAGAGGTCGAGTGTGACGCCGATCTCCTTCATGGTCATCTGTTCGTAGTAGTAGAGCACGACGATGAGGCGTTCAGCACGGGAGAGGCCCTTGGTGATGAGGTCCTTGAGGTCGGTGCGCTGCACGGCGGAGAAGGGGTTGACCTGTCGTGAGTCTTCGAGCACGTCGATCTCGCGCACGTCTTTGTTGGAGTCGGTCTCGAACCACTTGCGTGAGAGCGAGACGACGCCGACGGCCCCGGCGTCCTTGCGGATCTTCTTGTATTCGTCTTTCGAGACGGCGAGCTTGGAGGCCAGTTCTTCGTCGGTGGGTTTGCGACCCAGTTCCATCTCGAGGCTCTTGCGTGCGGACTCGACCTTGCTTGTGCGGGAGCGGACGAGGCGGGGGACCCAGTCCATGGAGCGCAGCTCGTCGAGGATCGCGCCGCGGATGCGCGGGGCGCAGTAGGTCTCGAACTTGACCCCCCGGTCCATGTCGAAGGCGTCGATCGCGTCCATCAGGCCGAAGATCCCCGCGGACATGAGGTCCTCGACGTCGACCTCGTCGGGGAGCTTGGTGTGGATGCGTTCGGCGTTGTATTTCACGAGGTGGAGGTAGTTCTCCATCAGCGTGTTGCGCAGCGGCTCGGTGGCCTTGCGCTTGTATTCGATCCAAACCTCGGAGATGTCGCGGTCGTCGGTGGGCAGTTGCTGGGTCACCACGTGTCGGGTCTTGGCCATGTTGACGTGCTCCTGAGGGGTCGGTCACATAAGAAAATGGATGAATGAATCGTGGCGGGCGCTACGGCCCGGGATCGGTTTGTTCAGGCGGCCTTGTGTTTGGTTTTGTCCACAGTGGCCGCGGCTTGCTCGGCTTCGATCTCGTAATCGTTCTTGGGGATCGGGTTGCTGGCGCGGTAGGCCTGGATGTGGTCGTCGACGACGCGCTGCGCGACGTGACCGACGAGCCTGCCACTGATGTAACAGGCGACCATCACCACGATGGCGCGGAGGATGGCGGTGTCGGCGTCGAGGCGGACGTAGAGCCCGACGAGGATCGCCGCGGTGAAACCGGCCAGTGCGAAACAGGCTGCGATCACACGGGAGGGAATGGCTGAGCACTCCTTTGCCCAGGGGTTGCGTCTGACCATCGACCCGTGAGGTTCGGCTTGACGGGTCCCTGAAACGGGGTCCGCGGCCGCGGGGGAGAGGTGAGGGTGGGATCGTGTGGGCTGGATACCGTGAAGAAAAGTCTGAACAAAGACTTCTTCACGAGTTCCACGGGCCTGACTTCGTCACGTGCCGGTCGTACCGGATATCTTCACGTGCCCCGTGTGCCCCGATCGCACCGCGTGCCTCCGTGCCCTGACGCCCTTCTTGAGTCCGCTCTTCTCTTTGCTGTCCGTGCCCCAATGATCGTCCTGATCGCACCGCGCCGCTGTGAAAAATCGCACAGCCTAATCAATGTCAACACGACCGACGACATTGAAAAAAACCGTCTACGCGCGGGTGTGGGATGGGAGAGGAAAAAGAGAGGTGCTCAATCATGGCGTCACTGCCTCGAGTCGGTTGAGCGTCCGTGCCCAACGGGAAGCATCATATAGGAAAAAATTGCGCGGTGGAAGAGGGTAAGCGAAAAAATTGTTGATTTTTTGAAAAAATTTTTCAAGTCATCGCGGACTTGCGTAAAGAGAAGAGCGTCCGCGTCTGAACATGGTCAGCGCGAGAGCCAGGCGGTCATGCGACGCAGCAGGCTCTCCTGACCCGTCTCGTGCGCGTGGCGGTCGAGGCGGTGTGCCAGTTGACCGATACACAGGCTCGCTTCGCAGCGCGGGCTGTCGATGACGAAGGGACAACGCTTACGCACAGCCAGGCCGACCCTCGTGTCGTGGACAAGATGGCCCGCAAAGCGCAGCGTGATCCCAAGAAACTTTTTCGCCACCGCGTCCAACCGGTCGAAGACCTGCCGGGCCTCTTCAAGGTCTCGCACCATGTTCACGAGCACCCGGATGTCCGCGTCATTCTTCTGCCTGGCGATGAGCTTGATAAGCGCATAAGCATCCGTCACCGCGGTTGGCTCGGGCGTCGTGACCACCAGAAGTTGGTCCGCACTGAGCGCGAAACTCAACACGTTGGGGCTGACGCCGGCCCCGGTATCGATGATCAACGTGTCGGCCTCGGACTCGATCGGCAACATTTGCGCGATCAGCCGATCACGCTCGTACTGCCCCAGCGCCGCGATCTGCGCCAGGCCCGAAGCGCCGGGGATCAGACGAAAACCGCCCGGTGCATCGATGATGACCTTCTCCAGCGCCGCGCGCCCCGCGACCACGTGAGCGATGTTCAAACTCGGCGAGAGGTTGCACAACACATCCGCATTGGCTGTGCCCAGGTCCGCATCGAGCAACAAAGTCTTTCGCCCCATCGTCGACAGGCGGATCGCCAGGTTCACCGCCACGCTGGTCTTGCCTACGCCCCCCTTGCCGCTGGTCACCGCGATCGTCCTGGCGCGGTGCGGGTGTGCGGGCCGATCGGGTCGCTCGGGTCGGGCCGATTCGGCCACCATCGTTCGTAATGCCTCTGCCTGGTCCATGGTGCGTAGGGTTTCAATCATAGGTCACCGGTCGCAAGCGACCGGGCTAAATGAATCTTCTCTTGTTACCGGGTTTCACACACCGAGCCCCACCGTATCGCGACGACATCTCCCATGTTTCACTCTCTGATCCTGTTGATCCATCCCGATCCCGTCATTCCGTCAAAAACTCAGCCGCCCTTGCCCGACACCGCGCCGCCCATGACCAGTTCCGCCAGCCGTTTGGGGCAGGTCGGTTCGATCTGGTGCGGCACTTCCTGGCCGGTCGTCACGTAACTCAGTTGCTTGTTCACCCTCCTGGCGACGTTGAGCAACACACCGAAACTCACCGCCTCGTCGAGCTTGGTGAAGATGATGCGGTCCGTGCGGACCTTCTCGAACCGCGTGACCGTCTCCATCAGCACCGACTGGCTGCAGGTGGAGGATAATACCAGATGCACCTCGTGCGGGTCGGCACAGGCAATCAGCGACTGCAACTGTTCGAGCCTGGGGTCGTCGCGCTGGCTCCTGCCGGCCGTGTCGATGAGCACCACGTCGCAGTGTTTGCACTGGTAAAGGGCGTTACGCAGCTCGTCCGTGTTCACCGCGACGTGCAGGGGTACGCCGATGATCGACGCATAGGTCTTGAGCTGATCGACCGCGGCGATGCGGTAGGTGTCGAGCGTGATGAGCGCGACGCTCTTGTGCTGCTTGAGCTTGAACGTGGCGGCAAGCTTGGCAATCGTCGTGGTCTTGCCGACGCCGGTCGGGCCGATGAGCGCGATCGTGCGTGGCCGACCGTCTTCCGTGGGACTGAGCGTGCCTTTGCCCTCACCCGTCGGGATGAGTTTGGCAATCGACTCATGCACCGCCTGATGCACCGCGTCATCGTCCGCAAGCTCCGGTGGGCCGAGCTTCTCACGCACCTGCTGCACAATCTCCTCCGCGAGTTCCTCGGTGACTTCCTGTTCAAGCAGCGCCAGGTAACGGTCAAAGAGCTTGTCGGGAACTTCTGTTGCAGCGCCGGGCGATGTAGCCGAACCCGCCTTGCGTTTGCCCGAGGTGTTGACCACAACGGGCTGGCTCTGTTTCTGGTGTCGCATCATGCGCGCGACCATGCGCTTGACCGTCTGCAGTTCCTGCGTGAGCTGTGTCGAGTCCGTGCCCGTCGGCAGCGGTTGCAACACGCCGGGCGCGGTCGGCAGGGTTTGCATCTGTGACCCGGTCGGCTGAGCCATCGCGGCCTGCTGCGACGCAGCCGACAGGGCCTCTTTACTGAACTCGGCCCTGGCCGCGGCGTAGGTCTTGCGGATCAGGTCGCCCGCCATCGGCTGCACATCGGGTTCACGACTTGGCACAACCTGCCGCGCGGGCACGGTCGATCGGCGTTGCGGCAGCGACTGTCTCTGCTGTGCCTCGCGCTGCTGCTGCGCCCGTTGCTTTTGCCTGCGCACCTCGACGCCCAGCGCCGCGGTGATCTCGACGTGTTCCTTGGCCCCGAAGCCGAACAACCCGCCCCGCCTGACCGTGCGCGTGTGAAGGATGACCGCGTCACCCCCCAGCGCCCTCTTCACCAGCGCCAGCCCCGTGGCCATGTTGCGTGCGTGAAACGTCCGAACGTCCACGAGCGCCTCCTTGCGTTAAAAAGTGAATTCCATTTCCCGATCGTTCACGGACCCTCAATTCGCATTAGTTGTAACCAAACTCGACTCGTCCTGCACGAGGCCGACCGACTCGACCTCGACACCCTTACTCACCTCGTTGTACCCAAGCACCCCCGCACCCGGAAGATGAGGCTCAAGCAGCCGGCGCACCTGCGCACGGACTTGCGGCGACGCGAGCACGACCGGCTGATGGCCGGCCTGCATCAGCCGATTCAGCTCACGCAGGATCGTCGCGGTGATCTTGTTGCCCACCGCCGGCGGCAGCGACACCGTCGTGCCCTCCGGGCCGCGATCGATGTACGACACCAACTGGTCCTCGAGCATCGGGTCGAGGCTCACACAATACAGCCGCGGTTGATGCAAGCCGACGCGACCGACGCCGTCGAGCGCATCGTCCTGCGACTGCGGCGACTCGACATACTGGTTGCAGATCGTCCTGCGAAGCGTGTTGCGGACATACTCGGTGAGCACCTCGACATCGCGGGTGCGCGGGGCCCAGTCGCCCAGCGTCTCGACAATCGCCTCCATGTCGCGGATCGGCACGCGCTCGCGCAGCAGGTTCTGCAGCACCTTCTGCAGCTCGCCGGGCTTGATGACCGCCTTGTCGCCCTCAAGCACCTCAGCCACGAGCTTGGGCGTTCGGCTCTTGAGCTGCTGGATCAGATTATTCGTCTCCTCGCGAGTGAGAAGCTCGTGGCCGTGGCTCTTGACGACCTCCGTCAGGTGCGTCGCCAGCACGCTCACCGCGTCGACCACCGTGAAGTTCATGTTCTCAGCGTTCTGCTTCTGGCCGGCGTCGATCCACGTGGCCTCCAGACCAAACGCCGGCTCACGTGTCGGGATACCCTGCAACTCCCCGCTCGCAAGGCCGCTGTTCATCGCCAGATACTGCCCCGGATAGACCTGGCCCGACGCCACCGCGTTCCCACGGATCTTGATGTGATAATCATTGGGCGTCAGTTGCATGTTGTCACGGATTCGCACCGGCGGCATCACCAGACCCAGCTCGCCCGCAAGCTGCCTGCGGATCATGCTGATGCGATCCAATAAATCCCCGCCCTGCGACGCGTCCACCAGCCTCACCAGCGCGTAACCGACCTCCAGCTCCATCGTGTCCACCGCGAGCATCTGCTCCACCGGTTGCTGCGCGGGGGCCGACTTCTTCTTCTCCTCCGCCGCCTGGGTCTGCGTCTGCTTCTCTTCGTTCTGCCTGACCATCATCGCCGCTACACCGAACACCCCACCGAGCATCACCATCGGCAGCATCGGCAGACCGGTGAACGCCATCGCAAAGAGGAAGCCCGACGTGATCGCCAGCGCCCGCCATCGGCTGGTCAACTGCCCCGCCAGGTCCGTTCCTAAATCACTGCGCCCGCTCGAACGTGTCACGATCAGACCGGCCGCGATCGAGATCACAAACGCGGGCAACTGGCTCACCAATCCGTCGCCGATCGTCAGCTTGGTAAAGACCTCCAGCGATTGCGGGATCGTCCAGCCCTTCTGGAAGACGCCGATCGCAAACCCGCCGACGATGTTGACGAGCGTGATGATGATGCCCGCGATGGCGTCGCCACGCACGAACTTGGCGGCACCGTCCATGGCCCCGTAAAAATCCGCCTCCTGTGCGATCCGCTCACGGCGGGACCGCGCCTCTTTTTCATCGATCAGCCCCGCATTCAGGTCCGCGTCGATCGCCATCTGCTTGCCGGGCATCGCGTCCAACGTGAAACGGGCCGCAACCTCCGAGATGCGCGTGGCACCCTTGGTGATCACCACGAACTGCACGATGATCAAAATGATAAAGAGCACAAGCCCGACCACGATGCTGTTGCCCGAGACAAAGAGCGCAAAGGCCTCGATCACCCGCCCCGCCACCGCCGTCGCCGCGGTCGGGTCCGAGGCGTTGGCCGTCAGGATCATGCGCGTCGTGGCAATGTTGAGCACAAGCCGAAACAGCGTCGTGCCCAGGAGCAGCGACGGGAACACGGAGAACTCGAGCGGCGTGCCGACGAAAATCGTCGTCATCAAGATCACCGCCGCCAAAGCGAGGTTGGCCGCGATGAGCACGTCCATCAACATCGGCGGCATCGGCACGACGATGATCGCAAGCAGACACACAAACGCCCCCGGCACGAGGAACGGGCGGTACGGCGTGAGCCGCCTCATGAGGTCCGCTATCGCGTTTTGTGCCCGTGTCTCTGCCATCATTGTTCATCCTGAACCTGCGAACGCCCACGCTCTCCGAGCGTGGGTCCCCCTACCCCGCCCCACGACACGCTAAGCCGACCGCTTCCCGCTGAGCCGATACACATACGCCAAAATCTCCGCCACCGCGTTGTAAAACTCCGGCGGAACCTCCTGGCCGATCTCCACCGTACGGTAAAGCGCCCTGGCCAATTCTTTCCTCTCAACCATCGGCACCTCATGCACCGCGGCGAGTTGTCGGATTCGCAGCGCCATGAAGTCCGCGCCCTTGGCAATCACCTTCGGGGCCGACATCTTTTCACTCTCGTACCGCAGCGCCACCGCGAAGTGCGTCGGGTTGGTCACGATCACGTCCGCACGCGGCACCGCCTGGGCGATCCGCTGCAAAGCGAGCTGGCGTGCCACACGCGAACGTCGCTGACGGATGAGCGGGTCGCCCTCCATCCGCTTGTATTCCTCCTTCACCTCCTGCTTGGTCATGCGCAGGTCGCGCAACCGTTGCCAGCGCTGGAAGGCGTAGTCGATGATCGCCAGAACCAGCAACAGCGCCGCGAGCTTGATGGCCAACAGGTAAACCAATTCCCCCGACGCCGCGAGCAGCGAGGCCGCGTCAAGCTCCGCCAGGATCACGATCCGGGGCAGGTCCTGGATGACAAACACCGTCGCCACCACCGCGATGACCAGCACCTTGGCCAGCGACATCACCAGCCGAATCCCCGCGCGGGCATCGAAGAGGTGTGCCAGGCCCGACAACGGCGAGAGCTTGGCCAGGTTCAATTCCAACGGCTTGGCGGTGAAGATCAAGCCCACCTGCGACACGCTGGCCACGAGCGCCACCGCGCTGATCCCCAGCAGCACCGGCAGCACGCCCATTGCGAGCATCTTGGTCGAGAACCACGTGATCGACGCCAGGTCGTCCGTGCGCGTCGGGTTGTTCACGTAAGACGAAGAGAGCATGACCTCGACCGTGGTGCGCAGCGTCATGAACAGGCGCTGACCGAAAAAGTTCAGCAGCAACACCGCGGCCAGAAGGGATACCGCGGCGGTGAGGTCCTGGCTCCGCGCGACGTTGCCCTCCTGCCGGGCTTCCTGTTGCCGGCGGGCGGTCGGTTGTTCTGTTTTTTCCTGGTCGGTCTCGGCCACGGCTTACCTTACATTGTGTTACATCCCGAAGAAATACGCCAACTGCGTCAGTGTCCGGTTCATCGAACCCTCGAACGCCCCATTAATCACCGCCAGCGCCGCGATGACGAGGCTCACGCCCACGAGGATGCGCAGGGGGAAGCCGACGCTGAGGATGTTCATCTGCGGGACGGTGCGTGCGATAAAGCCCATCGCGACGGTCTCAAGAAAGACCAGGCAGAGCAGCGGCGCCGCCACGCGCACCGCAAGCTCGAACGCCGCGTTGGCCATGCCCATGAGCAGCGACACGAGCGACACGCCGGGGTGAAACCCGCCAAGCGGGACGTGCCCGAAGGTGTCGATGAGCGTGCCGAGCACCACACGGTGACCGCCGAGCAACAGGAACGTCACGAGCGCCATGTAGTAAAAAAACTCGCCCATGATGCCGGACTGCTCGTCGAGTTCGGGGTTGTAGATGCCCGCCAGGCCCATGCCCAGTTGCTGGTCGATGACGTGGCCCGAGACCTGCATGGCCACCAGGGGCAGCGAAACGATAAACCCGATGACGAGGCCGATCATCAGTTCACTGGCAATCGCGCCGATGAGTTGCCACAGCCCCATCGGGTGGTCGATGAACGGCGCGATGAGCGCGGCGCTGGGCCTGTTTGCGGTCAGAAGCACGGGGTAGATACAGAGGCTCAGCAGCAGCGCGAGCATCGCCTTGACGCGCATCGGGATGCCGAGGCTTCCGAAGACCGGGCCGTAGAGGAAGATGCCCGTCAGCCGAAAGAGCACGAGCAGCCACGCGGGCAGGTGTCGGAGGATGGGTTCGAGTGAAGCGGACATAAGTCAGATAAATCTCAATATCACACGGTCTTACGTGTATTCAACGCCGGGGAAAACTTCCGGGGGGGGTTAGGAGCCGGAGAACATGCGGGAGGCGAATTCGAGCATCTGGGTGACGAGCCAGGGGGCGATGAAGATAGAGACCAGCCCCATGGCGACGATCTTGGGCACGAAGCTGAGGGTTTGTTCCTGGATCTGCGTGACAGCCTGGAGCAGGGAGATGACCAGCCCGATGACGAGCCCCGCGAGGAGGATCGGTGCGCTGAGCACGAGCATGGCGACGAGCGCTTCCCGAACGAGGTCCACCGCGGCGTCAACTGTCATAGTTCTGTCTCACTTTATTCAGATAGGGCTGATTTGAACAAAACAACACACTTTCAGGAATTACAATCTAAGTCGTCACACCCGGCACCGCGAAACTCGAGAGCAGGTTGCCCGTGACGAGCATCCACCCGTCGACCAAAACAAAGAGCAGCAGCTTGAAGGGCAGGCTGATGAGCACGGGCGGGAGCATGAGCATGCCCATCGAGATCAGCACGCTGGAGACGACCATGTCGATAATCAAAAACGGCAGGTAGAGCCGGAACGCCAGGAGGAAGGCGGTCTTGAGTTCGCTGAGGATGAAGGCCGGCACGAGCGTGAGCATGTCGACGTCGCCGCGCGTCAGACGGGCGGGGTCGGAGGTGTCGACGCCGCGGTAGTTGAGGATGAGGTAGATGTCGGACCAGTTGCCGGCATGGTCTATCTGGGCAAACATGAAATCGCGCATCGGCTCCCTTGCCGCGGCCCAGGCCTGGTCGTAATTTTCAAAGCGATCCTGCTGCATGGGCTGCAAAAACTCTTTGTTCATCCGGTCGAGCGTCGGGGCCATGACGAGGAATGTCAGGAAGAGCGAAAGCCCCACGATCACCTGGCTCGGCGGGAGGGATTGCGTGCCGATGGCCTGACGTAAAAGCGAGAGCACGACGACGATGCGTGTGAAGCTGGTGCAGAGGATCAGGATGCCCGGCGCCACGGTGAGCACCGTGAGCATGAGCATGATGGAGATGGGCGTCGAGAGGCTTGATGGCCGGAGGGTATTGGCGGTCGGGGCTTGATCGGTTGCGTGACTGGAGCCGCCAAAGCGTTCGGGGATTAATCGGGCTGCGCCGTCGAGCACGGTGAGCGGGTTGGCGGGATCAACCGTCACGTTGGATTGGGCGTTGCGTGAATCCAGCGATTGATCTTGCGCAGAAACGGTGTTTGAAAACCATAGAACAGTCAGCGTCACCGCCACGAAGTGTAACAGGATTGACCCGCGTGGGATGGATCGTTTCATGTGGCGCGTCTCCCGAAAGAGATCGCCCTGAGTCGGCCGATCAGGGCCGAGACCTGCTCGCGGGCACGGTCCACCGAGTGTTCGGTTTCGTCAGCGCCGCCGTCTTGAATGACATCCGCTTCATCGAGGTTGTTGTTGAAGTTGTGAAGCATCTGCGTGAAGCCCTCGCTGATGCTGCGGGGCTTGGAGGCGTTGACGGAGCCGATGAGTGACGCCACCTCGTCGGGGTCGCTCACTTCGCAGAGCGTCCTCATGCCTTGGGATGAATCGTTCACCACGAGGATGCGTCCGCCGACGCGCAGGAGCAGGACGTGGTTGCGCGGCGCGACGGTCGTGCGAGAGAGCACCTGCACCGCCTGCGACCGACCGGCCGCGGCCACGCGCCCACCCAGCCGCTGCATGGCCAGGCGTGTAAACAGGATCATGGCAATCACCAAACCCAATGCCGACAGGGTTTTGAGCGCCCAGCCACTTGAGGACCCCGTGGAACGAGACCCCGACGCGGCCAGCCACGGAACAACCCCGCCACGCGATTGGGCGAGTCCTGTTGTCTCTGAATTCGACGCCGAACCCCCCGTTTGCAAGGCACCGCCCCTGCCGAGGGGCAACAGGTCGTTGGGGGAAACAGGCACCACGGGCGCTGCGGGCTTGACCTCGATGGCATTGGTGGGTGCCGCCTCGACAGAAGCCACCGGGGCTATCGCTTGGTCAGCGTCACGCACCTTGGCGGGTTGTTCATCACGGGCCAGCTTTTGCGCCAACTCGATCAGCCGATTGGCTTCCACCGTGCCGTCCGCGTGTTCCTGTGCCACGGCAGGCCCGGCGCACCAAAGAACACACACACACAACAACACACCGGACACCCAACGTGTCCCGTGCACATCACCACGCCATAAACCTGCGTATCCCGGCACTTGGCCCTCCATGGCCCTGTTTGCCGATCCGAGTAAACGAATCTTAAACTATATGTTGAACATCCTGTTCAACACCCCCCGCCCTCCCAGCGAAACCATCATAACCGATTCACCCTCGGACATGTCAAACCCGGAAGCCTCAATGCGTGCCGCTCGTCTCGGCCTGCATTTCCGCGGCCGCCTGCGCTTCGGCTTCGAGGTCCGCAACGATCTCACTCACACGGATACAGAAATTATCGTTGAGCACCAGCACCTCGCCCCGCGCCACGAGTCGCTGGTTCACGTAAACATCCACCGGGTCGCCGGCCAGCTTATCCAGCTCGACCACCGCGCCCTCGCCGAGCTTGAGCACGTCCTCCACGAGCATCTGCGTTCTGCCCAGTTCGATCGTCACGTGCAGGTCGACATCGCTGAGCAGCTCGATACCCTTGGCGTCGGGTTTACCGGTCGGCTTGGGTGTCAGGTCGGGGATGTTCAGGGCCGCGGCGTCTGCCACATCGCTGGCTGCTGCCTCCTCCTCACCGGCCGCATCCACACTCTGGGCGACCTCCTTGAGGTCGTCGATCGAAGCCTGCGCCTCGGCCATCGCCTGGTCCACAAGGCTTTGAACGTCGTTCTCGCTGGGTCCGTCAGCCATGACCAAATCGCCCGTTCGTCCTGAACTTCTACCGGCGCGGATCGCACCGCGCAAACCTTGCTCTGTTATCGGTCAACGTGCGGTTGAAGCTGTGTTTTTTCCTGAGCCTGGGGCTTGAAACCCCAACCCATCGCCTGGGCCTGTCCGTCGAGGGATCACCCCTGGGTCCGCCCCGGGCTTAGAACAAGGGCAATTGCGTGCATTTTCGGATCACCACTTCCTGCACCACGCTCTTGCCCTCTTCATCCTTGGGCAGCCTCGCGTCGAGCGCCGCCTTGATCTGACGGGTCAGCGTGGCAAGGGTCGGCTCGGTCAGGTGGGCGGGGTCGGCCCGGCGGAAGATGGTCGCGATGTCCGACGTGATCGCGGCCGACATGTCTTTGATGTCGGTCTTGACCGAGTCCTGGTACTTGCGCTTGACGACAATATAGACCTCGGTGTCGTATAGGAACATCTTGCCGCTGCGGGTGTTCTGGAACTTCTCCGCGACGACAAGCTCCTCGACCGGCGCATCCATGATGGCCAAGGCGTCCTGCGCGGCGCCCTCGGCGTGGGCGGATCGGGGCTTGCCCGAGAGCATGAAGACCGCCGAGATCGCGACGGCTTCCACGATCAAAACCACCGCCAGCATCAGCAGCGTCTTGAGTGGGAATTTTCTCTTGGCTTCCGCGGGCGCGGCGGTTGCGGTTTTCTCTTCAGCCATGTCGTAACCCCATGTCGCGGGTGGTTTCGTGTCGTGTGTTCAAACTCAAGGCTCGGTCTGTGGCCTGGTGAAATCCTCTGTCAGGGCTTCGGACTGGATGATCTCCACGCGGCGGTTGGGCTCGAGTTGCTGGGTCTGGTAAACACCCTGGATCATCGGCTCGCGGTCGCCACAGGAGATCAGCCGAATGCGTTCCGCCTTGATCCCCAGCTCCCCAACAAGCCAGGCCTCGACCGCCTTGGCCCGCGCGTAACCTAAATCACTCAGGTCCGCGAAGCGCTTGCCCGGGCCGACTTCCACAACCTCCGAGGTCGATGCGTGCCCGCGCAGCTCGATCTTGTTTGTCAGACCACGGACCTCTTCCGCAGCCTGGACCAGTTTGGCCCTGGCCCTGTCATCTAAATCGGCCGATCCCGGCTCGAACGTAACGTAACCCCCCGTCACAAACTTCAAATCTTCTCGGACCCGCGTCACCCGGTCCTGCCGACCGTCCACGCCGGGGTCCTGGGCGTTGGAGAGCTGCGGCTGACGGAAGGTCCGGGGTGTCTCGGACGTATAGAGCGGCACGGGCGCGGTGCCCGTCTCCATGTTGAACGCCTGGTGGATCGACTGAACCGCCTTGGTGTACTGCGGGCGGTCCTTCTTGATCTCGGACATGGCAACGAGCATGATGAAAAACACCAGCAGCAGCGACATCATGTCCCCGTAGGTCAGAACCCACAGCGGCGCGCCCTCGGGTGGACAGTTGCATTTATCGGGCATCGTTCACTCCCCCTGGGTCAGGCGGCCTTATCTTCCTCTTCGACCTTGCGCATCGACGGCGGGAGGAAGGTCGTAAGTTTCTGCTCGACGATGCGCGGGTTGTCGCCGCTCTGGATCGCCATGACGCCCTTGATGATGATGGTCTTCACGAGCACCTCCTCGGCGTTTCGCCGGGCGAGGCGGTCCGAGAGCGGGATGGCCAGCGCGTTGGCAATAACCGCGCCGTAGAGCGTGGTCAGGATGGCCACCGCCATACCGGGGCCGATCTTCGAGGGGTCGTCCATGTTCTGGAGCATGACGACCAGCCCGACAAGGGTCCCGATCATGCCGAACGCCGGGGCGTACTTGGCCACACCGTCGAGCACCTGTTTGTAGTTGTCGTGACGGGCGGCGATGTTGTCGAGCTCGCTGTTGAGGATGGCCTCGATCAGTTCCGGGTCCGTCCCGTCGACCGCCATCTGGATGCCGCGCACGATGAAGGGGTCGTCGATGTCCTTGGTGGTGTTCTCCAGGCTCAGGATGCCGTCACGCCGGGCGATCTCCGCGTAGGAGACCATGTCTTCTATAAGCTTCTGGATGCTGCTGGACTGATGAAAGAAAACCTTCTTGATAGAAGAGAAAGTCCGTTTCACCGTGCCGGCGGGCTGGGCAAAAAAGATAATCGTGCTCGTCCCACCGAGGACCAGGATCACGCTGGGGATATCGATGTAATAGGTGATGTTGCCGCTGGCCAGCAGCGCCCACGCGATCAGCACCCACGTGCCGAGAAAACCAAAAAGTGAACCCAGGTCCATCGTGAATCCTCAATGCCGATTGTGACGTACAGCCACGCTGTTCTTATCGGTCTTGCCAAAGGGTTGGGATCAATGCTCCAATCGACTGCTGCAAATGGGGTTATCCAGCCGTCAGCGACGCGATTATCGGCCCCTTCCGTATCAACTCGGCGGCAGGAGTTTGCGCAGCGACCGGCCGTAATCGATGGCTCGGTCCACCACGTCCCGCATGGATTCCTTCACGATAAAGTGATCGCCGTTGATCAGCGTCAGCGTGGTGTCGGGGTTTTCTTCCACGGTCCGGATCAACTCCGCGTTCACGACGAAGGGTTTTCCGTTCAACCGGGTGAGGGTAATCATGGGCGTGCTCGTTCACGGTTATTTGATATTTTTGTTTTTCCCGATTTTCACAACACGCCATTTCGCTTTACCTGGCGGTGGCAAGCAGCTCCTGGATCAACCGGTCACTGGTGGTGACGACGCGCGATGATGCGGAGAAGCCCGTGCTCGCGGAGATCAGGTTGATGAACTCGGCGCTGAGGTCGACGTTCGACAATTCCAGCGCGCCGCCGACCACCCTGCCCGACCCGCCCGAACCCGCGGTCACGATCTGGGGCGTGCCGCTGTTGACGGTGACATCGAAGAGGTTGCCCCCTGTTTCGACGAGGCCCTGCGGGTTGCTGAACATCGCCAGCGTCACCTGCCCGAGTGTCCTCAGGAGACTGTTGGAATAGACCCCGACCACCAGCCCGTCCTCCGTGACCGAGAAACTCTGGAGCGTTCCAAACGACGACCCGTTCTGGCTCGTGGCGCTGATTCGGCTCTGGGTGTCGGTGAGTGAACTGATGGTCCCCTCGGGGCCGGTGATCGCCATGGTGACAAGCTGGGGCGAAGAGGCGCCGGTGAGGTCGCGGTTGATGGTGAAAGAGGGGTTGGTCTGGGTGAGCAGTTGTCCGTCGTTGTCGAACTCGATGGTGCCGGACCCGAGCACGCGGTCGACGTCGGTGTCGTCCTCGGACTGCACGTCGTATCGCCAGGTCGTGCCCGAGGTAGTCTTGTCGACAAGGGTCATGGTCAGGTCGATCGTGAGCGGGGTGCCGAGCGAGTCGTATGCGACAAAAGTCGTGCGAACGCTCTCGCCGTCGGCTGTCTGGCTTTGATCGAACGTGAAGGGCAGCGAGGGCGAAGCGCCGCCCGCGTTGACAATGAAGTTGCCCGTCTGCACCTCAAGATTATTGACCGAACCCGAGTTGCCCGCGACCACGATCTGCCCCGAGCTATCGACGGTCACCCCGGCCGTGGCGTTGGCGTTCGGGTCGATGCCGAAGATATCGTCAAGAAAACCGAGCAGGTCGTCGAGCGTCGTGCCGTTGGCCGTGGAATCGGTTGTGTTGGATGCGCCGATCTCGAACGTCTTGTCGGGCAGCGACGCGCCGCCCTTCTTCACGCCCGTCACCGTCAGCACGTCACCGGTGGTGAACAGTGTGGACGAGCCCGAGTCACGCAGGTTGGTCAGCAGCGTGGTGCCCGTGGCGGCGAGCGAAGTTGCAAAGTCGGTCAGGGGACCGCTCGTGGCCAGGGCACCGATGGTGGCCACGTCACCGCCGGCATTGAGGTTGCCCGCGAAGCGCACCTCCGAGGTCGCCTCCGCCACGCCGTCGCCGATCGGGACGGTGATGTTCCCCAACGGGCCTTCAATGACATCGTAGCTGTCATCCACGCCGTACCCCTGAACCAGACCGCCGTTGCGGACGAGGTTGAAGTTTGCGTCGAGCTGGAACGATCCGTCACGTGTGTAGCGCGTCACGCCGCCGAGGTTGAGGACGAAAAACCCGTTGCCCTCGATGGCCAGGTCGGTGTTCACCCCGGTTGGATTGATAGAACCGGTATTGAAATTCCGGGTGATGCCGCTGGTTCTCACGCCAAGCCCGACCTGGGACGGGTTGATGCCACCGATGTCGCCGGACGGGGCCGACCCGTTGCGGATCGTCTGTGAAATCTGCGTTTCAAAGGCGATTCGACCCGCTTTGAACGAGGTCGTGTTGCTGTTGGCAATGTTGTTACCCGTGACCGTGATCGCTTCGGAGCTGGTCGTCATGCCACTCAGACCGGTATACAACGCGGTGGTCAATCCCATTTTATTGCTCCATGACTTCTATTGAGTTCAAACCCACAATTATCAATGTTTTCAATAAATATTGTATCTTCTATTCATTAGACACCGATCCGCCAGCCATCGCTCTCACCGAGGCGTTCTCGATATGGTTCAGGCTCTCGAGCATCTCGACGGTTTTGTGCGTGATTTCGGGTTGGTTGGCTTGACTTGTCACGCTTGTGTCCGTACCGAGGTCTTCCCGCATACCCGCTTCTTCGAGTAACGAATCGAACGAACGGGTCTCAATCGGGCTGGCGGCCTCTGACGATCCCGGCGCTCGACCGACAGCCTGTCCCGGCCGTACGATCGGCTCAAGCATCTTCAGCAGTTCCGAGACGCGTCCCATGGTTACCCCGTCGGTTGCCCGCTGATGAGTGTGACACGGTCCATCGAGAGGCTGTTGCCCGAGTCGAGTTCGAGGATCGCGTTGCCGTCCTGCACGCGGACACTGGTCACCAATCCCGACACCTGGTAATTGGAATCGTTCAGACCTGTCACGACCTTCCCAATCAGGTTGCCGGCACTGGCGACCTGGTTCTGCATAACGAGCGACTCAAGCTGGTCCTGAAGATTCACCTGGGATTCGATGTTGCGGATGCTCGAGAGTTGTTCGAGGAGCTTGGAGGTATCCTGCGGATTGAGCGGGTCCTGCTTGGTGAGTTCGCTGACCATGATCTTGATGAACTGGTCGCTGGTGATCGCTGCAAACCCGCCCCCGGTGGGGGTGGTCGCAGCGCCGCTTGTTCCGCCGATGGCTCCCGCTGACATGGGTGATTCCCTTTATTTTGACCTGTTTTGAGTTAAGCCACGAGATTGAGCAACTCATCCGCAAAGCTTTGTGGTCGTTGATTTGCGCGGCCCTGATCCTGCTGTGCACCGTCTCGGTGGCCTTGTTGCCCAAACTGTCCCCGGCTGCGACCGTCATTGGGGTTTTGGGGTTCCCCTTGATGGTCCATGTGTCCGGATTGTGCGTGCTGTGGTGACGCCGTTGCGGGTGTCGCGGTTTGAACATCCAACCGTTCCACACTCAAACCCTTGCTCTCCAGAACGTGTCGTAATTGACCGATCCTGTGCGTGAGCAAATCACGCACCGAGTCCTGCTCGGTGGTGAGTTGTGCCCGGACGACGCCGTCGGCTACCTGCATCTGGATACGCACCACACCGAGCTCGGGGGGTCGCAGGCGAAGCGAAACCGTGCCGCCGTTCTGATTGACATTACCCGTCAGCCCACGCAGGACACGCGAGACATTGGCGTCGTCCTGGTCGGTGGGCGCGGGTTGTGGAAGAGTCGGACCCTGCGCGTGCTGCACGTTTGTGATGTTGGACTCGGGCGCCACAGGTTGCGGTGGCGCGACCGGGGCTTCCACTTCTTTGAATACCGCGGATTGAACCTGCGTCGACTTGAGTGGGCTTGCGTCTTTGTCCACCGGGTGAGCGCTAACCTCGTGCTCCGTGTCCTGGTTCTGGTCCCGGGTAGAGCTAGCGTGCTCGGGTTGCAGATGAGATTGACGGCTAGCTGTATGATGGTTTTCGGTGCCCTGAGTGTTATGGGCAGGCTCGTCGACAGTAATATTATTATTCGAAGACTCCCCAGCCTGATCCGCTGTCGCCTTTGTCTGATTCGACTGCGCAATGTCCGCGTCCAAGAGCGCAGGGCTTGCCTGCGATGCCCGCACTTCTTGCGCCCCAGTGTCCGGCGTGGTCTGCTCGACATCGGTTCCCGGATCGATCAACACAACCGCCTGCACAGGGGCCGCTACGGCGTCCTCGATTTCAAGTTGACCCTCTGAATCCCCTTCATTATCCGTATTTTTCTTTGAGGCAACGGGTTGACCCTCTCCGCTGTTCTCGGATTTCCGGGCGTCATCACCCGACGATTTTCGATCCTTAACCACGCGCGCCGGCGTGTTGTCCGTCACGGCTTGTTCCGAGTCGTGCTCGGTGTCGGAATCGTTGCGTTCGGTTTTATTCGGGGCTTGATCAACTGACTTGCGCGAGGATTTTTCGGCCTCGTTCGTACGCCCTTGTGGGGCTGTTTTTGAAGTATCTCGCAAATCGCTCTTCTGACTGACATCGCGGAACGTCCGATAAAAATCGGTCGTGGCGGTCTGGGTGAGCAATGGGTTGTCCTGGGGGGTCTGGAGACGAGCGTCGATGGGGTTGATCTTCATCCTTGATTGCCCGCTGTCTGCGATGGGGGTTGACTGGCGACAAGGTCTACGCCGCGCTGCCTGAGTTTCTCGATCAGTTCGGTGGCCTGGGCGACCTCCGTGGTCTGCTTGAACTCCTTGAGGACCGACGCGGCCTTGCGGAGCTGCATAGCGGCCAGGTAGCTCACCACACGGTCCGTCTGGCCGTCACGCATCAACTGCTGGAACATCTCCTTGGCTTGCTTGGACGGGAGCTGTTCGAGCATGGCCACGGCCTGCTTGAAGTCAGCGTCTTCGCGGTTGCGGGCTTCCGCCTGCACCCGTTCTTCGAATTGTTTGCGTTGGGCGTCGAGTTCGGCACGCTCTTTGGACAGCAACGACCGTGCCAGAGCGAGCTGACGGAGCAGGTCCGACTGTTCACGCTCCAAACGTTCAAGCCGTTGCTGCGCAACTTCTTCCCCGATGCGGTCGGCGTGGAGCTTCTGGGCAAGCGTCACGGGACCGGTCGACACCTGCTCCATACGGACCGCTTCCATCGCGGCGTCGTGCGCCTTGGCGTCTTGGACCGCCTGGGCTTGTTTTTGCGCATCTTCCTCGTCGATGCGCAATGAAAAGACCGAGACCACGCGTTCGATGCGCTCACGGTCGAGCCTGCCGTCGGCCTTGAGCCAGAGCAGCACACCCACAAGGGCAAGCATGTTGATGAACACGATCCAACTGACGACGGTCCAGAGACTTTTCATACACCGGCCTCCATCGCTCGGAGCCTGAGATACTGTTGCGTGGCGAGCTCATCGAACACGGCGCTCTCCCGCTGCTGCTCCGACTGTTGCCATTGGGCGAACTGTTTGTCACGAAGCAATTCCACCGCCCGCCGGGCCTGTGTCGCACGCACAAGCGCCTCGCGCCTGGCCTGGACCTCCTTTTCCAGCTTGGCCATTTCCATGACGTGTTGCTGCGCGCGCAACCGCAACTGTCCGGAGAATTGCGCGAAACGTGTTGTCTGGCCCAGGTCCACCCGACCCACGAGCGAATCGGCAAGCTGGTGGCGAGAGTCGCGGATCGATTCCTGCATCTGCCTCAGTTGCCCTTCGAGGATCATCCTGCGGCGCAGCGTTTTGGCAAGCTCCTGCTGCGCGCGGTCTTCAAGCATCTGGCGGTGCTTGAGGAGCGTCTGGAGTTTGAAGACAAATTTAGCCATTGTCGGTTCACTCTTTCATCAAGCGGGAGCGCGGCGGGTCGGTGCGGACTGGGCCTGGCGGTTGCCCGTGGGCAGAGGCGCCTGCGGGGTTCGGCCTTTGGTCCTGACCATCTTCCGACCACGGATGTGCTGCCCGAGCGCCAGCAGCTGCGCACGGGTCCGGGCAAAATCGCTCACGCCTTTTTCGTTGCGGCCCTGTTGGAGAAGCTGATCGATCGCGGGTTTGCACTCGATGGCCACGTCCGCATCGACATTCGCCCCCGGCGCATAGGCCCCGATGTTCAAGAGGTCTTCGATGTCACGGTACGCGGTGATCGAGCGCAGGACATCTTGCCGGGCGGATTGATGCTCGACATCGGTGACGGCGTCGGCGACACGGCTGATCGAAGCGGTGATGTCGATCGCGGGCCAGTGACCGCGGTGCGCCAGGCGCTGGCTGAGCACGATGTGGCCGTCGAGCACACCACGCGATGCGTCGCTGATCGGCTCGTTCATGTCATCCCCCTCGACAAGCACGGAATACAAACCGGTGATCGATCCTTTCTCGGTTCGGCCGCTGCGCTCGAGCAGTACGGGGAGCATCGCAAAGACGCTCGGCGGATAACCGCGCGTCGCGGGGGGTTCGCCGGCGGCAAGCCCCACCTGCCGCTGCGCCTGACAAAACCGCGTGACCGAATCCATGATGAGCAAGACATCCTTGCCCTCGTCACGGAAAGACTCCGCGATGGTTGCCGCAACAAAGGCTGCGCGGATCCGCACCAACGCAGGCTCATCGCTCGTCGCACAGACCACCACGCTGCGCGGCAATCCCTGTTCACCGAGGTGGTGATCGACAAAGTCGCGCACCTCGCGGCCACGTTCACCGACGAGCGCAATCACGCTCACATCCGCCGAGGTCTGCCTGGCCATCATGCCCAGCAGCGTGCTCTTGCCCAGGCCCGGCGCCGCGAAGATACCGATGCGCTGGCCACGACCGACACTCGCCAGCGCATCAATCGCGCGCACACCCGTCGCAAGCGGCTGCGAGATCAAAGGTCGGTTCAGCGCCTCGATGGGTTTGGGGTGAAGCGAGCGGACAAGCGTGTCCCGTAACGGGCCTTTGCCGTCGATCGGTCGGCCGAGACCGTCGAGCACCCGTCCGAGCAACGATGTCCCCACGCGCACGGTCTGCATATATTCCTCAGCCACAACGCGGTCGCCCTGCCGAACGCCCGCCGACGCACCCAACGGCATGACAATCGTCTGCCCGCGGTCGAACCCGACGACCTCGCCGACCATCGCCTGTCTCTCTTCACCACCACGGATGATCCGGACCGTCGCCCCCACCGGGACGGGCAGGTCCGAGACGCGCAGCGTCAGTCCGCGGATTTCCTCGACCCCGCCGGAGAGCTCCATTGCCGCGGCGTCTCGGATCATCGAGATGTGATCGTTGAGCAGGGTCACTGGGGTGCGGGCTCCCGGGGGTCTGCGTTTGCATCGGGGGTTGAATCATCGGAATCAACGGACTCATCGGAATCAACGGGGTCTACAGGGGGTGTTCCAGAAGAAGCTTGCTCCACGGTGATCTCTTCGGCGTCTGGCGCGACCAGTGTTCGGACGATCCGGTCGAGTTGCTTTTGCACACGGGCGTCGATCACGCCCCGTCCGTAGCTCACGATGCACCCACCACGGTCGATGGTTGCATCATCAACAAGGTGGACGTGCTCAAACGTGCTGAACCGCTCCAGCAAACCCGGCATGGCCAACTCCATCACCTCGCGGTCCTCGGGACAGATCTTCACCGTCACACCCATCGGCCTGAGAACCTGCCCGAGCGCAGCGGCCACCTGGTCTTCGATCACGGTGCGGTCCACTTCGAGCGTACGGTGGACGACTTTCCCGGCCATCGTCAGCGCAAAGTCGAGCACCGCCCCGCGAGCGTCCCGCTCCATCTCTACCCGCTGCGAGTCCCAGTCGCCTGCCGCCCGCGCCCAGCCCTCGGATAAACCACGGAGTTTATCCCTGTATTCATCGAATGCCTGATTTTTCCCCTTTTCAAGCCCCTCCTGATAGCCGACGTGATACCCCTCGTCGCGTCCTTTTTTTGAAGCGGACTCGTGGGCCTGTCGGCTGCGCATCTCGTTTTGTTTCTGTGCCTGCTCAACTATGATTTGAGCCTTTTTTTCTGCGTTTTCGAGGATACGCCGGGCCTGCTGAGCGATATCGCCCAGGTCCAGGACGACGGCTTCCTTGACCATCGAAGCGGCGGATTGGCTCTTGATGATTGCCATGCAACATTCTCAATACGGACCACGATTTCAGCTTATCGACTTATAGTTACGCATTACCCATTTTCATCGCATCCTTGGCGAACCCACCGAGAGTCAGGCTCATCGTTAAACGACCATCTCACCGGCACCGCCGCGGCCGCTGATGATGATCTCGCCCGCGTCCTCCAGTCGGCGGACGATGTCGACGATGCGCTGCTGGGCAGACTCCACGTCGCTGATGCGCACCGGGCCCATGTATTCCATGTCTTCCTTGATGAGTTGCGACGCGCGCTCGGACATGTTCGAGAAGATTTTCTGCTTGAGGTCTTCGCTGGCGGTCTTGAGCGACAGTGCCAGTTCGTCGTTGTCGACTTCCTTGAGCACCGCCTGAATGCCTTTGTCGTCCACGAGCAGGATGTCCTCGAAGACGAACATCAGGCGGCGGATCTCTTCGACGAGGTCGGGGTCCTCGGCTTCGAGGCCCTCCATGATGCCCTTCTCCGTCGTGCGGTCGACGAGGTTGAGCACCTCCGCCACGGTATCGACGCCGCCGATCTTCTCGAAGGATTGCGTGAGCATCGTAGAAAGCCTGGTTTCCAGGCCTCTTTCAACCTCCGAGATGACTTCGGGATTGGTCTGTTCCATGTTGGCGACGCGCTTGACCACCTCGATCTGTTTGGGGCTGGGCAGGCCCGCGAGGATCTCCGAGGCCTTGTGGTAAGGCAGGTGGCTGAGGATCAGCGCGATCGTCTGCGGGTGCTCGTCCTGGATAAAGGTCAGCAGGTTCTGAGACTCGGCCTTTTGCAGGAAGGAGAAGGGCGTCTTGCGGACGTGTGTTCGGATCTGGGCCAGGATGCGTTCGGCTTCCTTAGGGTCCATACTCTTGGACAGGAGCGACCGGGCGTATTCAAGGCCCCCCTCGTTAGCCCAGGATTGCGCCAGCGCCAGGTCGTAAAACTCATGCACCACCTGGTCGCGCAGGTCCTTTCTTACACTGCCCAATGACGCCAATTCACGGGTCACGTCTTCGACCGTCTTGACTTCCAGTTGCTTGAGGATGATGGCCGCGGCCTCGTCGCCGATGGCCAGCATGAGGATCGCAGCCTTCCGGATACCGGAGAGTTCTTCGAGTGATTCGGGTTTGACCTCTGTTCTTGGCATATCGTGATCTTCTTCAAAAGATCGGTTTTATTGTTCCACCTCAACCCACTTGCGAATCAGGTTGGCGGCCTCGTTGGGGTTAGCCTTGACCATGTCGCTGATCTGCTCGGCGATCTTGCGTGCCCGGATTTCGTCCTCGGCCAGTTCCACGCCGGCCATGCCCGGGTCGGATTCTTCAGCCTCTCCGACGAGTTCATCGTCCCCCGGGAGGGTCGGTGGGACGCCGGCGAGTTCTTCGATACTTGGCAGGTCGGGCTGGGCGGTGGCCTTGCGTGCCATGGCGAACATGAGCGCCATGCTGATTAACGCCAGGGCGCCTAGCAGGGCGGGCTTGGTATAACTTGAATCGACCAGCGCCATGAAGCCGGTGGTCGCCATGACGGGCTTGTTATCTAAAGAACCGGGGTCGGGGACCATGCTGGCCATGACGACGCCCTCTTCTTCCGCGTTGATGAGCGGGGAGACCTGGCTTCGGACCTGGGCGATCTGTTGTTCAACGATGGGTTGAAGGGCTGAATCATCGGGCGGCACGGTGTCCGCGGCTTTGCCGAGCAGGAACATGCCCACGAAATACCTGCGTGGGATGTTGACGGTGACGTTGACCTGACGTGTCATGCCTCCGACGAGTGTTTT
Source organism: Phycisphaera sp. (assembly GCA_016125215.1). Lineage (GTDB taxonomy): Bacteria > Planctomycetota > Phycisphaerae > Phycisphaerales > Phycisphaeraceae > RI-382. The sequence continues at coordinate 153,916 of WGMF01000012.1, forward strand.
CTGTACGTGCTGGGTGACGGGCTTTTCGCCGAAGACCTGGCGCTCCTCGGTCTGGCGTTCCTCGGAGCCGACCGAGGAACCGGAGTTGATGGAGAGTTGCGTGTTGGAGCGTGTGCCGGGCTCACCGCCGTTGCTGGTGTTGGTGCGGGACTGTTCCTTGGTGTAGGTCTCTTTGAGGGGTTCGGTGGTGGCAAAAGTCGTGGTTTCTTCCTGGTGTGAGCGGACGTTGTCCATGCGGACGTTGACCGCGACGATCACACCGGGGATGTAATTCAGCGCGTTCTGGATCTTGTCGCGGTAGTATTTTTCGAGCGACTGGGTGCGTTCCATCAGTTCGCCCGCCATTGCGTCGAGGGGGTCCTTGACGGTCATGGACCTGCCGGAGTTGGCGTCGACGATGTTGACATCCTCGGGTTTCATATCCGCGACCGCGCCGCTGACGAGGCCGGCCACGGCTTCGACCAGCCGCTGGTCCACGTTGCCCGACCCCTGCATCACGAGGTTGACCGAGGCGGTGGGTCGGACGTAGGCCTGGCCGAACTTCTGGAACTCGGGCACGTCGATCATGACGTCCGCCGAGTGGACGCCGCGCATCTTGCGGATGATCTGTGAGAGGACTTTCTGGCGTGCGATCATCATGTTGCGCTTGGATTTTTGATTGGACTCCCACATGGACTGAGACGCGATCATGTCGTCGAAGGCCTTGGAAGTATCATTTGAAAGCAGGTCGTTCTGGGCAAGCACCGCGTAGGCGTCCTGGAGCTCGTCGGCGGCGACCATGATGCGGTTGCCCTCGACTTTAGCGGTCACGCCCTGGGTCTTAAGTCTGGCTAAAACTTCGGTTTGTCTATCGGCGGCGTACTGGTCGAACGCGGCCCACTGCGGCGTGGCGACCCAGAGCAACAGCGCCCCCGCAACGAAGAGCAGGATGACCACAAGCGACACGATCAACCAGCGCGCAGCAAGAGAGAGCTGCGAGAGCTGCGCATTGATCTGTGCCCACCACCTTGATAGGAACTGCATAGTCAGGCCTCCATGCCTAATCGATGTTTGTCAGTTTCGCCTGGCCGGGCCCGATCCATCGGGCAAACGGTCAGACACGGATCTGTTTGATCTCCTCGTAAGCGTCGACGAGTTTGTTGCGGACCTGCATGAGCATCTGGAACGCCATGTCGGCTTTCTGCGTGGCAATGGTGACGGCGGCGACGTCGTCGCGTCGGCCGGCGGCGAGGTCTTCGATGGCCGAGTCCGCATCCTGTTGCAGCCGATTGACCTGGTCGAGGTTTTTCATCAGGGCTTGTTTGAAGGACTCGGTCGCTTTCTGGGCGGCGTCGTTGCGGCCGGCTGTGGGTCGGCTGATCGCGGTGGCGTTGTTGACGAGTCCGAGTGGGTCGGTCATGGCACGGGCCTCGGGGCTTTATGTTTACGCCAGGAGTCTCAGGGCGGATTGCATCATGCTCTTGGTGGCTTCGACGGCGGTGATGTTGGCTTCGTAAGCGCGGCTGGCGTCGAGGGCGTTGACCATTTCGACGGCGGAGTCGATGTTGGGCATCTCGATGTAGCCGTCCGGGTCGGCGTCGGGGTTGCCGGGGTCGTAGACCTTTCGGAACGGCGACTGGTCGAGCTGGATTTCGCGCAGGTGGACGCCCTGCTCGGAGCCTGATGACGGGTCGCCGGGGGCAAAGACCGCGATCCGCCTGCGGAACGGGGCGTAGTTGCCCTGCGCGTCGTGCGTGGTGTTCATGTTGACCATGTTGGCGGTGATGACATCGAGCCGCTGTCGCTGGGCGATCAGGCCGGAGGTCGAGATGTCGAGGCTGCCGAACATGGTTTTATCCAATCAAGCTATGAAAGCGGTGTTTCAGACTCTCTCACGGATCGCGGTTTTGAGGGTTTCCATCTGGTTTCGGATGAGTTCGATGGCGGTGTTGTGGGCCATGGTGTTTTCCGCGAGGTGTTGCATGATGCGTTCGACGTCGCGGTTGTTCTGGTCGTGGAAGAGGATGTTGTCGTTCGAGGGCGAGGGTGAAACGGTCAGACCATCTTCGTTGAAAGAGACTTCGTGGGTGTCGTGCCAGCGGATGGGTCTGCCCCTGTTCGAAGCGCTGTTTCTGCGGTCATCGATGGCTTTGCCGAGGGTCTCCTGGAACTGGCGGGGGTCAAGATCGGTGGGCTTGAAGTAGGGCGTGGTGAGGTTGGCAATGTTGTTGACGAGGACCTTGTGCCGGGCCTCGGTGAACTGGACGACCCGTTCGAGCACGGGCAACGCGCCGCCTTGGAAGAGTCCGTCGATCAATGCCACTGCTCCTGCGTGTGGAACACGGGTGCGACCCCGGTGTGCAATGATCCGCAAGCGTCGTGCCAGAGCATTTCTTCCACGGTGTCCGCGTAGGCCCGGACAAGGTTTGCGTAGGTATCGGGATCACGCTCGACCGCGCAAGGTTCGCGCAGGTCTTGCGCGGTTGTGGCGCAGGTCTTGCGCGTAGGCAAACCGTGGGCATCGGATCGTGGAGGGCTAGACAGTCTGTGCGACAAGGTTCTGGTCCTTCCATTTTCGGAGTTTTAAGCCGAGTGTTCGGACGCCGATGCCCAGGGCCTCGGCTGTTCTTCGGCGGTTGCCGTTGAATCGGCCGAGCGTGCGTAGGATCTGCTCGCGCTCGAAGTCTTCGAGGCGTTTGGGTCCGGGTTGGATGGCAACGATGCCGTGGGGTACGAAGCCTTCGTGATCGAGCTCGCTACTCTGAGCTTCCGAGGGTGGCGAGAGGAGCCAGGGCTGGAGGGTGCCGGCGGTGATGGTCTGGCCTCGCGTGAGGACGCTGGCGCGTTCGCAGATATTCTGGAGTTCACGCACGTTGCCGGGCCAATGGTAGTCCTGGAGGATGGCAACGGCTTCGTCATCAAAATCCTTGGCGTCCCGGCCCTCGCGGATGGCGGTCTGTGCGAGGAAGTGTTGCGCAAGAAGCGGCACGTCTTCGATGCGATCGCGCAGAGGCGGGAGGTGGATGGGCAGGACGTTGAGGCGGTAGTAGAGGTCCTGGCGGAAGGTGCCGTCCTCGACGCAGCGCGACAGGTCGCGGTTGGTGGTGGCAATGACCCGTACATCAATCTGTAAGGTCATGCTCGACCCGACACGTTCGAACTGTCTTTCCTGGAGCACGCGCAGGAGTTTGGCCTGGAGGTGGATGTCGATCTCGCTGATCTCGTCGAGCAGGAGCGTGCCGCCGTCGGCCAACTCGAATCGGCCCTTGCGGAGGTGGTCGGCCCCGGTGAAGGCGCCGCGTTCGTGGCCGAAGAGTTCGCTTTCGAGGAGGCTGCTGGAGAGCGCGGCACAGTTGAGGCAAAGGAGCGGCCTGTCGCGTCGGGGGCTGTGTGCGTGGATGGTGCGTGCGACGACTTCCTTGCCCGTGCCCGATTCGCCGGCGATGAGGACGGTGCCCTGCGAGTGGGCGATCTGCTGGATCTGCTGGGCAAGGTGGCGCATCGCGGGTGAGCGACCGACGAGCACGTGCTGGGATTCGTAGCCCTGGGCGTTGGAGCGCAGGGCCGCGTTTTCCTGACGCAGCGATCGGTGCTCGACAGCGCGCTTGAGTGTGAGGACCAGTTCATCGCCCTCGAAGGGTTTTTGGATGAAGTCGTAGGCCCCGAGCTTCATGGCCTGCACCGCGGCGTCGACCGATCCGAACGCCGTCATGAGGATCACGGGCAGGTCGTTGTCGGTCTCGCGGAGTTTGGCCAGCAGATCCAGGCCGTTCATCTCCGGCATCTTGAGGTCGGTCACCACGGCGGCGGGCCGGTGCTTGGCCAACATCGACAGCGCGGTCTGCCCGTCGGCCGCGGCGATGACGGTGTAACCGGCACGCTGGAGCGTGGCCCCGACGCTGTCGCGCATCATCTGTTTGTCATCGACGACCAACACCTTCGTCATACGCTGGCTCCAACTGGGGTGATGTGGGGTAGGTGGACCTCGAAGCGGGCCCCGGGAAGGGCTTTGTTTGGCTTGTGGGGATGGACGGTGATGGTTCCGCCGTGCGCATCGACGATGCGGTGGACGATGGCCAGTCCCAGGCCTGTGCCGACGGGGCGGGTGGTGAAGAACGGGTTGAAGATGCGGTCGATGTCCTCGTCGCGGATGCCCGGTCCGGTGTCGGCGACGGTGAGCATGACGTGCGACTCGCTGCGCTCGACACCGCAGGTAAGCGTGCGGGGCTGACCGAGATCGAGTTCAGCCATGGCGTCGGAGGCGTTACGGATGAGGTTGAGCAGGGCCTGCGTGAGGAGTTGGCCGTCGGCTGTGATCTGGACAGGCTCGAGCGTCAGGCCGATACGCTCGACCCGGATGCGGGCCGAATCGAGCGCGGGCTTGTGTGCCGACAACGCCCTGTCGAAGAGGTCCCAAGCATCGAGAGATCGCGGGGAAAGCCTGATTTCACGGGCAAAATGCAGCACGTCGGTGACGACGGCGTTGAGGCCACGCACGGCGGAGACGATTTTTTCAGCGGTCTGCGCGGAGGACTCTAACACCGTGTTAGACGCGGGTGATTCGCCCTTGGCGATGCCGCCCAGGTCCTTGGCCATCATGTCGGCAAAGAGCTGGATCGCGGCGAGCGGGTTGCGGACCTCGTGGGCGATGCCGGCCGCCATCTCACCCAGCGCCGCCAGCCGCTTGGAGCGTTGGAGCTGCGCGTCGGCGGAGGCGAGCTGGATTTCAAGACGCTGGACCTGCGCACGCAGCGCGTCGTGGCTCTTGCTCAGGTTCTCGGTGACACGGTTGTAGGCGCGGATGATGTCGGCCAGGTCTTCCATCTCTGCGATCGAGGGCGACGCGACACCCGCGGTCGCGCTCGATGCGTCGCTCACCCCGTGGGTCTGCTCGATCATGTCGAGTGTGGTCGGCATAACAGGGTGTTATCCCTTGCGGTCGGTGAAGCGGTTGTTCGTGGGGGATTGGGGCGACTGCACCGGCGAACGGTAAGCCCTCGCGGCCATGGCCTGGTGGTTGGACTGAAGGACCTCTTGACCCACCTGCGCCCGGGCCGCTTCGAGCGCGGAACGGTCGCGCCCGTCGGAGTCGAGGATGGCCTTGACCATGCCCTGGATCTTGTCGAGCCGACCGCGGATGCGCTGACGGTCGTCGGGCGAGAGCGCGTCCCACCGGGCGTTGATATTTTGACGGACGGGGTCGATCTTCTGGTTGAGCGCGGTGAGCGAATCGATGAGCCTGCTGCGCTCGGAGAGGATCGAGAGCAGGTCGTCGACCTTGCCCTCCGCGACGAGGCTCGACTGGCGCGAGGCCAGCTCGCCCAGACGGTGGTAGAGATCGATCTGCGTGTCGAGCAGCTTGACGATCTGATCCGGGTCGGCTTGATGTGACTGCAGAGACACTGCCACGGTCATCCATGACCTCCCTTCGTGCGCCCGTCCTGAGCGCGGTGGAACAAACGGTAAGTCTTATCGGACAAACCGGGTAAGAATCGACAGTCCTTTTTTGCGCCCCCGGAAGTCCCCCCGGAAGTAACCCCGTAAATCGCCCCGGCAGGAACGCGGTTCAGAAAGATGCGTTAACCGCCAAGACGCCGAGGTCGCCAAGGCAGGCACAGAGAAGGGCAGAGGACCGATCCGCAGATGACGCAGATGGGGATACTCCGAATCTCTGTTGGGTTAGATGTGGCTGTACCGGCAATCGATCACGGGTCGAGACATTGCGAGTGGAGAGCGGTTTACGGAACCCTCTCATCATGTTCTACCCAACCACACCCACGCCTGATGCGGGTCTTGAACTCGCCCGGATCAATTCGACTCTCTCCCATCTGCGTCATCTGCGGTTACTCCCTCTCCCCTCTCCCTCCCCTCTTGGCGAACTTGGCGTCTTGGCGGTTCACCCCCCTGCACGAAGCATAAGAATGCCTACAATACCCCGACTATGCACGAGAACATCCCAGCCATCCTCGAAGATTTGCAGGCGCGGGTCTTAACCATCCGCGACTCTCTTTAACTACGACCAGAAGGTCGCCCGCCGAAAAGAACTCGAAGACGTGATGGGCCAGCCGGGCTTCTGGGACCACCCCGACAAGGCCAACAAGGTCGTCGGCGAAGCCAAGAGCCTCAAGGCCCAGGTCGAGCCGATCGGCAAACTCTCCACGCGCATCGAGGACGCGGCCCTGCTCTATGAAATGGCGGTCGACGCCGACGACATGGCCAGCAAGCAGGAGGTCGACGCGCAGCTCGACCAACTCGCGGCCGACCTCGACAAGCTCGAAACCCTCTCGCTGCTCTCGGGCAAGTACGACGACCGCAACTGCTATCTCTCCATCTACTCGCGCGAGGGCGGCACCGAGGCGCAGGACTGGAGCGAGATGCTCATGCGGATGTACCTGCTCTACTGCGAGGCCAACGAGTGGGACGTCTCGGAGGTCGACAAGACCGTCGGCGAAGAGGCGGGCATCAAGGACGTGACGCTCTACATCAAGGGCCCGATGGCGTACGGCTACCTCTCCGCCGAGCGCGGCACGCACCGCCTGGCGCGCGTTTCGCCCTTTAATTCGCAGGGAAAACGCCAGACGAGTTTTGCCGCCGTCGACGTGATCCCCGAGTTCGACGACGAGGGCGATTACGAGCTCGACGAAAAAGAACTGGAGATCATCCCCTTCGTCCGAGCCTCCGGCCCCGGCGGGCAGAACGTCAACAAGGTCGCCACCGCCATCCGCGTGATCCACAAGCCTACGGGCCTCACCGTCGTCTGTTCCGTCGAGCGTAAACAGGAGCAGAACAAGAAACGCGCCTTGGCCATCCTGCGCGGCAAGCTCGAACTGCTCGAAGAAGAAAAACGCGCCGCCGAGATCGACAAAGCCACGGGCGGCAAACTCGACATGGGCTGGGGCACGCAGATCCGAAGCTACGTCTTCTACGACAACCGCGTCAAGGACCACCGCACCGGCTACGAACAACCCAACCCGCAGCGCGTGATGGACGGCGACCTGCAAGGGTTCATCGATGCGGAACTTTCGAGACGTGCCAAAGCCAAGCAAGGGCAAAATGCCTGAGGCATTGAGCCGCAAATAAACGCGAATAAATCCGACCGATCCCCGCTGAAAAACTCTTCATCATTTGCGTTCATTCGCGTTGATTTGCGGCTATAACAGAGTCAGCCATGTGGAAACTCCTGCTCATCGGGATCGGCGGCGCGACGGGGTCGCTCTTGCGCTACTCGGTGAGCGGGTGGATGCAGCGCATCGGTGAACGCCTCGGCGACGGCTCGTTCCCGCTGGGCACGCTCACGGTCAACGTCGTCGGCTGCTTTCTCATCGCGGTGCTCAACGTCGCGCTGATCGGGCCTTGGATGGTGCGCGAGGAGTACCGCATCGGCCTGCTCGTCGGCGTGCTCGGCGGGTTCACGACGTTCTCGAGCTTCGGCTGGGAAACGCTGTCGCTCGTGAACAACGGGCAGTGGGCCTACGCGGTGACGAACATCGTGCTTAACAACCTGTTAGGCCTGGCCGCGGCGCTGGCGGGGTATCGGCTGGCGATGGTGTGGTTCGGCACGGTCTCCTGAAACTCCCGCACGAAAGGGATCGACATGGGCACGCAACACCCGACCCCCGAAGACGGCTGCATGATGCGCGTTTACATCGGTGAGAACGACCGGCACGGCGGCCTGCCGTTGTACGAGGCGATCGTGCGCGAGGCCCGCAAGTTCCCCCTCGCCGGTGCGACGGTGCTGCGCGGCCCGATGGGCTTTGGCGCACGCAGCCACCTGCACACCGCCAAGGTCCTGCGCCTCTCCGAAGACCTGCCGATCGTGATCGAGATCGTCGACAAACGCGCGAAGATCGACGCCTTCCTCCCGGTGGTCGACACAATGATGGGCGACGGCATGGTGACGCTCGAACGGGTCGAGGTGATGCACTACCGAGCGGAAGAGTCCTGAGTTCCGCTGACCGTTCACCTGCCCCACCGCGTCAATGTCGCCCGCAACTGTTTTATCGGACGCGGTTTATTGCCCGCGGCCCGGCTGCGATTTTTCTAGGTCGAAGCTTGTGAAGAAGTTGCGCACGCTTGACCGATCTTAAAACATAGCGAGCCGATGGCCGGTGCGCAGATGTTGCGCCCCGGATCGGGTTGTTTGGCGTCGCGTGGGGCGCCCCTCGTCTAATCAATGTCAACACCTCACCCCCTTGGCTGAAGACCCAACCAACCCGACGCCCGACGAGAACGCGGACCTCGAACTGCCCCCGGCCGATGCGCAGCGCCTGCCCGACGGCACGCTCCCGTGGTCGCAGGTCTGGCACGTCCCCGTCTTCATCCTCGGGCTGGTGATGCTCGGGCTGGGGGTCTACTGGTCGCTGCCCAGGCACGAGGCCTTCAACGTGCAGGCCCACCTCGACGACGCGGACCTCTACCTCAAAGCCGGCAACTTCGAGAAGGCCCACGAGATGCTCCTCACCGTCGAGCCGCACCTCAACGAAGACGCCAACACCCAGCAACTGGCCACCTACTGGACACAGGCCGGCGACCTGGTCTACCTCCAGCAGCGCGCCATGGGCGGCGACCTCAAAGAAAACAACGAACGCATCCGTGCCGCCTATTACCGCGCCTTGGAAGTCGGCAAGCCCATCGGTTACACGCTCGACGGCGAGCACCTGGGCCGTCTCGCGGAAACCCACGTCGCGCTCAACGAGAACGACAAGGCGCTGGCGCTCGTCGATGAGTTGCCCGCCCAGCCCGCCGAGCGCCGCTACCGCGTGGTCCGCAGGATGATCGATCGGCGACTGCAGCAACACGGGCCGACGGTCGAAGACGAGCAGAATAAATTCACCGCGGTGATGCCGCTCGTGGACCGCTTCGTGGTGGAAGTGCAGCACGAGAGCAACCCGGCCTTGCGACGCGAGCAGCGCATCTGGGCCATCACGCTGCGGGGTCGGGCGATGGTGCGCGACCGCGACGTGCCGCGTGCCACCACCTACCTGATGCAGGAACTCAGCCGACTCCAGCCCGAGGGCGAGCGCGACCTGGCGCCGCTATACATCCAGTTAGGCAAGGTGCTCTCGCTCAGCGGCGAATACCCCGACGCCCGTCGCTACCTGACCAAAGCCCGCGGCCTGCTCGACCCGCACGACCCGCTCCAGGGCCACGCGCTGGTCCTGCTGGGACAGATCGCCCTGGCCGAGTCCAACGACACCCAGACCGCAAGCGACCTGTTCACCCAGGCGGTGACCGGCTACCCCGACACCGATTTTGCCAGCGAGCACCACGAGGTCTACCTCGAAGGCCTCATCGGCCTTGCGGATGTCGAAGCCCAGACGCAACTGCACCGCGACGCGCAGGAACACTTCCTCATGGCCGCCAGGCTCCTGGCTGAGAACCGCTACCCGCCAGCCGAACCGTTGTCGAGGCTGGTGTCGTCCGTCAACGCCCGATACGACACGAGCTACGACGTCCGCAATTACCAGCAGGCCCTGGACTATCTCTCGATCCTTGGCGTGCTCTACCCGAAGGAGCTTCCGCCGGCGTCGCAGCTTCGCATGGCCGACGCCCACGAGCGTTTGGCTGAACAGCTCATCGAACAGGCTAAAAACATCCAGGTTTCCGACCGCGCGCTGTTGAGCGCCGACGGCGGTGCCCCCACGGGTGATGACCCGCAAGCCCCGCCGCCCTACGACCAGAGCAAGCTCAACCAGCTTGCCGCCACGCACTACGCCCAGGCCGGCGACCTTTACTACCGGTACGCCCAGGCCATGACCGGCGACGACCGGGAGTATGGCTCGAAACTCTGGCTCGCGGCCGAGGCGTACGACAAGGCCCAGCTCTACGACAAGTCCATCCGCTGCTGGGACGAATACGTCCAGACACGTGGCGAAGACCCCAAGCTCCTCGAAGCCATCAACCGCCTGGGCAACGCCTACCTTGCGGACAACAAGCCCGAGGACGCCCAGCGTCAGTACGAACGCCTCGTCGAGAATTACACACGCACACCCGAGGCGTACAACAGCCTCGTGCCCCTTGCACAGTGTTATATCCTCGACGGCCGGACCGAAGACGCCCGCCGAACGCTCCGCCACGTGATTGAAGACCACGAGGCCATCACCCCCGAGAGCGAGGTCTACCGCGACGCGCTCGTGGAGCTGGGCAAGCTCGAATACAACCAGGGCCACTACTCGCAGGCCATCGAGAAGCTCACCGAAGCGGTCGAACGCTACGGCGACACCCCGCAAGGCCCGATGCTGCGTTACCGGTTGGCGGATTCGCTGCGCCAGTCCGTGATCCCCATCGAGCACGACCTGCTCGAACCGCTGCCGCAGTCCAAGCAGCAGGCCCTCAGGAACGAGCGGTCGGCCCGCCTTGAAAAAGCGATGCGGCTCTTCGACGAGGCGATCCGCGGGATGGAGGGGGCGAACCCGCGCTCGCTCAATGACCTTGAGTCGGTCTGCCTGCGCAACGCCTACTTTTACCGTGCGGACGCCGCGTACGACCTGGGTCAGTTCAAGAAATCCATCGACCTGTACGAGACCGCCAAGGACCGCTACGAACGCAACCCCGCGTCGCTCGTGGCCATGGTGCAGATCGTCAACGCCTACTGCGAACTGGGCATGAAACAAGAGGCGCGCGTGGCCAACAAGAACGCCCACGACCAGCTCAAGCGCATCCCCGACGAAGCCTTCGAGGACAAGAGCCTGCCCATGTCAAGACGCCACTGGCAGGACTGGCTGCGGTGGAACAGCGAGATCGATTTATTCGGCAGCGGCCCCCCCGGCTCGAGCGCCGACGCCAACAGCCGGACGAATTGAGAGCCGGTTTAGCCGCGGGTGAACGCGGATAAACGCAGATGGGATTTCAGAAAGCCGGCGATGTGATCGCCGGGAATCTTTAGCGGTTGCTGATAAAGAGAATGTTCCTGTTTCTTCCCTTGCGGGAACAAACGCCCATGGCCTCCGGGCGTGGGACCGGGCTGAGACAGCCCGGCTCGCATGGCGTGCGACGTTTCACATTTCAAAGAGAGCGGTGAAACGGTCCGCGGCTGTCGGTCGGGCCGGGCGTTTCGTCCGTGCGGGTGTGACATAGTGTTACTTACAATCTGTCACACGCACACGCGATCGCCTCGATCCGTCATGCCCGTCATCCCCCACGGCTTCTTCATCACGGGGGAAACTTCGGGGGGTTCCGGGGGTTCCGGGGGTTCCGGGGGTTCCGGGGGTTCCG
>WGMF01000040.1 GCA_016125215.1 Phycisphaera sp.
AACCCGCACAGACCCGGTAGACACGAACCGCGTGTGGTCAAACGAAGGAAAGACCGCTACAGCTACATGACCCAACCCCGCGACCAACTACGCAAACACCTTGAAATCACAAGCGTTGCCGCTTAAGTTGATGGCGTTCGGTATAAGACACAATATGGCCTTCTAAGATATGCGTCAGAATTACAGCGCGTGACACTCTTTCCCAGCACCATGCTATGATTTCTTGTTGTAGTCTTCGAGACCAAGAAGTCAGCTCGTAGTCATCGTCCACGAATACCATTTCGGTATCAATAAGGAACGTGATATTGTCATAAATAAGATACGCCTTCCGAATGATATTATTACTTTTCCCAGATATTACCTCACAATAATCGAAAAGTTCTTCAAGCTGTCCCTGAAATCTTGTTTTTGATGTGACTTGATAATTATAGCTAGATTCTCCCTATAACTGCTCGATTACATCGCCAACGACTCCCATAATACATACCATCGCCATAGATCGCGATTCACTCAAAAAGGAAATATCCATAGTTATAATGCCTTTCTCGGGATTAATTACTTGTCATGTCGTGATCATAAATGGGAGTCCGCTGCAAGGCGCGTGCCATTGGATCCGTATTTCTTGATCTTCTTAGCCCACTCTCCTTCTGTAGTCATATCCCACCACTCTCCTATCAACCCCTCACCCCCCAAGCCCCTGATCCCGACCCGCCTGGAATCAAATTTCCTATCGGTATCCTCGCTGCGTTCATAAATGCTTCGAGTTCACTGCATAGCCGTATCGAGACAACCGCTCGCCAAAATCGCAGACTCGTGGGCCTGCGTGACACGCTCCTGCCCAAACTCCTGAGCGGTGAGCTGAGCCCGGACGACGCGGCGATTGGGGATGAGGTGACAGCATGAGGTTTGAGGTCTACTGCGACGAGAGCCGACCGGACCTGCTGCGGTCGGTCACTGAACCCGCGTCATCATTTTGTACCGCGCGATGTGTGTGGCGGCGAACGGCACTTGCCCTTGCACATCGCGCATGCGATAATTCATAGACTTGGCAGTAGCCACTTCCGCGCGGCAGTAGCCCACCCGACGAGGCTGCTGCCATGCACACTAAATCACATCCGCACACGTTGACCGACCAACCCCAGCGGAGTGCGCTACGCGTCCACCTTGCCCAGTGCGCGCACTTGGCCACCGTTGGCCCACGTTCGCCCACGTCGCGACACTGGCAGTTCGTCGTATACACCTACCACCTCTGCACCCTACGCCCACGGCCCAACGTGGCGCGATCGGGGCGATGCCGCCAGTCTGGCAGAGCCAATGGTTCCTCCCCGGCGATGCAATCGCCTGACCCCGCGGGGAACAGTCAGGCCCTACGTTTTTGTTTGTTGCGCGCGCGGACACAACCCTAAACCGGAGAATCCTACATGGAAGTCAAGCTCGTAAACATTGATGAAATCAGGCCCTATGAATCCAACCCGCGTCTGAACGACCAGGCGGTGGACGCTGTGGCCGCGTCGCTACGGGAGTTCGGTTTCCGCCAGCCCATCGTGATCGATCCCGACGGCGTGATCATCGTCGGCCACACGCGTTGGAAGGCGGCGAAGAAGCTGGGCCTGGCCAAGGTGCCGGTCCACAAGGCGACCGGGCTGACGCCTGATCAGATCAAGGCGTACCGGATCGCCGACAACCAGACCGCCACGATCGCGGACTGGAACATGGAGTTGCTGCCGATCGAGATCGGCGGACTCCAGGAGGCGGGTTATGACCTGGCGCTGCTGGGCTTCGACGAAGAGACGTTGGCGCACCTGCTCGACGGTGACGCGAAGGACGGCCTGACCGACCCCGACGACGTGCCGGCGCCACCCGACGAGGCGACCACCCAGCCCGGCGACCTGTGGGTGTTGGGTGACCACCGCCTGCTGTGTGGTGACAGCTCACTGCCTGCGGATGTGGATCGGCTGCTCGACGGTCAGTTGATTGACCTCGTCAACACCGACCCGCCTTACAACGTGAAGGTCGAGCCCCGGTCGAACAACGCGATCGCGGCAGGCAATTCGTCCTTCCCCGAAGCGCACCGGACGCACCACCAATCCTTCGACGTGGCGCGGCAGGGCGAGAAGAAGAAGACCACCAACAAGATGCGGGCCAAGGACCGGCCCCTAGCTAACGACTTCGTGACCGACGAGGCGTTCGACGCGCTGCTCGACGCCTGGTTCGGCAACATGGCCCGCGTGCTCCAGCCGGGGCGCGGGTTTTACATCTGGGGCGGGTACGCCAACCTGGGCAACTACCCGCCGTACCTCAAGAAGCACGAGTTGTATTTCAGCCAAGGCGTCGTGTGGGACAAGCAGCACCCGGTCCTGACCCGCAAGGACTACATGGGCGCGTTCGAGATCTGCTTCTACGGCTGGCGTGAGGGGGCCGCCCACCGCTACTACGGCCCGAACAACGCCACCGACCTGTGGCACATGAAGAAGGTCAACCCGCAGTCGATGGTCCACCTGACCGAGAAGCCCGTCGAGCTGGCGGTCCGCGCGATCCAATACTCATCCCTGCCGGGGGAGAACGTGCTCGACTTGTTCGGCGGGTCGGGCTCGACGCTCATCGCGTGCGAGCAGACCAACCGCCGTGCGTACCTGATGGAACTCGACCCGCCGTATTGCGATGTGATCGTGCAGCGGTGGGAGAAGTTCACGGGGCGGCAGGCGGAAAGGACCCAAAACGCCCTCACCGCAGGTGTGAATTAGTGGGCATGCGAACGGAAGAATTCTGCGGCGGCGGCTTTGTCGGCTTTGCCAGAGGCAACCGCAATGGTGATGTCGTAAAGCGCGCCGGTTGGAGCGGCAATCGTCACGCCGTTGAGGTCCAGAAACATCAAAGCCGCGACGGCCGCGGCACGCTTGTTGCCATCGACGAAGGGGTGGTTCTGGGTGATGTGGAACAGGTACGCCGCCGCCATCGAGAACAAGTCTTCGTGCAGGTAGGCCCCACCGAATTGAGAGCGGGGTTGGGCGACCGCCGAATCCAGCAGGCCCAAGTCACGCACGCCGTGGCCGCCGCCGTACCGATCGATTTGATCGGCGTGGGCAGCGAGCACGTCTTCGATAGTCAGAAAGTCCGGAGTCACCACTCACTCGGCCAGGCGTTTGAGGTCTTGACCGAATGTCGCGTTGATCTTGTCCAACGACACCCGCAGCTTACGCTGTCGGGCCTTGTCGCGGTGGGGCGAGACCATGAGCCTGTCACCGTCGCTTGTGAGTTCGAGGGGGGTGTCCTCGTTGATCTGAAGCAGTTCGAGGATCGGCTTGTCTATGACAAGCGCCAGGCTGTTGCCGTGTCGGATGAGTTTTTTGTTCATGGCCGGGGGCTCCGTTTCGTATACACACAGTGTATACCAATAGATCGGTCAAAGCAATGCCGGACTTTGAGGGGAATCCCACAGTTAAATAGCACGCTCCCGGACCGGCCAGCCCAGACTCAAGACAACCCCGACCGATGCCGAGGCCGGGGCTGTATCCGGGGGCGTGGAGGTGAAGGCGTGAATCTACGTCCCGCGGAACTCGGGCGGGAACCCTTCGATCAGGGCGTAGAACTCGGTCATCGCGTGCTCGAAGAAGCCCGTGGCGTAGCCGTCGGCAACGTAGCCGAGGCGTCCATGTGTTTCGAGCAGGCCCCGCTCGGTGAGCAGCTGCAGCGCCACGTTGACCTGCGTCATCGGTTCTTCGAGGGCGTCGGCGAGGGATTGAATCTTCACGCCCTCGCGCGGGTGTTCGTCGAGGTACGCGGCCACCTTCTCGAAGACCACCTTCGAGCAGCGGTGGGCGTACTCCCGACCGTCGGTCAGTTTCACGACACGCTCCAGTGCGCCGCCGGGCGTGCCGCGGAACTCGATCTCGCGTCGCTCAAGAGATCGTCGCATGGTTCACGCTCCCTTCCGCAGTTGGAACAAACCGCGCTCGACCTTGGTGAAGCGGGCGTCCTTACCCTTCTGTCCGATCTCACGGATGATCGCGGCGTAGAGCGTGGCGTGCGGCGTCTTCCCAACGCCGGGTTTCCACAAGCCCTTGGCGGCGACCGCCTCGACCATCTGTTTGGCGTTGAGCCCGTCGGAGGCGTCGGCCAGGACCTGCGCGGCGGCGTTGATCAGGCTCAGCTTCTTGGGCTTGTCCTGCTTTACCGACTTCTTCTTGCCCTTGCCTTCGTCACGCGGCCGGGCGTTCTCCTGGTCGGCCTTATCCCGGGGGGGCTGGGCGTGGAGCGCTTCGCGCTGCTCCTTGGTGACCGGCTTCTTCTCGGGCTGGTCCTTGGGTGCCGTTCGCTCAGGCGCCGGCCCGCGCAGGCGCTGGGCGCTCTTGATGCGGACCTTCTTGTTGGTGGCCAGGTTGGTCGCGTCCCAACCACCATGCGGGTTCTCCACATCGATGCGGACGGGGACGACCTTGTCGGTCACCTTCGCCATGTACGTGCCGCCGATTCTGATCTCGTTCTTCTTCATGGTGTGTCTCCTAACTGTTGGGGTTTGATCGAAGCGTCAGCGGCGGTACACGCGCCGCGAGTAGTGCTGGCCGGGTTCGTCGATGAACTCAACGCGCCCGTCCCAGAAGTCCGTGTCGCTGCGGTTGGTGTCGGTCTCTCGCAGCACGGCGAGCCCTTCTTCGCGCTGCCGCGTGATGGGGTCCTCGTAGACCATGGTCGCCACGGGCGGGCTGTCCGGGTCGATCGAGACCTCCCGGTTGTCGACCAGCGGAAAAGCTCGCGCCCTTCCGCCTGCGAAGGTGATGGTGGGGTTCTTGGTCACGGTGTGATCTCCATTGGCCGTGTTCCGGCTGGCCGGGCCGTGGGGGCGACGTGCCCCGTAAACCACCGAAGCCCTTATTCAGGGCTTCGGGAGTGCGATCCGCTTCTTGGCCTGGCGTATGGCTTTCCTCAGCTTCCGCCACTCGGCCAACGTCTCCATCTGGTTGTCCTTGGCCTCCAGCAGCGCCTCGGCGGCGGAAAGAAGTTCCGCCAGGCCAGCGAGGTACGCCTCGTCCAGTGCGCGCTGTACGCCGACGACACCGACATCGTGGAAGTCGAGGTGGTCGCGGTTACGCGGCTCGAGCGTTTCGATGAACAGGTGCTTGCGGGCGATCTGCGTGAAGAGTTCGTGTCGGGTGCTGGGCATGGGTTGGTTCTTCATGGCGGGGTTTCCTGTGGCCGTGTTGGGTTGAATGGGCTGGCCGGGCCCGTGTCGTCAAAGCCCGACCTCATCCATCAGGCGGTTCATGGCGTCGGTGCCGCCGACGGTGTTCCGCAAGAGCGTGCGGAACCACTCGAGCTCGGTGTTGATGTTTGCGTGCTTGGTGCTCGCGGGCTGGAGCCAGGCGTGGATGGCGGCGACGGCTTCGGGCGAGAGGTTCTCGCGCAGGGCGTCGATCAGAAGTTCCTCGGGCTTGGGGTTCTCGGGGACGCTGACGCGAACGCGTGCAGCGGGTTCATGACAACAATTGAGTTCGCGTGGGAGCGGGGAAAAGTAGTAGAAATTGGCTGAAAACAAGGCCGCTTTGCAGTGGATTTTTCAACGCGGGACGACGCCCTGGCGCTGCCGCTCACCTCGGGTCAGGTGGGGATTGTTGAAGCATAGCTAGCGGCGACGGGTTCGCCTACCAACTTTCACTTCACGTCACTCTCTTTCACACTGAATCCTTGATCTCGCAGTGTTTTCAGCCAGTCGTTGTATTCTTGCTGGTTCATCTCATTCGTCAGAAGACGCGGAATCCCAGCCCCTGAGACTGTAAGCTTTCGTGGATCAACAAGGATCGTGCCCGCATTAACATCATTCACATCTAAGATCGTGACGTTTCCAGCATCACTACGAAGAATCATGAATGACCACGTTCCTTTTATGTTTGTCATGGAGTCATTCCCTATTTAGGTTACACATCATGGTTGTTGTTGCGATAGCTATATGCCTGCCTGGGATCGAAACAGTGTTCGCCCAATGATTATGCCTGTGATTTGGAAATTGGATTATTTGTGGAAACGATGTTTTTATTG
This sequence comes from Phycisphaera sp., assembly GCA_016125215.1. Classification (GTDB taxonomy): domain Bacteria; phylum Planctomycetota; class Phycisphaerae; order Phycisphaerales; family Phycisphaeraceae; genus RI-382. The sequence continues at coordinate 6,034 of WGMF01000040.1, forward strand.
CAAATGCCCCAACCCATAGTGCGCTTCGACCGCTCGATCGACAGCTAATTGCTGTTTCTCTGTGAAGTGTTTATCCACAAAGTACCAATGGATTTTTTCAACCCCTTCCGCCACAGCGCCGACAATGGCACCGATACCAGCCCCGGGTGCGACTCCAACGCCACCGAACCATACCCCGATTCCGGCACCTACAGCAGTGCAGGCGAAGAAAGTCCCCGACCCCTGTAATGTGCGATTGAAATCCCGTTGGCTCATCATGCCATGGGAATACTTGTAGTATGCAAATCCAACGTCAAATGCCTCGACACCCAATGCAACCGGGAGAAACCATTTACCTGCACCTTGTCCCAATAGCGATAGGCCGCCATTTCCCAGCCAACCCAACTGTGCGGCTGAACCAAACCCTAGGGTGATCGCTTCCCCCCAACGACCGATGGCTGCACCCGATTGTAGATATGGCATGGCGGTGTGACGAAGGACGGGATCATGCCACATTGTCCACGCCGCCCATGATTGTTGATACGCATCCCACGCCAAACCCGCAGAGCCAAGCACACCCAATCCCGCGACACCCTTCGACGCTCGCGCCCAAAACACATCTGCTGATTGCGCTTTTCCTGCCGCCTCAAACGTGGATGCAAGTTTGGGACGTTCGCGTATTAACTTCTCCTCGATAGCGAAAGCGTCTTGTGATACGTTATTGGTGTCCCACCGTCCGATCATTTCTGGATCGCGCGGGGTTCCCCAAATATGTTCCGTCCTGGTCGCTCCCGTGGCCAGTCTGCCTCTTTGTGCTGCCCGTATGATGCGAGCGGCTTGTAGTTGCTCAGCTTCCGACGCAATATTGGATTTGAGAGTGAATTCTGCAGATCGAATCGTATTAGCGTTTGTGCCTTGAGGGAATCCATAGGAAATTTTCAGTGGAGAAAAGCCACCTTTTGCCTCTATAACACGAACTTTGCCGGACATCGCATCCCAATACGCTGAATCTGGGCCTTGGGGTATCGCTCTGTTCTTTGATCCAAGCAGCTTGGTCCATCCACGCTCTGCCGCATATCGTGCTCGACCTTGAATGCCGATTCTTTCCGCCAGCAAAATACGTTCGTTAAGCGATGAGGTCATCCAGACGGTTCGGTAGTTACGTTGAAAATACGCAGCTTGGTTTGGTATGTCCCATGAAGAAGCAAATAAAGTGGAGCCGCTGCTTCGGCTTGCCAGGCCTGAAACCACCCCGGCCTGCTCCAGTTGGCTCAATGGCATGGTTAAGACGAGATTAGCCGAATCGGCCAACGCAGTTCGCCAGACCGATATCGCCGCGATGCAAACTATCAACTTGAACCAATATCGCTGCATCATGGTTTTATCTCCATGAAATCCCGCAACGGCTTTTTCACAACGGATACGGTTTGCTCTGCCACGTAGGTTTGGTCCTCGCGCCCGTCCAGTTGCTTCCAACCCAAATCAAATGCGCGTTGATATCGATTCTGTACTGGTAATTCAAGCAACGCCATGTTCACTGGCATCAGATGTATAACCATGGCATCACGGACTTCCCTATACCTCGCGTCATTCCAACCACCATTGTCCATCTTCCAAATACTGGCATCCTTCTTGGCATGTTCCTCTGTGGCGTGATATGAGCTTTCAAATGCCTTGATTTGTTCCAGGGCCCACCTCTGATAGTCGCGTATCGCTTTCGCCTGTTGGTCTTCGGCTTGAGCAGCGGCATGTGTGGTCATTCCCGAAACGGCGTGCTTCAGGTTATCTTCGAGCTTGTTGTAGCCCGCATCCTGAATTCCTTCCATCGACAAGGCGACGCGTGCCACAACGACCTGCTGGAGCAACATGCTGACAGCGGTTTGATAAATCTCGGGCTGCGTATCCTTCAATGCGGCGACAGCCACCCACTGCCGATTCAAGATCGCCGCTTGTTGTTCGGCTTGATGCTTAATCATGTGCTGGTGCAATTCCTCCCGCAAAGTGTGGATTTCGGCAGCTTGAGGTCCGTCCTTTTCGTGGTCACCTAAAAAATCATAAACATCCGCAATATCAGAATCGGCATCGGTGCTGACAGGCAAATCATCATGTTCTTCAGCAATGAACGCTTTCGCTCGAGCCACGGCCGTTTCCAGCATGACTTGGCTATATTTGTTGGAGAGCGCATCAGCTTGTGAGATCAAACGTTTCTGCAGGTCGGACGATCCACCATCGGGCTCTGCGCCTGCTAGTTGGCGCAGTTCCTGTGATTGCTGATTTAGAGACAATGCTTCGGTAGGGGTGGGACAGAGACCCATGAATGACATCGCCGCCCATCGGACCGGTGTCAGCCGTGGCATATAATCGGCTTCTGCCCAAGCGGGAAGGGTCTTAAATAACTCTGCCGTATCATTGAGAAAATTCTGTGCGTCAACAGCGTTTTGCGGCCAACGTGTGGGGTCTTTGATTCGATCTTCGAGTTGTGCCAATTGATGCTCCCATGCGGTCGGCATTACAACGGGAATAACCTTCCCCAAAGCGTGATTCAAAACGGCAGTCTGTTGATCCGTCGAAGTTCGTAGGGATTGCAGGTCACGCAAAAGGGTTGCACGCTCACTGTTTGCGGATGCCAACTGTTTGGAGATGTGTTGTTGTTCCACAATCAACAAAACTCCTATGGCAATTAGGACAACCATGAATAGCGATAGAAGCAGCGTTCCTTTGCACTTGGTTAATTCGGACGAGCTGGTGTTTTGCATGATGAGTCCCCTGGTCATTGGAGCATGAGGTGTTCGATACACGGCCCTAAAAAAATGTATCGACTGTTGCTACGATAGGGTTAGTCAAGTCAATTCTCGGACAAGTTGCCAGTCAAGGTAATACGGTTCGCATCCATTCGCAACTATTGTAAAGCTGACCTGCGACAGGTGCGGTCACACCTGCGTCGAAGGCGGAAAATATTTTCTGTTGGGTTTTATGAATTCGCCTTATGGCTTGCAAATCAGTGGGTGACCGGTATGCAAGTGGGTAATGTGCCATTCCGTTCCCCCCTTTGTATTGGTGCGTCATTAGCAGATGGACGATCCCCAGGTTGAAGACGGCATAGGTGGCCAATGACGTTCCCGACGGAATGGGTTTACGCCGGGTATGTAACAGATGTGGCATGCGGCGGCGAAAGCATTTTGGATTTTCATTACGAATCAGCCCCATCGCCACAAATAAGTGGATATACGGGCGTGGTGGCCTGGGTATGTAAAAAAAATCGAAAAGTTTCCAGATTTCACGCAACATTTCGGGCCCTTCTGCAAAAAGACAATAGTGCAGGGACGATGGCGGCGGATCGGTCGATTGTCGGCAGATTCGGCGCAAGAAAATCGCCGCAGGTGCAGATATAGAGGGTGACGGAAGGGTGAAATCGCGGCGTGTGCGGACAGAAAGTTCCAGTAATGGAACGATTTTCAGAAAAACCCGATTTTGATCCCGCACGGGGGGGGTGAGCGGCAAATAACTTTATGGAGACAGACTTTTGCGGACAGCAGTCCGGCGGACGGCATAGGTAACCAATGACGAGAGCAACAAAAAGTCGGCCGACGGTGGGTGGAGATCGACGCTCCCGATCAGAAAGTTCCAGTATTGGAACGATTTTCAAAATCTTCGGATTTTGTTGCAACTTTTCGGAGGGGTGCGGCAATAAGCATTACGTCGGCGGAAAAAATTCTGCCGAATCTCGAAATCCGACGGCGAGATTTGGGGTTGAGCGGGTAATCACTATGGGGGGCCGTGCGATGGTGGAGCGCCGATGCGTATCGGCGGCCATCGCCCCCGGAATAGGGCCCCCGTCTGAAAGGAGTTTTGTTTTATGCGGAACGTGATGAGCATGGCGGACTATCGGAAGCTGTTTCCCCACCAGGTGTCGTACCCCAAGCGAACGTCGCAGGCGGCGACGGAACTGGTGACGCGGGGGCTGAAGGCCAGCGTGGCGACGCTGGATTATCTGGTGAACAAGGGGGAAGTGCGGATGCCGCGCGGCGACAAGCGGACGCGCCACTGGTATCCGTGGCACATCATGGAGGCGGCGCGATACCTGGAGAAACACGAGGCGTTCACGCCGGAGGGCTGGCGGTGCGTGATGGAAGATGTCGATCTGGCGCAGGACATCCGTGCGTTCCGCGCCGCGTGTGCGCAGGCCCCGCACCTGCCGCCGGACCGGGGTTACTTTGTTCGGACGGTGACGCCGAGCGGGCCGTGCTATCGCAATGGTGAGTATGACGTGCCGGGCATGGCCGCCAGGCGCGTGTATGCCACGGTCAGCTATCGCCCCATCAGCGTCGAACAACTGGCCGAGTGGGGCGAAATGCTCGATGCCGCCAAGAGTCAGGGGGTGGCCGCTTGACCCCCGCCCCCGAAAGTAAAGAAGCCATCGCCACCTTCGGCACGATGCCTGAAACCCTCGATCTGACGGCCTCCGTAAATGTCAACAAGCTTCCGGGGGTGAATATCGTGGCGTACACCGGTGGATTGATGACGGTGCCGCAGTGGGGGTTGATCGTCATCGACCTGGCGGGTTTGGAACTGGGGCAGGTGCCGATTCTGGCCGATCACGAATCACGGTTGGCGGGGATCGTCGGGCATGGTGACGCCCAAGTGCGGGATCACCGTTTGATCGTCGCCGGGAGCATCTCGGCGACGGGCGAAGCGGCGCAGGAGATCGTCGCGGCGGCGCGCAACGGATTCCCGTGGCAGGCGTCGGTGGGTGTGCAGGTCATGGAGGCCGAGCCCGTGCGGGCCGGTCAGGTCATCGAAGTCAACGGTAGGCGGATCACGGCCCCAACTTCCGGGGGCCCCGGAAGTGAAGGGTTGATGCTCGTCAAAAGGGGCCGCCTGCGGGAAGTCAGTATCACCTCGCTGGGTTGCGATGGGGACACGGTGGTCTCCATCGCGGCCTCGCAAAGAAAAGGACAACACATGGACGTTGAAACAGTGCAAGTGCAGGATCAGGTTCAGGCAACCGATGCGGCGGAGACACAGCGGGTCGCCGCCATCGCGGAGATTTGCGGCCAGCGGTATCCGCAGATTCAGGCGCGGGCCGTGGCCGAAGGGTGGGATTCCACACGCACCGAGTTGGAGGTGCTGCGTGCCAGTCGCCCGAAGATCAGTTCGGTCTGGCGTAGCGCACCCACATCGCCTGCCGGGAACGTATTGGAAGCGGCGTTGCTGACGCACATGGGGCGCGTCGGCCTAGGTGAACGGGTACTGGGGCCGGTGGCGATGGAACAGGCCCATCGCATGGGCGTCACCAGCATGATCGACCTGTGTCGGGCGGCGCTACAAATGGATGGGCGCGACGTGCCGACGGGGCGGATGGAACTGGTGAAAGCGGCACTCAGCACGATGTCGTTGCCGACGGCGCTGGGTAATGTGGCGAATAAGGTGCTGTTGGACAATTACAACGAGACGCCCGCCTCGTGGCGTGCGTTCTGCGCCGTCCGTAGCGCCGGCGACTTCAAAACCAACAACGCCATTCGGCCCACGTTCACCGGTTCACTCGAACAGGTGGCCCCCGGCGGTGAACTCAAACACGGCGGCATCAGCGAAGCGGTCACCACGTTCCAGATCGATACCTTCGGCAAGATGCTGAGCATCGACCGGCGCGACATCGTCAACGACGACCTGGGCGTATTCGAGGATGCAGCGGCGAGTTTCGGGCGCATGGCGATGCGGAAGGTCAGTGATCTGGTGTACCGGGTGCTGCTGGCCAACGGCGGCAATTTCTTTTCGGCAGCCCATGGCAACCTGCTGGACGGTGTCGATTCGGCGCTGACGCTGGATGCGTTGTCGCAGGCGATCGCGCTGATGCGGACGCAGCGCGACGACGAGGGTAACGATCTGGATTTGCGGCCGGCGACATTGCTGGTGACGCCGGAGTTGGAGCCGACGGCCCGGATGCTCATCGAAAGCGAGTACGTTCAGCGGGCCGAAGACGTGCCGACCGGCAACAGTCTGCGGCGGGCGGTGAATCTGGAAGTCGAACCGCGATTGAGCAACACGACCAAGTTCGGCGCGTCGGCCAGCACCAAGCACTGGTATCTGTTCACACAGCCGTCGGCGGTGCCGATGATCGTGGCGTTCCTCAACGGCAAGCAAACGCCGACGGTGGAATTCTTTGGCCTTGATCAGGACGTGAACAAGCTGGCGGTGGCGTGGCGCGTGTACCACGACTTCGGCAGTGCGTTGTGCGATCCCCGGGCTGCGGTGCGCAGCGCCGGTCAATAACGTGGCACTGTGTGGGCGCGGGTGGCCGGGCCGGTGTTCGTCTTTCGCACCGGTCCGGCATCCGCTTTCGATACTGGAAACATTTCCAGTATGCCTTCGGCATATTTCACGGTGAATTTACTCGAGGTGAATATGGTTGCGATGGATCGACCGTGTGCCACGGACGGCACGACGGACCGGGTGGGCAAGTACAAATTCGAGACGGCGTTCGCCGAGGGCGGCGATGGGGATGTGGACCAACTTCGATCACACCGACGCCGGGCGCTGACCCGATGGCTGGTGTCGGAGTGGCGGCGTGAACACGGGCGCGGTCGCCACACTCGGCCGACGACGTTCCGTCAGATCGCGGAGAGGAATTGAATATGGTGGCCAAACAGACAACACCGATCACGCCGGGGCACTATGAAGCGAAGATCGTCAGGTCGCAGATGGTCGCCACGGCGGACGGCAATCGCCTCGATCTGAACTTCGAGATCATCGGCGGCGAGCACGATGGCGGCACCATCGTCAAGCAACTGCACTTGCACAGCCGCAATGCGAATACGCAGTGGCGGGACCGTCAGGACCTATGCCATATCTGTCGGGCGGTCGCCGTGCTGACGCCGCACGACAGCAGCGAACTACATAACATCCCGATGGTGATCCAAGTTGGGGTGGACAAACGGCGCAACACGATTCTGGCGTATGCGTCCGCACGCAGACAAAGTGCTGCTGAACCACCCAAATCCCGACGTCTGCAACTGACCCGCGCCGATCAGATCGAGATTCGCCCGCCGGACTGGCTGTTGCGTGGCATGATCGAGCGCGACACATTCGCCCTGATCTTCGGTGATCCGGGTTGCGGCAAATCGTTCCTCGCCATCGACTGGGCGTGCAGGATCGCCACAGGGACGCCGTGGCGCGGTCAGGCGGTGAAGGGCGGCCCCGTCGTCTACGTCGCGGGAGAGGGCCAAAACGGGTTCGGCAGGCGCATTCGTGCGTGGAGCGAGCACCACGGTATCACGCTTGCCGAGGTGCCGCTGTACCTGGCCCCGGCGGTGGCGATCCCCGATCCGACCGACCTTGTCGCCCTGATCACCGCCATCGACACCGGCGTGGCGAACGTCGGGCAACCGACGCTGATCGTGCTGGACACGTTGGCGCGCTGCTATGGCGGCGGCGATGAAAGCTCGACGCAGGACATGAGCCGGTTCGTCGCGGCCTGTGATGCGATCCGCAATCGATACAACTGCACGATCCTTGTCGTGCATCACAGCGGTCACGCCGACAAAACTCGCGCCCGGGGCGCAATGGCCCTGAAAGCGGCGCTCGACGCCGAATACCGATTGGCCGGCGACAACGGCCTCAGGTTGACCTCCACCAAGATGAAAGACGCCGAGACCCCGCCGCCGTTGGCGATGGAACTGGTGACCGTCGAGTTGCCGGGGCTGGTGGACGACTACGGCAACCCCGTCACGTCGGCGGCCATCGACGTGGTTGATGCCGACACCGGCGCACTCGAATCGCAGGCGAAGGCGGCGCTGTCGGGCAAGCGCGGCAAGTGGCAGCGACTGGGTTTGAAGATCGCCAAGCGTTTGATCGCCGACAACGACGGCGGCGAGGTGGCCATCGAATCGTGGCGGGACGAATGTCTCCGAGCAGGCATGGTGCGGCAGAACCAGCATCGCGTGATGCAGGCGCTGTTGGAGCGCGGCGAAATCATCGTCGCCGGTGAATCAATGAGCCTTCCAACCGCCTGATCGTCACACCGTCACACGTCACGTTTGCCCCCCTTAAGGGGGGCAAAACGTGACGGTGTAAACGTGACGGTGCCCAAAATGAAAATGTGACAACGTGACAAACAAAACGTGACGCCGCAACACAAGTCAAAACAACACTTTACGGAAAGCGTCACGTTTGGAGCTTGATGAAAACGTGACAACGTGACGGTTGGAAACGTGACGAGCGTCACATTTTGGTTTTTCGGGCAAACGTGACGCTTGGGCGGTTAGGTACTCCGCCGCGACGGCCTTTTCATGACGGCGGCGGGAACCGTCGAGGACCAAAGCAAAGTTTGTTGGCAAGGGCGCACATTCTGCCGTAACGCCCCCCCCGGAAGTAATTGAGGCCACGATGTTGACGCATCAGATGTTGTTGAAGATCGCCTGGCATCAGCATGGCGACCATCGCGGTTGCTACCGCCGCAGGTGCGCCGCGTGCGGCACCGTGTTCTATGTGGGTCGCCCCGAGGCCCGGTATTGCCGTTCCGCCTGCCGCCAACGCGCCTATCGCAACCGGCGAAGAATCCGGGCACATTCCACTTGATGTTCACTCCACGTTCAGCCCTCATGTCGTAGATGCGGCACCGCATCGTGTGGTGCCTGTCCGACTCATTCCGCGAAAGGAGATTCCACCTTGGTTGCCAACCGAAAAGCCATCGCCGCCGTCGGGTACGCCCGGCGCTCCACCGACATGCAGGAGCGTTCCATCCCTGACCAGCAGGCCTACGTCGAACGCTGGGCGCAGGACAACGGCTATCGCATCCTCCGCTGGTACGTCGACGACGCCATCAGCGGCACCAGCGTCAAGGATCGTGACCAGTTTGAAGCCATGATCGCCGATGCCGAAGGTTCCGGGGTTTCCGGGGGTGGGAGAGATTTCGACGCCGTGCTCTGCTACGACCTGTCCCGCTTCAGTCGCGGCGGCACCAACGAGACCGGCTACTACATCCACCGCCTGCACATGGCGGGCGTCGAGTCCATCTTCCCCGCCGAGTCCATTCCCGAAGGCGATGAAGGCGAACTGCTTCAGGGCGTCAAGTCGTGGCAGGCCCGCCAGTACAGCGTGAAATTGTCGCGCGACACGCTGCGCGGCATGGTGTCCAGCTTCATGCAGGGCCGCAACACGCCCGGCGGTTGCAACCCCTACGGCTATGACCGCCAACACGTCACCGCCGACGGCACGGTGCTGCGAACCATCCGCCAACTGCCCGACGGACGCAGGCAGGAGTTCGACGCTCAAGGCAACCCGACGCGCATCCTCGGCGAGGGCGAACGCGCCCGCAAGGACAAAAGCATCTATGCCCGCCTGGTGCCGTCGTCGCCCGAGCGCGTCGCCGTGGTCCGGCGCATCTTCGATCAATACATCAACGGCCACGGCATCACCACCATCGCCTACGAACTGAACCAAGAACAGGTGCCCGCCGTGTTCAGCAGGCATTGGACCGTCTCCACCATCAAGGGCATTCTCTCCAACCCCGTCTATCGCGGCGCGATCGTCTGGAACCAGTCCAGCACCGGCAAGATTCACGGCGTCGACGGCACCGGCCACACCAAACGCAAACGTGGGCGCGATCGTGAAAAGAACCAACGCACCGACTGGTTCATCATCGAAGACGCCCACGAACCGTTGGTGTCGCGCGAAATATTCGAGCAGGCGCAGCGGCTTCGTAAACAACGGGCCGGGGATCGCGCTGGCAAGCGAAGTGGCGGCGCGGCCCGCGTGGAAAATCGTTCGCTGCTGTCGGGCTTGTTCACCTGTCGCCACTGCGGCAACGGCTACCACCATGTCGCCGACTCCAATAGGTACAAGGGCCGCAAGAAACGCTATCGCTATTATCGCTGCACCGGCTTCACCACCGGCGGCACCGGCGTATGCCCCTGTTCAAGCGTGCCCGCCGACGGACTCGAATCGCTGGTGCTGGATCGCATCAAACGCATCCTGTTGGGCGAACACCAGAACACCGACGCCGCCATTGACGACTTCGTCGCCGCCGTGCTGGGCGGCACCGGCCCGGTGGTGGACACCGCCGAAATGACCAAAGCGGTCGCCGCCGTCACCCGGCGCATCGAAACCACCGTCGCCATGCTCGCCGATCCGGAGTTCGACGGCCTCGACGAACTTCGCGCCACGTTGGCCAAGCTCAAAACCCGCCGCGACGATCTTCAGGCCGACCTCGAACGCATGGAACGCACCGGCCCGGGCATTGCGAACGAAACCGCTCTGCGTCAGTGGGCCGGTTCACGCATCGCCCTGCTCGACGGCCCCATCGCCACCTACCAGCCCTCGCCGGAACTGCGGCAGTTGGTGCAGAACTTCGTGGATCGCATCGAAATCGACCCCAACGCCAAACGTGGTGCGATCCACCTGCCCAAAGACATCGCCACCGCCTACCAACACCTTTTTGTGGGGAACCCAGCGCACGGGAACGCGTCGGCCGTCGGGTCGCGTGATCTGGCTGATGAAGGGCCGTGGCTTGTTCATGGTGTTCTCCTTGGTTTTGGGTGGTTGGGGCTTGGCGTTCATCGCGTGCTCGTTGGTGATGCGTATGAACACATGAGGGCAAGATGTCGCCCCGACATCAAGGCCAATCTGGCCCATGTGGGGAACTTTTTGATGCACACATGTGGCGTCCCCGTGGCGAGTTACGGACATGCCTGAAAAAACACCGAAAATTCCTCCCCCGGAAGTGCCCCCGGAAGTGCCCCCGGAAGATGAAAACACCGGCCCGGGTAGCGCCGCCGCCCACGCGCCCGTGGCCGACCCGGCAGCGCTGAGCGTCGCGCATCTGGCGCGGCTGTTGGCGTTACCGGAAGACAAGGTGCTTAAGCACATTGCCGCGGGCGCACCTTCCGCGGCCGACGGGACCATCAACCTGGTGCGCTACGTGGCGTGGCTTAACCGACGCCTGAAGGAGAACGATGGCCCGGAGGTTTGATCCAACGCAGCTCAGCCAGCAGGACCTGCTGCAGATCGTCAACGCCACGCCGATGGGCGCGGTGCTGACACGCTCGCGCCTGCGTCGGCAGATGGACGCCGGGGGATTCAAGTTCGGCGACGGCGAATCCATCCACCTGGCCCACTACGCGCGGTGGTTAGTTGATGAGTTGGATAATCCGCCTCTTGAACGAGCTGCGCGCCGCTGGCGTGGAGTTGCGCGTGTCGCTCGAACTGGATGGTTCTGAAAGGGCCTTGACCGACGATGTGCTGGAGCGCATCCGCGTTCACTATGCCGGTCTGATCCTGCTCGTGGCGGACGAGGAATCGCCAGTACCACTCAAATTGGAGCTACCCAAAGAATCAGAATCACGGCGACATTACTCTGCCGGGGAGGGTGGGTCGACGTGACGCGTTCGACCGCCGCCAACCTCCAGCTCCACGACGACCATGACGATGGCGTGGTCGACGAGCTTGGGCATGAGCCCGGCACGTCGCCCATGGTCGGCATCGCGCCCATCGAGCCGTTGGCAGTGGATGTCACGCAGGCGGCGGCGCTGATCGGCGTCAGTCGCAGTGCGTTCTACAAACTCGTCAGCGCGGGGCGGATCGGCCCTCGGGGCGTGCAGTTAGGCAAGCATGTCCGCTACCCGCTGGCGGAACTGCGCGAATGGGCAGCAGCGGGGATGCCACCGAGGCATGAATGGGCCGGACGCAGGGATCGGCTGGAAGACCCCGAATAGCAGGGAATCCCGTTGTTTGCCCTTGATTAATGGGCCGACAGTCGCCCTTGTGTGTCCTACCGGCCTCAACAGATACAGCCGGGGAAAGGACTGTGAAACATGGCAGGTTGGCGAGCATTCAAGAAACAAAAGAACCGCAGCCGGTACACGATCGCGGGCAAGGACCACCTGGGCGTCGTGCGGCAGATGCCGGCGTTCACCCAGGAGGGCCTGAGCCGCGAGTTAGCCCGGAATGTGGCGACGCTGGTGGAGCACAAGCGGAACAACTGGACCTTGCCGCCGCACCTGGCGATCTGGGCACAGGGCTTGGCGCCGGATATCAGGAACAGGCTCACCGACTTCGGGCTGCTGGATGGCCAGTCCAAACCGATCGCAGGTCACCTGGCCGACTTCGAGGCGACGCTCAAGGCCAAGGGCAACACCGGCAACTACGTCATGCAGACGCTCTTCAGAATCAGGACCATCGTGGACGGGTGCCAATTCAAGCACTGGTCCGACGTGCAGGCCAGCAAGGTCCAGCGGTTCATCGCGGAACTGATGGCGAGCAAGACCAAGCCCGCCACGGCGCAGACGCAGAACTACTACTTGCGGGATTTCAAGGGCTTCGTCCGCTGGGCGGTGCGGGACGGCAGACTGGCGCAGTCGCCGGTTGAGCACCTGCGTCCCCTGTCCGCCGCCAAGGTGCGGGGCGACCGCCGCCACGAGCGCAGGGCGCTGACCGTCGAGGACGCTACGCGCCTCTTGACCACCACGAAGGCCGAGCCGGAACGCTTCGGTATGACGGGTATCGAACGGGCGATGCTCTACCACCTTGCGATTGAAACGGGCCTGCGGGCGGGCGAGCTGTGCTCGCTGACGCGCCAGTCGTTCGACCTCCACGGCTACGAGCCGACGGTGACGGTCCACGCCGCCTACACGAAGAATGGTGACCGAGCCACGCTACCGCTGCGTTCGGAAACGGTCGAAGAGTTGCGCGTAGTGCTGGCGGGCAAGGCTCCGCAGACCAGGGCGTTTGCGATGCCGCGCCGGCACCTGGTAATCGCGATGTTGCGCGCAGACCTCGCGGCAGCGGGCATCCCGTACCGGCTCGACGAAAAGCACGGCAAGGTGATCGACTTCCACAGCCTGCGCCACACCTGCGGGTCATGGTTGGCGGCGGCAGGCGTCCACCCGAAGGTGATCCAGAAGATTATGCGCCACTCGACGATCACGCTCACGATGGACCGATACGCGCACGCGTTCCAGAGCGATGAGGTGGCGGCAATCGCCAAGTTGCCCACGCTGACGCCACCCAACGCCACTGTCCACGCCGTGGCCCAGACGGCGTAGACCACGGACGACCTACGCGATCAGCCCACGGCTGGACGACAAACATCTACTCAGCCATAATCGCACACACAGACAGACCCCCATCGACCACAAGCTTACAGGGGACACATCATGCCACGGCATTCGGACGCCATTGGATATCTCCTTGAGCTTCGTGATGAGATCGGCTTCGATTGGTTTAGGCTCGCCTGTGATCTGGCGATTGCATCTCACGACGGCTCGGTCTCGGACGATGATCGCATTCAACTGTGGGAGCAGTTCGTCAGCACTACCCCATACACGCCACGGTCCATCAGCCCTACCCCTTCAGCCTCATCCGCATCTCCTATCCCCCATTCATGGATTGAGGCGCTGGGTGGCTTCCTCAACTTTCGCCGATTGACTGACAGTTTGCAAGTCTCATTCTCTAAGCCTTTGACCGTGATATTTGGAACAAATGGCAGCGGGAAATCGAGCATCTGTGACACGGTACGTATCCTCGCCAGTGCTTCTCCGCCTCCCGCTGAATACGCTAACGTCCGATCGCGTGATAAGCCGTACGGGTTCGACTATAAATTCCGAGATCAGCCACCAGCCAAGTGGAATAGTGGCGACGGATTTGGTGTCCATGCGGGTGCGTTGCGCTATTTTGATACCACGATCGCGATGCGCCATATAGAGTCATCATTGGATGCAGGTCGAGTTGTTGAGCTGTCACCCTTCAGACTAGAGGTCTTCGACTATTGTCGGGCGCTCATACGTGCGCTTAAGACGGTAACGGAAAATAAAGCAGAAGGAGATCGCAGTGCGGCGCAAGCATTGATCGATCCTGTTGTAAAGGGCTTCGGCAACGAGCTCCCAACGGATGAGACCGCAATCTCATCGCTGTTCACTGGTGACGGACAGCCGCTGAAAGCTGCAATCGAGGCGCACGTATCGCTGACAGAGGCAGATGCGAAGGCGTCAAAGGAGGCGGAAGCTACCATTACACGCCTGAAACTGGCAGGGAGTGCGGAAGGTGTACGCGCGCTCAAGGCGGAAGTGCAACTCCTTAAACAACTCGCGAGGTGGCTTGACGAGTACACCACAACCATTGGCACGGCGTCCGTTCGCGACACCATGAACAAGCATAACGAGCTAGATGGGTTACGGGAGCAGCAATCGGACCTCGTAAAGGCCGTTACACCATCTGACCTCAGAGCGGACTCGTTTGTAAAGTTAATACGAGTCGCCTACGAAGTTGCAAGCATCAACAAGGACCGAGATGACTGTCCGTTATGTAAGCAGGCGTTGAGCGACGATGCGAAGGTTATTTTCACCAAGTACCACGAGCTTGTCGCGAGCGAATTGTCGGCTCGGATCGAAACCGCCGAGGGTGAACTAGACAAAATGCAGAAATGCCTCTTTGCGGCGAAACGCATGTCGCTGCTAGATCTAGCTCCCTACAAAGATTTGCTGGCGGACGAGATATGCGACAGGATAAAACACCAGTTTGACGCCATGGTTACAGCAATTCCCGCCAAGGTTGATGACTCAACTGATGCGCTCGCTGATGCTTTTGAGGAGGCAGGCGACGTTGACGGCCCCAAGCAGTCCGTCGTAACCGCCATTATGGCGCGTGAGGGAAGCATCGCAACTGCAGAATCGGGCAATGAAGCTAGAGACAACGAGATCGCCGCTGCTGAAGCAATCGTACGGAGCTACAAGTATCGACTCCATTTCGAGAATTCGCTCAATACTCTCAAGAAGATCGCAAGCCACCTCACGGGTGCCCAAACGATCGACAAGCTGGTTGCCATCACGGACTTCCCTACCGTTCTACGGAAGATGACAAACCTTGGTAAGCAAGTACATGACGAACTGGTCATCGATCAGTTTCGGCATCGTTTGGACGCCGAGTACAAGGCACTCACGGGTAAGGTAATGGCAGACTTTGGTATCGAGCTTGTCCGACGCGGAGCAGATCAGGATGTGACTATTGACCCACAGATCGGTGGCGCGGAAATTCACCGAGTATTGAGCGAAGGAGAGCAAAAGGTACACGCCCTTTCCCTGTTTCTCGCGGAGGTGAGCGTCAGCCCGACCGACGTCATTGTCCTCGACGATCCGGTCAATAGCTTCGACTACAACTACACGCGCACATTTTGCGAGCGACTGCGTGATCTCGTCCTGGCGACACCGGATCGACAGTTCATCATCTTTACGCACAGTTGGGAGTTCTTCTGCCGCATCCAGAATGTTCTGAACAACTCTGGTCTTAACAACAACTACGAGATACAGGTCGTGGAAGAATGTTCTTCCGTGCAACTGTACAAAGAAAAGGTCGCCGAACTCAAACATGACGTCCAGCAAGCACTCGCCATCAAGACGCTCTCTCGACGTGACAAAGAAAACGTGGCGAAGTGGATTAGAATTCTCGCTGAGGTTGTCGTCAATTCTAGCGCATTCAACGGACAACGCCAGCAATACAAACAGAGCGGCTTGAAGGTCTCGGACTTCACCGCCTGTACCAAGCTGGTTGCGCTTACGAACGATGAAGCAACCACGCTAAAAGACGTTTTCGGGCGGATGAGTCCGCAGGAGCACGATGACGCGAGCACTTTCTACACCGCGATGGATGTCGGTATCCTTAAGGCCAGTTATGAGGATGTGCTTAAAGTCGAGGAGGCTCTTGTCGCGCGTCGGCCAAAGTAGTGCGTACAGGTTAGAGAGTTGACTCTACTCTGTCGGCTGTGATGGTCCGACGTAGCGGATCGGCAGGCGGTCGAGCACCCTCACATGGTTCCCTTCGCCCATGCCTTCCAGAGCGACGAGGTGGCGGCGATCGCGAAGCTGCCGACCCTCTCAGCCTCACTTGTGATTACTCCGGCCGTTACAGGCGCTGCGTGAGTACGAACCTGCGGCGCCCCTGTATAAAGCGGAACGGGTACATGTACGGACGATTCGACGCAGGCTGAAGTCGCCTAACCATCGCCCGCAATTCACCGGCGTTACAAATTTGCGGCCCGTGAAGCCGGCGTGGTGCAGTAGAGCACGATGCCCAGGTAATGGCAGGTACTGCCGGCCAAGACCAGGACGTGCCAGGCCGCATGGAAGTAACGGACCTGGTGGTCGTAGCGAAAGAAGACGGTTCCGACGGTGTAGAACAGCCCGCCGACAACCAGCCAGACGACCAAGCCCGTGGGCAGCGTGGTCAAGAGCGGCCAGGCGGCCATCACTGGCATCCAGCCCAGCAGCAGGTACAGCGCCGTCGAGACCCGGCCCAGTCGCACGTTGTGCGCAAAGAGAGCCTTGGAGATGAACCCCGCCAGCGCAACGCCCCAGACCAAAGCGTGCAGCACCCACCACGGACCGCCGCGCAGCCACGCCATCGCTACCGGCGTATACGAACCGGCGATGAACAGGAAGATCATCGCCTGGTCGGCCGTCCGCATCATGTGCCGCAGCCGGGGACGGTGCAGCATGTGCGAGAGCGTTGAGGTAGCGAAAACAGCGACGAGTGTTGCGGCATAAATGGCACAGCCCCAGACCTGCCACGTCCCGCCGTGCCGAGCGGCCAGGACAACGACAATCGCGGCGCCCGCTATGCCAAAGGCCAGTCCCAACCCGTGCGTGACGGCGTTCATCCGCTCCTGCTCGTGATCGGTCACCCGCAGGCTCGACAGTGGTCGCCGAAGCGCCTCGCCATGCCCACTGGCTCCATAGGCGGGAAGACGGACAACGGCGTTGAGGATCGAGCGGATCGACACCGGAATGGATTTTAGCAGATCCACGCGGAGCACGATGGCCCCAGAGCCCGGTGGAGAGATATCCGAGTCAGATGGATGCTCGGCGTAAGCGCAGGGCGTTGCCGACCACCGACACCGAACTAAAACTCATGGCCGCTGCGGCGATGATCGGGCTGAGGAGAATCCCGAAAACCGGGTAAAGCACGCCGGCGGCAAGCGGCACACCCAGCGCGTTGTAGATGAAAGCGAAGAACAGGTTCTGACGGATATTCCGCATCGTCTTGTGTGACAACAGCCGGCACTTGGCGATGCCGCGCAGGTCGCCCTTGACGAGCGTGACGCCGGCCGATTCGATTGCCACGTCGGTGCCGGTGCCCATCGCCACGCCCACGTCTGCCTGTGCCAAAGCGGGTGCGTCATTGATGCCATCGCCGGCCATGGCCACTCGCTTGCCTTCAGCTTGCAATTTTTTGATCACATCCGCTTTCTGGCCCGGCAAAACTTCAGCCTCGACGCGGTCGATACCTAACGTCTTCGCCACTGCCTGGGCGGTTGTCCGACTGTCGCCGGTGAGCATGACGATTTCCACGCCGCTGTCGTGCAGCAGCTTCACCGCTTCGGGGGTTGAATCCTTGATCGGGTCGGCCACGCCCAACAAACCGGCGGGCTTGCCATCGATGGCGACAAACATCACGGTCTGACCCTCGCTGCGCGACGACTCGGCGCGATCGGCCAGATCGTCCGTGGCAACGTTCTGTTGCTCCATCATGGCCCGGTTGCCCAACGCGACCGTGCGGCCATCGACCTTTCCCTGCACGCCTTTTCCCGTGACTGACTCGAAGTCTTTAGCGTCCGAAAGATCGACGCCGCGTTCCTTCGCGCCGCGAACGATCGCTTCAGCCAGCGGGTGTTCGCTGCCACGTTCCAATGATGCGGCCAGATGCAGCAGCTCGGCTTCATCTAATTCTCCAACTGGTTCAATGCTGACCAGCTTGGGCTTACCCTCGGTCAGAGTGCCGGTCTTGTCCACGACCAACGTGTCGATCTTTTCCATGACTTCCAGGGCTTCGGCGTTCTTGATGAGCACGCCGGCCTGTGCCCCGCGGCCGACGCCGACCATGATCGACATCGGCGTGGCCAGCCCCAACGCGCAGGGGCAGGCGATAATCAGCACGGCCACCGCGTTTACAGTCGCATAGGCCATCGCCGGCTCGGGTCCCAAGAGCGCCCAACTGATGAAGGTGATCACGGAGATGATCAGCACCGTCGGCACGAAATAGCCGGCGGCCAGATCGGCAATACGCTGGATCGGTGCCCGGGAGCGCTGGGCGTCGGCCACCATCTGCACGATTTGAGCAAGCAGTGTCTCGCTACCGACGCGCTGGGCTTTCATGAGGAAACTTCCGGTCTGGTTGACGGTTGCCCCCGTCACTCGATCACCCGTCTCTTTCTGGATGGGCATCGGTTCACCGGTGATCATTGATTCGTCAATGGAGCTTTTGCCCTCGACCAGTTCGCCGTCCACGGGGACTTTCTCGCCGGGACGGACGCGCAACTTGTCGCCGATCTGTACCTGATCAAGCGTTATTTCCTGCTCGTTACCATCATGGTTGATGCGGTGGGCTGTTTTGGCTGCGAGGTCCAGCAACACCCTGATCGCACCACTGGTTCGGCGACGGGCTCGCAATTCGAGCACCTGCCCCACCAGTACCAGCGTGACGATCACGGCCGCTGCCTCGAAATAGACACCCACTTCGCCGGATTCGCCACGGAACGACGGTGGGAAAAGCCCGGGTGCCACCGTGGCGATGACGCTGTAACCCCAAGCCGCAGCCACGCCGATCGAAATCAGCGTGAACATGTTCAAGTTCCAAGTTACGATCGATCGGTAGCCCCGGACGAAGAACGGCCAGCCGGCCCAGACCACCACCGGCGTAGCCAGCAAGAGTTCGATCCACGACGCAATTTCATGGCCCAGCCAATGGTCCACCGGCCAGCCGGGAATGTGTCGGCCCATCGCCAACGCGAACACGGGAACACTGAAGGCGGCGGCAAACCACAGCCGACGGGTCATGTCCTTGAGTTCGGTGTCCTCGTTTTCATCTGACGGTGCCTCCGGGTGCAAGGGCTCCAGAGCCATGCCGCACTTCGGACACGAGCCCGGGCCTTGCTGCCTAATCTCCGGATGCATCGGGCAGGTGTAAGTCGCCCCCGTGAGCCGGGCATGCTCTGACTTCTGGTCGTTCTGGTGCTGAGGCTCTTTGACGTATGTCGCTGGAGCAGCCTTGAACGATTTGGCGCAGTGCTGGCTACAGAAGTAGTACGTCCGTCCTCCATGCTCAACTGATGCCGCAGCGGCTGCTGGATCGACGCTCATGCCGCACACTGGATCAATGGCTTTCTGAGCAGCCGCCGAAGGGCGATCCTCGCCATGATTCTCATGATGTTCATGGAGTTTGTGGGTCATCGTTGGACAATCTGATATTAGACCTCAGTCTTAGGGTATAGCCGAGCAGGGGCAGAATTTGAACCTGCGACCTTTGTCTCCACTGCATTGCAGGTGCCCAACTTGTTCGCCTACAACGCCGCCGACCACGCCGTGGCCAGACCGGCGTAACCCACCAATGAATCGCCTCTCGCGGCCACGAGGGCCAACGGGTGGCCACCCCAAGCGGGTCGCGCCGCGGGTCGCACTAGGCGTACACAACGGGACGCAATGGGACGCAATGGGATTTCAACGCGGGCGGCGGCACGACGCGCCTTCGCCCCAAGTCTTGGGTAACTCGCCATTTGGCCGAAAAACAAGCCGAAACATGAAAGGCCGCGGTGGGATTCGAACCCACGACTGGCTTACGCCAAACGGATTTGCAATCCGCCCCCTTGGTCCACTCGGGCACGCGGCCGGGCAAGTGCTTCATTGTCCCTCACCCCCAAGAACACGTCAAATCACCGGTGTTTTGCGGGTATTTACGGTTGCCTGTCCTTGCGAAGGCCGTTTGGATCATAGCACGCAATACCCCCGTTTGTCCGTATTTGTCCCCGCTTGTCCGGGGTGCGACGGATAGCAGGATGGAAACGGTTGCTCTTGCCCGCAGCCTGAGCAATCCGGCTGCGGACCTGGAACACCACGGGGCCTGCAGCGCCGCGCTGCACGCTTGATCGGCGTGTCCGTATCGCCGGCGGGGTGGGGTTTGCGGTATCGAGAGGCTCGGCCCTACGGTCGGCGACTTGCGGGGTAGAGGGCGGCGGTGATGGCGTTGGTTTACGTCGCGGAAAGATCATGTGTGTTCCTTGTATTGAAAGGGGATTGAAAACCAAGGGGTCGTGATAAGAAAGTGTGAGAGAATCCAGACTGAAATCACGAGGGTGTGTATTGGGGTGCCACTGGCGGCTTGCCCGCCAGTGAAAAAGCCGTACGTTTTAAGCACTGGCGGGCAAGCCGCCAGTGGCACACCCAGGCTTCTCCCACGCCTTCTAAGACCAGAGGGCTACCGGATCGAACGGTCGGGTTCGGGCAAGTCGGCGTAGCCGTCCTCGGGGTCGGCTTCACCTACAGCGACAAGAGAGCGTCGTACAGCGGGGACGAGGTGTCGAAGGTCCCGCCGGACCGGGTCTTGTAGCGCGCGCTTAGATCGCACCAGATGGGTTACTGTAGGCCCAGGTACACCAGGTCGGAGGGAGAGAGTATCGAAGCGGGGACGAGGGTCATGGCGAGACTCCTGTAAAGGGGGTGATGGAGTAAACGAGCGCAACAATAAACCCGACCGGCAAGGACTTCGGGGTCTTGTAGTCGTGCACCTCAAGGGTGCCATGCGGTCGGCTGGTCAACCTGTCGACGAAGCCGACAAAGCGGAGGCCGTTCCGTCCGAGTTTGAGCTGAAGTTGCTTTTCAAGTCCGAGGGGCTGGCTCTGATCGAAGGGGGGGTACTGGTCGTAATAGAGCCCGAGGGATCGCTCAAGGGCTGGCCATCTGGATATCCAAGGTATACTCAACAAGCCGTTTTGGCGTTTCACTATGCGCATCAGCATTCTCAACCACGTTCTCGGCCCGATCATGCGAGGTCCTTCCAGTTCGCACAGCGCTGCGGCGCTGCGGATCGGAAGACTCGCCCGCGATCTGATGGGTGGACAGTTCTCGCGGGTAATCGTGACCTACGACCCCAACGGATCACTCGTCAACATGCACCGCTCACAGGGATCCGACCTCGGCTTGGCTGGGGGACTGCTGGGCTGGGAAGCGGATGACCCACGGCTACTCGAATATGAATCCCATCTCCAACGGGCGGGTATTGAAGTGCGGGTTTGCTACGAATCCTTCGGAGCCGATCACCCCAATACCTATCATTTGCGGCTGACCAATCCGACCACCGAGCACACGTTGCTGGCCGTCTCGCTGGGCGGCGGCATGATCGAAGTGCGACAGATCGACGACCAGCAGATCACGCTCACCGGTGGAAGCTACGTCTTGTATGACAGCGCGGACAGGAAACTCCTCGCGCAATCGACTAAGCCGTTTGAACCCCAACAGATCAAGGCCTTTGCCCATGCGCGATTGCTCAAACCTGTGCTGCCGGTGTTGGATTCGGATGGATCACCGGACTTTGTCAATGGCAGCCAGATGGCGGAGATCGGTCGGCGTCGGGGCCTGAACTTGCCGCAGTTGGCCCTGCGACATGAAAGCGCACGTAGCGGGTTAGCCGATGTTCAGATTCGCGAACAGGTCGGCCGGGTTTTAGCGGTCATGCGAAGTGCATACGAAGACGGTCTTCGCGGCACGTCGTATGCCGATCGCATACTGCCCAGCCAGGTCGGCGGGTTGCAAGCTGCGCGTCAACAGGATCGCATGGTCGGCGGCGAGCCGATGCACGATGTGATCGAAGCGATCACTGCGGTGCTGGAGACCAAGAGTTCCATGGGACCGATCGTTGCGGCCCCAACGGCTGGCTCATGTGGTGTGCTGCCGGGCACGCTTCTGGGTCTTAGCCGGCGAATAGCATGGACTGATGAACAACTGATCGATGCGCTTTTGTGTGCGGGGATCATCGGCGTGTTTATCGCCGAGGGCGCGACTTTCGCAGCAGAGGAAGGCGGCTGCATGGCCGAGTGCGGGTCGGCTTCGGGCATGGTCGCGGCGGCACTGGTGTATCTCCTGGGTGGAACGCTGTCTGAAAGCATCGCCGCCGCATCTTTGGCGCTCCAGAACTCACTGGGAATGATCTGCGATCCGGTGGGTAACCGGGTCGAAGCGCCCTGCCTGGGAAAGAACACGATGGCGGGACTGAATGCGATGGCTGCGGCCAACATGGCGCTGGCGGGTTACCAGCACCTTGTGCCGCTGGATGAAGTCGTAGCCGCGATGAACCAGGTCGGCAAAGCCCTCCCACGTGAGTTGCGTTGCACGGGCCTGGGTGGTCTGTCCGTCACGCCAACATCACGCCGAATCGATTTGCGTGTCAACGGTGTCACGCAACGTCTTGAGAATGCTGATCTGGACCGAATGAATGTCACGACCGGCCGGTGATGCTTTATTGATCAGTGAGGGGAACAGGCACATGCACAGCCTTCACGCACGAGTGTTTTGTAGGATTCGTATAAATGTATTCCCTGAGCGTTCAGCCGGTGGCCGACAACTGCGGCGCGGCAAGCGTCACTCGCTTGCAGATGTGAGGCGAGGGATAGGCCGTGACCCAGACTTCGCTCGACGAATTTTCGCCGGCGCATTCCTTGAGGCCCAGCAGCACTACGTCGATCGTCTTGCCTTGCACCCGCTTGTCCAGCGGGATGAAGCAGGTGCAGTTGCCCCCCCAACATACGCCCCCCTCCCAGCCATTGCACGGGTAGGACGGTGCGCGACGGGCTGCGCCAAGGTACCGATCGCCACATCTTGCCGCTGCGTAAACGGCCTCGGGCACCCGCTGGTCAAAGATGGGGACCGCGAGATAGCTGCCGGATGGACCTCGCTGATAGTCACAGTGGATGACCACGCCATGGCCGCGCGGAACGTGTGAGCGAACAGGTTGCTCGCGCGCCACATCGTGCGATCCAGCCTGCGGCCATGGTAAGACCCCCACGCCTCGTTGATCCGGTCCGGGCAATGGCGCAGCCGAATGTAACGCACCGGATGAGGGACGTTGATCCCAAAATGGATGTCACCCTCTGCGAATCCACGGATCGGCGTCCAGTTTTTAAGGTCCGCCGATACCGCTGCCGCCACGGCTTCGTGGTTCTTGAGTGGCTGCAGGTTGTAGTTTCCGTTGGTCTGGAGGATAAATTGATCGATCTCGACCGCTTCACCCAAGTCAATACGCAGGCCCGCGCCTGGGGGGGCCGTTCACCGCGTCGTCGGCAAACCGAGAAGAAGGTATCGGGATCACCATCGAAACGGGTTTTGCGGTCATGTGATTGTCCTAAGACCCTGTTCGATACCAAAGCGTGTTCTTGACGAATGAATCAACCGCTGGATTCGCGGGGTAATCAGGTTTTGGGGGGAAGTGTTGCGGTCAGCCTCGTCAGGGATTCGGCGTGGGCGATGGGTTTTCCATCGGCAAAGATGGCCAGTCCTTTACCGTGCTGGTAGTGATTGCCATCGCGATCCCACACGATGGTCAGTCGGTAGCCGTGATAGGTCACGTTGTCGAGCATGAACCAGTCCCAGGCCCGGTCGGGCAGCAGCGGATTGACGACGATCTTGTCGTCGGCCCGCGGGCGCAGGCCGATGAGGCCGGTGATGACCAGGTCGCAGAAAGTGGAATGGTTGTAATCCTTGCCGCGTTCGTTGTCGGGGTCGCGCAGGTGGTGGAGTTTGCGGGCGATCCAGTCGCCGGTGTAGGGGTTTTGGTCTTCGTCGATCCATGGCACGATGCGCCCGTCATCACGCACGAGGCGCTGCGACCGCGCATAACAAAGGAGAGTATCGAAGTAATCGCGTTTGCTCACGACTTTCTGGTCGTAGTCGTTGAGCAGGTTCGCCATGGCGGTGAGGGTCTGCGAGGTGGCGTAGGGCCAGACCGGGCCGTTCCACTGGCAATCGTGGCCGCTGTAGCGAATCGCAAACTCGCGGTCGCGTTGTTCGGCGGTGGTCAGGCCGAATGGTGCGGAAAAGCCCTCGGGGGCGGTCACCTGCGACCAGGCAGCTTCGTAACCGTCATCGGGCAGATCGAAATACCACGGGATGTACCCGAGCTGCTCGCGCGTGGCGATGAGCGGTGAGATTTCATCGGGCTTGTTGCGATCACGCCTTCGCATGGTGAAGAACTTCACCTGCGGGTTCCAGAGTTCTTTCTGCACAAGCCGCTTGATCTGCGCGGCGTTCGCTTCGAACCGGTCGGCGAGGTCGGGGCGTCTGGCATCGCGCGCCATGGCGGCGATGGCTATGGCGGCACCGTACATGTAGCTGTTGATGGTAGGTCTGTAACCGTCCCCACCGATGGCGACTTCCATGCCGTCCGCGTTGGCACTCTGCCAGTACAGACCGCCCGCGCCCAGCCGATCCATTTTCCAGCGTTCGAAGTCCGCGACCGTGGCGTCGAGCAGCTGCGTGTTGAGCGCGCTGTCACCGCTGACGCATCGCCGGGCCCACATGGCGTCCGCGAGCCAGTTGCTGTAACGGTGCAGCCCTTCGCGCCCGGGGGTGAGCCAGAACCGAATCTCGTCATCCATGTATCGCGGATCGCGCAGCCACCGGCCTTCGTAGATGTGATGCCCCAGCGCGCAACTGATCATGTTGTACTGGCCGGCCCATCCCACCTTGGGCAGAAACTCGGTGATGGCGAAACCCTCAGGCGTCTTCTGGATGTGCTTGCGGTAGGTCCACCAGCGGAAGTAATACGTCGTCAGCAGTTGACGGTCGGCGCAATCCAGAAGTGGAACGTTCTCGCGCAAAAACGCCAGTGAATCTTCGTTGGAAATCGCCTGCACCACGCTCTGATCGTCAGAGGCGTTGAACTGGGACACGATGTTTTCAATATTTGTCATCGGTTTATTCGGCGGCCCCTTTCATTTCATCCGCCATCGCATTGACGCAACAGACCAAAAATCAGCATTGCATATCTCACGACCCCATGATCCTTCAACTTGTAAATAATCATCGCGTGACAGAGATATCGCCAGGCACAGCAACGGCGTACTTGGCCGCGGTGACAGATTTCTTGAAAAGTATGATTAAGATGCTCATGGGTAGCGAATCAATGAATAACGGGGGACTGCCGCAGGGTCTGCGCCCGTCCAGAGGACGATGATCACCGGCACCCATGCCCAGAAGATGACCGCCGCGAGTTCTCCGATGATCAACCCAAGCAAGAACGGACGGGCCCTGCGATAGGCGCCGCTGCCAAACAGGCGGGTCATGCTGACTTTCACCAGCCAGCCGAGAAAGATGCTGAACCAGATGAGGTTGCCAATCGAGAAGTAGCAGAACAGGATGCCCACCGGGTGAATCGGCCAGGAGACGAACCGGGAACAAGCCCACAGCAGCGCGATGCCCAACACCAGGCCGAGGCCTTGGTATCCGTGAGCGACTGTAAAAAACTCATACTTGGTGTGTTCGACCCGGTTCCAGTCGTTGAGCCTGGCAACGCTGGTCTTAGCCGCGGTCGCGACCTGGTCACTGTGGTAGCCCATGTTCAGGTGTACCGCACCGCAAATCACCAGGCCAACGACCATCACAACCAACCCTCCGACGAGCAATCGCGACTGATGGGTTGGCGACGCATTCTTATCGAATCCCAAGGCGAGCGTGGCCATCACCGCGGCACTGACGGCACTGGCGCGTGTGACCAGCGCGTAGATCACGCCATCGAAGTAAAGTGTGCTGGGCGACTGCCATGCCAACGGGAATAGTGAGAGCAGACCAGCCACCTCGAACTTGCTCATCCATAAAAAGGGCACGCCGGTTTCGGCGATGATCCTTGCCATCAACAGAGAGATGATCGCGCAACCCGCGGTGGCCACCAGGCACCACCACAGTGCGCAGCCGGCACAGTACAGCCAGCAGATCATTCCCGCACAGCCCATCGCGAACATCCAACCCGCCACTCGGTTGCGTCGGCTTTCCGGATCGCCCCCGGCCTGTCCGAGCATCGCACGGCCAACCTTCACCCAATGTTCGCGCCCCAGCCACAGGGTCCAGGTCGCGATGCCAAACAGCGCGCCAAAGGATATGCCACTCACCTGGGCATCGCCGTTGAAGGCCGGGATGTAGACGTAGCCGACGGCTGAGTAAAGGGCGACCCCTACGACCCATCCCCACGCAGAGATGGCATATCGATTTGGAATGAAATAGGTAACGCCGATGACGGTGAAGAAGATGTGCTGCTTGCTGAACACTCCGCCGGCATACCGCAGGATGCTGTCGGTGTAATAGGAGGACAGGTCCCAGCTCAGGGGTATCGACGGAAATGCATGGGTGAACTCGTTGAGTCCGCGCAAGCCATGAATTGCAAATACGGTGAGTGCCGCGATCCAGAACCCCCGGTTGTGGAACAGGTCGGGCAATGTGCTATCGGAGGGTTCATCCGTGTTGCCCGTGAGCATCTGATAAACATTGAGCAGCGGGAACGGCAATCGCTCGCGATCCCGCCATTGAGGGAAGACCACGCCGGCCAAGCCCAGCATCATCATCCAAAGGGCAAGGATGAACGCCCCCCAGAGCGCCATCGGACCCATCCAGGCGGACCACGGTAAGGTGTTGCCGGGATTCAATTCATCAATGAACTGGTTGGAGTTCGGCGTATCGTGGGTCTTGACTTTCCCTTGGGCATCAAGGGTAGGCAAAGGGTCGGGGAACAGCGATTGTGGCAGATGGGCTTCAGCGGCGATTCGCGCCGTGGCGGTGTTGTCATTGAAACCCTTGTTGGTTTCGGCGACAAAGCGCGGGTACATGCGCATCAAGCCGTTGCTGGGAATCACAGCGGCAAGCAACAGCAGACTGCCGATCAGTGCCAGTTGCCTTCGGCCCAGGACACAGCCCGGGCCGATCAATCGCAGCAATGGATTGATGAGCAAGACCATCACCATCAACAGACCGATGACAATCTCCGGCAGGTAACTATCCGACAGGTAGGTGTTCTGAAACAGAAAGTTGTTGTATGGCACGACCCCCCAGATGATCACGCAACCCATCAGCGCGACCAGCAATGCAACAGCTATTCGAGGATATGAAAAATCGGCTTTCAAGTCGGATCAAGGAACCTAATAGGATCAGGAATACGGCGTCGCTTTTTTACAACCAAAGGATGTGTAAGAAGGCGTGTGAGAAGCTTGGGTGTGCCACTGGCGGCTTGTCCGCCAGTGCTTAAAACGTACGGCTTTTTCACTGGCGGACAAGCCGCCAGTGGCACCCATATACACACCATCGTGATTTCAGTCTGGCTTCTCACACACTTTCTAATTTCTTTGTTTCTGCCTTTCGCTAACGAGCAACGCGGAACAGGTTGGGTGGGTTCTTTTGCCTTTGTCATCCGTGCATCGTTCGTTGACATGCCTGCTCACACAAGGCCTTGGCTTTGGAACACAGTCCATATGTGGTCTTGTCGCCGGGCTCAAAGCCAACGCCGCGTTGATTTCGGTCCTGAATGGGGGGCATGCCGCTCGGGGCCCCGGATCATTCCGTGGTTTTGGAGGCGCTTTTGTAGACTTTGCCACGATAGGAGTATTCGTCGAACTTGTCGCCGCCGCCAATAACACGCGGGTCTTTCGTGGCTTTGAGTTCCGTGTTCAGGGCTTCGGATAGTTTTGTAAGCATCTGGGCGTAAGCCGGGTCGGCCGCGACGTTTTTAAGCTGGTTGGGGTCTTTGCGCAGATCGTAAAGTTCCTCCGCGGGACGTTTGCCAAAGGCCAATTCATACAAGGGCTTGACGGCCGGGTCATCGCGATGATCGATCATGTATTTCTTGGTCGGTCCACCATCGATGTCCATGAACGCCGGTGGGTCGCCAGCCGGCCAGCGGTCGGGTTTGAAATTACGGATGTAGAGGAAGTCCGCGGTTCGATAGGCCCGCATGGGGTAACCCAAAGCACCATCTCGGGCGGGGGCGGCGTGTCGTTCCATGCCGGTGAGCACGTGATCGCGTGAGGGATCGACCTGTCCGTTCTTGTCGGACGCCAACACGTTCATCAGACTCTTGCCGTCGACATCCGCAGGGATAGCCACGCCCGCCGCCTGAAGGAACGTGGGGCACAGATCGGCGAGACTGACGAAGTCGTCGACGCTGCGGTGGGACTTGATCTTGTCGGGCCAGCGGATGGCCAGCGGAACGCGCGTGCCGGTGTCGTAGATGTTGCACTTGCCGCGTGGGAAGGGCAGGCCGTTGTCGCCGGACATTACGACCATGGTGTGATCCAGTTCGCCCGCGGCTTCGATGGACTTGATGATCTGGCCGGCATCGTGGTCGTAGCGTTGCGTGGCCGCGGCGTAGTCGCACAGATCGGAGCGTGTGGTTTCGCAGTCCGGGAGACAGGCAGGCACCTTGACATCAGCGAGCTTGAGACCGGCGTTCACACCGCTGCCGGGTCGGTAGGATCGGTGTGGTTGGTGGCTGCCGAACCAGAAGCAGAAGGGTTTGCCCTTGGGTCTTTCCGCCATGAACGCTTCGAAACTGGCGTATTCCTTGCCTGCGGGGTTGCGAGTCCTGCCGCCGGCGGTGACGTTGCCCGGGCCCCATCCCTTGCCGGTGTAGCCGACGTGGTAGCCCGCCTTTTCCAGCAGATCGGGATAGACCGCGAACTTGGCGGGAAGCGTGCCAAAAAGATTCGCGTCTTCTTCCAGTCGCCAATGCCATTGCCCGGTGAGGACACTGGCGCGACTGGGGGTGCATGAGGGAGCCGTCACGAACGCGCGGTTGAATACGACGCCCTCGTTGCAGATACGTTCGAAGGCCGGCATCTTGAACCAGTTGTTGTCCGACGCGACCGGTTCGGGCCAGGACCAGTCATCGGCGAAGGCAAACAGAATGTTCGGCCTGCCATCGGGTTTATCGTTGGCTGGGGCATCATCGGCGTAAAGCAGACCGGCATGACGGGATGTTGTCATCGCGGCGGCAAGGGTGCAGAACGTTGCGGTTTTCAGAAATCGACGACGAGTGACGGATGAAGTCGTTGGATCGGGAATCATTGTTTGATCCGTAATGTGACAAATATCGCTTGACCTGTCAGAGTGTTAGTGAGTTCAGAAGACCACATGGAGATTACTCGTTCATTTTGAACAAGGCCTTGGCGAACGCTTCGCCGATCTGGCTGTAGGTCTTGGCGGAGCCCAGGTAGTGGTAACCCTGTTGGGACCGGTTCTTGGCGATGTAGTCCAGTTCTTCGGGGGTGAAGAGGGTGTTCTGGATTTTCTCGTTGAGATCGGTGATCTCGCTTCTGGTTTGGTTGGTCTTCGGTTGTTCCTCTAACGTGGCTAATTCTTTGAGGAAGGGGGCCAGTTTCTTCCGCAGGTCGCTGTATTGATCGTCCTTGATGTTTTTACTGTTCGGATTTTCTCTCGCTAACTGTCTGCGATTATCCAGCTCTCCGAGTTTCTCATCCCAGTAGTCAGCGGTATTCACAGCCCTGACATTGCCCTTGAACTCATCCATCGCGGCGGGGGCGGCCATCGCTTTGCGGAACGCGTCGGTGTTTCCACCGGCGTTCTTACCGCCGACGCCCAGGACACCGATCACGAACGGCATGTTGGGAGCTGAAAGGTCCTTGCGCACATCACGGATGAAACACGCAAGGAGGCGGCTGTATTCGGAGTAATCCCTCGGAGCGCCTCGCTGAGGGTCGTTCGGATTGGCGTTCGGATAGTCGCCGACCAGATCGTTGAAACCTTGGAACCATACGAACCCAGCGATTTCGTAGCCATCCTTGGGGTCATAGGCGGGGCAGTACTTGCCGGGATCGGCCAGCACCTGCTGGACTTCTTTCAGCATCAACCGGTAATACCTGCCGGATGCTTCTTTGGTCTTTTCGAGTTGTTCTGCCGCGGTGATCAACACTCCCTTGTTGGTCTTGCGATCCTTCACCAATTCCGGATGTTCGTAATACGGCCCGCCGCTGGGGGGACGGAAGTCCAGCTTAAGGCTCTTGCCGCCCCACGAAGTCTTGATGAGGAGGATCGGCTCATGGAGGTTGTCGTACATCGTGACGCCGAAACCCAGTTCCGGGCCGGCTTTCTCCGGGTCCACAGCGCCGCCGTAACCAAAGGTCAGCTTGCCGCTCTTCTCCACATCAACAAAAGTCCCGTCTGTGGCTCTGTTTTGACTGAAGCCCACGATATAGACGTTGTCCTGTTCCCGCGGCTGGCCGCTGGCGTCCATGATCTTGTCATAGAGCGGCTTGGCATTGGGGTCCATGGCCATCCCGGCAAACGAAGACAGCCTGGCCTGTCCCTGCATGTTGGATTGCCCGACCAGGATGTAAATCTTCAAGGGCTTGGCGTCGGCGACCGTGGTAAACAACGCTGCGCATGCGACGATCAGGCAGGCGACAATACTTTCTCGAGTCAACAATTTACTTCTCCTGTTTGGGTTCGGATTGCTGCGCAGGGGCCAGCGGGTCAGGTGTCGCATCGATATAGGGCTGGATGCTCTTGAGCTTCGGTGCAGGGTTCTTCAGGGTCTCGGTCAATTTGGCCTCGAACTCCTTGGCGCCTTCATGGCTGTTCTTGCTATGGTTTTCTCCCCAACCGGCAAGCACCCTAACGATTTCGGGAACGTAGGCCTTCAACGCAGCACCGTATTGCAGCAGTGAAGGAACCCCACTCTTCTTTCGTTGAGCGTTGCCCCAGCCCTCCTGGCGCAATGCCCAGTCGATGCCCACCGGGATGCCTTCTTCGACACCGTGATCCGCCATCAACTTCAGACCGTTACCGCGGACGCCACCGGCTTCCATGCTGCCGCTGGGCGACTGGTACTTGGTCGCATAATAGATGTCGCCCCAAACCTGCTTCAGCTCGTCCTGCGTCAACCGATCAAAGACACAGCTCACGTTGGTGCGGGCGGCACCGTTGGGATTCTGAAGCAGGGCTTTGATGGCTGGGATCAAGACCTTTGGATCGACCGTTTCAACGCCCTTGCCCTTGGGCAACAGACCTGAATATCCCCGCACGCTGCCGCCATAAAACAGCGTATCGGAAATAATGCGGGCAAGTTTACCCAAGGGGTCCTTTTCCGGCTCGTAGATGGCGACCTGTTTCAGAAGAGCCGGTATCGCCTTGTCGATCGCCCCGCCCTTTATTCCCAGGGCATTGGGCATGTCCCAACGCTTGCGGAAAGCGTTCGCGGCATAGTAACGCACGGTCAGATCGTCATCTTTCTCGAGGACGTTTATCAACGCATCAATGGCCTGCTCCGACCCGCGCCCTGCATAACTTAAGCCCTCGCAGGCGCCATAGCGGGCGTAGCGATCGGGGCTGTCGAGCATCGTGACGAGTTGCGAGGCCACGTCTTCGTCCCGCTTGCCAAGTTCTTTGGCCGCCTTGTTCCGGACGATCGGCGAATGGGACGTCAGGGACTTCAACAACTCCTGGGTCGGCAGTTCCCGCGGATCGAACATCCCTTCGGATGCAACCGCTTTCAGATCATCACCCGTGATGGGGGCAATGCACAAACCGCCCTTGCCGGTGATGTACAGCTTCTTGCGAGGCAGGCAGAACTGCAGCAGGCGCGAGCCCGTGGTGCTCCAACTCAAATAGTGACCATGGTCCAGATTGGACAACTGCGGCTGATACTTGAACCCACCATTGGGCCTGCGCTCCAACTCCGTGAACCATTGCGTATTCTTGACGAACGACTGTGCGGCCGCATCGCCCCCGCAGTTGGCACCCAGAGCGCCCCATTGCCAGGAGAAGAAGTGCCCGGTGTGCCCCATTTCCCGGACGTTATATGAGGCCAGCGTTTCACGCGTGTAATACTCGGTTGCCTCCTTGTCGCCCAAGAGGTTGTACAGGACGGCCGCCTGGGAGTTGACGCCGTTGTTGTCGAAGTTCTCGACGGGCGGATGGTCGCCGTAGGGGATAGCGCCCTTGTCGACGAACCACTTGTAGAAATAGGCTTCTTTCTGAATGACGCGATCCACCTCAGGGTCTCTGACCCCGCATTTTCTGGCCAGGACAAGCGCAATCGAACAGGTGAGACTGCACTGATTCATGGCGCCATATGCACTGGGATACTTCCACTCCTTGCCGTATGCCGTGAAGAACTTGGCCGGCCCATGACTGAAGGTGCCCACGTCACTGGCGCCCTGGGCGATCTGTCGCGCCACATTGTTGATGGTCGGTAGGACGTACTCGTCTTGAGTGGCAAGGTAATACTCGGTAAGCAGAATCATGTCATAACTGGTGAACCAACTGCTGGTGAACGTTCTATCTTTCCAGGAGTCAGCCAACTGCCTGACGTAGGTTTTCACGAGCGGTAGATACTTTTCTTCACCCGTGGCCAGAAGCCCCAGCGCTTCCAGTTTGCCCGGGATGCCTCCCCCGACGACCTGTTGCCCTTCATCGACCTGCTTAAAGAATCCCTGCGTGACAATATAGTTGCACATATTGTCAATAATCTTCTGGCTCTTGGCGTCGTCCCATGGGGCGGTGTCGCTGTAGGTTCCCAGGACGGGGATCTTGACAGTGACCTTCATTTCACTGCCCTTGCCGTCTTTGGGATCGCCCTGCGGGCGGTAGATCAGGAAATCGATTTTCCCGTCGCCTTCCTTTGTCTCCGCCCCGGTGATCGCGGCGGAAATTTCCTTTCGAACATCCGATGAAAACTTCGAATCGCCCACGCCCAGGATCACATCGTTGACCTTCAACACACCCTCGGCCGGGGTTCCCTCAAGAACCTCCATGACCCGGGTCGTCCGTGCCATCACCGTGGTATGTCGGCCCATCCATAGTTCACCGCGTGCGCCCACCGGGCCAAGGTTGATGTAGTTCCAGCATCCTTTGCCCTCATAGCGTTCTCCGGTCGTCTCGCCTTTTGTGTAATCCGGTTCGGTGTCCTCCGGCTTGATTGCACCGGCGTATATCACCGTCGAGCAGATCATCACTACCACCAATGCAAGCGGGAACTTGTTGAAACGGTGATTGCGTACCATGGAATCTCCTTAATGCGGTATGACTTGGCCCTACCCGGTCGAATGTACGAATAAAAAATCGGCGTCACTGCGAGACTTGCCGGTCGTCGCTGTGAACGCTAGACGGCCGACATCAAATCCGGCTTCAAAGGTAAGCCGTACTTAGTATCGCAGATCGACTCGAAAAGTATGCATACTTATGTATATATTTTGTATACTAATATATCAATCTTGGGCAGCTCACTCCCGCCGGTCGCGTTAAATAGCCGCTTGCACAGGCAAGATTGTGATACAATTGTATACAATGCATTGACAAAATTGTCTTGCCAATCGTCGAATCGTCGATAATAATATGTAGCGGTAAAGTGTTGCTTCAGGAACCGGGTAACTTCTCGCAGTATTGCTGATCGTCATTTTGGTTTGGTGTCGCCTCTTGATTCTGCCGAGGGCAAGGATATGCACAAGGCGTTCATCACCGCAGGGACGGCTAGTTACGTCTGCTGTGTCGATGGCCGGTCGACCGAAGTCGAGCAGCCCCTCAATTACGCGCGCAGCCGGGTTGGGCGCGACCCACGCGGTGATCGAGCACCACGATCGCTTCGTCAGCCCCGCCAGCCCTTACACGGTTTTACGCTTATCGAACTTCTTGTGGTCGTCACGATCATCGCGCTGCTGGTCTCCATCCTGCTGCCCGCTGTGGGTCGTGCCCGATACGCGGCCAGAATAGTCAAGTGCATGAGCAACCAGAAACAGGTTTACCTCGGCGTGACGATCTACACATCGGATAATCACAATTACTATCCTTCGGATGAGAAGATCAGCACCTCGCCTTCGTACCCGCCGGGTTCAATCACGATACGGGAGGATATGAAGACGTTAGAGGATGCGTGGGGTAAGAAAGGGTATGACCTCAAACCGCTTCTGGCTCCCTATTTCCCCGGATTCCCGTTAGAGCAGCCCCCGAGTCCCAGCTACATTTTAGACCCAGACGTCTTCTGCTGCCCGCTTTGCCCGATGAACCGGCCGTGGCCGCGCTCCCAGTACGCGATGTTCTTCAATTGCACGGGGGGTTGGTCCGGCAGCAGTGCTGACTATATCGGACAAGATGACGGTTCCGGAAGGATGCGCAGAGTGGGTGAGTCGTGGCAGTATCGCAGGACCGGCGACTATTATTCCCTGTTCATGTGCGACTTCGTCAACACGCCGAGCGGAACCACCGGTGCCCGGCGTACCAACCATCATGAGTTCCAAGATAGCTATGGGATCGATGGCAACGCCTTTTACCGTTCGGCGGCAGGTGATTATCCCCGAAGTTCCGGCGTGTTCACGGGAATTGATGGCGCGGCCCAGCAAATCCAAATACCTGCTGGAATCTATTCCCCTGAGTTCCTGAATAACGGCGCGAGGCTGGTGGGTCCGGGCGGCAATTATGCATTCGGGAATTACCAGGTCATCCCGCTCGAGTACAGAGAAAGCCGTTGATGACCTGTCGCTTCGACACCGATCCATGACGGCTCATCGGCGGGACACGAGGCCACCTCATGCCACGTGCCGTGCAAAGATAGTTTTGCCCACGTCTACTCAGAAAGCGTGTGAGTAGCCAGACTTCAATCGCGACGGAGTGTGTTTGGGTGCCACTGGCGGCTTGCCCGTCAGTGAAAAATCCGTACGTTTTAAGCACCGGCGGACAGGCCTCCAGTGGCACCCCTATGCTTCTCGCACGCTTTTTCAAGATCGCAAATGCGCGTATAATTCTGTCGCAGCTACGCGGCAAGCGCAAGGGCGATCCCGATGAAACGGATCATGATGGCACATCACGGCAGACGAGACCTGCGCGAGAGCTTCGTAGGTCTGTGTGAGTTTGCTCGCCGCCATCGTCCTGACTGGCGATTCGTGACCGAAGACATCATTGATCTGGCGAACCCGCCGCGGCAGCTCGACGGGGCCATCCTCCATTCCGAAGAACAACCGAAGCGCGATTGGCTGCACGAAAAGGCGATCCCGTGCGTCAGTCTCACAACGAGAATCCAAGAGTCTCACACCCCGCAGCTTTGGATGGATGAAGCCGCTGTGGGACGACTGGCCGCCCAACATCTACACGAGCGCGGCTATCGGAGATATGGGTGGTTCGGCATTCAAGACCATATCGGTTCACAACAAAGACGAGCCGCATTCCTGCAGGCCTTGGAAGATTTGACCGGCAAACCTGTCGAGCTGGCGGTCCATGTTGATCATTCTGGCGAGACCGATGCCACCAAACCTGACGCTTCATATCTGGCTGAAGCCCTCAAGCAAAACCCCGCAGCGATCGGCTGTTTCTGTTACAGCGACTATCGCGCATCGCACGTCGTCCTCTCGTGCGACACGTTGGGACTCAAGGTGCCACATCGCATCGGCATCCTGGGCGCGGACAACTACGAGTTCCTGTGCGAAACGCTGCCTTGTTCGCTCTCAAGCGTCGACACGGACGTACGCATGCGCGGCTTTGAGGCGGGACGCCTGCTGGCAAAGGTCATAGATTGCCAGCCCATCGAAAAACCCCTGCCCCTGCTATCTCCCGTCGGCCTGGTGGCACGCGGCACAACCGGGTTCGCCAGCACCGACGACCCGCTGGTCGACCGCGCGGTCGCCTTCATTTGGGCCAACGCACGAAAGAGTATCAACGTCACCGATGTCGTGGATCACTGCAACACCAACCGCTGTACTTTGAGCCGGCGGTTTAGATCGGTGCTGGGAACCACGCCACACCAACAGATCCAGGAGACACGACTTGAAGCCATCAAGGACCTGCTGCTGACCACAAGCATGGACACTGAAAGCATTGCCGATGCCTGTGGGTTCACCGAACGATCCTACCTCTCGCTGTTTTTCAAGAAGGTGACAGGCGAAACCTTGATCGGCTTTCGCAAACGCAGCCGCGGTCATGCCAGATGATGCGATGCGTGGGCCCTCCGGGATCACCCCGGGATCGGGCCCACCGATCGATCCTCGAGCAGCCGTACAAGGCCATGGGCACCATCAAGCCAATGGGCAGGTGGAGGCCACCCCAGCACTCCCGCCCCCCGTCATGTCCCTTGAGCATTGAACCCACACGCCCCGGGTACGTTACCTGGCTACAGACCGTCGGTCGCTTTCCGATACGCCACCGGCACAGCGCATGCCACACTCGCCCCGTGGGCATGGGCGAAGTCTTAGGCGTGATACAATAGTATACATTTAATTGCAGAAATTATCTTGACGAGGGGGCGCTCATGACTCATACTTTTGGGCATGTAGGCAATGTGTAACTCCTAACAGCACGGAGACACCCTTCACTTTTCCAAGGAGAGACGGATATGAAACTGCCAACCCCAGCCCTTCTCGCAGGTATCGCCGCACTGGCCCTGATTGGATCGTCCGCATCCGCCGCCATCATCGTTGACTCCTCCTCGGGCGGCGTGAATTTCAACGCCAGTAACGTCACGCCCTATACGATCACTTCCTCATCACTGGGAAGCTTCGATCCAACAGGGTCCGGCAAGCTCATCGTTGCGCTTATTTCTCGACAGGGACTCGCGTCTAACACCACCATGACCTACGGTGGGGTCGCAATGACCCTCGCTGGGATGGCATACAACAATACAAACAATCAAGGTTTAGCCGCAATTTACTACCTGGATAATCCCACCGCCGTGGGTGACCTGGTTCTCAGCGGTACCGCCCACAACTCGATTTCGGTCGATCTGTATGCGGTTTCAGGCCTTGCCGCAGGCGGCCCGGTTCTCCCCATCAGCACCGACCTGTCACCCAGTACGGATCCATCACCAGGAGTCACCGTGTCGCTGACAACGGGTTCCGCGGGCTTCGTCGTTGGAGCCATTGGCCAGAGCGGTACCGGTGGCACCGTGACCCAGACTAGTGATTACTACGACCGCTTCACGGCTAGAGGTGCGATCGCCAGCTGGATCGATAACACCGGTTCAAACTCTTACTTCCTCAGCGATAATCAAACTGGTGAAGCCGGTGTGATGGTAGATTTTGCCGCCGTCCCAGAGCCGGCCTCACTGGCGATGCTGGGCGTGGGCGGCCTGCTGATCGCCTCGCGCCGTCGTCGCTGAGCACCTAGCACATAGCCCGGCAACCAGACGAATGACTCAATCCGATTCCTCCTCCAAAACGGCTGCGCCGTCAGCAACGACGCGCAGCCGTTGTTTTTACTTAGAACACCTATCGAAATGAATCTTGACGGGTACATAAGGCACATCAGCAGCAGGGCAGTAACCGCAGATTGCACAGATTTCACAGATCGATACAGATTGAAGATCGGGAATACCTGCCTTGAATCTGTGCCATCTGCGGAATCTGCGGTTTCTGTATCGACGCTCACGATATTTCCATGCTTGGCGACTTGGATCAATCTGTTAGGGGTTCTTAGAAAACGTGTGAGGAACATAGGGGTGCCACGGGCGGCTTGTCCGCCAGTGCTTGAAACGTACGGCTTTTCACTGGCGGACAAGGCCAGTGGCTAAGTATGCATACTTTACGATCACATTGACTATTCTGATACGTCGTATAGTGAGGCCCGGTTTGTCGCCTGCGTACAGCGTGAAAGGCGACGACTGTTCCTCCGTGTTGTTTGGCAGGGACGCACGTCGGCAATATCCCTTGAAACCGTCAGGAGCTATTCGGCATGGTCAACCAGCGGCCCAACATTCTTTTCATCATGGCCGATCAGTGGCATCAC
The DNA here is from genome assembly GCA_016125215.1 of Phycisphaera sp. GTDB lineage: Bacteria > Planctomycetota > Phycisphaerae > Phycisphaerales > Phycisphaeraceae > RI-382. The sequence continues at coordinate 43,524 of WGMF01000040.1, forward strand.
CTTGACTTCGGCTTCCGCGGTCACCCCGATATCCGAACGCCGAATCTGGATCGACTTCAGGCACAGGCGATGGATTTCACGCACGCCTACGCGCAGAACGCGTTTTGCCTGCCAAGCCGGGCGAGCATCCTGTCGGGCCAATACGTCCACACGCATCGACAGTACGGATTCACCGGCCTTTTCGATGAACACACGCCATGCCTGCCGCAGACGTTGCAGCACCACGGGTATCGCACGTTCCACGTCGGCAAGTTCCACTGCAATCCGTACGGCGACCGACTGGGCTTCGATCAGTTCATCCCGACGCTGCCGGAGGACATGTATCAGGCCACGGATCCGCAGCAGACGTATGCGGCGTGGGCACGTCAGCGGGGCGTGGGCTTTCCGAACGACCATGTGCAGGGCGATGACTTTCGACCCGTGCGGCCACCACAACCGCTGGAACTTGGCGGCAACACGCTGAAGATGTTCGGCACGTCCGCCGTGCCGTTGGAACACAGCATCGAGCGATACACCGCCGAACGCGCTATCGAGTTTCTCCAGGGGCACAACGGGGATCAACCGTTCTATCTCAGCATGTCATTCGACCGCCCGCACGGCCCATGGACGCCCTCGCCCGAGGACATCGAACTGTACGACCCTGATACGCTCACACTGCCGGGGCCGTTGACCGAGGACGAACTGGATCGCATGCCCGCCCACATCGTGAAGTACGTGCGCGAAAGCAAGCTCAGCACACGGGTCATCGGTGAAGACGGCATGCGGCTGGTCCTGGCGCTCTACTACGCACTGATCACACGCATCGATCACGAGATTGGACGCGTGCTCGAGGTGCTCGACGCCACCGGCCGCGCCGATCATACCGCCATCGTCTTCTGCGCCGATCACGGTGACATGGCCGGCCGCCTGGGTCTGTTCGACAAATACTCCAACTGCGTTTACCGCGATGACATCATCCGCACGCCCCTGCTGCTGAAGTTGCCGACCGGCGAACACCAGCCCCGACAAGTGCAGCACAATGTCGAACTGATCGATCTTTTCCCAACGCTCTGCCATTTGGCCGAAATCGATACCGCCGACTTGCCGCTCGATGGTCAGGACTTGCTCTGGCTTTCAGCCGACCCGAACACCCCGTGGGCCGGCACAGCATTCAGCGAGTCCTACGGACTCAAGACGATCATCAAGGACGGCTGGAAGCTGATTCACTACGTGAACAGCGAGGAGGGCGAACTGTATTGTCTCGTCGATGATCCGCAGGAGCGCAACAACCGTTTTGCCGATCCGTCCTGCCGGGACAAGCGAATCGAGTTGCTCGCGCAACTGGTCGCATTTTTCACGCCCGTACCCTCGCAGACCAGGCAGGCCTACATCCGCACTTTGTTTGACGATGCCGCGGTGATCGAACGCCAGTACCTCGGGAAATTATTCAAATGGGACAAGGGCATCATTGAAGGCGCGGGCTTCTGGCAGAGCTTCCGCGATGGCTATCGCCTGACGGTCATCCCGTTCGACAAGATCTGCCGGCTCGAGAAGAAGGACGCCTCCAACCCAACAGACGGATTGGTCTGGCATTACCCTCCTTCCAGCGACCGTGATCAGATGGAGCGCATGCTCCGCGAACTGGTGAATTATCTCAGCGGCAAGATCAGGCCGATTTCAATCATGACCGGCGGCCAGGAAGCCATCGACCGGGTGTCGTTCACCCGAGGATTCGGTTTCTGCTGAACGCATGAACCCGATGTCATGAGCCACGCGACGGCGTCCCTCCGGTCGTCACGTATTGCCAGGACACGGTGAGGTGACCATAAGGATCACAACCGCCCGGTCACCGGACCGGGAACCGACCATGTTTTTGGGTTTGCGAATTGTGACTCTGTGCGGACAAGAACGATGAGCAGACCGAACATTCTATTTGTGCTTGGTGACGACTGGGGACGGTACACCAGCGCTTATGCCGTGGATGAAGGGAAGATGTCGGTCAATCATCTGATCGATACGCCGAACGTCGACCGTATCGCACGGGAGGGCGTTCGATTTCGTAACGCCTTCGTCCCTGCGCCGTCATGCACGCCTTGCCGAAGTTCGATTCTGTCGGGTCGGTACTTCTGGCAGACCGGTCTCGGTGCGATCCTGCAAGGTGCCGAGTGGGACACGTCGATCCCCACCTTCGCGCTGGAACTGGAGCGGCACGGCTACCACGTCGGCTACACCTACAAGGTGTGGAGCCCGGGCAGGAATCCGGACGCGCCGTTCGGCGGCGTCCGTAACCGCTACCAGTCGGCTGGCGATCGGTTCTGCTGGAACTTTTCCCGAAACGCGACGAAGCTGGCAGCGAACATGTCGGTCGAGCGGGCCAAGGGCGTGTTGTACCGGGAGGTGCGCGACAACTTCGACGAGTTCCTCGCCGCCCGGCTGGGCAACACGCCGTTCTGCTACTGGTGGGGGCCGACCAACACGCATCGTGACTGGCAACGCGGGTCGGGCAAGAATCTGTGGGGACTCGAACCGGATGATCTGAAGGGCCGACTGCCCGCGTTCCTGCCCGATGTGCCTGCGGTGCGGGAAGACTTCTGCGACTACCTCGGAGAATGCCAGGCGTTTGATGCGGGGCTGGGGGTGATCCTGTCGCGGCTGGAAGCGATCGGCGAACTGGACAACACGCTCATCGTGGTGAGCGGCGACCACGGCGTACCCGGCATGCCGCGCGCCAAGTGCAATCTTTATGACATCGGCTGTGAAGTCGCGCTGGTCGCACGCTGGCTCGGCCGCATCCGGCCCGGTCGCGTGGTGGATGACTTTGTCAACCTGATGGACATCGCGCCGACCCTCTGCGAAGCCGCCGGTGTGCCCATTCCCGACAACATGATCGCACGAAGTCTGATGCCCGTCCTGGTCAGTGACCGCAGCGGTCAGATCGAGCCGGATCGCGACTACGTCGTGACCGGGCGCGAGCGCCACGTCGCCAGGGCACGTCCCGGCAAGCTGCCTTATCCCCAGCGCGCCCTGCGGACCAGCGACTTCCTCTACGTGCGGAACTTTGAGCCCGACCGCTGGCCGATCGGCGATCCCGGCATACTCGACGACCCGACGCAGGCAGAGCCGGACTACCAGACACTTTGCAACAAGACCGAACTCACCTACGCCGACATGGACGGCAGTCCGACCAAGGCGTGGATGATCCACCATCGCAACGACGCTCCGGTGCGGCCGCTGTACCAACTGGCGTTCGGCAAACGCCCCGGCGAAGAACTTTACGACCTGCGGACCGATCCGCACTACATGAACAACCTGGCGGGCGACCCGGCATACCGCGAAGTCCTTGATCGACTGGGCACAAAACTCATGGCCGTGCTGACGCAGCACAACGACCCCCGGGTCACCCAGGCCAAATGCTGTTTCGAGTCGTCGCCCTACACGGATTGAGTTCTACATGATGTAGCGCGTCAGCAAACAGCAAACGTATACTCACCGCCGCCCACCCGGCAAACGACGGCCCGCTCATCCCGGCCAATCAACGTCACCCCGTTCGCTTGGTCCACGGGTTGCCCCGATTCCCGCACCGTCGCGCCTTCGCAGGCCGGGACGTAAATCGTGGCCGAGGTATTGGCTGGGATGGTGACGGCAAGTTCCAATCCATCGTCGGAACGTCGCCACCGGCTGATGATCGGGCCGCGGACTGATTCGTACCGGCAGTTCACCCAGTTCAGCAGCTTGGGAACCTGTGGCCGAATGACCACGTGAGCAAACCCAACCGTCTCCGGCGCGGGCTGGATGCCGCCCAGCCACTGGTAGAACCATTGACTGACCGAGCCGAACATCGGGTGGTTGTGGGAGTACGTGTTGTCGGAGTATTCCCAGTGCTCCCAGAGCGTGGTCGCGCCGTTTTCCAGCATGTGACCCCATCCCGGGAACGTCTTACCGGCGACGAGTTCAGCGGCGAGTTCTGCGTGGCCTTCGCGCGACAGCACGTCGATCAGGAACTTGGTCCCGAAGATGCCGGTGGTCATGCTCGGGCCGTCTGGTTTGTCGCGGAGTTGGTCCACGAGGCACTTCAGCACCGCCGGTCTGTGCGACGCCGGCACCATGTCGAGGTAAAGGGCGAACGCCTGCGCCGCCTGTGTTCCCGTGCCGACCTTGCCCGTGGAGGGTTCAAGAAACTGCGCCACCCATGCCGACTGAATCTCACGCGCCAGTTGCTGATACCGCTGGGCATCCGCGTCGCGGTCCAGCGCCGCGGCGAGCTCGCCGATGAGTCGGGCGCTCGTCGCAAACAACGGGGTCACCAGCATCCCCGACGCGCCCGGCGCCGGGGCCTCGTGATCGCTCAGCCCCTTCTGCACGATGAGTCCCGGGTTGTCCGCGGCCTCGGTGTCGAGCCACCGTTTGGCCGGTTCATATTGTTCGCCGACGATCGCCGCGCATCCGTAGTAAGCACGGAGTTGGGAAAGCACCAGCGGATGCGCCATGGCCCAGCCGATGCCGCAGTATTGGAGGCCGACATACGGTGCGGTGTCGGTGAATCGGCCGTCCGGGTGCACGCTGTCCGTCAGGTCGCACACCGACTTGCTGTAAAAACCGGTCATGTCGTAATTCATCATGAGCGCTTCACTGGTGACCGCCAGGTCGCCGCCGTAGCCGAAGCGTTCGCGGTGCGGGCAGTCCGACTGCACGCTCATGAGATTGCTCAAGAACGTCTGATCGCACATCGTCTGGATGCGGTTGAACTGCTCGTCGGAACAGGAGAACGAGCCGACCCGCTGGACATCCGAGCTGAGCCGAAGCCCGGTCAGCATCTCCAGTGTGGGCTGGCCCGGCAGCCCGGTGACCTCGACGTATCGAAACGCATGAAAAGTAAAGCGTGGCGTGTAGCTCTCCACTCCCCCGCCGCGCGCGATGTACGTGTCAGTCTGCCAGGCAGTCAGCGGCGCGCCGGGACCTCCGATGTTCTCAATATGTCCGTCTTTGCTCGTTCGCGTGCCTTTGATCTGGCCGGCGACACTGGTCATCGGGTTGAGCGTGCCGTCGGGGTGCAAGAGTTCACCGTATCTCAAGACAATCTTCGTTCCCGCCGGTGCGGACACTTTCAAGTTCACCCAACCGGTGAAGTTCTGTCCCATGTCGAAGATGAACACGCCCGGGGAGGGCTCGGTGAGACTGACCGGATGCAGCTTGCCGATGACCCGGATGGGCGGCTGCGACTGGGATCGCATTTCACCGACCACCTCGCCCGCCAATCCAGCCCGGCTCCACGCCGAATCGTCAAACCCGGCACCGTCCCAGCCGGGAACCTCCAGGCGAGCGTCATAGACCTCGCCCAGATAGATGCTGTCGAAGCGGATGGGGCCCCGGCCGACCTTCCAATCGGGATCGCTCGTGATGACCTGTTGACTCCCGTCCGCGAAGGTCAGTTCAAGGCGTGCGATGAAACGCGGCCGACCTACGGGTACATGCTCGCGCAGGTTCAGGTGGCCCCACATGCGCAGCGGCAGCGGGTTGTACCAGCCGCGCCCCAGCATCACGCCCAAACAGTTGACGCCCGGCCGCACCGCTTGAGTGACGTCGTAGGTGCTGTAGAGCACACGACTGGAGTATCGCGTCCAGCCCGGGTCGAGCACATGATCGCCCACGCGATTGCCGTTGAGACTGGCCTCGTAGTAACCCAGCCCGGAGATATGAAGCCGCGCCCGCAACAGGTCGGTGCGGACAACAAACTCCCTACGGAACATCGGAGCGGGGTCTTCGCGGTAAAAGTCTTCGTCGTTCGTCGGATTGGGCTTGCCGTCGTTGATCCACGTGGCCTCCCAGTCCGCTGAAGAGAGCAATCCCATCTCCCAACTGGCGGTTTGGCTCCAAGGTGAAACCTTGCCATCCCGGTCCCACGCCCGCACTTTCCAGTACACACGCTCTGACGATTGCAGCGGCCGACCTTGGTACGGGATGTCAAGCGTTTGGTTTGTCGTCACCCGGCCGCTGTCCCAAAGGTCCGAATTATTTTCAGACAGCAATTCATCCGTGCTGGCGACGAAGATTTGGTAAGCGCTCTGCGATGGGTTGCGCAGAGGACTGTGCAGCCCCCAGGACAGCCCGGGCCGGGCACGGTCGATGCCGAGGGGGTTTTGCGCGAACTCACATCGCAGATTGATCGGCAACAGAGAGTCATCACGGACGTTATCACGCTTGACTGAAGATTCGAGGGTCATCCGGTGCTTTCCACTATGACTATTGGCTTAAGACGGTGCAGGTTTCCGGTTTCTTATCTGGAATCAAGCCTTCATTATCCCCGCTGAGAACCGGGTGCTCAAGGCATCCGTTGAACTCCACGGTGCAAGCCCCGCCACACAGACCGATGACCTGTATTTTCGTGTTGCGCTGAAGCGCCCACGTGACGGATAGTTCAATTCCCTCACGACAACGCAAGCCGGTCAACGAACCGCTTGGCCACACACATCGGGCAGGCAGGTCAGGGCAACAGCACGAGGCGATACGCCCCGCCGGGGTTTTTCGGCTCGAATGATTGCGCGATGAGTGCCGGCAGGTCAGCGCTGTCGAGCAGGCTCAACCCACGGGCCATTTGTTGCACGGTTCGCGCGTAAAGGCGCACGCGGCCGGATGCATGACTTTTTGTTGTCTTACCCTTGTTTCCCGTCAACTCGATGGGTGTTGAGGTATCATTAATCCAAATAATAAAAAGTTCATTATCTAATGAAATAACAGTGTGAACCCTATGCGTCATCAAATACCGGTGCTCAATAAGGCCCTGCGCGTGTTGGAAGCGATCACGGGCGGCGCACAGAACCTGTCCGTGGCCGACCTGGCGCGGTTGCTCAAGCTCTCGCCCAGCACCTGCTACCGCATCCTCCAGACCCTCATCGCGGCCGACTGGGTGCGCCCGAAGTCGGCCGGTGTGGGGTATGAACTGTCGTTGGGCCTGTTGCCTTTGGTTCAGCCCTTCCTGGGCCACCAGGCGGTGATCGAAGCGTTGACGCCTGCCATGAATCGGCTGGTGGACCGGACCGGGTTGTCCGCGAAGCTCACGGCCCGTCAGGGCTCCGAGGCGGTCACGCTCCTGCGTGTCGATGCGTTTGAACCCATGACCGTCACAGGGCGTGTGGGCGTGCGTTTCCACCTCGCGCTGGGTTCGTCGGGGTCGTGTCTGCTGGCGCAGATCGATGATGAACAGGTCGAACGGCTACTGGCCGGTGCCCCGAGGGAAGTCTGGAAGTGGCAGAGCCGGCGGGACGTGGCGGCGCGGGTCCGCCAGTGCCGATCGGTGGGGTACTGCGTCGACCGGGGTCAATACCACCCCGCCATCCACACCCTCTCGGTCCCCTGGCACGAACCCCGGACGGACGCGTCCTATGCGGTGACCTTGATGGAGTTTGCCCGCCCCGGTCGGCGAGCCACGATCCAGAGGCACCGCGCCGAACTGTTGCGCACGGTCCAGGATGTCCAGCGCTCAGTGACGCGCGACGGACAGAACAACCCAGCGCGAAAGGCGTCGTGATAAAGATCGTGGACATGCGCGTGTACGGCGCGATCGAGACTGCGTGCCTGGACATCATGGGCAAAGTGCTCAATCGGCCGATGGCCGACCTGCTCGGCGGATCGGTGCGCGACCGCATCCCCATGATCGCGTGCCTGTTCTGGCGATACGACCGTCCGGGCGGCGGAGACGACGCCTGTGCGCAGGACATGGCCGACTTGTACCGCAAACCGATCCAGTTCGGTGAGTGCGGTTGCACATCCAGCACCGGCGGGGCGATGCCCCCCTCGGGATGGAGCGGGCAGGGGCGTTACGACCCGGATGAGCAGGCCCGCTACCTCGAAGCGGTGCTGCGCACCTACTGGGACGAGCCGTGGTGGTCCGGGATGTACTGGTGGAAGTGGGACGAACAGAACGACCGACCGCAATTCAAGGACGACCCACGCGGCGACAAGGGGTTCACGATCGACGGCAAGCCCGCCGCACAGGTGATGAGGCGTTGGTACGCGAGGGAGGATCGGGCGTGAACGGATCGACACACATGTTGGGCAATGATCGGTTCGACCTGCGTGGCCGCGGCGCGCTGGTGAACGGGTCGAGCCGGGGCATCGGGCGTGCGATCGCGCTGGCCCTGGCGCATCACGGGGCCCGGGTGTGGGTTCATGCGGTCCACCACGAAGCAGCTGCGCGGGACGGGGTGCGTGAGATCGAAGCCTCGGGCGGCCACGGGGGTGTGGTCCTGGCGGACCTGGCTTCGCGGGACGGGGTGGATCGGCTGGCGGATCACGCGCTTGCGCCGCCGGGCGTCGACATCCTTGTGCTCAACGCTTCCGTGCAGGAAAAGCACCCCTGGCAAACGTTCCCGCTCGAGGAGTTCGACCGTGAGATGGCCGTCAATGTCCGCGCGTCGTTCCAACTCATCCAGCGTCTGACACCGGCCATGATCCAACGGCGATGGGGACGCATCCTTGCCATCGGCAGTGTGAACCAGTTCACGCCCAGCACACGGCACATCACCGTGACGGACCAACGCGTGCGGTGCTCACGGATGAAGGCGAACTTCATGGCTGCTCCTTGGCAAAGAACGCCGCCGCTTTTTTTAAAATCTCACGCTCCATCAGCAGCCGTGCGTTCTCACGACGCAGCCGCTGGTTCTCGGCCCGCAACGCCCCGTCGCCCCCGGAAGCCCCGCCCCCGGAAGCCCCGCCCCCGGAAGCCCCGCCCCCGGTAGGGGTCAGGCCCTCACCGCCCTGGCCGAACTTGGCCAGCCAGCCCCGGATACTCCCCGCGTCCACCCCCAGGCTCTTGGCCGCCTGGGCGACGGTGTAGCCCTGCTGCCGGACCAGACGAACCGCCGATTCCTTGAACCCGCGTGTGAACTTCCTCTTGGCCATGGCGCGCTCCTTCGACAGCCATTATGCTGTCTTTCGACGCGCCCACCATTCGTGGGGAAGTCCAGTGTCAAGTTCATGATCGGGTTCTCAAGACCATTTGCTGGCCTTTAAACGTCAATCATGACCACGGGCTACAGAATCTAGAGGCGGATTCAAATCCGCCGGAAGTCTCCGTCATTATTCATCCTGACACCTTTACGTGGTCCCAGCATCGTGTCAGGGCACGATCGGAAGCTTGCGATGAACATTCAAGTTGAGAACAATTGTCGAAGCTTCTGAAGACTCATGGGGTTCTTCCAGAGCTCATTGATCTGCCACAATCCCGATCTACGGATTTTGTCATTGGGTGATTGAAGCCCCAGCCAAATCGATGACGGGCTGCATCCTGTGCAAAGCGAAACTGTCGAAATCAGTTGCGATTCAACTTCGAGTCGTTGGGCTTTGCTATCTATAGCAACGACGACAAAAGAGAGCTTGCTACGGATGTGCTCTGATACCCTTGTCTCCACGGCTTGTTGCTTCGCGGCGTCATAAGCCGATTCTGCGGCCTGTTTGCCTCTTTGCGAAGTTCGATCCAGATCCCAAGCATCGAGGTAAGGGTCGTGGTCTCGCTGCAGCAGGCTGCGACCAATTTGTTTGCGAAAGACGCTGCGGTCCTTGTTTTCGTTGACAAAATGCTGTTTGAGTCGGGAGCGGAGTTGATTGGGGCCGGTGTGGGTGCCGATACGGACAATCCGATCACCACCGTGGCCGTATTCGCCCATCTCAAACAGCAGATACAGGCCGTTAGTTGGAATGATGGATTCATCAAACGGGAAGCGACGTCTCGGTTGCTGACGAGCCCATTCATGCAATAGTTCACATTCAAGACTCATTACGTAGTCTCCGGTCCAGCCACTGGAGTTGTCGGCCGATGCCCAGGCCGGCCAGAGGCACATGCACATGCGACATTTGATCCACCAAGCCCTCACGGTAGCGCATAGATGCCAGAATGACAAAGCGGTCTTTCGCCGGGTCAGTCCGTTCGTTTAACTGCTGTATCACCCTGTTGTACCACACACGGCGTTCGTGGATCGGCATGCTATTGAGCGTCTTTTCATAGGGGGCGATTTCGTCATCCAGCCCAATCAGCCCGTATTTCGCCGAGAGCACAAAGACCGCATCGGGGTTCAGTTGTCTTGAATAAGCAAGGGCTTTACGGAACAGGGCACCGCGATAGAGTTCGCGGGCAGGCGCGGGGTGTTCCAGCTTGGTTTTGCAGCACGCAATAAGCACGAAGGTACGCATGGCTCGCTTGGAGGATCAGTGCACGACACCCAAGTAAAGTTCCGCACAACCTTGGCAGACATCATTATTGTGCAGACTTTCCGGGCCGTAGACCTGTCGACAGTACCGACATGTCCTGAATGAGCATCGTCGACTGGTCTGTGCGGATTCTATCCAGGGCTTTATCCTCGTGAATACCCGTGGGATCGGCACCTCTTTATGGCTGATCGATCCGATCAAACGCGGTGCCCGTATGGGTGTGTGCGGTCCATACCAGATCATGTTGTACCTGGCGATACTGACCTTGTTGGGTGTGATGCAGACTACAACCTCTCGTGGTTCTCCAGAGATCACTACAAGGTGATCCTTCCGCTTGGACTCGATACAGATTGGCTCTGCCAGCAACGCGCCTAACCCTTTAAGCAGGCCGTCGGTTTGTGGTGAAGAGGGATTCATGACGGACTATGACGCGCAGCAGTAGGTTTATGCCTCTCGAAACACCGCACCACACATCGTGACATGGGTCAATCGCTGATATATCGCCCACGACTCGTCTACCGTGGCGGGTATTTCTTGCGTGCGTCGTATCAGACGCTGAAAATTCGGCCATGTCATCGACCTACCCAACCGGATCGACCGGGACAACTCGTGCACCGCGCGGCGCAAGGCATGTTCGTGACTGTGGTCTACCACTACGGGTTTGGGCGGCGCCAGCTTGGACATGAGTGGTTTCGCTCCGTCGAACCCGAGGCTATCTCAGCCACCTGACCTCAATGCGTCAGTTGCCTGGTTTTCTTTCTGGTCGACTTAACGCCGCTGTCCCGACCTGTGCCCCCGACTGTACCGTAGCGCGTCACCGTGGCCTGTGCTAACTCCTTCACACGCTCGACCAGTTCCGGGGGCTTCTTCACCTCGCAGTGTGGGCCCATGCTCAGGACCCACCACACGATCTCGTCCAGGCCGTCCACCTTGAAACGCATCGTGATCGAGCCGTCCTCGTGGAACTCGGCCTGCTGGGTGCGGTGCCAATGGGTGTCGGCGATGGTCTCGGCAAACTCACGGTCGAAGACGATCTCCACCTCGTACTTCCGGGGGCCACGGATCATGCGCCAGGCGTCGCCGAGGTGGTCCTCGACCTTGAAGTCGTCCGGGATCATGTAGGGCTTGGGCGTCTGCTTGATGTGGGTGAAGCGGTTGAGCTTGAGGTTGCGGACGGCCTTGCGACCACAGTGGTAGCCCACCGCGTACCAGGCCCGTTGCGAGAAGAGCAGCGCATACGGCCGAAACTCGAACATTTCATTCCCCTTACCGTCGCTCTTGGGGTTGCCCAGGCTGGTCTCAACCGACTCGTAGCGGCACTCAAGAACCCGCTTGCGGGCGATGGCAAGGCGGACGGTGTCGTAGACATCACGGATCCCGTCGTGCGGGCCGGCTTTGCCCAACTCGATGGCGATGTGTTTGTCGATCTCGGACAGCTCGTTCTGGATGACCTGCGGCAGTTGCCCACGCACCTTGGCAATCGCCCGGCCCGCTGCACGGGTGAGAGGCACCTGTTCCTTGCCGCCGATGTGCTCAGCCAGGGCGACCAGGGCCAGGGCTTCGTCCATGGTCAGCTCGACCGGGGGCATGAAGAAGTGCTTGTGGATGCGGTAGCCGTTGGTCTCAGGGTCGTGGAAGTAGGGGATGCCGACGCTCTCGAGGATCTTCATGTCGCGGTAGAGCGTGCGGACGGTGACGCCACACTCGTCGGCCAGTCTCTGCGCGGTGTACCCCTGCTGACCCTGGATGAGGGTGAGGATGTGCAGCAGGCGGTGGATGCGTTTGTAGTCAGCGGGCACGGGGTGGGGCCTGTGGGGTGGTGGGAGCGCAAAAATCTAACAGAGTGTCGTAGATCGTGGGCGAGGGGACAAGTGCGGCACGGAGCATGACGCAGGTCTGATTTCGTTTCTGCTCCTGACCCTCGGCCGGCCCCGTCATCCAACCCCGGCCCCACACCCATCGCACTCGACTCTCTTCCCCCCCGCCCCGCAATAACTCTCTCTTCGGGCCACAAGCCCGAAACCCGGAAAGGCTCAGCAGCGCTGCCTTCGACGGAAAAGAACTTACATGATGGGCCTGACAACCCAGTGTCATGCGGGGCTGTCGGGAGTTTCCCGGCTGCCTATCCCGGGCTTGATTGATACGGGTGAACCGGCGCTGTCAGGCCTGCCCGGTACAAGGTGAATTGGAATTATCCAATTGTCAGGCCCCCCACCACCCTCACCGGAGCACGCCCATGTCAATCCCCCTGTCCTGGCTCACGGAAGCCGTCACCGTTGAAGAGATCGACACCGATGTCAGAGAGGGGCGTATGTCCGGGGGTGCTCAGAAGTGGGAGGCGCACAAAGCCAAGATGCGCCCGGGTGACGAGCTGCGCGTCTACGCAAGCCCACTCGACTCCTGGCAGCACCTCGCCGGCCGGGCCGGCATCGCCCTTGTCCGGAACGGCCGCGTGGTCGACGATGTCCTCACGATGCTGAACTGAACACGGGGTCACATCGTGCTACCTCTTTTCACCAAGTTGTCTGTCTTGTGCGCGGCGTGATCTACAGGTACCGTCCCTACTGGGTTTCCGGAAGCTTCATCATGTCTGCTACACCGGGTATCAAAAACAACGACGGAGGGCTTCATGCCTGAGGCTTTGTCGTTCGAATTGTCGTTCAAGAACCTCACCGCCTCTTCGAACTGCGCAACCTAGATGGCTCTCGCCATCGCCACCCCCCCGTCAAGCTGACGCACATCGCGGCGATGGTTCGCCACCTCGCCATCGAGCGGATGGAGCGGCCCGGTTTTGCGCCGGTGGGATCACACCCGAACTCGAGGCCAGGACGCTTTCATTGATCGAGCAGGCCCGTGCGGCCGGGCAACGACGTGAACTCCCGTCCCCGCTCCAAGACAGCCCCAAATGCCCATGGGCAAACCTTTTGTCATCACACCCCGCGCCCACATCGTCTAGGTATCATCGAGCGGTGCAGTGGTCGCCAAATCCCGGGCACCTCTCGCGGTCTTTGACAAGTCAAGACTTATGGGCACCAAGACCCACTTCAAGTCCATGTCAATTCTTTCATAATCCCCACCCCTCGCAAAACGCCTTGCAACACCCTGTATCCAGACTTGTTACAGCGAGCATCTCCGCGGCATAACAGCCGCGGTCCCATTGAAGCACTTGAATGGCCCGTGGTCGCTGACGGCCGGTCAATCTTGCACCTTCACACAGAGCCTGTGCCCCGTCAATCTTATGGAGTATGCTCTGCCGATCCGGGGACGGTCGGCTCTGCGAGTTGCGGGAGGTCGATCTTGATGGTGAGTCGGCCCTGTTCGAGTTGGGCTGACCACGTGCCGCGCAGCACGTCGACGCATCGGCGGACGATCGACAGGCCCAGGCCGCAGTGGCCGGCGGTGTCCGTGCGGGAGGCGTCCTTACGCCAGAAGCGGTCGCCCAGGCGCGGCAGGTCGTGGTCATCAAGCGATGAAGCGAGGTTGGTCACGCTCAGACGCACGGTGTCACTTACACATTGCAACACGACGTGGACCGTCGAGCCGGGGTCGGCGTAGTGCGCAGCGTTGTCAATCAGGTTGTGTGCGATGCGGTCAAACAACCGGGCGTCGGTGTGCCAATGGAGTTCACCGGGGAGTTGCAGATCAATCGAGCAGCCGTGCGTCTCGGCCACGACCGTGGCGTGGTCGTATTTCTCGCGCAGCACGCCCACCAGGTCCACCCGTTCGCCGCGGGCGTGGACCTGCCCGCCCTCGAGCCGGGCCAGGTCCATGAGCAGGCTCACAAGGCGCTGCAGGGACATGAGTGTTTCGAGCGAGCGCTCGACGGTCGCGCGGTACTCCTCGGCTGATCGCTCTTTACGCAGGGCGACCTCGATCTGTGTTCGGATGGCGGTGAGCGGAGTGAGGAACTCGTGGGCCGCGTTGGCGGTGAACTCGCGCTCTCGGTTAAAGGCCCCCTCGATGCGTTCGAGGAGCTTGTTGAGCTGGACGACAAAGGGTCGAAGCTCGGCGGGCAGTTGCTCGACGCCCAGTCGCTCGCCCAGGTCGTCGTCGTCCATCTGTGCCAGGTTCGATTCCATTGCACGCAGCGGCCGCAGCCCACGCCCGACCGCCAGCAGCACGATGGTCACCACCAACACCTCGGCCCCCGCGCCGCCGGCTAAAAGCAGCAGCAGCCAGTCACGCAGCGCCGCGTTGAGCGTGGAAAGGTCGCCGCCGGCAATGACGTAGCGGTTGGGCCGGGCGGGGGGTTCCTGGGTCTGCGCGGGTTCGGGTGGCGATGTCGTGTTGGGTTCGTCACGGTTGCGGTCACGCCGCCAATCGCCGCGCGCGCCCGGCCAGGGCCAGAGCTTTCGCACCACCACACGCGCGTCGCGCCCGTCGGGCAGCACCACGCTCAAGTGTGTCGAGTTCTGTGACTCCGTGAGCATCTCAATAAATCGGCTATCGACCTCAAAATCTCCGGGCACCACCGCGTCGGGTTTGGGCTGACCCTCGGTCCAGATGCTGACAAACAGGAGCGGCTCGGGCAGATTGGGCGCAGCTTCCTGAGGTTGAGTGATGTTTGTGGGATCGGGGGGAGCGTTCTCGGGCGGCCTGCGCCAGACCGCGCGCATCCCGCCGAGGACGCCGCGGTCCAGCCGACGGTCGAAGTCCTGCAACAACAATTCGCGCTGGAGCCAATACAACCCGCCGCCCCCGGCCGCAAGGACGAGCGTCAGCGACCCGATCAGGCCGATGAGCAGTCGTGCGCGGATGGAATAAGCCCTGGGCATGTTGAAGACTAACAGGGTGTTGTACGGTGTGAGGGTTCCTGCACGAGTCGGTACCCGTGGCCACGCACGGTCTCGATCATGCTCGGGGCGTTGGGCCTGTCGAGCTTGCGCCTCAGGTAGCTCACGTAGACATCGACGACGTTGCTCGACGAGTCGGACTCGAACTCGTAGACGGCGTTCCAGATATCCTGCCGACTCACCACGTCGCCGGCGTGTCGGGCCAGCAGTTCGAGCAGGTGGTACTCGCGTGGCGTGAGGTGGACCTCTTCGTCCGCGAGTGTGACCTTGCGCTGCGCGGTGTCGATGCACAACTTGCCCACGTCGATGCGCGGGCTGCGCTGTTCGTATCGCCTTCGGACCAGGGCGCCGACCCGTGCAAGCAACTCGGCAAACGCAAAGGGCTTGGGCAGGTAATCGTCCGCGCCGAGGTTCAGCCCCGCCACGCGGTCGTCCACGCCGCCGCGCGCGGTGAGGATGAGCACGGGTGTCTGCTTGTCGCTCTCACGCAGTCTCTTGAGCAGGGTCAACCCGTCCACCTTCGGCAGCATGAGGTCGAGCACGACGACGCCCGGCTGCGTGTTGCGGGCCTTCCACAGCCCGTCTTCCCCGTCGCCCGCCGACTCGACGGTGTAACCCTCTTCGCGGAGCCCCTGGCAGAGGCTCTCACGCAGCGGCGCGTAGTCTTCGATCACGAGGACCTTCATGCGTCGGCTCACCGTTCAAAGAGCGTGGCGGGCAGGTTCAGGACACGGCAGGCGACCGTCGGCGAACTGTGGTCGATCACGACGCACCAGCGCGGGCCTTTGGGCGTGTGCGGCGCCGCGGCCAGCACGACCGTGCCGTCGTCGGGCGTGGTGGCCATCCCCCCGGGTTGGTAAGCAAAGCTTTTGCCTGTTGCGGGGTCAACGACCCTGTCGGGGTCGAGGCCGGTGGCGGTACACAGTTCGTCGAGCGTCGCGGGCAGGCGGTTGTTGCCGCTCAGGAACATGAGCAACGACCCGCTCACGTCGTGGAGCTGCGCCGCGACGGGGTCGAGCTGCCCCGTTGACGCGGGCGTGGCGTCGTGGGTCACAGCCGTCGCGCCGCAGCCCGACAGCAGCACAACTAACAGAATGTAAGTTGTGCGTCTCATGGTGTGACATCCCGGGGGTTCTGTTCGGGCTGCCCGGGTTGGTCGGGCTGGTCGGGCTGGTCGGGCGTATCGGCGGCATCGCCCGGTGATGGGGGTTTTAATTCGTCCAGCGCGCGGTCCATCGCGCCGGGCTCGACCGAGCCGTTGACCACGGTGGACTTCGACCGTGTGTGGACCGTCAGCGCGTGCAATTGGGCCGGCGTCAGCGCGGTCTGCGGGCAGAGGAAGATGAGCAGTTCGGTCTTGGTCTTCTTGTCGTCCGTGCGCCGGAACGCGGCCCCGAGCAGCGGCAGGTCGCCGAGGATCGGGACCTTGGAGTCGGTCTTGGTGACCTGGTCCTGCATCAGGCCACCGATCACGACGGTCTGCCCGTTGGCGACGGCGACGCGCGTGGTGGCGGATCGTTTGGCATAGACCTCGGCATCGAAGTTTTCCGATACCGTCACCGTCGTGCCGGTGTTCGAGGAGATCTCCTGGTTGATGTCCATGATGACCATGCCGTCGGGCCCGATGTATGGCGTGACTTTCAAGAGGATACCGATATCTCGGTAGTTGACGGTGTTGACGGTCTGGCCGGCGTCGGTCACGCGGCTGTTGGTGATGTAGGGCACCTCCTGCCCGACGGTGATGGAGGCGGCCTGGTTCTCACTGGCCAGAAGGTACGGTCGGCTGAGCACGTCGAGCTTGCCGACCTTCTGCAGCGCGCGCAAAGTCGCGGTGAAGTCGGCGCTGGCAAACTTGCCGACCACGCCGCTCGTCACCCCCGCCAGCCCGAAGTCCGTCCCCACCATGCCTTTGCCGCCGCCGATGTTGAGGTTCATCACGCTGAACTCGGTGCCCAGGTCCAGTTCGTTGTCGTGCGTGACCTCGGCGATGAGCACCTTGATGAGCACCTGCCTTGTCGAGCGGTCGAGTTCGGCGAGGATGGCCTTGACACGGTCGAAGTAACGCGGCGCGGTGCGGACGAGCAGGCTGTTCGTGTCGGTCTCCGCCACGATGTAGACCTTGCCCGCCAGGTCCGAGGCCGACTCGGCGACGTTGCTCGTCACCGCGCTGCCGGTGTTGATCTGCGGGGTGTTGTTGCGCGAGCTGCGGCTGTTGCGGCTGCTCCGGCTGCTCGACGAGCGTGAGCCCGAGGAGGTCGAACTGTCATCGCTGAAGATGTCCTGCAACACCGGCTCGAGGTCCTTGGCCTTGGCGTTGGTGAGCGGGTAGACGAAGATCGATTCCTCCGCGGTCGGGTTGTTGTCGATCTTCTTGATGACCTCTTCGATGAGGGTCATGATCTCGGGCGGCGCGGTGACGACGACGGAGTTGGTCTGGATGTCGGCCCCGGCCACGACCTTCTGTTGCCGGACGGTGTTGGTCGAAGCGGGGGTGTTCTGCTGGCCGCCCGAATCGCCGCCGCGCCCGAAGAACCCGCCGCGACGGAAGAAGGGCAGCGCGTTGTCGCCCGTGGTCCCGCCGGCCTTGTCGGTGTTGAAGACCTTCTCGATCAGCGTGGCGGTGTTGGTGGCGTCGGCGAACTGGAGCGTGAAGACGCGCACGGTATCCGCCTCGGCCAGTTGCACGTCAAGCGCGTTGACGATCAGCGCCAGGTGACGCACGTCGGCCTCGGTGGCGGAATAAATCAGCGTGTTGCTGGCCACGTTGCTCGTGAGGTGCGCGTATTCGGGGACGAGCTGGGCCAGGTCGCTCTTGAGTTTGTCAGCGTCGGCGTAGCGCAGCGGGATCACCTGCGTGACCATCACGTCCGAGTCCTTGAGCCGGGCCAGGTCGCTGCCCGCGCGCACGGGGATGTTCGAGACCTTGGCCTCATCGAGCGGGACTATCTTCAGGCTCCGACCCGTGCGGATCGCGGAGAGGTTGCTCTCCTTGAGCACCGAGTTGAGCGCCTCGACCGCTTCGTCGGTTGATAACGGTTGTCTGCTGAGCAAATTCACCCGGCCCGAGATGCGCGGCTGGCCCACGATCACCAGCCCCAGCCGATCGCTCATCTCGCTGAGCACTGCGCTGAGCGGCGCATCACGGAAGTTCATCACCATGCCATCCGGGTCAGGACCGGCAACGACCGGCTGCACCGGCGCGTCTTCCGGGGGCAGAGGAGTTGGCGCGGTTGCGGTGTGGTCGGGGTTCTCTTGGTTTGTGCTGGGCGGTGCGACCGCCTGATCGCTCGATGATGTTGCGGGCACGGATGACTGGACGGTTGAAGCGTCCAACTCATCGGGCGGGGGCATCGGAACGGGCGGGAGTTCGCCATTCAACAATGGGAAGACATCCGGTGGCGGCGGGGGCAGGTCGCCGGGGTTGACCGCGTCGCCTGGATCGGTCTGGTCGGCCTGCGCGTTCTCGTGGGTCTGCGCGTCCTCGTGGGCATGCGGGTTTGGGTTGTCGTGAGGGTCCGTCTCCGGATGTGTCACGTCCACGGTCGATGCGGCGGTTTCATCCGGCGCAGCGTTGCCCGTTTCCTGCGACCAGACATGTTGTGGGGCCAGCAGGAGCGCAGCAAACACGCTCACGCAGAGCAGCAGGGTTTTCATGGTTGCCAACTTTCTGATGTAGTGTGAACTTTTCACCGTGGGCCTCCGGTTTCCTGGGCTCGCCGTTGACGGAGCTGTTCAAGAATCGACCCCCCGGAAGCACTACCCCCGGAAGCACTACCCCCGGAAGTATTGGATGAAGGCGAGGCCGACCCGTTTGAGGAATCGTTTGTGGATGCGCTGCCGTGGCTTGAATCGCCCGATGATGACATTCCCGAGAGGGCGTACGAGGTCGTGACCGCGAGTTCGCCCGTGAGGCTCCGGCCGACGTTGATGTCGCTGCCGTTCTCGAGCGCGACGCCGTCGATGGAGATGACTTTCACGGTGCGTGAGGCCAGGCTTTGGCCGACGTCGAGTGTCTTTGTCTCGCCCGTGCGGAGGTTCTCGAAGAGCGCGACCCACTTGTCCCCGCGGAACATCGTGCCGCGCAGGACCCAGTCCGAGCCCTCGTCGTGCGGCGCGGGCGGCTCGGTCGGTCGCGTTTGGGTGGGCGTCGTCGTCGTGCTCCTCACTGTGCGGCGCGACGAACTGAACACGCTGTGCTGCCAGACCACACGGTAATCGTCGATCCTCGGCTTCGTGTTCAGCCCGCTGTTGTCATGGCTTTTCGTGGTCTGCGCGACCGCGATCGGCCAAATAGCCGACAACACGCACACAACGAGGATGGGTAAAAATTTTTTCATCGTGACCCCGTCGAAGCCACCTTTCCCGAGGATTGATCGGTCGGCACCAGGCAGACCGTCGTGAGCACAAACTGTACCGTGACCGCGTCTTTCTTCGGGTCGCTCGACGACATCTGCACCGACTCGAGCATCACCGGGAAGTCGCTCGTCTCCACGTCAAAACAAAACCGCGTGACCGCTTCCATTCCACCGACCATGCTCAGTCGGCAGCGAACTTTTGACAGGGTGTCGCTCTTCCGGGCTTGTTCACGTTCGGGTTTCATCGAGGTCACCGCCAGCCCCGCGCCGCCGGCCCAGTGCTCGATGCGGTTGAGCAGGGCGCCCTCGGCCCGCGAGACATCGCCCGTCAACCCCGCCTTCTCACGCGCATCCCACAGGGATTGAATCTTCTGCCTGCGCTGCAGCAGGCCCTGTGTCTTGAACACACGCTCTTGAAGTTCCGCGGCGCGGTCCGTGTCCTGTGTGTAACGGTCCCAGACGGGTGAGAAAACCCAGCGGTCGCCGAAAAACAGCCCAACGACAATGAGCGTCACGATCACGATCCACCGCTCGCGCTGCGAAAGGCTCATGCGTCACCCGCTTTCTTGTAGCGGCACGTCGCGGCAAACGTGACCAGCCCGTCGCCGCCGGTTTGTTGACGGATGTAAGCCGGGGTGACACGGTCGAACCGCGTGCTTTTCTCCAGGTCTGCCAAGAGGCTCAGCACCGCGCTTCGTGACCTGGCCTTGCCGACCATCACGACCTGTCCCCCGCTTTCCATCTGACAGCTTGTCAGCCAGACCGAGCCGGCCTCCGGGAACTGGTCCGTCAGGGCCTTGAGCGCTTCGAGGTGCTCGGGCTGCGTCTGGAACCAGGGGTTGGTCGCATCGATGAGATTCTGCTGTCGTTGGACCGTGTCGGCGTCCTTTTCGACGGAGTCGAGCCAGCGCTGCGCATCCGACGCTCGGCCGCGCGCATCGAGCCAGTCGTACGTGAAGTAACCCAGCACACAGAGCAGCAACACCGCAGCCACCGCGCCGCGACGCAGGAGCGTTTTCCAGTTGCGGCTCGGCCCGGTACGCCTGCGCGCCGCGAAGTCGAGCGATCCGTCACGTACCTGACGCACCGCGCCGGCGATGAGCGACAGCGCATCCTGCTGCGCAGGCACGAGTGTGATGCCCAGCGCCCTTGACGCGGTTTGGGCAACCTCCGGCGAGGACCACGCCACGCCCGTTTGATTCTTCTCGATCGGCCAAGTCAGCGACAACTTGCGCAGCTCGGATTCCCACATCTCCGCGCGGCCCGTGGGCAGGCTCAACATCCCCACGCAAGCCGCAAGACCCTTGTCGATGGCGATCAGTTCACCCTCATCGTGGCTTTGGATCAACAAGGTCCCCGCATCGGCCACCGCCCCCGCGCACACGCCGGCGATGGGTACCACACGCGCGCCCTCGATCCCCGCCGCAACGCAGAACTCACGGATTTTCTCCAGGCGGTCGCGGTGGCAGGCAAAGATCGAAACCCGCGTCGCGTCGGGTCCAGACGACGCACGGTACGCCAGCGTCAACTCTTCCAAGCGCTCGGCAAAAAGCTCGTCCGCCGCCATCTCGACCATGCCCGGCAGCATCTCGCGGTCCTCGGTCGGCGGGAAAGTGGCTTGCCTCAGGGCGACGTAGTCCCCCGGCAGGGCGATCGCACCGATGTGCCGCGGCTGCAACGCGCGATCGCGTGCATAGGATGCAAATGCCTCGCCCAGCTTGCGCGGGTCGTCCCATGACAAACCGTCAGCGAACGTGAACACCACGGGCGACGCCGCGCCGCGCGACGGGTTCACGCCGTCCACCACCGTGACCGTTCCCCGGCCCCGGTCTTTACCGAGTACCATCACCCAGTGTTTCGTCCGCGAGTTGTGGCCAAGCTTGAGTTTCATACCGGTGTTCACCTCTCACAGCCCCGCGGCCTGTTGGTCGTCTGCCAATACGGTTTCGAGTTCTTCGCCCGAACGCAAGCGGTCGAGGATCGTCGGGTCCAGCGGCCAGCCCCGCGCGGTCAGGTCCTGCCGCCAGACGACGCGCGGCGTGGTGTTTCTCGCGTCGATCACGTATTTGGCCCGACTGAACGCGCGTCCGTTCGCCGTGACGCAGACGATGTCCGCACTGTATTGATACCCCCGCCCGACGACGCCCGCACCGGTCGCTTCGATGAGCCTGTCCTTATCGATCACGTCCAGCGCCCAGGAGAGCGACTGACCGCTGCCGCCCAGCGCCAGACGCGCCGCAAGCAGCGCCTGCGCATCGCTGTCCGTTAAACCCGGGAGGCAGGCGATCACCGCGGCCGGCGCGGCGTTGAGGTTCAAACGGAATCGGTTTGCCTGCGTCGTGAAGACCAGCACCGGCTCGAGCGATTCAAACTCGTCTTTCGTGAGCGACGCGGTGTAGTAGAGTTGGAAGATCGAAGACATCGGGCGGTGTGTGGCAATCTGGTCGGTGATCTCGATGGCGCGGGAGGGCTCGACGTAACGCAGGAGGGTCTGCTCGATGCGCGAGCGCGGCGAGGTGTTGACGTTGATGGTCGAGTCTTCGCTGTTGCTTTGTTGGGTGGGCCAGCGGACAAAGCCGCTCGTCCAACCCGCCAGGCCGCGGTCGAGGATGCCGTCGCCGTCGTCGCTCGGTGCGCTCGTGTCGCCGTCGTTCTCCCACGCGTCGAGCATCCCGTTGCGGTTGGTGTCTTCGCCCCAGAGGATCGCATCGGTGACGCCGGCCACCATGCGCAGCTCCTCGGTCGACTCGAACGGGCTGTTGCTGGCGTTGTAGGGGATCGGCTGGCGCAGGTAGAAATCACTCTCGGCCCCGCCCTCGGTCGTGGTTTCGTCGGCGTCGCGCCAGTCCACGATAGCCGCGGCGATCTCGGACGTGATGTCCGGAAGTCGCTCGAGCACCTCCAGCGGCGCGGTGCTCAGGTCGATGTGCCCGCTCTCATCGAGCAAGCCGTAGTGCTGCTTGCCGTCGCCCTCGTCGTCGGCCCGGATGACCCAGAACGCGCAATCACCCACCTGCATCGCGCAACAGGGCATCTGGGTGTCGGTGGGGAGCAAGCCGTCGGTATCGGTCAGGCCACGGACGACGTAACGTAGCGCCGCCAGTTCGGTCTGACGGACTTGGGCACGGGCCGCCATGTTGGCCGCGTGCTGACGCCCGATGTTTGAACCGTACGCCAGCGACAGCGCCAGGGCCGTGAGCGCCGCGATGAGCCACAGCGCCAGGATGAAGGTCGATCCCGTGTCACAGCGGTGACGATACGGGTGCCACGGTCGGCTTGTCCGCCAGTGCGGTGACCGTACGGCTTTCTCACTGGCGGGCAAGCCGCCAGTGGCACCCAAATGCCCAACGGTACAACCTAACAAGATGTTATTAAACAATCTCACGGCGACACCTCCTGCCCGATCGCGCACGGAAGGGCCACGAGGCGTTCGATTCGGCGAGATTCTTCGGCGGACGTATCGGAGGTGTCGGTGGGGTCGAGCGTGAGCGTGACCTCGACCGCCTCGGGCAGCGTGTTGCCCTGCTCGACCGAGTCCCACGAGTCGTACCACCCCGTGCCGTCGAAGTAGCGGAAGTTGAGCGACCGTGCGCCCCGACAGAGCACGGTGGTTTGGGTCGGCGTATCGCCGGGCGAGAGCGGGTTGCGTGTGGTGATCTGGATGAGGTTCTGGCTGCCGTCGGTCTGCGATTCGAGCGTGAGTTCGATCTCCACGACATCGCCCCAGCCCGAGTCGAGGGGATCGACCGCGGCGTGGAAGATCAGGGTGTCGCTGTCGTGGCTGTCGGTCGTGCCGTCTGTGCCGTAGCACGGCCCGGAGATCAGGCCGCGCGGCGGGCGGGCGGAGGCGATCGCGCCTGCGATGTGGTCGGCACACCACACGAGCGTGCGTGACGCCCCCGAGGCGCGTGCGATGGTTCGGCCGGCCGTCAGCCCCGTGCGCAGCATGACCAGCAGCACGCCCGCCACCACCGCGGTGATGGCCACGGCCAGCAAAAGCTCGATCAACGTAAACGCCCGTCCGCGCAAGGTCACTCTCCGCTTGAATCGATCAGGGTGTCGACCGTCACGTCATACGCCTGTTGCCTTCGCGTCCACTCGACGGTCACTTCAAGTTGACGCATGCGGTTGTCCAATTCCCAGTCGGCGACGGTGGCGCGCCAGGTGTAGCCGGGGTAGCCCTCGCCGAAGTCGCCGGTCGTTTGGGCCTGTGAAAAATCGCGGTCCTCGATGATCTCGTTGACGCGGGTCTCAGCCAGCGTCGCGGCGATGGTCTGGCTCTGTGCCCGGGCCGCGGCGTCCATCGCAATCAGCCACGACCGCGTGAGCACCGGCGCGACCACGGCCACGAGCGCCAGCGCCGCCAGCGTCTCGATCAACGTCACGCCCTGTGTTCGCGTTGCGTTCAAGGTGTCGCGGCCTCCGGTGTGCTTACGATGGCCAGCGGCTCGAGCGGCGTGCGTGCCACGATGTAAAGCACGTCGCCGACGCCGTTGTCCAGCCGCACCGCCACGGGGTCGGCTTCGCCGGTGGGGGAGAATCCGACCCAGTTGTTGACACTCGGCGTGCCGCTTAACTCTTCGATCTTTACGGTGATCTCCGACGGGAGAGTGCTCGCATGGCCCTCGGGGTCGTCGATGGGTTCAAACGTCCCGCCGATTTGTTCGGTGGTGCGCACGCTGTGGGTCTGGTCATCGAACTCGACCCGGCAGGGCGTGGCACGCATCGCGGCCCGGTCACGCGCGGCGTTGAGCCTGGCTAACAACATGTTAGCCTGGGCGTCGATGACCCTACCCCGGCTGAACGCGTCCAGCCGCGGCGCCGCGATCGCCAGCAGGATCAGCATCAGCACCATGACGAGGATCAACTCGATCAACGTAAAGGCCCGATCTCTCCCCTCCCCTTTCAAGGGGAGGGGTTGGGGGAGGGGATAGCGCGGGTATGTACGGTTGAATTGTTCAGACAGCAACTCACCAAGTCGCACCCTCCCCTGCCCCTCCCTCTGAAGAGGGAGGGGTTCAAGAAGCATCATGCGAGGGCGAACAACCGCACCACGCAAAATAGAACACTTTGTCGGTCTGTCACTCATCCGTTGCCCAGTTGACGAGGTCGTCGTCGTCGCCTTCCTGTTTGTTGGGGCCTGTGGAGAAGAGGTCGAAGCCGGTCGTGTTGTGCCGGCCGGGTTGACGGTAGATGTAGGCCTGCCCCCAGGGGTCTTTGGGGATGCCCTTTTCGAGGTAAGGCCCGTGCCACTTGTCAGCGTCGACGTCGGCGGGCGCGTCCATGAGTGCGCCCAGACCCTCCTGTTCGGTGGGGTATCGGCCACAGTCGATCTCGAACGAGCTCAGGGCGGTCTCCATCTGGTGGATGTCCGCCATCGCGGCGGTCTTGCGGGCCTGCTCGCTCCGGCCGGCCACCTTGGGCACGACGATGGCAATCAGGGCCGCCAGGATCACGAGCACGAGCAAAAGCTCGATGAGGGTGAAGGCGTGTCGTGCGGAATCGGGTGCCACTGGCGGCTTGCCCGCCGGTGCGTGCGGCGTCCTTGAAACACTGGCGGACAAGCCGCCAGTGGCACGCAAACCGCCAGTGGCACGCAAACCGCAGTGACAAGGGGTGAGGCTTTGGTCTTTCATTTGATTAGCTCCTGCATCGAGAAAATGGGCAGCATCATGCCGATGACGATTGTGCCGACGAGCGTGGCCATGATAAAGAGCATCGCCGGCTCGGCCAGCGAAACGAGCAGTCGCAACTGGCGGTCGAGTTCCTGTTCGTAGACCCCCGCGAGGCGGATGAGTTCCTTGTCGAGTCTTCCCGCTTCTTCCGCCACGGCCAGGGTCTCGATCACCGAGAGCGGGAACAATCTGCCACAGCTTTCGAGGCTCCGCGCCAGGCTGCGGCCGCGCACGACCTCTTCGATCGATTTGTGCATCGTCTGTGAGAGTTCCTGGTTGCCCAGCGCCTCGGCTGCCACACGAAGCGACGAGACCATCGGCACGCCCGCCGCCAGCAGTGTCCCGAGCATTCGGCTAAACCGCACCAGCGCCAGGCGTGACACCACCAGCCCGACCCCCGGAAGCACGAGCAGCAGCCGTTCCATGCGCAGGCGACCCGACGGTGACTTGAGGCTCCGACGGATGACCATGACGGCAACCAAAATCACAGCCAGCACGAAGAGCCCCCGGTGGAGCAGCAGGTCGCTGGCCGCCACGATGCCGCGCGTCAGGGCCGGGAGTTTGCCGCCAAGCCCGTTGAACATGACGCTGAACTTGGGGATGAAGTAGGTGAGCATGAGGACCATCACGCCGGTGGCGACGGTGGCAAGCACCATCGGGTAGGCCAGCGCGTTCTTGATCCGGCCGCCGAGGTCGCGTTCCCGGCTCTGAAAGTCGGCGATCTGACCGAGCACCACGTCGAGGAACCCGCCCGACTCGCCCGCGCGGACCATCGCGGTTTCGACGTGCGTGAACGAGCCGGTGTTCTGTCGCATCGCGTCGGCGAGTGTGGACCCGCCTGTGACTTTGTCGTGGATCGAACGGATGACACCCGCGCCGCGGCGTGAGGTCTGTCGGCAGAGGATGCCCAGCGCCCGGCTCATGGAGATGCCCGCCGAGAGGAGGTTTGAAAGCTCACGGCAAAAGTCTTCCGCGCCGCGGCGGGTGAGTTTCGAACCGGTCGGTCGTTCGGTGATCTGTGTGCGAGTGAGAGGCCCGACGCGCACGGGGGTCAGGCCCTTGTTTCTCAATTGGCTGACCGCGGCGTTGCGGGCGTCGGCGTCGAGCGTGCCCGTGACCTTGCGTCCCTGCGTGTCGATGGCCAGGTATTCAAACGCGCTCATGTCGTTTGCTCCGTGGCCGCCTCTTCCTTGGTCACGCGCAGCACCTCTTCCACGGTGGTCTGGCCGTTTCTCAAGAGCCGCCAGCCGTCTTCGCGCAGCGACCTCATCCCCTCGAGGCGTGCCTGCCTGCGGATGGTGGGCACGGCGGCGTGTTCCATCACGAGCGTGCGGATGCGGTCGCTCACGGGCATGATCTCGAAGATGCCGGTGCGCCCGAGGTAGCCCGTCTCGCGGCACTCGTTGCAGCCGCGCCCGCGGACGAAAACGTCGGGCATCTCGCTGCCGTAGGTCTGACGCAACAGTTCGATGTCGTGGGGGATGTATTCTTCTCGGCAGTGCGGGCAGATGGTGCGCACGAGGCGCTGCGCCATGACGACTTCGAGCGTCGAGGCGACGAGGTAGGACTCGACGCCCATGTCGATGAGTCGGACGGTGGCGCTGGGTGCGTCGTTGGTGTGGAGCGTGGAGAAGACCAGGTGCCCGGTGAGCGAGGCCTGCACCGCGATCTCGGCGGTCTCGTGGTCGCGGATCTCGCCGATGAGCACGACATCCGGGTCGTGACGCAGGATCGAACGCAGGCCTGTCGCAAAGGTCAGGCCGGCCTTGGTGTTGACCTGGATCTGGTTGATGCCGTGCAGGTGGTATTCGACGGGGTCTTCGATGGTGACGATTTTTCTCTGGATGTCGTTGATCTGCGTGAGGCCGGCGTAGAGGGTGGTGGTCTTGCCGCTGCCTGTGGGTCCGGTGACGAGGACGATGCCGTGCGGCAGTTCGAGGACCCGGTCGATGGCCATGCGGTCGCGCTCAGCCATGCCCAGGTGTTCCAGGCCGAACATCGCGGCGGTGCGGTCGAGTAATCTCATCACGATGGCTTCGCCGTGGAGCATGGGGATGACGGAGACGCGCACGTCGAGTTCGCGCGTGCCGATGCGGAGCTTGACGCGGCCGTCCTGTGGCACGCGTTTCTCAGCGATGTCGAGTTGGCTGAGGATCTTGAGTCGCGAGACGATGGCGGCGTGGAACTGGTGGACCTCGCGTGAGAGGGGCGTTTCCTGCAAGACGCCGTCGATCCGGTAGCGCACGCGCATGGATTTTTCGAACGGCTCGATGTGGACGTCGGTGGCCCGGCGGTCGATGGCTTCGCTGAGGACCTGGTTGACGAGGGTGATGATCGAGGCGTCCTGGACCTCGGCGTCGAGGACGACGTCGGCCGCGGCGTCGGTCTGCGCGGTGTCGCCGTTGGCCTCGCTGACGAGGACTTCAAGTGTGTCGGCCCCGACGCCCAGCGAAGTGCCCAGGTGCCGCGTGATCTCCTGTGCGGGTGCGAGCACGGGGCGGACCGTTTTGCCCGTGGCCATGCGGAGTTCATCGAGCCCCGCGCGGTCGGTCGGTCGGCTGGTGGCGACACGCAACTGGCCGTCGGCCTCGTCGAGCGGCAGCAACTGGTGCTTGAGCAGGACAGCCACGGGGAACTGTGCAACGAAGTCGGGCGCGGGCTTGAGCGTTTTGAGGTCGATGCGTTCGAGGGCAAACGCGCCGCTGAGGTAGGCGTGCAGGGCCTCTTCGGATAATCCCCCGGCTTGCAGGATCGCCGACTCGCAGGCCTGGCCCGACTGCGTGAGCGAACGGACCTGCTCGGCGGCGGCTTGGTCGAGCAGGCCATCGCTGCGCATCTTTTCGACCAGTGCGATCATGGAAAAACCTTGAAGGTCGTTTCACCTTGCGGGCACGGCCTGCGTCGGACATCCAGGTCCAACGCCGACCGTGTACCGGGGTGCCACTGGCGGCTTGCCCGCCAGTGAAAATACCGTAAGCCTGAAACACTGGCGGGCAAGCCGCCGGTGGCACACATTGTCTTAACTAACGCCAAGAGTGCATCAATGCTTGCACACGCGTCAGTCGAGCAAGCCGTAGCTGACCAGGATCGCTTCCTGGCGGACGCTGAGCACTTCGCGCAGCTCGGCCTTGGCCTTGTCGAGGTCCTGCTGGGCCTTGGCACGCTCGGTGCGGTAGGCGTCGAGCGCAGCCTTGATATCCCCAGCCGGGGCGTTGGTGTCTTTGACGACCTCTTCGAGTTTCTGACGGGCCTTGCCCAAGGCGCTGTCGTCGCCGGGCATCGAGAACGACGGACGGTTGCTGCTGTCGTTGCCCTGCGCATTGTCGCCACCGCCGCGTCGGCCACGCCAGCCGCCCATCATCATCCCGCGACCGGGTCGGTTGAGTTGACGGGTGAGGTCCGCGACCTTCGTATACATCGGTTTGACCTGTTCCCACTCGGCGTCTGTGAAACCCAGTTGTTCCTTGACCGCGTCGTTCATGCGGTTACGCATCTCTTCGATGCGCTGCTGCATCTCTTCGGGCGTGCCCCAGCGCGATTGCCGGTTGTTGTTGTCACCCCCGGATGCCCGTGCGCCGGTGTTGTCCCCGCCCTCCGTCTGCGCATGGACCATCGGGCTGACCATCATCCCCAACCCGACCACCACGACCACCGCCAGCAGCGACACCACCGTCTTCTTCACCATCGTTTGCTTCATCATCGCTAGACCTTTCGAGCCGATTGCCTGCGCCCATGCGTCGGCCACGTGCCGGCGCGCAGTGGGTGCATCTGGCAAAATGCTAGCCACGCCCACATTAAAGCTTGATGAGAACCCCCGGAAAATCATGGTGTCTCGGACTGCCGAACAGAAGGCCCCTAGCCGGCGACAGTATTTGTGCAGTGAAACACGTGAGAGTCGAGACAGAAACCGCAGATTGCGCAGATGACGCAGATTCGAGGCAGATTAAAGGCTGATGTCCTCCGACATCAATCAGTATCGATCTGTGAAATCTGCGCAATCTGTGGTTTCATCCCCGGCCCGGTTTATCCTCTGTTCTCTTGTTAACTCATTCTGGTTCTTATTCTTAATTAATTTCAGGTATTAGGTTTACGGAATAATATTTTTGCTCGTCGAGTCGAGTTTCGCATGGCCGACGCCCAGGTCTTTGAGTGCCGCGATCAGTTCGCCCGTTGTGGCCGGCCTGCCACGCAGGATGTTGCCACCGATGATGACCATCGGCAGACGGTATTGCCTCGTGAGCTGGTAGAGCGCGAGGTAGCGCGCGATGCGCAGGTTCGCAAAGCCCTCGCCCTCAGCCCGCTTGAGCGCGTCCTCACCGACAAGCTCGATCGCTTTGCGCCTGGCCTCTTCGGGCGACGGCGGACGCTCGCCTGTCATCAGGTAATCATCGAACGCTTGATACTCCCGGGGGTCGGCGTAGAAGACGGCCAGTGCGAGGCGGGCGTAGGTGCAGGCGTGTTCGTTTTCCGGCGAGGTCTGCGCGATGTCGGGGTTGCAGTCGCTGTCGAGCGGCGTGGGCAGCGTGACGAGGCCCAGCGCATCGGGGCCGAGTGAGGTCATGGCCTCCTTGAGCATCGCGTGCATGCGTCGGCAGTGGGGGCAGGTGTAATCAAAAAGATAGACCGCGAGGGTTTGGGCGTCGGTGTTGCCCAGGTGCGGGTGCTCGGTCGGGCGGAGTCTTGCCTGGCCATGCAGGACGCTGATCGTGCGCTCTTGGCCGCGGCCGGTGTCGATGTCGGGCGTACCGCCGAGCGTGACGGGGCCCTCGGAGGGCGGGCTTGGGACGATGTCGTGCGTGGGTTGCTCGCCAAGAAGTTGGCCGGCGACGAGCACCGCGAGCCCCGCGACAGCGATGACGCCCAATCCTGCCCACGAGCTTCTGGGCATCGACGGGGCTTTGAGGTAAACCACAACCGCCAGCGCGATGGCCGCGATATGTGCGGTGGTGCAGTAAACGCACACAGCCTTGACCACGGCCAGTTCAATCACAAGAAAATAGACCGCGGAGAAACCGGCGAGCGTGCTCAGCGCCAGGATCAACCGCCAGCCCGCGCGCCGCCTTGCCGCGTCCCGGCTGCTCTGGATATGGACACTGCTGACGATCAGGCCCGCGTAGACGATCATGCCCATGGCCGAGACGGGTTGGCCAAACCAGTAGGCCCACCGCGTGTTGAGCACCTGCGCGCAGCCCGATGTCCCACCGCAGCCGGGCGGGGCGTTGTCGGGACTGAGCGTGGCACGCAGCGTCATCGCGGCCGCACCCAGCGCCACGAGCGCAAGCAACCGGATCACCCACACGACCGCGCCGGGCGCGGCGGGGGAGTCGGGTTGTGCATCGTCGATGGGCATGGCGGTGATATCCGTCAGACTTTGCGGACGTAACGGACGATCCGGCCCGCGACGTGGAAGCCCGCGGATTCATACAACGCCGCGGCGGGTCGGTCTTGTTCACCCTCACCGCATTCGACGACAATCGCCTCGAACAAGGCACGCTCACAGTGGTCGATAGCGCGAGACAGGAGCGTGCGTGCGACGCCCTGTCTGCGGTGATCGGGGTGGACGTAAAGGTTTTCAAGGACGCCGACCTGCCCGAGCGAGAGGACGCCGACGTAACCGACGGTCTGCTGGCCGAGTCGTGCGAGGTAGGCGTCGATGCGTGGCTCGTCGAGCTGGTCGATCATGCAGTCAGCCCACTGGTCGGCGGCGGCTTGAACATCAGGCTTGCGTCCCAGCGACTCGGCGGCCTGTGTGCGCAAGAGCGTCCGGGCCTGCGGGTAGTCAGCCCGCGCGGGGATGACCCGCAAACCGGCGTGTTGCCGTGTCGGGCGTTGCCAACTCACAAGTTGATAGACCCGGCGAGGGCTGGGCACAAAGCCCCGCTTGGAAAGTTCGTCAGCAAAATCCGGGGGCGTCTGCGCATCGCTGGTCGTCATCCACGCACAGCGCGTGCCTTGCCCCCGGAAGTGTTTTTCGATCCGGTCGAGCAGGGCGCAGGTTTCGTCACGGCTTGAAGCCAGAAGGTCACACGCGAAATTCCCCATCACCGCGGCCGGCCGATCCGGGTGGGTGAAAACCGTGGCGCCGTCGAGGTCTGCCTCGACACTGTGTGTGCGTGCGAGAACGGCGTCGGCCCGCTGGATCGCGCGGACAAGCGCATCGCTCGACGGGGCGTAACTCGACTGGGAGATGGGCAGTTCCATAACGGGATTTTAGGCCTGTAATTTTAAGGCCTGTGATTTAAGCCGCGGCGAACATCGCCTCGACGAAGCGGTCGGGGTCGAAGGGTTCGACATCGTCGGGGGTCTCACCGACGCCGATGAACTTGACGGGCGTACCGAGTTGCTCACGGATGGCGACCACGATCCCGCCGCGCGCCGTGCCGTCGAGCTTGGCCAGGAAGATGCCGGTGATCTCGATCGATTCGGTGAAGACCTTCGCCTGCGTGATGGCGTTCTGGCCTGTGGTCGCGTCGAGCACGAGGATGACTTCATCGGGGCGGTCGGGGAGTTGTTTCTGGATGACGCTCTTGATCTTGGTCAGTTGCCGCATGAGGTGTTCCTGCGTGTGCAGTCGGCCGGCGGTGTCGACCAGCAGGACATCGACCTTCCTGGCGACGGCGGCCTGAACCGCATCGAACGCGACGGCCGCGGGGTCGCCGCCCTGTTTGCCCTTGATGACCTCGACGCCCAGGCGCTGCGACCAGACTTCGAGCTGCTCGACCGCCGCGGCTCGGAACGTGTCGCAGGCCGCGAGCATCACGCTGCGCCCCTCGTCACGCAGGCTCTTGGCAATCTTGGCAATGCTCGTGGTCTTGCCCGCGCCGTTGATGCCCGCCACGAGGATGACGGTCGTTTCCCCCTTGGGACGAAGCTTCAACGACCGGTCTTCCGGGGGCCAGTAGGCACGCAGTTGCTCCTTGAGGAATCCCAGCGCATCGTCGCCGGTGGCGATCTCGCTGCGCTCCCACGCGGCGGTGAGGTCCTTGACCAGTTCGCCCGCGGCCTTGACGCCCACGTCCGCCGAGATGAGTCGGCGTTCGATCTCCCTGAGCAGCTCGGGCGAGAGCGGCTTGCCCGAGAGCACGCTGCGCAGCTGGCCGACGAACGTCGACCGCGTCTTGGTCAAGCCGGTCTTGAGTTTGTTGAATACGCTCTTGAACAGTCCCACGGTCGGGGTCCTTGATATCACAGTGTGTAGGGGTGTCATTCAAACAGAACAAGAACGGTATTGAAGAATAGTCAGTGCCGATACAGAAACCGCAGATTACGCAGATGGCACAGATTCAAGGCAGAAATCCCTGATCCCCAATCTGTATTGATCTGTGAAATCTGCGCAATCTGCGGTTGCTTCCCCGTTACCGTATATTTCGCAGCCTTGTTCTTAACCATTTTCCATGTTGTTTTGTCGGTGATCTGGCGTAACAAACCCGTATTGACTCAGGGCTTGAGTTCCCCCGCGGTCTCGGGCAGCGTGCGGGCGATCTTGTCGAGGACGCCGTTGATGAAGGCCGGGCTTTGGGCTGAGGCGTATTCCTTGGCCAGTTCGACGGCTTCGTTGATGGCGACTCGGGCCGGTGTGCGACCGGCGGCCATCTCGAAACACGCCAGACGCAGGATCGCGCGGTCCACCGCGGGCTGACGGTAGGTCGGCCAATCGGGCGCCAGCTCACGCACACGGGCGTCGGCGACATTGCGGTCGGCCCAGGCCTCGCGCGCCAGCTTCACCGCCGCGGCCCGCACGTCCGTCGAGTCGAACGCGTCCTCCACGTTCAACGCGCCGACGATCGCCTCCACGTCGCCCTCACCACGCAGGTCGATCTGGTAGAGCACCTGCATCGCAAGCCTTCGGATGTCGTGCATTCGGCTGGGCATGGGGATTAGTGTAGTGAAAGTCGAGAGTAGAGCGTAGACCGATCCCCGACTCACTTACCACTTCTCCTTTCTACTCTCCAGACTCTCCTCTCCAGCCGCTCAGCCCCCGCTGAGCCGTCTGACCGTGTGGTCGAAGCTCTTGACCATGCCCAGCAGCATCAGGTAAACAATCAGGCTGTACGACCCCGCGCAGACCACCGCACCCATCGCCATGCCCACCCGGCCCGACAGCGGGTCCTCCACGAAATCGCTCACGTGGTCCCACGGGTTGACGACCATCACGATATTCGTCACCGGGCTGAGCGCGTTGACCACCGGGCCTAACAACTTGATATTCTCGACCATCGCCATGCCGCAGAAGCCCAGGATGGTGGCCAGCGTCGCAATGATGGCCACCGAGGGCACCACCGCGCCCAGCACGCCCTTGCTCTTGAGGCTCCAGCTCATCCCCACCATCACACACAACGCCACGAACGGCACGAGCATCAACGCCAGAAGCACCGGCGCTTCGAAGATCAGGATCGGGACATCGACCGTCACGCCCCCCTCGAACTTCTGCCACACCGCCGTCGGCCAGTTGAAGACCATCGCCACCATCGTGTACACACTCACGACCGCCAGCGTGCCCACCGGCACCGCGATGAGCATCGACAGAAAACTCACCAGCCCACGCAGCTTGCCCCACAGGTACATCTTCTGCGAGATCGGCGTCGTCAGCATCAGGTCCAGCGTCCCGTCCTCACGCTCCCGGCTCACCGCGCCCGCGCTCATGTAGAGCGCCACCAGCACGATCACCGTCAACTCCAACAACAACAGCACCAGCAGCGCGCTGTGAAAAACATCCGCCTGGCCCATCGGCAACCCCGTCGCGGAGCGCACGCCCGACAACGCCTGGAAGTGGTAAAGCCCAAGCAACACCAGCGCCACGACCAGCCCGATGGCCACGAAGCCCCACCGGGCAATGATCGCGTAAAACCGGCTGCCGCGCGTGCTCGCCTCGCGCCACGCCACCGGGTTGCTCCACACCGTGCGTGGCTTGCGCCGCCTCTCACCCGCCACGCCCAACCGCAACCACCGACGCAGGCGACGCCACTTCACGTCCGTCCCCACCTTGCGCACCTGCCACGCACACCAGCCCACGAGCAGGACGCTGGTTGCCAAACAGATCGTGCAGAACGCGCTGAAGGGCTCCCCGAGGTACCAGCGCAGGACAGCCGGGTAGCTTGCGAGCACGTCCGCGCCCGGCGGCTGGTACGTCGCGGTCGACTGCGAGGCCTCGAGCACCAGCAGCGGGTGCAGCGGCGTGAGCCACGTCGTCGCGTTCGGGTTGCCCGAGATGTTGCGCAGCAGGAGCGTGTCGAAGAGATAAGTAAACAACAGGTAGGCCGCGATCGAGATGACGAAGACGAAAATGATCTTGCGTCCGCCCGTGCGCGTCACGCTCAGCGTCACCGCGACGCTGCCCACGACCAGGGCCGTCAACCCCGCCACGGCAAAGGCCACGAAGACCGACGAGACCGGCACGCCACCGAAGATCATCAGCACCGAAAACAACGGCAGCCCACTCACGAGCAGCGCGAGGATAAACACCAGCCTCGACCCGAGTGTGCCTAGAACAATCTGTAAGTTCGACAGCGGCGTGGTGAGCAGGATGTCCATCGTCTCGCCGGAGCGCTGCGACTGGATGGCCGCGGCCATGAACAGCGGCGCGAGAAGACAGATGAAGATGACCTGCCCGTAGCTGATCCACTGGAAGACCTGCGTGCCCGCCTTGGCCAGTTCGGTCAGACTCACGTTGCTGGCCATCCCGCGCCCGAGGAACAGGCCCGTGAGCACCAGCAGGATCAGCCCGCCGAGGTACCCCATGCGCACCCACAGATGCCGCGATCGGCGGGAGGCGGCCTGCACCACCTGCACCACCATCGGGTTGGCAAAAAAGAGCGTCCAGAGCCAGCGGTAGAAGAGCGTCACGCGGGCTATTCTAGCGAGTGACTAGCCAGCCGTGCGGTACTCGTGCGGACGCGGGGTGCCACTGGCGGCTCGCCCGCCAGTGCTTGGACCGTTCGATTGTCTCACTGGCGGACAAGCCGCCAGTGGCACACCCACTTTACATCTTTCGCTCTGTCAATGTTCGTGTGAATACTCGTGCGGACGCCTGCGCCGCTCGAACTCCACCGGGTGCTTTGTTTTTCGCCTACAGGAATGATGCACGGCAATAGCACAGAGATAACTCACCGCCACGATGGACAGCCCCGCCATCGCCGCGATGATCGGCTGGGTCACGTCGAACGTCTGCCTGAACAGCCCGTGGTCGAGCAGCTCCCGCGCCAGCGCGAGCACCGCCGTGGCCAGGACCACCATGCCCAGCCGACCGCGCTGCCTGACCGAGAGCATCGGTAACGCCAGGAGTAAACCCACGAGCAGGTAGACCGCCAGCGACCCGCCCACGTGCAGCGCCGCCACGTCGTAGGAGTGGTTCATCTCACCGGCAAAGGGCATCAGGTTGATCGTGACGGTCTGGCCCGACCGCCCATACGAACCCCACCGGCACCAGCACGCCAGCAGCGCGACGTTGACGGCGATCACCCCGGCCAGCATGTAGGGCTTTTGCCTTTGCTTTTCGAGCGCGATGCGCAGCGAACCGATCGGGTACGCACACCGGCGGTACGCCCACACGACGGCGCGCACCACGGTGCTACGCAGCCTTATCGCCAGCGTCGCCGCGACGGTCGCGCCGCCCACGTTGGCCAGCACGTCCTGCAGAGTCCCGTCCCGCCAGCGCATGAGCGTCTGCGTACACTCGACCATCCAGCTCACCACCAGGACCGTCAGCCCCGCGAGCACGACGCCGCGCCACGCCCGCGCCCGCCGCGCCCAGTGCAGCCGGAGCATCAACCCCGCCGGGGCATATAACAAGATGTTAGTCAGCCAGTCGTTGAGGATGTTGGAGCGGCCCATCGACGAGACGCGGTTGAAGAGCATCGGGTGCCAGGTCGGGCTGGTGAGCGTGTGCCCGAGCCAGACGGGCCAGTTCGTCGCGGTCGGCCAGTTGTCACGGAACGCAAAGGGCACCAGGCTCGTGTAGACCACGACGGCCATGTACCCCCACGCCAGCGCCCAGTAACACACCGTGCCCAGCGAGCGCTTGGCGCGTACCGCTGGTGAGGCTGAATCAATCGCATGTTGTGTGGTTAACGCCGTCACCCGTGGCCTCCGCCCCCGGAAGTTTCCCCTGACCCTCATCACAAAGCCGGCGATGCCCCCGGAGGTCTCGCCGGTTCCCCTCTCTGGGGTCTACAACGGTCCACCGTGTGACTCCTCGTCCAACGGCTGTGTTCCGAGTCAAAAATACGATTTGGAATTGCGCGATGCGTTGTGACCGGCCGTGGAACACCGTCGGGGCGTGGGCGTGGGTGTGATCGGCGTTACCACCGTTACAGACCCACCGGGGTGGGCAGGTCCGGTTCGGGTTATTCGAGGTCGTTGATGTCTTCTTCGCTCGAGCCGTAGGGCGTGATGCCGCGCGTGGTGGTGGCGACGAAGTCAGCCAATTCGACACAGGCCGGGTCGTGGCCGAGTTCCTTGCGGATGCGTTCGACGGCGTTGGGCGTGGCCAACTCTCTGCGGTAGAGGAGGTTGAAGGCGAGCTTGAGGTTGTCGATGTTGTCCTTGTGTCCGTTGCGTCGCAGGCCGACGAGGTTGAGCGCGCTGACCCGTCGGGAGTTGAAGACGGTGCAGAAGGGCGGGAGGTCCTGCGTGATGCCGCGCGTGCCCGAGAGCATGGCCAGCCGACCGACCCGGCAGAACTGGTGGACGCTTGCGTTGCCGCCGATGTTGGCGCGGTCGGCGATGACGACGTGCCCGCCGAGCAGCGCGCCGTTGACAAGGGTGACATGATTGCCGATCACGCAGTCGTGGCCGACGTGAGAGTTCACCATGAGGTAGTTGTGCGACCCGAGCGTGGTCGGGTGCGCGTCACCGGTGGCGCGGTGGATGGTGACGCCCTCACGGAAGATGTTGTCGTCACCGATGAGCACACCGGGGCCTTGCTTCCTGGGGTCGAACTTGCGGTCCTGCGGTTCGAGGCCGACGGTGCAGTGGGGGTAGAAGGTGTTGCGCTGGCCGATGGCGACCGGGCCTTGCATGTAGACCTGCGCGATGAGTCGGCAGCCCGGGCCGAGCTTGATCGGGCCGGTGAGGATGCAACCCGGTCCGACTTGCACGTCGGGTGCCAGCACGCAGGCGTCGTCGATGATCGCAGAGGGATGGATGTCGGGCATGTCGGGCGATTAAGGGGGTTTTGCGGCGCAAAGCGGCATTATCTCACGTTCGGGCCTGCGTGTGAAATCGTCCGCCCAGCGGGGCCAGCCCGACCACCAGCGCCGCGACCACGAGCAGCCCGAGGAACACCGGCGAAACCCCGTGCAGCATCTCCGGCTGGGCCAGCATGAGTGCCACCCACACCGCTATCAGGGCGTAACGCAACGTCGCCAGCCGGGTGCGTAAACGGTTGGCCGCCGGGTCCGTGACCGACTCGATCACCATCACGATCACCAGCGCCATCACGAGCGTCGCAGCCCTGGCCCACAGCGCCGCCCGGTGCTTCTGGCGGTTCTGTTCAAGCAGGTGCAACAACGGCACACGCTCCATCGCGATCGATTGTCGCAGCTCATCGAATGCCGATTCGGTCACGCCCGTTGAGCGGAGGTTGTCCATGCGCACCTGGGCGCCGGCGTCGAAGGCTTCGATCTTTCCCGGCACGTCACCCGAACCGACAAACATCGTGTCGTACGCCTGCGGGTTGAACCGCCCGAGCACAGCGGGCCCGAGCAACACCCCGAGCAGGATGCCCGCGGCGATGAGGTAGAGGTCGCGGTGGTCCGCGCCGCCGGGGAACATCGGGGTTGCTTGCGGAGATGCCTGCGTGTTGGGGTCTTGCTTGTCGATGGCTCGATCCTCAATAGTGGACCCGGTGAATGGTGATAGCCATATCATCCACGATCTTGCCCCCTCGATCAAAACGGTGCCGACGCCGCACGCGGTGGACCTCTGTCGATCACGGGCTAGACTACTGTCATGGACACCGACCAACGCATCGCCCAATGGGAAAAGATGGCCGCCGAAGCCCCGGACGGCATGGCGTATTTCAGCCTCGGCAACGCCTACCGCGACGCCGACCGCCTCGCCGACGCCGCTACCGCTTTTCAAAAAGCCGTCCAACTCGACCCAGGCCTGTCCCGCGCTTATCAACTGCTCGGGCAGGTCCTTCTCAAACTCGACCGCAAAGACGAAGCCGGCAAGGTGCTGACGACCGGCTACAAAACCGCCGCGGAAAAAGGCGACGTGATGCCCGAACGCGCCATGGCGACGCTCCTGCAAAACCTCGGCCAACCGCTGCCCGAAGTCACGCGCCCCAAGCGAGAAACCCCCGCGTCCGCCGCCGCCTCCACCACCGGCACCGTCACCGACCGACGCACCGGCCTCACGCAAGCCAAACTCCCCGACCCGCCCATGAAGGGCAAGATCGGCAAGTTCATCTACGACCACTACGGGGCCGACACCTGGCGCGAGTGGATCGGCCAGGGCACCAAGGTCATCAACGAACTTCGCCTCGACTTCTCCAACGAACAACACCAGCAGGTCTACGAGCAACACATGCTCGAATGGCTCGGCGTGAGCATGGAAGAGGTTAGCGCCTACGAAAAATCGCAGGCATAAAAGCGCTCGCCCATAGCCGTGTTATCCGCACCGCTCTGCCCGGTCCATTGCATTCAGGGATGAAAATCACCGAATGCCGTGTAGACCCTTGCGAACGTGGGCTTGAGGGCCCTGGCGCTCTTGAGGATTTTGTCAGCGTCGCGCCCGCGCAGGGCGCGGTGCAGTTCGGTCAGTGCCGCGCGTTCGTCGGCGATGAGCGTATCGAGTTTCCGCGCGTCCAGACCCACGAAACAGGGGAGGTTGAAGTCGGTCTGCTCGACACGCGACCACGACGCCGAGGCTTCGACCGAGAGGGCCTTGAGGCTGGCGATCATGGCGTCATCCACGTCGGTCGGCTGGGCCTTGGAAGCGGGCATCACGATCTTTTCCATGACCTCGTGGAAGTCGCTCAGCACATCGACGGGGTAGTCCACGCCGAGCCTTCGGCGTTCATCTAACAACATGTTACGCAGCGGTTCGAGCGCCCCGTGCGCCTGAGCGAGCTGGCCTTGCCCGACCAGCGATTGGGCTTCGCGGATGGCTTTGTCCACTTCTTTTGCGAGCAACCACTGACCGGGTTCGACACCGACCGTCTGTGCCATCTCCGCCGTGAGCGCGGGTGCTTCCGCAGCCAAGCGTGCCACCGCCTTCTGACCGGCGTCCTTCTTGCCCTGGTTGGTCAGTGCGAGCGCGGGGATGTACACACGGTCGAGCCGGGCGGAGAGTTCCAGAGCGTGCTGTGTCTGTTCATTGTTGAGCATGGGAGCCGATTCGTCCGTCGGCACAGCGTGGTTCTTGCGCGCCTCGGCGAAACCGTACTCGACAAAAGCCGACACCACACCGGCGTGGCTGTGGATCAACTGCACGACGTACGGGTCCTCCGACGTCTCGGTCACGCGGACGCCGCCGTCGACTGGCTCGACCTTCATGTCGATCTTGTCAGCCTGCCGGAACAGCTCCGCAAAGAGCGGGTCGCGCACGCGGATCGGCCGGTGTTCTTTCACGCGGGCATACATCGCTTCAACGTGCTCGCGGATTTTCGTGGCCACCTCTTTGTCGGATGACGTGGTGATCGTTGTCACACCCGTGGGCAGTTTCATAACGCTGCGATCGATCTTGTCGTGGCTGTTGAGCAGGCTGTGAAAAGTATCGCGGTCGGTGACGAAACTCTCGTCGGCGTTCGGGCCAAACATCGGCCCCATGCCCTGACCCGGTGCTTTTTCCGGGATAGCATCGGGGGCGCTGGCTTGACCTGAATTCATGCACACGCCTTCACCAAGGCCCTGCCCCCGGCACCCGCAACCCTGTTTGCCCCGGCCCGTGCCCCGCCCGTTCTGCGCCGACGCGGGGACAGTGAAAAGCACAGCTAATACGATGGACAACAAGGCGACGGTCGTTTTGAATGGGCACATCGTGATCTGGCTCCTGTGTCTTGGGATTATCTCTACCGACACGCGGACCCGCCGGGGGTTACACAGCGACCAGGATTATTTTTGCATTCGAGTCGGGATCAGAAGCGCTCGACCGCGTAGGGTTTGACATCGAGGATTGTCTTTGAACCGGTGATGAGTTCGGTGATGAGTCTGCCCGTGACCGGTCCGAGGGTTTGGCCGATCATGTTGTGGCCGGTGGCAAGATAAGCATTGGGGCAGCGGGGGACTCTCCCGATGATGGGCAGCGTGTCGGGGGTCATGGGCCGCCAGCCGGTCCACTCTTCGTGGACGCGCGGGGTGTGCGGAGCCTGGAGGTAAGGCTCCGCCCCTTTACGCAACAGGCCGATGCGTTCGGGTTTGATCGAATCGTCGTATCCCACAAACTCCATCATCGAGCCGAGGCGGTAAGCGTCTTCGAACGGTGTCACACCGACGCGCGTCTCGGGGAAGAGCATCGATTGTTTCGGGCAGGGGTCGGGTCTGTCCATCGTGATCGAATACCCCTTGCCCGGCTGGACGGGGATGCGGCAGCCCAGTTGCTTTTGCAACTTCGGCGACCACGCGCCCAGTGCGAAGACGAAGTGGTCAGCCGCGTGTTTGCCCCCGGCCCCGGAAGTTTCTATAGAACGCAGCTTCGCGCCGGGACCCGTGCCGTCGCGGTGCAGGATGCGTGCCTCGCATTGTTCGATGAACTGCACGCCGCGCGTTTCAAGCCAGTTTTTCCAGCTCGCGTGCAGCTTGCGCCCGCGCAGTGTTGCGTCGCAATCGTAGAAATACCCGCCGAGCAGGCCCTCTTTGAGCGCGGGTTCTTTCTCGCGCAGTTGTCTGCCGTCAAGTTTCTTTGCGGGCAGGCCGAACTCCCGCGCGACGAGTGCGTCCATCTCCCCGAAGTGGTCCATAGCCTGTTGGGTCTTGAAGACGTAGAGCATGCCGCCCTCGGTCCACTCGCATTCGATCTCGGGGTGCTGGACGAGCTTGCGGTACTCGGCCATCGAGGCGTTGAGCAGGGGCTGTAGCGCGTGGCCGCCGGCGATCATGTCGCGTGTGTTGCACCGCCTGGCAAAGCCGACCATAAAGCGCAGGAGGTCGAGGTCGAAGCGCGGCTTGACCTTGAAGGGCGAGTGGCGTTTGAACATCGACTTGATCGCCATCTTGACCATGCCCGGCTCGGTGAGGGGCAGGACGTGGCTTGGGCAGATGTAGCCACAGTTGGCGTACGAACAGGCCCCGCCGATCGTCGCGCGGTCGATGACGGTGACGGAGTACCCCGCATCACAAAGATAATGCGCACAGGACAGGCCGACGATCCCGCCGCCGACGATGAGTACTTTCTCAGTCATATACGGATTCCCCCCCGGAAGGGGTCCTTGTCGTCAAACAACAATTGGCCTTGGCCATAAATGTAGGCGCTGCCTGTGACGGTGGGGTGGACGACGCCGGCTTGCCCGGGTTGATAGTCGGCCACGAATCGGCTGCCGATGATACTTTCCTGAACCCACGTTTGACCGGGTTGGAGGTGTCCGTCCGCGGCGAGGCAGGCGACTTTGGCGCTGGTGCCCGTGCCGCAGGGTGAGCGGTCGTACGCGGCGCCGGGGCAGAGAACGAAATTGCGCGCGTCGGCGTCTTTGTTGGGCGAGGGGCCGTAGAACTCGACGTGGTCGATCACACCCCCGTCTTTGCCGGTGATATGGTGGTCATCGAGGTATCGACGGACTTCGAGGCCCAGCGCGGTGAGGTCGGGGATGTGTTTGGTGTCGAGCGGGATCGGGCTTTTGACGAGGAAGAACCAGTTGCCGCCCCAGGCGATATCGCCGGCGAGTCGGCCGCGTGAGGTTTCGACTAACACATTGTGACTATGGCGGTAGCTCGGGACATTCTGGAGGCGCACGGTGTGTTCATCGAGCAGCTCGAAGGGGACGACGCCGACGGGCGTGTCGAGCCTGTGTTTGCCGGTTTTGATGCGTCCCATGTGCGCGAGGGTGGCCGCGACGCCGATCGTGCCGTGTCCGCACATGTTCAGCGCGCCGACGTTGTTGAAGAAGACGACGCCGGCCACGCACGAGGGGTCGGGCGAATCGCAGAGCAGCGCCCCGACCATGACATCCGACCCGCGTGGTTCGAGGATCACGCCCCCCCGGAAGCCGTCGCATTCTTTGGCAAAACGCTCACGGCGCGCCGCCATGCCGCCGTGGCCGAGGTCAGGCCCACCCGAGACGATCACGCGCGTCGGCTCGCCGGCGGTGTGGGAATCGATGATCTCGACATGTTTCATCATGACAGTTGATCGCACGTGGGTTGGCTGGTCAAGTGGTTGCGCAGTTCTGTTTATTTCCTTCCCCGCCCCCGGAATGTCATCGGCGTCATGTCCGTCATCTTGCGGAAGACCTTGGAGAGATAGGTGCGCGACGGGAAGCCCGTGGCGCGCGCGATGCTCTCGAGGTCCAGGTCGGTTGTGAGGAGCATCTGTTTCACCTCTTCGATCTTGGCGTAGAGGATGTGCTGGTGAGGAGACCACGACATAACCGATCGGAATCGGCGCTCGAGTGTCCGCCGACTGGTGTGGACGTGCTTGAGGATGTCCTCGACGTAGACCTCCTTGCGTGCGTTGAGGTGGATGAAAGCGATGGCTTTGTCGACGAGGGGGTCGTTGGTCGCCGCCGGCCCAGTGGACTCGCGCACGACCAGGCCGACGGGTGTGATGGGTGGCAAGGGAGTCTGGAGCGGTTGACCTTCGATCATCTTGGCCAGGACACGCGCCGCCTCGAACCCCCGTGCCCTGTGGCCGATGTCGATGCTCGACATGGTCGGGAAGGAGGTCTCGCAGAGGTAGTCGTCGTTGCCAGCGCCGATCAGGCCCAGCCGCTTGGGCACCTCGATGCCGAACTCCGGACACATGCCCAGCACCGCCGACCCCAGCGCATCGTCGAAGGCGAAGCAGCCGATGGGTCGGGGGTCGTAGTCCAAGGCTTGGGCGAGTCTTGCCACGACCTTGGGCTGAGCGGTCGCGTCCTGCCAGTCGCCGATGTCCATCACCAGGTCGTCGGGGGTGTATCCCAGTTCGAGGATGCCCTTGAGGTAGCCCTCCTTGCGTCGCCGAGAACCGAGGTGGTCGTCGAACCCGATGTAAGCCCACCGTCGAAAGCCGCGCTGGTGCAGGTGGGCCGCGGCGATGCGACCGATCTCGACATCGTCGAGCCAGACCTGCACGAGGTGGGGGTCGAGAAACTGTGTGGAGAGGTTGACGATCGGCAGCCCAGAGCCGTGCAGAATCACGCTCATCTCGACCTGCCTTGAAGCCACGACCAGCCCGTCGAGGTTCTTGGATTCTGAAATTTTGTGCGCGGGATCGAGGAACCGGAACCGCCAATCCGGGCAATGCTGACGGGCAAAATCACACACCCCCCGGAAGCTCTGTTGGTGGTAAAACCCCTGCTGACTGAGTTGGATTCCGATGTAAGCCATATTGATGACAGTCTATACGAACGTGACGCTAAATGACACACAAATATGCGCTATATTGCCTTGTATTCAA
This sequence comes from Phycisphaera sp., assembly GCA_016125215.1. Taxonomy (GTDB): domain Bacteria; phylum Planctomycetota; class Phycisphaerae; order Phycisphaerales; family Phycisphaeraceae; genus RI-382. The sequence continues at coordinate 87,063 of WGMF01000040.1, forward strand.
CCTAAACAGTGGTAGATTTATGGCACGTGTTGGTGCATGGCCCCACGGCAAACTCAATAACAGGAGGTCTGAAACATGAGATTTATCAAGTCAATCCCCGTTGTCATGGTCGTTTTAACCTTGGCGGCCACGTCGGCCAACGCGGCGATCATTGTGGATGCCACCAGTTCGGCAGCTAAAAATACATATCTCGGTACCGGTGCGACGGTGACATTCCTTGCCAGCGCGTTCAGTGGTTTCAACCTCAGTTCATCCGACAAACTGGTCGTCGTTCTGGGCAGCGAAGTAGCCTCCGCAACCAATGGCTTCAACAGCGCGACATACAACGGCCAGACGATGAACCTCGTTGTCCAAAAGGGCACTGCTCAAAACTTCCCGACCGCCGCGATCTTCTACTTGGATAACCCCGGCGCGGCTGGGGACCTGGTGTTGAATGTTTCAGGCATGCGCGGTCTTGCGGCAAGTGTCTATGCGTTGAGTGGTACCACGACCGGTGTCGGTGCAAGTAACGGCGCGACGACTAACAGCGTGTCGTTGACCACGCTCAATGACAATTCCCTGGTCATCGCAGGGGCCATGTACTCGGGTTCACCCATTCCCACTGCCTCAAACCTGACGGCCGGCCCCGGCATCTCCTACCTTTACAGCAGTGCTAACAAATCCCTCGGCACCAGCTACGAAACGGTCGCCACCGCCGGCTCCTTCACACCCACGTTTGATCACGGAGGCGTCAGTGTCGCCGCGGAGTTCGCACCCGTCATTCCCGAACCGGCCACCCTCGCGATCGGTGTCGTCGGCTTGATGATGGTCCTGCCCCGTCGGCGGACACGATGATGATCACGACCTCCAAATAGATCCTCCTCCAACAACGGCTGCATCGGTTCAAACCCTGCAGCCGTTGTTTCTACAAAGTCCAGGGATGGGTTTAAGCCGTCCGGGCCGACACCGGGAATACTCGATCAAGGACGTGCTATGCCCTGCCCATCACGAACGTCGAAAAACGCGTTCACCCTTGTGGAGCTTCTGGTGGTCATCACGATCCTCGTCTTGCTCGTGGCGCTGCTGCTGCCGGCCCTGGGCAAGGCCAGACGCAAGGCGAAGAACGTCATCTGCGCAAGCAACGCCCACCAGTCCCTTACTGGGTGCATCAACTACGCATCTGACCACAAGAACGCGCTGCCCCAGCCCATCTTCCTCACTTCGTCGCAACCTTATGCCGGCTACGTCGCGTGGCGTGCTGGGGTTTTTGCCGGCCTGGGCCTGGCGTGGACGGATGGCTACATCGGCGATGCCCACGTCTTCTACTGCCCGCTCCAGACCGCCCCGGCGTTTATGTTCGAGTCTTACACGGATGCCAACGGGAAATGGGCCGACCCTCTTACCCTCACAGGCGTCTACGTCCGCACCGCATACCAGTTCAATAACATCCGCATGGAGTATGGCCAGGCAAGCAACACCTACACCCCCCGGCTGAAGTTCACGGACTACGAAAACCAACCCATGGTCACCGACCTGATCCACAAAGAGGTCTCCACGGGCATGGTCCAGGCCCACGACGAGGAGTACGCGGTCACAGCGGGATTCCCAGACGGCAGCGCCAGCCTGCACACGAGCGTCGCCGCGACGAAGCTCTGGGATAGCTACGGCACGGTCGGCGGGAATTGGCCGCAGTACGAAAACATCCTCGACCGCTTCTGGCACGAATCGCCGTAAGCGAGGGATGCAGGACCGGGCTGGGACAGCCCGGCTCGCTTGGTGCAATGCGTTTTACATTTCAAAGAGAGCGGTGAAACGGTCCGCGGCTGTCGGTCGGGCCGGGCGTTTCGTCCGTGCGGGTGTGACAAAGTGTTACTTACAATCTGTCACACGCACACGCGATCGCCTCGATCCGTCATGCCCGTCATCCCCCACGGCTTCTTCATCACGGGGGAAACTTCCGGGGGTTCCGGGGGGTCCGGGGGTTCCGGGGGGGGGCGGTGGGGCTGGGTCACGCGTCGTAGGGTAGGGACTACCGCCATCGACCGCCGACGCCCACACGGGGTCCCGTTGTTGCGGGTGTCAAGCCCGTGCTTCCGACTATCCCCTTGGAGGCCTGCAGCGGATTATGCCCCAGCTCACCCTATCATTTGTCGCCGGGGATCAACACCACTGACGCGTCCATCGAGGCTCAC